>JAEWXF010000021.1 GCA_023396065.1 Methanobacteriota archaeon
ACTTTTCCACCTGCTTCACAATCCATGCAGTTTTCCCGGCGACCAGCTCCCGCACCTTTTCCGGCGGCACACTCGACGGCATCCGGACTACAACCGTCCCGTCCGTCTTCACCTCAATGGTCCACGACCGTCGCCGACCGCTGTACACAACCGTATAGGGAATCGTCCTCCCCTCCCAGACAACCGCGTCCTGCCCGGTAACCTCATCATCACAGTGCATAAGTGAATAATTATCTCTCTACGCCTCCAACATAGAAAGAATGTTTGTTCGCGCCATTGATCGTGAGGTCCTGAACCTCCTGCTGGAAATGGGCAGATCCAGTGACCCGGATGAGTTCATCGTCATGATGGGTATGGAAAACGGGAAAATCACCACCATATATCCGATTGCCGGAACAACGGTCACCAGCGACAGCGCAACGATTTTCATGGACATGATACCGCTCGGCATGCAGATCGCAGGAACTGCCCACAGTCATCCAAACGGTGCCCTCTATCCGTCAGATGCCGACCTGCAGACATTTTCCGAAAGCGGCCAGTGTCACATCATCGTCGGAACGCCCTATGACGCAGACAGCTGGCGGTGCTTTGACCGGAACGGTCAGGCACGGAAACTGGAGGTTATCGACGAATGAAACGGATTGTGGCAACCGGGACATTTGACATCCTGCATCCCGGTCACCTGTATTATCTGGAAGAGTCGAAGAAACTGGGTGACGAACTCTGGGTCATCGTCGCACGGGAACGAAACGTTGTCCATAAACCGCGGCCGATCGTTCCTGAAGAACAGCGGCTCCGGATGATCGGCGGTCTGCGCTGTGTAGACCATGCAGTTCTCGGTGACAAAGAGGACATGTACCGGCCGATTGCAGAGATTGATCCAGACATCATCACCTTAGGATTTAATCAGAAGTTTTCCGAGGAGAAACTCATCACCGAGATGCGAACACGAGGCATTCGGGCAGACGTTGTACGTATCGGCGGATATACCGGCTGCCCGTTCAACTCCTCAACGAAAATTATTGAAGAAGCCGTCAGCCGGCGGTGCGGCCCATGACCCGGAGATACACCGTCCCGGAAGAGATCGGGCGGCTGACCGCATTCATCCGGGAAAAGGGCGGCGATACGACCGCGCTCCCGGCTGACAGGATCGTCACCGGCGAATGGGTCCGGATGAAGTGCCTGTATGGATGTAACGGATTCGGGCGACGATTCTCCTGTCCCCCGTATACCCCGACACCCACAGAAACACAGGCTGCCCTTGACTGTTACAACCAGACCCTCCTCATCCGGTTCGACGGCGACATCGGCGAGACCACGCCGGAACGTCTGGTATCCCGGGAGATGACGCGGTATGTGCAGACCGTCATGTTTGACACAGAAGCCATGGCGTTTGCCGACGGATTTTACAAAGCATTCGGATACACCGGTCACCAGTGCGGATGGTGCGGCAGCTGCTGTGCAAAACTGGAGGGAGCAGTTGCAACCGACTGCAAAAACCGGAGAATGATGCGGCCCAGTATGGAAGCCGCCGGCATTGATGTATATGCGACCTGTGCCAATGCCGGCTGGGACCTGGATGTTCTGGAGTGTATTCAGGTTCCGGGCGGAACTGCGCTGACCACTCCCATGACCACGGTCATGCTGCTGCTTTTGGAATAATCTTTTTTTCGTTAGACACCTGCAACACAGAAACGTTATGCCGTCTCACACCAACATGTGAGAATAATTCATGGCCGAGACCGATACAGATACGCACTATACCACTCTGGGCGTTCCGCAAAATGCAACGCCCGAGATGATTAAGAAGGCCTACGTTTCTCTCGTCAAACAGTATCATCCGGACCGTGCCGGATCCGACGAGGCAAAGCAGGATGAGTACAACGAACGCCTGCTCAAAATCATGGCAGGCTACGAGGTCCTCGGGAACCCGGAGAAACGCGCTGCATATGATGCAGAAATTGCCGGGACAGTGACCGACTCCGGAACTCCGCGCGGCAAAAAGATGTGCGGTATGCCGGTCAAGGGTGGCGATATTGAAACCGATTATCCGATTTCTATGGCGATCGCCGCATATGGGAAAGGGAAAATTCCGATGAAAGTTGCGGGTGAACGGGTAGTGGTCAAGGTGTATCCGGGTGTCCGGCGGTATCGGCTGGAGGGATACGGGGTGCCTGTGGAGCCGGGAAAGCCACGCGGGGATCTGTATATCAATCTCAAAGTTATTCCTGAAGAAAACTGGGAGATTGACGATACCACGAATGATCTGATTCATACACTGCAGCTGACGCCGAAACAGGCGGAGCGCGGGGGACCGGTTCCGGTCCAGCTTCTGTTCCACAAAGTCCTGAAGATCACCGTTCCTGCGAGTGTCAAGACCGGTGACCGGTTCAGTCCGCCGGAGGGAAAGGGCCTTGGCGTGATGTCTCCGAAAAAACGGGGTAATCTGGTGATTACAGTGGAAGTGACCGAAAAACAGGGTTTCCTCTCCGGCCTGTTCCGGAAGTGAGAATATGGCAGAGAGACAGAGCGGAAACCTGACTGCAGCGGATTTTTTCCGGGAACTCTACCGGCGGTTTGACGATGCTTCTGCTGCCGGGCACGGGAGGATTGAGGTCAGTGCCGGGGAACTGCACAAATCCCTGAAGGCTGCAAACCGGATGTCCCTGTGTTCCAACTGTCTGTATGACCTGCAGAACATCGGAGATGTGATTCTGAACGTTCCCTCCGGCGGTGTCGGATCCACGCTTCTGATCAGCTATGCGCTGCCTCGTGCCCGGGGCCTGAATCTGGAAACCAGTATCTACGCAGAACGGGCGGTCAATGCCGGAGCCGAGATGCGGACGAAACGGTTTGAGGAGCTGGCGGCGGTGCATCCGGTGTTCCGCGAACTTGCGGTCATCGCCCGGCAGAAAAAATCCGAAACTGCTACGCGCAAAGTATGTGATATGACCACGGCCACCGCGGAACTCATCTGCCGGATGCAGAAAATCAGAGTAGACAACACCAAAGCAGGAACGCTCTGCGGCGCCATCGGACGAACCGGTATCCTCAGCCCTGATGGGCTGTATGCACTGGATCTCATCCGGATTGTCGGGAATACTCATGCCCGGAAAATTCCGGACACCTATCTGATGACCACCAGAGTGTTCGCTTATGCGGCGCATGCCTTTCTCATCTTCGCCGATGAGGTCGTGGAGAAGCGGCTGATCTGGAAAAAAGAATAAAAAATATTTTTTTGGAACCCTACGTTCCGTGGTTCCAGCTTTTCATATAGACCAGCTGTTCAGGGTTCAGCTCATCGAGCGTTGCCCCGACCGCGGCCAGCTTGATCCGGGCAATCCGCTCATCCAGCTCCTGCGGCACATCATGCACCCCTGCGGCAAGTTCCCGACCGTGTTTTGCCATGTACTCAACCGAAAGCGCCTGCACCGCAAAACTGAGGTCCATAACCTCAACCGGGTGTCCCATGCCTTTGGGTGTCGCAAGGTTCACCAGTCTGCCCTCAGCAAGCAGATGAATCTTTTTCCCGTTCACCACATAGGTGTCAATGCCATCACGGTGCTCCACGACGGACGCATGCTCCGCAAGCCAGGGAATCGATATCTCATTATTGAAGTGACCGGCGTTGGCAAGAATTGCTCCCGACTTCAGCAGCGGGAAGTGGCGGTCGGTGATGATATCACAGTTTCCTGTAGTGGTGATGAACAGATCCCCGAGTTTTGCCGCCTCGTTCATACTCATGACATCAAACCCATCAAAGTACGCCTGCAGCGCATTGCAGGGGCTGACTTCGGTGACAATGACCCGGGCACCAAGGGCACGTGCTTTCGTGGCGACGCCGCGGCCGCAGTATCCGTACCCGGCAACCACCACATGGCGCCCGGCGATGAGAACATTCGTCGTGAGCATAATGGATGCGAGAGCACTTTCGCCGGTACCGTGAACATTATCAAAGTAATGCTTCATCGGCGTGTCATTCACGGCAATGACCGGGAACTCCAGTTTTCCGTCCGCTTCCATCGCCCGGAGACGGTGAATACCGGTCGTTGTCTCCTCACAGGCGCCGATAATATCCGGCAGTGCATCCCGGCGGTCCTGATGAACGCGGTTGATCAGATCCATGCCGTCATCAATAGTCAGCGTCGGGTGTGCATCGAGAACGGTGTCGATCGCCGCATAGTACTCGTCATTGGTACAGCCGCGTTTCGCATAGCAGGGGATACCCCCGTTCGTCAGTGCTTCGGCTACATCGTCCTGCGTTGACAGCGGATTACAGCCGGTAATGAAAACTTCGGCACCGCCGGCAGCAAGCGTCCGGACCAGACACGCCGTCTTTGCCTCGACATGCAGAGCCATACCGATCCTCTGACCGGCAAGCGGTTTTTCCTGTGCAAAACGTTCACGAATGGCGTTGAGGACCGGCATGTACTGCCAGGCCCACTCGATCTTCTGCTCGCCTGTGTGCGTCATCTCAGGACATGTTGGTGTTCCGACCCTATTAAGGAGTAGCTGGAACCGGCTACATTATATTATCCCGGCGCCGATTGATACACAACGAACCATGGCAACCATATCTGGGATGAGCGGCGCGGATATCTCTGCGATGACCGCAGAACTGAGTTCGCTTCTGCCGCTCTGGATTGGAAAAATCTATCAATACGATAACGCCTCCTTCGGCATCCGTCTCAACGGTGAGGATAAAGCCCGGCACCTGCTGTATATTGTGAAAGGTGTCCGTGCCCATCTGGTTGAGTCGCTTCCGGACGCCCCGAAAAATCCCTCGGGATTTTCGATGTACCTGCGGAAGTTTATCGACGGCGGAAAAGTCCTCGCAATTGAACAGAAAGGCATTGAACGGGTTCTGATCTTTACCATCGGCAAGGGACCGCATGAGTACCGGCTAATTCTAGAGATGTTCGATGAGGGGAACCTTGTTCTGACCGATGACCATTTTGTCATCCAGAATGCGCTGGCACAGAAACGGTTCCGTGACCGGGAGATCATCGGCGGTGCGGTCTATGCAATGGAGACGATGAATCCGGCTCTGTTGCCCTATGATGCATTTGCCGCCATGATGACCGGGGAGAACGCGGAGATTGTCCGTGCTCTGGCGACAAAGATGCAGCTCGGCGGACCGGTGTCCGAGGAGGTCTGCGCGATAGCGGGTGTTTCCAAAGCGATGCCCAGCAGTTTTGCATCCGAGATACAGCTGCGGCCGGTCTATGATGCGATGCTCGCGTATCTTTCCCGGCTGCATGGACAGCCGGATCCGGTCATCGATAGTAAAGGGGCGTTTCCTCTGCCGTCTCTCCTGCGTGAGCCGAAACAGCATTATGCCACCTTCTCCAAAGCTCTGGAGGCATTTTATCCGAAACCGGTCGCTGAGGCTGTTGTTGAACAGAAGGTCAAACTCAGCCGCGAAGAACGGATCCGTCGGCAGCAGGAGGAGGCTCTGGTAAAGTTTGAGAAGAAAATTACCGAGGCGATGGAATGCTCCGAGATCATCTACTCTCACTACGGCGAGGTGCAGGAGACAATTGATGTGCTTGCGGCAGCGAGTGCGAAACTGTCCTGGCAGGAGATCGCAAACGTTATTACCGGCAGCAGTCTCCCGGCGGCAAAACGTATTGTTTCGGTAAATCCGGCAGAGGCATCCGTCGTTCTGGATCTGGGCGAGAAACATACAGTGACAATCTTTGTCCGTGAGAGTCTGGAGGTGAATGTCGGCCGGTATTATGAGGTTGCCAAGAAGTTCCGGGGCAAGAAAGAGGGGGCACTCCGGGCGATGGAACGTGCCATTGTGCATCCCGAGAAGAAGAAGGCAGCCGGGCCCGGAAAGATGAAGGCGAAGTGGTATCACCGGTTCCGCTGGATGGAAACGTCCGACGGTGTGCTGGTGATCGGCGGCAGGAATGCAGATCAGAACGAGGAGCTTGTAAAGAAGTACATGGAAGGCGGCGATACGTTTCTGCACGCGGATGTGTTTGGCGCATCCGTGGTGCTGGTAAAAGGGAAAACCGCACATATGGATGAAGCGGTGCAGTTTGCGGCTTCCTACTCGCGGATGTGGTCCGGCGGGACTGCATCAGGTGATGTGATTGCAGCGTTGCCGTCTCAGGTGAGTAAAACGGCTGAGTCCGGCGAGTATGTGGCCCACGGTTCGTTTGTGATCCGTGGTGAACGGACGTACTACCGGAATGTTCCTCTGGAGGTTGCAATCGGTGTCCGGACGGAACCGAGTCTGGCGGTGATCGGCGGACCGCTATCAGTGGTGGAACGGCAGTGCAAAACATTTGCACGGCTGCGGCCGGGTACGTTTGAGGGGAATGATGTTGCCAGAAAAGTTCTGCGGAAACTCCGGGAGGTCCTGCCGGAGTCCGAGCAGAAAACGCTGAAGAATGTGCTGAACACCGAAGCGGTCGCGGCGTTTGTTCCGCCGGGCGGGTCGGATCTGGTGGAGGAGTAAGACTGTGAAGGCGACGCCTGCCGAGCCGCTGAAACGGGACGGGTTTGGGGAGTATAAACTGCTGCCCGAGAGTCTGGATGATCTCTGGCATCTGTCCCATCTGATTTCTCCGGGAAATACGGTTTTTGCGGTGACCCTGCGGACGGTGGACGGACCGAACGATAAGCTGCGGTCGGAGAAGCTGGAGAAACGACCGGTGCGGATCGGGGTGAAGTGTGAGAAAGTTGAGTTTGCTCCGTCTGCGGTTCGTCTCCGGGTGTTCGGCGTGATTGTGTTCGGTCCTGATGTCGGTCAGCATCATACGCTGAATGTGGAGCCGGGCTATGAGATCAGTCTGGTGCGCCAGTGGCGACCGGTGGATCTGGACCGGCTGGATCGTGCGGTTGCCGCGTCCGTCCACGGGGTTGTGCATATTGCGGCTCTGGAGGATGGAGAGGCGGAGCTGTACCGTATCCGTCAGTACGGGCCGGAACGGGTGACGACGCTTACGATCGGGAGCGGGAAAACTGCGGAGCTGGATTCCCGGCAGGCACTGTTTGTCGAGCTGCTTGGGTATCTGGAGAAGGTGACGGGGCCGGTAGTGATTGCGGGACCGGGGTTTGTAAAGGAGGATTTTGTAAAGTTTGCCAGGACAAAGGCTCCGGAAATTGCCGACCGGATGCTGCTTGCGGATACGCGGCGGAGCGGGTACGGGGCGGTGCAGGAGGCAATCGGGAACGGGGTGCTGACCAGGGTTGCCGAGGACCTGCAGCTGGCAAAGGAGGTGCAGGTTATGGATGAGGTGTTTCTCAGGATCGGGCAGAACGGCGCGGTTGCCTACGGGGAACAGGAGGTTCAGATGTCCATTGAGTACGGTGCCGCAGAAACGGTGATCGTTGCAGATACACAGGTGCGGCTGCCGCGTATCGGGAGGATGATTTGTGCGGCGGAACGGCTGGGTGCGGGTGTTGTGGTCCTTTCCACTGAGTTTGAGCCGGGAAAGCGGCTTGAGGGTCTGGGCGGGGTTGCGGCCCTGCTGCGGTATGCGCTTGCGAAATAAGGCGGCAGTGCGTTCCCCTTGGAGATCGATCCTTTAAGGGAATCTTTTTACTGATTCAGCACTTACATTATGTAAGCGAAATTATGATAGAGCAGGACCCTTTTGCCCATCTGCTGGATATTCTCGGAAACAGAAACCGGAGGCGGATTATTGAGCTTCTCAGACAGAAGCCGTGTTTTGTTACTGAGATATCCGAGCGTCTTGTACTCAACCCGAAAGCGGTGATTGAGCATCTGGCCATTATGCAGAAAGAGGATGTGATCTCGTTCTATCTGGATGAGAAACGGCGGAAGTATTACTATCTGGTTCAGGATTTTCAGCTTTCGGTGCAGATGTCCCGGCCGGAACAGCCGCCGCAGAGTGTCAGTCCTTTAGAGAACGCCGAGCCGGCACCGCCGCTGACGGATAAGATTCTGATGATCCGCCGGCTGCTTGATTCCCGGGAAAATCTCATTGAGCATCTTGAGGCGGTGGAGAAGGATATCGATGAGATGATGGAGGATATTATTAAGAACAGTCGCGGGGTGTTCCACAATAATGTTGAGGCGGAACTGCTTCTGGCACTCATATACTCTCCTCTGACACCGATTGAGCTGTCTGATACGGTGGGCCATTCGATTCCGGAAGTTACGGCGGCCCTGCGGACTCTCGCGGCGAAGGGATATGTGGAGTCTGAGGGAGGGAGATACCGGATTAAAGGGACACAAAAAGCGGTTGCGGTCCCGCCGGAAGCTACGCTGCCGGTAAAAACCAGACAGGTTTCCGGTAAGATTTCCCTCGAACACGTACATTTCTGACGTGCGGGGATTCAGAAAAAATTATTCTTCGGCTGCATCCTCTTCTGCGTCCGCCTTTGCGGCAGATGCTGCGAGGACAGCCTCATCAAGGTTATAGTAGTAATATTCTCCGGCAGCTTTCTGTTCGCGATCCAGGTAGGAGCCCGGTTTATTAATACGCGGTCTGCCGGTTTTGTCTCTGCGGAAGGTTATTCCAAGCATACTGAGGAACTTATTCATTCCGTCCTTCATCTCAAACGGCCCGCAGGCAGTACCGGCCGCACCGGGCACGCCGTCGAACACCAGCAGCCGTTCGCTGATCATATCAACTGTGTACATGTCATGGTCGATAACCATGATGCCTGCTCCCTTGTCTTCTGCGGCGCGTTTGATCACTTTCGTGGTCACGAGCCGCTGTTCGACATCCAGATGGGCACTTGGTTCATCCAGGATATAGAGGTCGGCATCACGGGAGAGACAGAGTGCAATTGCGACGCGCTGCAGTTCACCGCCGGAGAGATTCTTCACTTCGGACTGGAGCAGCTGCATCAGGCCGAGCGGCTCCAGAATCTCGTGCTGATAGTAGGAGGAATCAAACCGTTTCGTTACCTGACGGAGCAGGAACTCCACGGTGTCGGAACTGTCCGCCGTTACATACTGCGGCTTATAGGAGACTGTTACGGTGTCAAACTTCTTTCCGCCGTCCGGCAGTTCGACTCCTGCCAGAAGTTTTGCAAACGTTGATTTTCCAATACCGTTTGCTCCGACAATTCCGAGTACTTCGCCACGGCGGACCTGACCACCGGAGACTTTGAGGGTGAAACCGGGGAATGTTTTGGTCATCTCCGGAATTTCCATGAGGATCTCGCGTTCCACATCACTTTCGTGACCGCGGGTCTCGAAGACCACCGGGTAATCCCGGATACGAACGTTTTCTTCTGCCACAAATCCTTCGAGATACTGGTTCACACCGATCCGGACACCTTTCGGGCGGGTGATAATACCAAATGCCGCCGGTTTTCCATAGGCGATGTGGACAGTTTCTGCCACCATGTCCAGAATTGCAATGTCGTGCTCGACCAAAATGACGGGATGCTCCCCGGCAAGCTCGCGGATCAGCCTGGCTGCAACCATACGCTGATAGATATCAAGGAACGGCGTTACTTCATCGAGGAAATAGAAGTCTGCAACTTTGGAAAGTGCGACGGTTAACGCAACCCGCTGCAGTTCTCCGCCGGAAAGCGTGGAGAGGTCTTTGTCCAGAACTGTTCCAAGTGCCAGCTCCTGTACATAATACTCCAGTTTTCCCCGTTCATCATTCTGTTTGAGGAGATCAGAGACTTTTCCCTTGAAGACTTTGGGAATGAAGTCGATATACTGCGGTTTGATGGAGGCTTTTATGGTCTTTTTTGCAACCTGCTGCAGATAATCCAGGAGTTCGGTGCCTGCATAGAACTTCAGAATTTCCTCCCAGCCGACTTCACGTTCAAAGATACCAAGGTTGGGTTTTATCTGGCCGGAGAGGATTTTGACCGCAGTAGATTTTCCGATACCGTTCGGTCCGAGAATACCGGTAACCTTCCCTGCGACCGGCTGCGGCAGACCGTAGAGGACAAATGCGTTCGGACCGTACCGGTGAACCGGGGTATCCAGTTCTTCCGGGAGCTGGATGATGTCCAGTGCTTCAAACGGACACTTTTTGACACAGATACCGCATCCGACGCACAGCTCCTCGGAGATCTCTGCACGCCCGTGTTCGCCGATCTGTATGGTTTCATCTCCGGTCCGGACACGGGGACAGTAGGCGATACATTCCTGGCCGCACTTCCGGGAATGACACCGGTCTTTATGAACGATGGCAATCCGCATGATTTCACTCGGAAAGGAGGGACGTACTCAGAATGATGGTCCAGCTGAGATACCAGATGGCAAACGTCATGAAGGCCTGATAGAACCAGTCTTTCTTGCCGAGCTTCTGCGTGTCTATTTTGATCAGGATAAAGATTGTCCGCTGAATGACGATGAACGCCAGCAGGATGAAGATCCCGATGATCGCGGACGGCTGCACGCCGTTTACACTGTCTGGTGTTCCCGCAAGGAAGTAGGAGGCGATACCGGCAAGCATACCTAAGGCACAGGCAATGGCAGTACGGATGACGCGCTCGGAGTGTTCCGCTTTTTTCCGGACGGTTTTTTCTTCGGGAGTTTCCTTTCTTTTTGGAGGGGCGGTCTGTTTCTGTACGGGAGTTGTCTCTACGACTTCCGGTTCATCAGTGTCTTCAGCAGGGATAAGCTCCGCCGGTTTGTCAGGGACGGTGAGCATTTCAATGGCTTTTTCCGGGCAGATGCGGACGCATTTTGCGCAGCCGTTACACAGTTCCTCGTTTACTGTGGCCTTTTTATTTCTTCCGATATAAATAACGGGCTGGTCCTTTCGCGATGCCGGACAGAACCGGACGCACCTGTTACACATGGTGGTATCGCATTTTTCCTTTTTGATTCGTGCTACCTGCATATTTTGTATTCTCCGGACTTGGCAGTAATGCTGTATGTTTTTGGTGTTCACGTCTTATCTAGTCTTTGGCAGACTCAGGCTTTCCTTCATCTGCTCAAGGAGTGTTTTCGGCCTTTCCCGTTTCTGACAGGATTCTTTGTGACGGCATCTGAGGCAGTGGGTTCCCCGGATTTCGCGAGGTATTTTTCCGCGGCGGATCTGCTCGGCCAAGCGAAGTGAGTGGAGAAGTTCCCTGCGGGCCGACGGGCCGGGGGTCATGATACGGACGGTTCCTGATCCCAGATACTCTACTGAACCGGAAGGATTTTTCACTCCTGCTTCTTCGAGACAGAGGGTGTATGCGGTAATCCGGATGCGGTCTGCGGCATATATTCCGTGTGTTGGTGCCGGACCGCTTTTGATGAGGGAAAATCCGTCGGGAAACATCCGATCGATTCTTCCGGAAATTCCAAATGTCGGTGAGAGGACATACACGTCGTACTGTTCTGCCTGCCGCCATTTTTTCAGGTCGCACGCGGCGATCATTTCATCCAGGAGAGGCCGGATACACTCTTCTGATTCGCCGGTTACTCCTTTCACTTCCCGACAGATTACATCCGGGTCCAGTTTTTCTCCGAGATGATAGGAGAGCTGTTTTGCAATGCTGTACCGGAGTGGTTCGGTAAACGGTTCCTTTCCGGTTCGTTCAAGATACACCTGCATCGGGCAGACGCTGCATCGGACAATTTCGCTGACCGGAATGTATTCTTCAGGTTTCCGTTCTCTCTCCATGTATACCGATCGTATAATCTCTTTCCCCGACTAATAAGTATACTGTATGGCAGGCAACGAAATCAATGTCCAGATTCCCCCGAATCTCGACCCGGTCTACAGTAATATGATTCAGATTGCATTCAAGGATGATGAGTTTACGATGATGTTCCTCCATCAGCTTCCTGCAGTGAATCAGGCAAAGGCAAAAGCTGTCGTATCCATCAGTCCGGCGCATGCAAAAAAACTGCTTGCCGCTCTGCAGAAAAGTGTTCATGATTATGAGGAGAAGTTCGGGACGATTTCAGCACCGACCACTCAGGATCATGGATCTGGAGACGGATTTACGCTGCGCGGATACTCGTAATCAGGTTTGAACAGGCTGCCTGTCCCCAGACAGCCAATAAATAATTATTTATTGTGGTGCGAACAATTTGTTAAAGCACATTATGTGCCGTTGTGGCTTAGCGGTATAGCGGCTGATTCGTAATCAGCAGGCCGAGGGTTCAAGTCCCTCCAACGGCTCTTTTCTGACGTTATTTCAGTACCATCATACGTTCTTCCGCTGATACCTTCTCCACCGGGAGCGGCGGCGCAGTTGGTTTTCCGAACGGCATCTGGGCAATCAGCCGCCAGTTGTTGGGAATTGCAAACACCTCATGTACCTGATCGTCGATAATCGGATTATAGTGCTGCAGGCTTGCGCCACACCCTCGTTCCTCCAGTGCGGTCCAGACGGCAAACTGCAGCATTCCGTTGGCCTGTTCCGCCCAGGGAAGAAAATTGTCCCGGTAACGTGGAAACTGTGCCGCAAATCCGCTGGTGACTGCAGTATCATCAAAATAGAGGATAGTACCGTATCCGTTTGCAAACCCGGCGATCTTCGCCTCAGTCGGGCCAAACTTTTCCGGGGGCACATGAGCGCGGAGCGTTTCCAGAACAATACTCCACAGTCGGTCATGTCGTCTGCCGAACAGCAGAGCCACCCGGGCACTCTGACTGTTATACGCGGACGGGACAACGGTGATCAGCCGTTTCACCAGATCAATGATCTCTTTGTCGGAGATGGGAACCTCCTTAGAGATGCTGTACTGGGAGCGGCGGCGGGTAACTGCTTCGAGAAATTCCATTCAGATCATATCCTTTGAATCAGATATCTGAACGGCCTGCAATATCAATGCGTGCACTGTACCAAAGTTACCGGTCGAGCAGGGTACGGGATACAATGTACTCGCCGTGGGCTTCCCGGGTTGTTCCCACAATCAGCCAGTTCTGATCGCCGTGCTGCTCCACGATTCCCTGCGCTTCCATTATCTCGCCGGTAAAACACTGACCGCAGTAGGTATGCGTAAACGAAAGCACAAGATCGATCTCCTCATGATCAACCACATAAATGCCCGGGCTGTCAAATACCAGTGACGCATCCACAACTTTTGCTTCGATCGTCATTTTTCCGGTTTTTTCGCCGAGTGTGACCGGAGGAACACTGTGGAGGCTGTCATATCCGCGGGAGTAGAGAAGATCAAAGTATGTTCCTTCAAACTCACCGCGATTGAACTTGCGGGATTCATGCAGCACGAACTCCTCAAACGAGATATCGGGCACCCGTTTCCGGTACACTTTCTGCCACATCTCTTCACTCATTGAGGGAATTTTTCCCGACTTCATTGCGGCCATCAGCTGTTCTCTGGCGGTGAACCATGCCGAACCATAGACTACCATGTCGATATCGGACGCTGCATTATTCAGTCCGGCAAGAAGGGACCCGGTGCAGCCCCAGCTCATGGGCGGGAGCGTAAAGTGGGAGAACAGGCGGGCAACGCGGGGGTTGCGTTCGGCAACGGCCGCTGCCTGTTCCTCAGGTTTCAGCACACGAACAATATCAGACAGCGGGACACGGTGCACCAAGTCCAGATACTCAGGTTTGTGTTCCGCAACCCAGCGGAACGCATCGGCAAAATCATACTTTTTATACCGGGTACCCCACGGGGCCGTCCGGTCTCCGTCCGGCGTTGGTACGTAACGGAGAACACACTCGGCCCGCTCCTGATTTTCATATCCCGAAACAGCATAGAGGCACCCGTCCTCTGTCATTATAAAGTCACGCAGACGTATTGGATTCATAACAAACTCCGAAAATGAGGAACTAATGCGAGAGGTGGGATTCGAACCCATGAACTACTTATAGACCAGATCTTAAGTCTGGCGCCGTTGGCCTGGCTTGGCTACTCTCGCCCGGTACTATCTTATTAGATAGTCTCTTCTAGATAAAAAAGCGTCCGACAGGACGATTCAGTAACTTCATCTAGATATCCTGCAAAAATGATAAGGAACGCACTCCTATAGTGTAGTGGTCAATCATTCCGGCCTTTGGAGCCGGAGACGGCGGTTCGAACCCGCCTAGGAGTATGCACCTTTTTTATTTTCTCTCGCCTTCCAGGAACTCAGCCGGGACAGCATGGTTAAACGTTGCACGGACGTCCTGAGCGCGCATATACTTCACCAGAACATTCACCGCACACTCTTTCCACTCATCGTTCCACCACTGGCAGGCACCGGTAATGCAGACCGAACCTTTCATCGGGCACTCACGTATTTTATCCATACTCATACATCTCCTCGCAACTCTATAACTTCTTCCGTGTCTTCAGATACTCGGTAACCGCCCCGGTCCCTGCTTCGCGAAACGACCGGGCAACTCCGGCGGGACCCAGCTTAATCCCGCCAAAAATTCTTGAGACCATCAGAACATGCGACCCGAGATTATTTCTCTCCAGAACCTCTGCCAGCGCACGACCGGGAGAACCGACCTCCCCGTCGGCACGGCTGTCGGAAACATTTCCGCAGACCATCGCATAGCAGTGATGAGCGGCCTTTTTGTACAGTTTTTCATGCAGCTCCCGAATCTCCGGTACATCCTCCGGAGTATCGATTTCATAGAGATGAGCATAGAACTTGGATTTTTTCTCATCCAGCCGTACGACTGCAACCTCACGAACAGCCATCAGCGATCCCGCACCCGCACCAGTGCCTCACGAAACTCGTCCAGATACTCCTGCATCGACAGACTGCCCTCCGGGAACGGACAGTCTGCGTCATACAGCCGGTCGATCACCGGGCGGGTCGGATAAATCTCCACCGGAATTTGGGTCTCCGCAACTGCAGCTTCCATAGCTGCCCGGAAAATACCGATGCAGTAGGCGATTCTCTTTTCATACGTATCACGCGTCTTTTCCAGATATCCGGCAATTCTCCGCGTTTCAATACGGAGAAAATCATCCTTGATCCGCTGATCCTTCACATTTCCCAGCATGTAATGATAATGGGCAAAGGGATACATCAGCTCAAGTTCAGCGGGAACGGTACCGCACGTACCGAAGATTACCACATGATACGCTGCCGGGTCGGGGAACACCTCGGCAAACAACCGGTGGAACAGTTTATGGCTCGGGCTGGAGCTGTAGGGTTTTCGTACCGCACAGGGAATGAATATTGCAGTTTCCCGGGGAGAAACTGTATACTCCTCGATGATATACCGGTAGGCTGCTTCAAACTGGGGGAGATAAAACGGCGGGTCGGTCAGATCCTGCGCGTTGTCCGGGGGGTGTACTGACATAAATCCGATTCACTCCCGTATTTCATACTCGGCATCGATCGTATTCGGGTCCCGGATTGGTTTCCGGTTCTCTCCCTCGGGTATCACAAGCCATCCGAGGGCATAGAGAAGGCCGCCGATGAGTACCGGAACCGGGAAGATACACAGAGCAATCCAGAGGAGACGAATCAGAATTGCCGGAACCCCGGTATACTCGGAAATCCCTCCGCAGACTCCGGCAATCCATCTGTTCTGTACTGAACGGTAGAGGAGTTTTGCCATACTCTAGTATTTCTCCCTGAAAAACAATTAAGATATAGCATGAAAGAGGAATTGCCTCCCAATTCAATCCTCCCTCCCTGTCCGGTAACCGTCGTGTGTACCTACGATGCCAACGAAAAACCCAACGGACTTGCCGTGTCCTGGGCAGGTATCGCGGTGTCCGAACCTCCGCATGTGATGATTGCTGTCCGGCCGGGACGGTACAGCCATGCGGCACTCTGTGAACGCGGTGAGTTTACGCTGAATATTCCGGCCGAAGATGTAATGGCACAGGCGGATTACTTCGGGATTACCAGCGGCAGAAAAACAGACAAGTTTGCGGATCTCGGCCTGACTCCGGTTCCGGCAGTGCATGTACATGCCCCTATGATTGCTGAGTTCCCGCTCTCCTACGAATGCCGCGTGGTATCCCGTCAAGAGATTGGATCGCACAGTATTTTCATCGCAGAGATTCTTGCAATCCATGCAGACGATACAATCATGGATGACCGGAAACACATCAATGTGGAAAAACTCCGGCCTCTCTCCTATGACCATGCCAAATATCTCTATCTGGGACAGGGACCGGTCCTGGGCCGGGCATTTTCCGAAGGAAAAATCTACAAAAAATAAATTTTATGCGGTTTCCGGAACAATTTCAACCAGGGTAACCGTGAATACGAGATCTTTTCCGGCGAGATGGTGATTTGCATCCAGCGCTACAACCTCATCATTGATTTTACAGATCGTCACCGGAATCTGATTGCCGTCGCCCAGCTGGATCATCAGCTGCTCGCCGACCTCAGCCGTGAAGTCTGGACCGAACTCTGACCGGGGAATTTCGACGATCATTTCATCCTGTTTTTCTCCATAGGCATCCTTTGCCGGAATATCAATAACTTTGGTCTCGCCGATTTCCATACCGATGACGCCTGCATCAAATCCGGGAATGACCATGCCGCTGCCGACCACAAACTCCAGCGGCTCGCGCCCTTCGGAGGAGTCAAACTGTGTGCCGTCGGTCAATGTTCCGGCATAGTGTACACGTATTGTATTACCGTTTTCTACTGACATACCGGTTTTGTGGGAGGCGCGAAGGTATAGGCTTTTCCTATTGAAAAAAGATTATGTGGTTTTTTCGCCGATAGAATCCAGAGTGATTTCAAAGGTCAGGGTCTGGCCTGCCAGCGGGTGATTGATGAAAAGCCCGGCATTCCCGCTCTCCTCATCCACAACTACCACTTCGCAGAGCATGGCAGATCCGCTGAAGAGGTTCATCGTCAGTTTCAGTCCGGGTGCGATGGTCTCGTTCGTATAGCTTTTCAGGAGAGCAATAGGGAGAACGTAGACAGATTCGTTGTCATACGCATATCCCAGTTCGGGCGGCACAACCACAGTCTTTGTTTCCCCGGGGATCATGCCAACAACAGCCTGGTCGAAACCTTTCACCGTCTGATTGGAGCCCAGCACAAATGTCAGCGGAGTCCCGCCAACATTGGATTCACGCACGGTTCCATCTTCCAGGGTCAGCGTGTAGAACACATGTACCGTATCGTTTACCTTCGCGGGCTCAGATGCCGAGCCGACACAGCCTGCGGCAAACATCACGAGCGTGGCGGTGAGAAGCAGAGCAAGCACTCCGGCTGCTTTTCTATTCATGTAAAGTATGTTATACATTTCCTGCTATAAATGTATTTGTGGAAAACATTGGCTCAGAGAATGGGAGTCCCCGGATCAAGCAGGACCTCCTGCGGCTGCTGTCTGAGTGCTACCGCGGCAAACGCTCCCGTGACTCCGGCTTTTCCATAGGTTTCAATCCCGCCGGCCCGGCACACTGCAATCACCCGCTCGCGGTTTACCCGGCACCGCCGGATGTCTGCCGCAAGGGACAACTGTTCCTCAGAGACATGCATTCCCCGCGCAATGGCAACTCCCCAGTCCGGAGATACACTTTCTTCGTCCACGAATCTGCATATCTTCGCGGCAAGTCCGGAAAATGCTTCAGGCAGAACTGCAAGCTCCAGAAAGCTGCAGGAGTTTCCGGCCGTTTTTTCTTCCAGCCCCGGGAACAGTGCTGCCACCTGATGTCTGATGCCGATTGCATCCCCGCCTTCGGTGAGATATTTCAGCAGGGCCTGCGAGAGAGCAAAGGTAGCTCCGCCGCAGCCTTTCCGGTCCGTATCATCAATACCCACGGTTACCGGTATCAGGGCACGCGTGCGTACTTCGCCGGTAACATACCCGTCAGCAGTTGTGATCCGTACGCCGCAGACCCCTTTTGCCTGGCCCATCATCGCGGAGAGGGAGTACGCCGGTCCGCCGTATACCGAGCGGATCGTCTGAACAACCTCGTCACCTTCAGTCCGCACGGAAACCAGCCCAACCGCAGCCGAGGAGAGATTACAGACCGGCTGAACCCCGGTAACCTGTGCACGTTCCCGAAGCATCATTCCGTCACGGCTGACCTGCCGGGCAGCGCCTCCAGCCCGGCGGTGATGGAACTCACAAAATCCCGCACACCCGCTGCTCAGGCATTCATGAAAAATTTCAATGTCGGTCCCGTCAACAGTGGTAAAAATGCGGCGGCAGGTCGTGCCGGGCATGGCACTCCGGGATGCATACCGGGCCGGGCTGCGACCGTGTTTTTCCTCTTTGATAAAAATGCAGCCTTCCTGTAAAAGGCGGTTAATCCAGTCCTGTGCAGTGGAACGAGGGAGCTGTACTGTTTCTGCAAGTTCTGCGGTGGTAAAATGGCCGGATTCAAAGGTCATCTGGCGGATGACCTGCAGGAACTGGCCGCGTCTGCCTAAAACTCCTCCTGACCGTTTTTCACTCGGAACCATACTGTTCTCTGATTGCAAGCAGATCGGAGAGCACCGCACTCGCCGTCTCTACAGATCCGGCTCCGGGACCAATGAACGTGATGGGACCGGCAAACTCCGTATCTACGGTAACCGCGTTCAGGGTTCCGTCCACAACCAGCGGGTGCTCTTTGGGAATCAGCCGCGGCGAGACCTCCAGCTGATTCTTTTCCGGATGGATCGAGGCAATCAGCCGGATGGTGTGGCCGGTTGTGTCTGCCATTCTGAGGGCATCAGCAGTAAGACCGTCGATACCAATCATTACGACATCTTTCAGGCTCACCTTCATACCGAGCATAGTGTTTGCGAGGATCACCAGTTTGATGGCGGCATCTGTTCCGTTCACATCATATGTCGGGTCCGCTTCTGCATATCCTAAGTCCCGCGCTTCGGCGAGGGCCTGGATATACGTCAACCCCTCCTCTTCCATTCGGGTCAGAATGTAATTACAGGTGCCGTTCAGAACTCCGAAAAGCGCTTTGACCCGGTTACCGGCAAGTCCATGGCGAAGTCCGTTCAGAATCGGAACTGCACCGGCTACTGTACCTTCAAAACCGAATCCGGCATGGTGTTCCTCGGCCAGGGCAGTGATCTGATGGTAGGCCAGAGATACCGGGCCTTTGTTCGAGGTAACCACATGTTTTCCCCGGGATAATGCGGCAAGAATATGGGAGAGAGCAGGTTCCCCGGTAGCGGCGTTTGTCGGTGTTACTTCAACCAGAATATCATAGTCTGCTTCACGGACAATCCGGTCTGCGGTCCACGCAGGATCTCCGCAGAGTCCGGTTCTATTTTTCCTTTCGAAGACAGCTTTCATATCCAGTGCAGAGCCGTCCGGTGAGACTGCACCGCTTCGGGAATCTGCAGCAGCGGTAATTACGAAGCCGTACTCCCGTGTAGTCAGAACCTCGACAACGCCGCGACCGACAGATCCCAGGCCCAGAAGGGCGATCCGCATCGGTTTCATGCAAAGCCCTCCTCTTCATCAATGATGAGGAGCTTCTTCTCATGGGCAATCTGCATCAGAATATCACATGCCTGCTCCATTTCCGCTTCTCCGGCAGCTTTAATGGTCAGCTTTGCGGTGGACGGTTCCTGTATCCGCGGCATAATCATATGCAGTTCCGTAACCTCAGCAATATCGGCTTTATCAATCCGGTTTATGGTATCAGTGAGGTCGGTATGCAGGATATGGCCGATGAGAATGAAGGTTTTTGTGCAGGTCAGGTGTTCGGTCCCGACCCGGATTACGGCAACTTCATTGTTTTTCAGAGCATCAATAAGCTGACGAAGCCGGTTTTCCGGCAGGGACACGACAATATCTACAATCAGCGTCCCGTTTTCCCGTTGTGCATCACGCTGGTGCATGATGGAGATGATATTTGCTCCGCTGTCGGAGACGGGCTTTATTGCGGCAAGCAGCTGGCCCGGTTTATCATTTAATTCTAATCGTAGTGAGATCTGCACCCGTATCCCTCAGAGTTGATTGTTAGGTATTCGTCTCTTTTTTACGGAGTTAATGTTTGTGTTTAGTACTGTGTCTCCGTTTCCGTGCGGCCGCCGCGGCGTCTCATCTGCGGAACCGGCAGTTCGGAACGGAGGTCAACGACATCATCGTTTATCTGTTCAGTTCTCAGACGGAGAAGTTCTGCGAGAACCTCATCCACTCCTTCTCCGGAGACGGTAGACATATTGAAGTAACCGTCCGCTTTTTTGATGTCGGCTTTGTTGACAACGGTGATCATCGGGACCGAGACCATTCCTGCGATCTCTTCGCGGAGTTTCATCTGGGCTTCGGTTGAGTACCCGCAGTGTTCGCTTGCATCGACGACGAACATAACCAGATCGGCCACGTACACGAGAGCATTTAATGCCTGTTTTTCAATGGCGTTGCGTTCCTCGTTCGTCCGGTCCAAGAGGCCCGGGGTATCGATGAACTGTATGCGTTTTCTGCGTTCGGCGTTGCGGTGACCGACGATGACACCTTTGGTAGTGAACGGATACGAGGCGATTTCCGGTTCGGCACTGGAAACCAGACGGATGAACGAGGATTTCCCGACGTTCGGATATCCGGCAATGACAATGGTAAACTCGTCCGGGCTGATCACCGGTAGTTTGCGCAGTATGTTTCTGACATCGTTGAGATAGCGGAGAGATTCATCCGCACGGTGAACGATGGACGCAATCCGGGCCACAGCCCGTTTTCGTTCCGTCAGCGGGTCAGCGCGGCGCATGCCGCGGGATATGCCGCCGCCGATATCGCGCACATTCTTTGCGGCCCATCCGACCATGCCGAGGGCCTGACGCAGATTGTCCATTCCGAACAAAATATCGCATAGATCACGATAAAATGGCGGAAGCTGTTCAAATTCGGGAAAACTTTGGATGATGCTGACCAGCTTGTCGTGCGTTGCCTGGGTAATCGCACGGACAAAGTCCTCATTCACCCTCCCTTTTCCGTTTTTTTCCCGCATTTTTTTTGCGGCACGGCGGAAACTGCGGTCCAGCAGTTCATCTGCCGTAGGTATTGTGGGAATATTATCGAAGTACATCTCTCAATCCACTCAGTTTATTAGTATAGCGCTCAGAACAATCAGTATGGATTTGTCACTGATCCAAAAAGATATCCTTATTACTCTTATCTCGCTTTATCATCAATATTCGCATCCGATAAAAGGCGAAGATATTGCCGAAATTATCCGGAGAAATCCCGGAACGGTCCGAAATCAGATGCAGGCCCTGAAAGCTCTCGGACTTGTGGACGGAGTTCCCGGACCGAAAGGGGGCTATCATCCGACGTCCCGTGCCTATAGTGAACTGAATGTAACGGCCGACGATTCTGAAAGTGAGGTCACGATTCTTCGGAACGGTGAGATTGCAGAAGGTGTGCGCGTGAATGAAATAGATTTTACCACGCTCACCCACGCGGATCTTTGCCATGCCTTAATCAAAATTCTTGGAAATGTCCGGGTGTTTGAGGTGGGGGATAAAGTTACAATCGGTCCGACGCCGGTCAATAAACTGCTGATTAAAGGAGAGGTGTTCGGAAAAGATGAGATGAACAGCGCCCTCCTGGTTTCAACGTCGGAGATGACGTCTCTGCCAAAACTTCCTATCCGCGAGTATATGACCAGTCCGCTGGTCTCGCTGGAGCCGGATATGACGATTGCATATGTAATGAAAACCCTTCTTCAGCGCAGAATTCACGGCGCCCCGGTGCTGGACGGGGATCTGCTGCTGGGAATAGTGACCCAGACCGATATCGTTTCGGCAATGGACAAAGGGTATCTGCCGGAGACGCCGATCAGTGAGATTATGGTTCGCAACGTGGTGACAATTCCGGGAGATATGCGGCTGTATGAGGTAATCCGTCGGTTTAAAGAACAGGATATCGGCAGGGTGATTGTGACGGAGAATGAAAAACCGGTTGGTATTCTCACACATTCGGATATTATCAGGGTGTTTCCGACACTCTGACTTCTTTTCGCGGCATTCAAAACGGATAAATACTTCTGTTATCAATAATGTCTACTGATTACTATGAAGAGTGAGCAGTTTACCCATACTATCCGGAAAAAGAGAGTGATGAGCACTGATGGCAAGATCATCGGGCAGATAAAGAATATCACCTTTGATAGTGCAACCGGACAGCTGCTCAAGCTGATGGTGCGCCCGGATCCGGGATTTGATACGTCGGGCTATAAGCTGGACGGGGATGCTTTGTCCCTTCCGTTCGAGGCGGTTAAGGATATCACGGATTTCATCGTGGTTGACCGCTACATGTTACGCTGATTTTCAGTTTTCCCTTTCCCTCGGGAAAGGATCTCTTCATGCTTTTTTGGGAAAGTACCAGGCGATAGCGTCAGCGGTGCCTTCACCGAACGGTTTGTCCAGTATGGTATCTGCGACACTTTTTGCTTCCGGGGAGGCATTCTGCGGGACGGCAGCGATTCCTGCAGCACGCAGCATGGTTACGTCGTTAACCGAGTCACCAGTTGCCAGAAAGTTTTCCGGGCGAAGTCCCATGAGCGGTGCAAGTTTTTCGAGGGCGGCTCCTTTGGAAAGTCCCGGATGCTGGAGATGTATGGCAAATCCGGTATCCACAACCTGCACCGGCATACCGGTTAAAATCTCACGAACACGTTCTACCGGGGTGTCACGTGCAAATGCGACGTCCGAATACCGGTATTCATTACTGTAAAGCCGGAGTTCCTCACCTTTCGGCCGGAGTTCGCCGATGACTTTGTAGTAGGCATCCAGACAGAGCTGCCGGTTACCTTCTGCATACCGTTCTCCTGTGTACCCATGACGGTAGACTCCTCCGTTTTCTGCGATGACGTCACCGGTTGTGCCGATCATCTTCGATAACGCATCAATAAAACAGACGGTGTTCCCTGAAGCAAGTACCACCGGAACTCCTTCATCCACGATTCTGCGAATCTCTTCCACTGCCCGAACGGATAGTCTGCGCCGGTCATCGGTCAGTGTTCCATCAATATCTGTGATGAAGGCTTTGAGCATGAAAAATATATTGGGGTCAGCAGGGTTTGATACCTGCGGTTTCAACCATGAAGGTTGCCTCACCTTCTGGGAGATTCGGGCTGTCTACAAGCCGGGCAATCCGTTTACCTGCTTTACTCTTTCTCAGATAGAGCCGGAACGTGGCAGAGTGACCGACGATGTTGCCTCCGATCGGTTTTGTCGGGTCACCAAAGAAAACTCCCGGGTTTGACATGACCTGATTCGTGACAACGGCTACGGCGTTCAGCTCGTCTACCAGTTTGAACAGATCGTGCAGGTGGCGGTTGAGTTTCTGCTGCCGTCCGGCAAGGGTTCCGCGTCCGGCATACTCGGCACGGAACAAGCCGGTCAGAGAGTCGACAATGATCAGTTTGACCGGCATGTTGCTTTCCTTCAGCTCGTTTGACAGATCGCGGGCGGAGTCGATGAGCAGCATCTGGTGATCGGAGCTGTGGGCACGGGCAACGTGAATATTTGCAAGGAATATTTCCACCGGCGGAAGCTCATAGCCTTCGGGGAGAGGTTTTTCAAACTCCAGACCCGCAACCATCTGTTCAATACGTTCCGGACGGAAGGTGTTCTCGGTATCAATATATAGACAGCTTCCGGCAAGTCCGCCCAGTTCCAGAGGAAGCTGACAGTTTACAGCAAGCTGGTGGACAATCTGTGATTTTCCTGACCCGAACTCTCCGTAGAACTCGGTGATAGCCTGAGTCTCAAGACCGCCACCCAGCAGTTCATCGACCTCGGGTACAAACGTGCTCAGCTTCAGAACGTCTTTACGGCGTGCAAGAACGTCCGTTCCCGTCTTGAACCCGCCGATGTCCGCCATCTCACGGGCTGCCTTAATGATTTTTTTGGCGGTTGATTCCCCGAGTTCTGCGGCTTCCGATAGATCCACCGGTGCCGCGGTTGCAATACTTTCAATGGTAATATATCCTGCTTCACGCAGGCGGTCGGCAGTTGCGGGCCCGACACCGGGAATGTCTTCAATATCGATTGTCGTCATATCTTCTGTCTCCTGTGTTTTTGAGATATACTAATACATCAACTACGCCACATTTAAACCCCCTACCGCGCGTACTGAAAGTGCCCAAAAATGCATTTAGACACGGGTCAGAGAAAAAAATCGTTTGAGTATGACCCGGCCAAAACCAAGGGAGTGTCAATGTCCATAGGCATATATTGCCTCTCGGCCAATCTATCTTTCATGTCAAAACAGGATGATTCTTCATTCAAATCCGCATTGATCGGCGCTGCCGGTGATCTTGTCAAAAACCCGGTCATTGGCCCGGTCATTGAACAGGTTGCCTATGATTTTCTTTCATCGCCGGAGTGCCGGGATGCGTTTGCTGCATATGCGGCAAGACGGCTGAAAGAAAAGGTCGGTCTGACCGGGTAGTCAGAGAACGGACAGACGGTTCCGCAGTTCATCGAGAGGGAGAGATGCAGGCTCTATCCGGGACGGGGTAATGCGTGAACTACATGCCCACCCGGTAAGTGTCACCCGCATACCGGGGATCATGACTTCATCTGTGGTTACAATCAGAGGATTTCGACCGTCATCCACGGTCATGCCCTCCGGTCGCGGTATCAGAAGACCGCAGATTTCCGCATCTGCACCGTTCTCTGTCCGGAACCGCATCATTGTTCCTCTGCCGACAGACAGTTCGGTTTCTCCGTACCGGTTGAGCCTCGCCTGAGCGTTGATTACCTCCAGATGGTCGCCGGGAAGTACCGTGATATCGGCATCTTCATTCCAGGCCGCGATGTTGACGGCACCACTGCGGGTTTCACTGCCCAGTCTGATATTTTTCACCCGTGATTCGGTCCCCCTGCGGGTGGTAAACGTCCGGACGGGAGATACGGAAAGAACAACGCCGGTCACTATTGAGGTCTGGCCTTCGGTAACGTCCCCGGCATCCACGGTCAGTACGGAAATTTCTTCCGGATGCGGGGTGATGACGGTCGCATCCCCGGCAATATATTCGACGGAATCTTCATCCTCTTTCCGGATCAGACCGGCGAAGCTTACGGAGATTCCCTCATCCAACTCTGCGAATATCTCCGGTTCCCAGGTGATTATCCGGGCTGTTCCCGAGGGGTCGCCGACAAGAATTTCCTGCAGTACAGAGGTTGTTCCGTCACGGCGGGAAATCTCCCGGGGTTCACCGATGACAAGTATCTTTGCCACCAGCGGGACTTTCATCGTTTCAGACTTCGGCGGTTTCTTTGTTTCAACGATGGTAACCTGACTGGGTCGGAGTGCTGCACAAACTACTTCGTTCCGGTAGCCGGGCCGGGGTTTTGCAATGACTTCCAGAACCGAGCCGGTTTCAAGTTCCGCGACCGCGGCGGCTTTAGCATCCCACAGAGTCATCTTGACGGTGCCGGTCGGATCACCGAGGAGAACCGAAGCAACGAGACCCGGCTCTGTTCCCTCTTCGCCTTCGCGGGTGAACTCACGGGGCTCTGTTATTTCCAGAATTTTTCCAAAAAAACAGACGAGAGCGGTGGAGGTAGTTTTGATTTCGCCGATTTTTATATGGCTGCGGCCAAGCTCCTCCACAACGAGCATGGCGGCGCAGATTTCATCGACTGCGCCGCCCAGCTCCTCACATTTGTTCTCTACCCGCTCGTCAAACTCCTCTTTGGTCAGCAGATCGGAGACGAGCGCGTAGTGCATCTTATTTCCTGTGCCAGGACGGGTAGACGACCGTGGCGGTCATGTCTTCATAGGTTTCGGCACGACGCATCAGTTCTGCGTTGTTTCCGTTGATGAGAACCTCCGGGCACCGTGGTCTGCTGTTGTACTGGGAAGACATGGCGTAGCCGTATGCACCTGCATCGAGAACGGCGATGATGTCACCGGTGACGGTTTCCGGGAGTTTGCGATCTGCGGCAAGGATGTCACCTGTTTCACAGATAGGGCCGGTGACGGTTGCGGTGATTGCTGCCGGGACATCGGCTTTGTTTGCGACGATCACCTCGTGCCAGGAGTCATACATTGCCGGGCGAATCAGGAGATTGAATCCTGCATCGACGTTGATGAAAGTTTTGTGTACGTTTTTGACCGAGTTGACACCAGTCAGGAGGATAGTGGATTCGCCAACCATCCAGCGTCCTGGTTCCACCCAGAATGCAGGAGAGATTCCTGCTTCGCGGCAGGCTGCGACGAATCCCGGCATGACAGCTGCGGCATACTCTTCAGGGGTCGGTGCGGTGTCCGGGTTTTCACCGCGATGATACGGAATGCCGAGTCCGCCGCCGAAGTCCACGAACTCCAGTTTGACGCCGAGACGGGTGATCTCTTTTGCGACGTTCATAATGACGCCACAGGCAATGGCGAACGGCCCGACTTCCAGAATCTGGGATCCGATGTGGCAGTGCATGCCAACCGGGATGATGTACTCACATGCAAGGGCTTCTTTGTATGCGTCGAGGATCATCTCTGCCGGAATGCCGAATTTGCTGTTTTTGATACCGGTTGCAATCTTCGGATGGGTCGGAACGCTGATCTCCGGGTTGACACGGAAACCGATTTTAACGGTTTTCTTCATCTCTTTGGTGATGGCGTCAAGCTGGTGCAGTTCGTCAACAGAGTCGACCGAGATTTTGATGCCGTTCTGGACTGCAGCGCGGAGATCTGCTTCGGTTTTGGAGCTGCCGTTGAAGAGGAGCTTTTCGGCGGGCATGCCGCTTTCAAGTGCGGCACGCATTTCTCCCAGTGAGAAGACATCAGCACCTGCGCCTTCACGGGCGAGGGTCTGGATAATGACCGGGTTTTCGTTTGCTTTTGCGGCGTAGAGCAGCTGGACGTTATCGGTGTATTGTTTGAGTGCTGCTTCGTAGCGGCGGTAGTTGTGTACAACGTGGTTTTCGTTGGTGACGTAGAGCGGTGTGCCGAACTTTTCGGCGAGCATGACGGTGTCAACGTCGCCGCAGTAGAGGTGACCGTTTCTGATGGAAAGTGATTCAGGGAGTTTCATGTTAGTAACCGGTGATGTTGTGTTCTTTCATACGGGCGACCGCTTCGTTGATGCGTTCTACCGGCCGGGTGATGGCAAAGCGAACGTAGCCCTCACCATTCGGACCAAAGCCGGTTCCGGGGGTGACGACGATGCCTGCTTCGTTGATCATCCGGGAGGTGAACTCAACGGAGTTGCTGACTTTCATCCAGACGTAGAAAGAGGCTTTCGGGACATGGACGGTGAAACCGAGGGACTGAAGACCGGCGACGAGGACGTCGCGGCGTTCCTGATAGATGGCGCAGGCGCGGGCAACGCAGTCCTGCGGACCGGTGAGGGCGACGATTGCGGCACGCTGAATTGCGTCAAAGACACCGGAGTCAATGTTGGTTTTGACACGGCCGAATGCACCGATGAGGTCGGCGTTTCCGACCGCCATGCCGATACGCCATCCAGTCATGTTGTAGGTTTTGGAAAGGGAGTGAGTCTCAATGCCGATATCCATCGCACCGCTTGCCTGGAGGAATGAGGGGGCAATGTATCCGTCATAGGATATTTCCGAGTATGCGTTATCGTGGACGACAATGATGTCATTGTTTTTGGCAAATTCGACGGTTTCATCGAAGAATTTCATGGGGGCAACGGCACCGGTCGGGTTGTTTGGGTAGCCGATGAACATGAGTTTTGCGCCGCGGACTACGTCTTTGGGAATGGCATCGTAGTCGGGGAGGAAGTTGTTTTCTTCCCGGAGCGGCATGTTATAGCATTTTCCTTCGGCAAAGAGGGTGGAGGTCTTGTAGACCGGATATCCCGGATCAGACGCGAGAACATAGTCTCCGGGATTTACGAACGCCTCAGGGATATGGGCGATACCTTCTTTGGAGCCGATCAGTGCCAGTACCTCTTTTGCGGGATCGAGGGTGATGCCGAACCGGTTTTTGTACCAGGCTGCAACGGCTTTGCGGTATTCGATCATGCCGAGATAGTCAGGGTAGTGGTGAGTTGCCGGATCACGGGCCGCTTCGCAGAGTGCATCTACGATGTGCTGCGGGGTGGGGAGGTCCGGGTCTCCTACGCCAAGGTCAATGAGGTCGACGCCTTCGGCACGTTTCTGTGCTTTTATGGCGTCGATCTGGGCAAACAGATAAGGAGGTAAGTTGTCCAGGCGTTTTGCGTACATCGCTAAGTATGTTAGACCTTGACATAGTTAAGATTCACGGATACGGACCGACAACATTGTCATAACCCGCATATCCATATCTTTTCAAATACAAGAACAGCAATATACTACTATCACATCAGTTCACAGCGTGAATCTGATGCCCCGGAGGTGACCGGAACGGATAAAAAAATTGTGTATATGGATCACGCCGCAACAACCTATGCGGCAAAGGAGGTCGTAGACGCCATGCTGCCCTACTTCTCCGAACATTTCGGCAACCCGTCATCAGTCTACAGCATCGGGCAGGAAAACAAAGCTGCCATTGATGCCGCACGGGCAAAGGTCGCCGCAGCAATCAACGCTGACCCCGGTGAGATTTATTTCACTGCAGGCGGATCCGAATCCGACAACTGGGTCCTCAAAGGCATTGCCTTTGCCAATATACGGAAAGGAAAACACATCATAACAACCACCGTAGAACACCATGCAATCCTCCACGCAGCCGAATGGCTCCAGTCCCAGGGATTTGAAGTAACCTATCTCCCGGTGGACAAATACGGAATGGTCAAAGCAGCAGACGTGGAACGTGCGATCCGGCCCGACACCCTCCTCATCTCCGTCATGTATGCCAACAACGAAGTAGGAACCATCCAGCCGATCGCAGAAATCGGCGCAATCGCACGTGCCCACGGCATCTACTTCCACACCGACGCCGTACAGGCCGTCGGCCACGTTCCAATCGACGTCAAAGCCGAACACATCGATATGCTTTCCCTCTCCGGCCATAAATTCTACGGCCCGAAAGGCATCGGCGCCCTCTACATCAGAAAAGGCACCCGGATTCAGAACCTCATCCACGGCGGCGCTCAGGAAAACAGACACCGTGCAGGAACCGAAAACGTACCCGGCATCGTCGGTCTCGGTGTCGCCATCGAACGTGCCGTCCGTGAAATGTCCGCCGAATCTGCGCGGCTGACCGCTCTCCGTGATCACATAATCACCGAACTGCTCAAAGTCCCCGCAAGCCACCTCAACGGTCATCCGACCAGACGTCTGCCGAACAACGTCAACATCACCTTCGAGTACATCGAAGGCGAGGGAATCCTCCTCCTCCTCAACATGTTCGGCATCTGTGCCTCAACCGGCAGTGCCTGCAACTCCGCATCGCTGGAACCATCTCACGTCCTCACCGCAATGGGTGTGCCGCATGAAATCGCCCACGGTTCCGTCCGTCTCACCATCGGAGAACGGACCACCGATGAAGACGTCGCCTTCGTTCTCGAAAAACTCCCGGAGATCATCCGCCGTCTCCGGTCCATGTCACCCCTCACCCCTCAGGAGCTGAAATAACACCATGTACAGTGAAAAAGTAATGGACCACTTCATGAACCCCCGCAACGTCGGAACCATCGAAGATGCCAACGGCATCGGTGAAGAAGGCAACCCCTCCTGCGGCGACATCATGAAAATGTACCTCAAAGTCGAAAACGATGTCATCGTAGATGCAAAGTTTCAGACCTTCGGCTGCGGAGCTGCCATCGCCTCAAGCAGCATGGCAACCGAAATGATCAAAGGAAAAACCCTTGAAGAAGCCTGGCAGCTATCCAACAAAGCGGTTGCCGAAGCACTCGACGGCCTGCCGCCCATCAAAATGCACTGCTCCGTCCTCGCAGAAGAAACCATTCACAAAGCAATCAACGACTACCTCAGAAAAACCGGACGTGAACCATGGGGAGAACCTGCATCCTGTTCAACCTGCGGCCACGACTGTGACACCTGCGGCGAATAACTCAAACCAGGATATTTCTGTGAAGGTTACCCTGTGTGCATAGCAGACAGGGCAAACCCCAGATTAGGGATGGACGTGTTCGATTTGCTCCACTTTCTGATACGTTGGCCCCGGCAGTGATGCTGAGGAAAACGTCATACGTTCATCCAGAAGAACAACCTGATACTCGTCAGAAAAGGTGCCCCTGATTAAAATACGTGTGGTATACGGCACCGTAGTTCCAGCCGGAACAACCCCAAAAGCGGTGTATACCTCCCCGATTTCATAGAGAGAAGGAACCTCCCCCGTTTGATTCATGACCGGGCGATACGTCCCTGCTTCTGCCTCCGCATCCAGTACCTCCAGCAGAACAAGCTTTTTTGCATCTTCTCCCGTGTGAATTGTCACAGACAGTGACCCACTCTCACCCGGACTGACATGCAATCCGATCACTTTCGCTTCATCGGTCTGATCTGCCATGGAAAGTACCCCTACCGCAATAATCACACATAACCCGATAGTGATGAACACGAGAAGTACCGTAGAAAGTACCGGCGGAGTAGTAGTTTCACGTAGACGCCAGGACCTATCCATATTCTATCTGATATCTGTGATCCGCATTAAATATTCGGGCTGCCGGGTGCACCCGGGACATCCCGGAAGTACGGACGTCTGCGCTGAATTGCCTCACGGATTGCCTCGCGCAGCTCATCTCCGTGCATACCTTTGATATCGACCTCATTTCCGGAACACAACAGACAGGGCTTCAGTTTCCCGTCCGAAGTCACCCGGAGCCGGTTACAGTTCGCACAAAACTCAAAATTATGCATCGGTCGCACTACCTCAACCTCAGCACCATCCAGACAGTACTTTCTCCGGTGATGCATCCGCCGGGTAATTACCTCCGTAGACCGCGACGCAATGAGTTTTTCCAGATCCCCCACCAGCTCCGTATTACTCCGGACAGACGGATCAATCGTATCGGTCCACCCGTTCATATCCATCAGTTCAATAATCTGCAGAATCAGATTTTTCCGTTCCCGGACAAACGCCAGAAAATTTTCCAGCTCATCATCATTAATGCCTTTCAGGAGAACCATATTCAGCTTCACCGGTACAAGACCCGCTGCAAGCGCCGCATCAATTCCGGCAAGCACCTCCGGCAGCAGATCCTTTCCGGCAATATGCTGATACCGGTCGCGCCGCAGCGTATCCAGACTGATATTCACCCGCGTGAGACCGGCATCCTTGAGATCCTGCGCCATCGTACGCAGACCCGTACATTTCGCCAGAAGCGTCCCGTTTGTCGTCATCGAAGACTCAAGATGCGGCGGTATGGACCGGATAATATCCAGAATATCCGCACGGAGTGTCGGCTCACCGCCGGTCAGCTTAATCGTCGTAACCCCAAGCTCCGCAAACACCGCAAGGAGCTCCGCAATCTCCTCTTTCGTCATATCCTGATGCTGCGAACCGCACGTATTACACCCGTTAATCTCCTCGCCCTCATGATGACAATACATGCAGCGGAGATTACAGGCATTCGTCAGGGCAATGCGCACATTTGTAACATACCGACCATAGGAATCGGTGAGCAGTTCCTCATTCTTCCGGTTTTTTTCGGTCGTCATCCGCATCCCCGATGAAATTTTTCGCAATAATATAACACTCCGTACTGCCTCTGCGTGTTGCCATTGACCGAATCACCCGAACCGAATAAAACCGTTCCCGAACCAAATCCAGAAGCTCATTGAAGTCCGTCCCCTGAAACGACTTCATCACAAAATTACCGCCCTGTTTCAAAAGATTTGAGGCAAAGTTCAGAGAGTCCTCATTCAGCGCCATAATCCGGGCCTGATCATAGGACTTCGCACCGGAAAGATGCGGAGCGGCATCACAGACAACCACATTCACGAGCGGCATAAGCTCCCTGATTTTTTCCTGAACCGCAGGCTCCGTAAAATCCCCGATAACTGTAAAAACATTCTCCATCGACACGATCGGATTCAGATCCACACCCAGAAGCTGACCCTCTGTCATAGTCCGCAGAACCTGAAGCCAGCTGCCGGGAGCTGCTCCCAGATCAACGATATTATCATTTTTTCGAATAATATTGAACCGCTGCTGAATATCAAGCAGCTTGTACGCCGACCGGGCTCGGTACCCCTCCCGGACGGCTTTCTTATATATTTTGTCTCGCGACCACTGTGACCCCATAGTATTTTACCTCAAATCTGCCTCAGGCGTATTAGAACATTTATACCTATATGAGTGTAAATATATTTAGTATTGAAGTTCTGTCACACCGAGATAGAATCGTGTGGCAAGGGGTACTACCAATGTTAAAAGCAACCATCGAAGCAGATATATTCCGGGAGACGATTGATGCAGTCTCAGCACTCGTGAATGAGTGCCGACTGCACGTGGATGAACATGGCATTCGGACCATCACGGTTGATACCTCAAATGTTGCCATGGTTTCTCTGGAACTGGAAGCAGCTGCATTTACCACGTTCACTGCCGAACCTGCGGAGATTGGTCTTGACATTGAAAAGATCCGGTCCATGATGGGAATGATCGGGAAAACCGATACCGTAGCTCTGGAACTGGACGATACCGGAAAAAAGCTGAAAATCAGTTTCGGTGGGTATGAATACTCAATAACCCTGCTGGACACAAAAACCATCCGGAAAGACCCGAACGCGCCAAACCTGGAACTCCCCGCAACATTCGAAGTGGCCGGATCGATGTTCTACGATGCAGTCAAAGCAGCGGCAATGGTATCAGACAAACTCTCTCTGGCAGTCAATGCAGAGACGGGGATCTTTACCCTGAACGCAGAAGGCGACAGCGACCGAATCAAGCGCGAACTGGCAGGCGAGGATGTACATTACCTCACCACAGCAACGGTGCGCTCCCTCTTCTCTCTGGACTACCTCAAAGATATGGGTAAATCAATCAGCCGGGCGGAAAAGGTACAGGTCCGTCTGGGGAATGATCACCCGGTGCAGTTTTCCTTTACCTACGCGGACGGACACGGCAAAGTCGGATACCTGCTCGCTCCGAGAATTGAGGCAGACTAACAATGCGGGTCTCGCTCGGACCGCGTGACCTCACTCATTATCCTTTTTTAAAAGAAGCACAGGAGTTTCTTGCAGGCCGCGGCATCAATGTGGCGGATCTCACGGAGTCAACCCTCGGACGAAAATATCTGGATCTCGCAACCGAACGGGTTGTAACGGCAATCGACGGAAAAGAAGTGTTCCCTGAACAGGTGAAAGACCCGGTGGCTGATATCGCCACCTATATTCTTGCACGCATGCTGGTCTCCTGTGTGAAAGACAAAGGGATAACCGACCGCCTGTGCCGGATGGAAGCAAAACGAATCTATCAGTACATCCACTGCGAAGAAAACGCCGGCCTGAAAACATACGTCTGTGCAGAACTGGGTATTGTTCTCGGCGTCGGATCCCTGACGGTCCTCCGGTATGTCGAACTTGCAGCAGGCATCCGGGAGGCAAAGTGGCGGCTGGTCAACCGTGAAGTCACCGCAGGTTCCGTGGCGGTCACCGATGACGAACTGGACAAACTCCTGCAGGAACGCATCCGCACCGTACTCTCGACCTCGCTGCCACTGACCATCCCCCCGAAACTGGAACACAGTTTTACATCATGGTGCGATACAATCACCGCCGCGATGCAGAACAGAACCCTGGCAGAATTTGGAGCAATCGACGAATCAGCGTATCCCCCCTGCATTCAGGCACTGATTGCAGGGGCCGTAGCAGGGATAAACCTCACACACTCCGGGCGATTTGCAATGACAGCATTTCTCAGCAACATCGGCATGACGCCGGCTCAGGTCGGCGGCATCTTCTCCCGCAGCCCAGACTTCAACCCGGACATGACAATGTATCAGGTGGACCACATCACCACCCATGAGTACACAACGCCCTCCTGCGCCACCATGCTGACCCACGGAGTTTGTGTCAATAAAGACAAGTTGTGCGAGAAAGTCGGCCATCCCTTAAACTATTACCGATCCAAGAAAAAAGAACTGGAACGAAAACGAAAACGTGAGGAACTCCAGGCCGCCGCAGCGGCAGCAGAAGAAAAACCGGAACACACGAAATAATTTTTTCCGCAAAACCCTGCAACTATATATGTCTGCCATGGAAAAATATGAGACAGAAACAGTGGGGGACACACAACATATCAGCAGTACATATTCCGAATGACGTCCGAAGATCCCTGTATGCCATGTTCCGGTTTGGAGAAACACGGGCAGGACCAGACAGTACCGCACTCGCCTATTACGGCCGGCACATCTCCTACGGTGAACTGCTCACCGACATTCATGTATGTGCTGCCGGGCTGCGGGCCCACGGAGTCAGACCCGGAGACCACGTAACAATATTTCTGCCGAACATTCCCCAGTGCGTCATCGCCGTGTATGCAGTAAACATGATCGGTGCCGTCTGCAACATGGTTCATCCCCTTTCAACAGCTGCAGAAACCGGATACGCGGTGGATCTGACCGAAAGCAAATACATCTTCACCTTTGAAATCAACGAAGCCCTCTGCTCAGGGATGGATGCAGAGATTATCCGGTGCAGAACCCCCGCTTATTTCCCGAAAACCTTCAAAGGATCCCTGATGCGCTGGATTTACCAGCGTGCGGTGCGGAAATCCCTCCCCGGAGAAGATGTCAAAAAGATCACCGAATGGGATGACCTGATGGCAGACGGTCAGAGCGAAATCGGCCGGAACGGAGTGCCCGAGGAACGAACCACAGAAGACGATGTAGCAGTCATTATGTACACCGGGGGAACCACCGGTCCTGCAAAAGGAGTAATGCTGACCAACTTCGCCATAAACAGCGTCGTTGCACAGCTGATCATCGGTATCGGCGGCGATGAAATCGACGTCGGCGACGGATTTCTGGCAATACTCCCCCTCTTCCATGCATTTGGTCTGGCGGTAGCCGTCCATACCCCGCTGACCGCCGGACTGAAAGTCATCCTGCTGCCGAGGTTTGATCCCCGGGAATGCGCCCATGCAATACTCTCGGAAAAAGCTGCATACATTGCAGGTGTCCCCGCCATGTATGAACGGATGTACCCGGAGTTCTCCGGAAAAGATCTTTCCTTCATCAAACTGATCGTCTGCGGCGGTGACCGGGTCGGCGAAAGTCTGACCACCCGGTACAACCAGCTGCTGCGCGAGGGAGGAGCAAAAGTGCGGTTCCGGCCTGGTTACGGACTGACCGAAGCATGCAGTGTCTGCATCCTCTCCCGCGACGGATACTCCGCCCTCCCCGCCGGATGTATCGGCATACCGCTTGACGGAAACCGGGTATGCACCGTAGAACCGGGAACAACAAACGTACTGCCGGACGGTGAAGAGGGAGAACTCTGTGTACTGAGCAGCGCAGTCATGACCGGATATTATCATGACGCCGACTCCACAAACGCAGTACGAAAACTGCACGCAGACGGAAATATCTGGCTGCACACCGGCGACATAGTCAGGATTGAACCGGACGGAAACGTCTGCTTCCGGTCACGGCACAAACGGCTGGTAAAGGTGAACGGATATAACGTGTACCCGATGCTGATAGAAGAGGTAATGCAGACACATCCCGACGTTGCAGAAGTCTGTGCAATCGGCATTCCCTGGAAACGGGACACACGCATCAAGTTGTTTGTAACATTGAAACGAAAGATGGACCCGCTGGAAGCAGAACGCAAACTGATTGAGTATGCAGTTGAGAGGCTGAACCGCTGGAGTATACCCGCCTCCGTAGAAATTGTCAAATCCCTCCCCAGAACAAAAATGGAAAAAACCGACTATCGCGCGCTGGAAAATCGCGAACTCAAACGAAACGGGCAGCAGTAACAGCGTTCCCGAAAAAAAGATTTTTTTTATTGAGGTTAAGAAATCGTGTCTTTGATCACCGTAAGACCTGCTGCGGTCAGAAATGCAATAAAGACCAGAAGGGCACCGATATACCCATAGGCCGCCGGCATAATCATCGGCAGAACAAACATCATGATTGCAAACAGGATCAGTCCGGCCACACCAACGATAATATCTAGGATCCAGGATTTCATCCTTAGATACGTTGTCGTATGTGCTTTTATGGGTTTTCCCCGCCAATAGAATACGCATGGAAATACTGAACACAGCAGAAGCCCTCTCCCTGCTGCACAGCCACGTTACCTCCGAATCTCTGCGCGGTCACTGTCTGGCAACTGCTGCGGTCATGAAAGGACTTGCAGCAGAGCTGAACGAGGATACTGATCTCTGGGAACAGATAGGAATACTGCATGACATCGACTTCGAAGAAATCCACGAAGACATGAACCTGCACGGAATCCGGGGCTATGAGATTCTCCGGTATGCGGGCGTCCCCGATACAGTTGCAGAACCCATCCGCCGGCATAATCACATGCTGTTCGGCGGTCAGTACACAACACCCGTTGAAATATGCCTGCAGGTCGCAGACAGCGTCAGCGGCCTGGTAATCGCCTGCGCCTATGTAAAAGGCGGGAAAATTACCGACGTCACCCCGAAAACAGTTGCCAAAAAATACAAAACCGCATCATTTGCAGCAGGATGCAACCGGTCGAGAATCGCACTCGGAGATCACCTCATCCCGCGCGACCGCATGTATGAGATTGCAATTGCTGAAATCACCCGGATACGCGACCAGCTGGGACTGATGTAACCATGACAGCAACAGACCAGTCTGCCGTACTGAAAGCACTGCAAAAAGCTCACGGCCGGATACTCGATGTTCCCCGGTACCTCCTGCCCAAAGAAGGCATAACACTTGCCTATGCCGTTCGGGACCCCCGGAGTGCCAAAGATGTAGCCGTTGTCCGGGGCTCCGGTGCCGGGTTCGGGGTAGATGAACATATCGTACGGATACTGCTCACCACAACCCGGTTTGACCCGGACGTCCGCGCTGTGGGAATCATCCGCTACACCGAAGAAATCGCAGACGTCGTCCGGGAAACACTGCGTGACGTTGCCGAGTATGACCCGCTGAAATTTCCGAAAGGAATCTCCAGCATGGACTGGGGCATTGCCTCCTGCGTGCGAAACGGTGCACCGCTTGCAATAATTGACTCTGGCACGAGTGAAAATCCCCCGGTAATCCGGCTGCTGGGTACCACCCCCGAGGAAGTTGCAAACAGAATACTTATCATAGCAGAACGACTTACATATATAGACATCTGAGGAATATCTCATGGGAATTAAACCAAGCTATATTAAGAGTATGGGCGTCGCCCTCATGGAACAGCACGGAGCAAGCTTCAACAACGACTTCAACGACAACAAAGTCGTTGTCTCCGAAATCACCACCATCCAGAGCAAATCAATCCGGAACCGTGTTGCCGGATTCATTACCCGCAAGGTCAATACAAACAACCGCCGCCGGTAACTTTTCTTCACCCGCATTTTTCCGGGAGATATCCCGGGCTATACATTTTTGCCTCCCGAAAGGGAAATTACATTTAGCTCCTGCGCCCTAACTATACGTACTATGTTCGAAGGTGTGATACCTGCACTCATCACGCCGTTTCACGAAGATGCATCCCAGTCTCTCGACATCGACGGACTGCGCAGCTGCATCGAACACGTGATAAACGGCGGAGTTCACGGGCTGCTACCCTGCGGCTCGACCGGTGAGTCGGCAACTATGACCCACGCGGAGCATATCCGTGTGATTGAGGAGGCTGTCTCCGCTGCAAATAACCGTATTCCGGTCATTGCCGGAACCGGTTCCAACAATACCGAGGAAGCCCTGCTGATGACCCGGGCCGCCAAAATTGCGGGCGCTGACGGTGCGCTGCTGATCAGCCCGTACTACAATAAACCCAACCGGTCCGGTCTTCTGAAACACTACAAAAAAGTCGCCGACATCGGCCTGCCGATCGTCGTCTACAACATCCCCGGACGCACCGGCCAGAATCTGCCGCCGGACCTGATTCTCGAAATGGTAAAAACCATCCCGAACGTCGTCGCTGTCAAGGAAGCCAGTGGCAACATCGACCAGATGATGGCAATAATTCACGGTCTCGAAGACATTGAGCGTGACTATCCGTTTATCCTGACCTCGGGGGACGACTCCCTGATGCTGCCGGTGCTGTCCATCGGCGGAAAAGGGTGTATCTCGGTTACTGCAAACATTGAGCCAAAACGTATGGTTGCCATGTATGACGCATTTGTCAACGGCGATCAGGAGACCTCACGGAAGATTCACTATGAACTGATGGAGTTATCCAAATCAATGTTCATGGACGTGAACCCGGTCCCGGTAAAACGTGCGGCAGAGATTCGCGGACTGATTCAGTCCGGGAACGTCCGGTTACCGCTGGACTCCCTGTCACCAGATATGAGTGCAAAACTGCGTGAGGTGTTATCCCACTATGATTAAAGTAATGATTTGCGGAGCAATGGGCCGTATGGGTACGACCATTGCGGGTATGGTTCGGGAAAATCCGGAACTTGAGTTTATCGGCGGTGTCGACATCCGCGAGGGATTGATCTTCGATAAACCGGTGGTTTCCTCTGAGGGACTTGCCGCGTTCATCGACAAGTACAAACCTGATGTAATGATCGACTTCACCGTTGCCTCGGCAACGATGGTGAATGCAAAAGTTGCGGCATCAAAGGGTGTGGCGCTGGTTATTGGCACCACCGGATTTTCTCCGGAACAGGATGCCGAGCTGCTGGACGCAGTCAAAAACGTACCGGTGGTAAAAACAACGAACTTCAGTGTCGGCGTGAACATTTTCTGGGAGCTGGTCCGTGAAGCAGCAAAGCGGCTCGGTGATTACGACATTGAAGTAATTGAAGCCCACCACCGCCACAAAAAGGATGCACCAAGCGGAACGGCAAAGACCATTCTGAACGTCATTGAAGAGGAGGTCGGCAGTCGCGAGGAGATGTACGGACGCTGCGGCATGACGGAACGGAAAAACGAGATTGGCGTGCATGTGATTCGCGGCGGTGATATTGTAGGAGATCACACCGTACAGTTCCATCAGAACTATGAAACAATTGAGTTGACCCACCGGGCATATGACCGGGCGGTGTTTGCCCGGGGTGCGGTGCGTGCGGCGGCCTGGGTGCCGGGTGAATGCCCTGGTGTCTATACCATGAAAGAGGTTCTCCACCTCTGACGATCGAACACGCACTTTTCTAATGTAGGGTCTGCTGCCCGGGACGGGCAGCAACAGACCCTACAAAAAAGCACGTCTTCGATGCACTCGCCCTCCGGGGTGCGGAGTCTTGTCCGGGTGGTCCTCAATTCACCGATGAGGGAGGCCGTATTCAGAATACCCACTTCAGCGTGGAACCGAAATGATACACAAGATCTAAAGCTACGCGGGGCAGCGCCGATGCGGAAATCTTCGGACATATGAAAAACGCGAATATCCTGTTTTATTCTATGTCAATTCGGGTAAATTCGCGTTATTTGCGCTATTCGTGGTTTTTTTCTTCATACGCCCAAAGATTCCCGGGAAACTTCCCTCAACAGGACAAACCGAAGATTTCCGCCGGGACGCGTTCGAAACCTATTTTTAGATACGGCCGAAATTAAATAAGTATTAGTGAGGTTATTGAGAATGGTAGCAGTAGTTAATAAAAACAAGTGTACCGGCTGTGCAACCTGTGTAGATATCTGCCCGGCAGCAGCAATTGAACTTGCCGAAGATAAGGCAGTTGTAGATGCATCCGCCTGCGTTGACTGTGAAACCTGTGTGGATGAGTGCCCCGAAAGCGCCATCCACATGGAATAAATTTTTTTAGCATTTCGCAACGGAACCCGACACCGGGGAACCAACCCGTTATTTTTTCAGGATCTGTCTGATGAACAGATCAGCCATGGCTTTTCCAAAGTACATATGCGTATACCCGCCGGTTACCGAACCCGCAGTAATCCCGTCCCTGCCGTCAGAAATCCCCATACCGCGTTTCAGGGAAAACGCATACCGCACATCTGCATCCGGAACAGCCCGTGAATAATGGAACTCATGGCCCCAGAACTCCGTTCCACAGGGAAACACGGACGTATCTGCAGTGACCGACCCGATCACATAGTTCAGTGCAACAAACCGCCGCTCCATCCGGCAGTCGGCATCCAGAATCCCGGTCATCGGATACGTCGTCCCGTCACTCAGCATAATACCGCGGGACAGCCACATCAGCCCGCCGCACTCCCCGAATACCGGAACATCTGCTGCCGCCGCACGCCGGAGCGCATCCTTGCAGGGGGATGCGGAAAGTTCCGCAGCATACAGTTCAGGATACCCGCCGCCGAAGTAGTACGCATCCGCCGGCGGCAGAGCATCATGAACCGGCGAGAAAAAGACCAGCTCCGCTCCCGCATATCTCAGGTAATCGAAGTTGTCCCGATAGTAAAAACAGAATGCTTCATCCACGGCAACAGCAACCCGGACATGCGGATCCCCGCATGTCCCCGCATCCGGTACCAGCGGTATCGGCGATGTCTCTTTGGCTACAGCAATCACCGCATCCAGATTGCAGTACTCCTCAACAAAAGCCCCGATCAGCTTCATCCGGGAATCCTCGCCGCCCATCACCAGTCCCAGATGCCGGCTCTCCACAGTAAGTTCATCAGAACGCGGCAGCCAGCCGAGCAGGGGAACCGACAGTTCTCCGGTCGCCATCGCTTTATGCCGGTCACTCCCGCCTTTGGTCAGAATCAACCCGGCAACCCTGAGCCGGGAATCATACGTAGCATACCCGTTCACCAGTGCCGCAGTACTCCGGGACATCCCTTTCACATCCACAACAAGAATGACCGGTGCATCCAGCAGCCGCGCTACATGCGCCGTACTCGAACAGTCCGAACCGTCAATCCCGTCATAGAGACCCATCACCCCTTCAATAACAGCAATATCCGCATCGGCAGAGGCCCGGGCAAAACAGTCACGAACCCCGTCCTCACCCATCATGAACGGATCCAGATTCCGGGACGAACGTCCGCAGACAACCGTATGATGAGACGGATCAATAAAGTCCGGACCCACCTTAAACGGCTGGACCTTCAGCCCCCGCGCTGCCAGAGCAGCCATAATCCCGGATGCTACCGTAGTTTTCCCGCATCCGCTGTGCGTCCCGGCAATAACGATCCGGGGAACAACCGGAGTCATTGTACCTCCCGTGGATAACCCGCAGCAGCCGCATAGATGAGGACCTGATCTTTCGAAGGATGCAGTGCTGCAGCTGCTGCATCATCAGAAAATGCACCGATCGCACAGACCCCGAGTCCTGCCTGAACCCCGGCCAGATAACAGTTCTGACAAATATGTCCCGCATCAAGGAAGATGTCCCGGTATCCGCGCTGCCCGTACTTCCAGACAGTCCGATAGGGAGTTGCCGCCCAGAAAAAGGTAACCGGCGCCCGGAGAACAGCAGGCTGCATCAGACATGCTTTGCTGAGCTGCATAATCGGCTCAGGCCCGCCCTCAATCAGTTCCAGAGCATGCCGGTCCGGCAGATACCGCCAGATACCTATGGGAACTCCGGAAACATTCTGAATCGCCGCATACGTATCAACCGGATGTAAGGCCCCGGCAGACGGAGCAGTCCGGTACATCAGCGCAGGTCCGGAGACACCCTGCATCGCCCACAGGAGATAGGAGAGAATCGGAAAAGGAACCGGAGACCCGGTAAAGATTCTGACACTTCTCCGCTGCCTGATCGCATCACGGAGATCCAGCGGCTCCAAAATCGTCTCCGACGGCTCAGGCAGAGGAAAAACCTCTGCGCCTTCGCCCGGAAGCGTAAGATAATCCGGTGGCGGCAGACCGCGTGCAGCATCCGTCATCTCTTCGGTCGGGTATTTCGTTACGTGCAAAAACGTGTATCCGGGATCGTCGTGCATAAGCGTATTCCTTAAATGATTGTGGTGTGTACAAATTAGAGTAATCTTTTGTTACGGCAAATAATATTGGTGATAGTGCGATGCATATTATGGAAGGCTTCCTCCCCGGTCCATGGTGGCAGTTCTGGACGATTCTGGCAGCCGTCTGTGTAGCCGTCGGTATCGCTGCCCTCACCCGCCTAGTACGCCGCCGACCGGAAGCGCTGCCGGTACTGGGACTTGCCGGTGCATTTGTATGTATTCTTTCGTCGCTAAAAATACCCTCCGTCGGATCCTCATCACACCCGACCGGAACAGGTTTTGGCTCAGTACTCTTCGGCCCGGTTATCACCTCAGTGTTCTGTACAATCGTCCTGGTGTTTCAGGCAGTTTTCCTCGCACACGGCGGTCTTACGACACTCGGCGCAAATATCATCGCAATGGGAGTCGCAGGGCCTGCAGCTGCCTGCCTGATCTTCCGGGCCGGCCACCGGATAACACCGGAGTTTACTCCGGGAAGCTTCGCCGTAACCATCTTTTCCGCCGCAGCTGCGGCAGACCTTGCAACCTATGCCATGACCTCCGTCCAGCTTGCCCTCGCCTATCCGGCTGCTGAAGGCGGAATCACCGGCGCGTTTCTGCTCTACCTCGGCATATTCGGCATAACCCAGATACCTCTCGCCATTGGCGAAGGATGTGCGATTCTGCTTTTGATGCGGCTGATTCTGAAGCTGAAACCTGAGATATTCGTCTCACTTGGTGTTCTCAGCAAAAAAGAATCACAGAAACTTGGCATGGTCTCCGATCCGGAGATTGTCCCCGCCCCCCCGGCATCACGGTGGCTCCGTGCGGGAGTTCTGGTAGTTGTACTCGCCGCCCTTTGTGCATTTGTATTCGCCGTCTACGGCCCCCAGCCCGGGACGGATGACCTCGTTGCCGATACACTCGCCGGGTCCGGGGCGATACCGTTCTTTTCGTGTACCCTGTTCCCGGAGGAAACTGAAGGGTGGCTGTTTGCACTGCAGGCCGCTCTGGGTGCCGGACTGGTGGTACTCTGTCTGTACTGGCTGCGGCACAGAACCTGCTGTTCCAGGGTCGGCGACGGCCGGAAACGGCACACCATCTTTGACGAACACATCCTTGACGATGCCGCAATGTCCAGTCCGCTGCGGACCGTGCCGGCCTGGCTGAAGCTGATACTGTGTGTTTCCGCAATCATCATTGCGGTGGTATCCCCGCTGCCGTATGTACCGCTGTTCATTGCAGGAGTGATGATTCTGGCAGCATTTCTCCTCGCAAAGGTCAGTCTGCATCTGTATGGTTCGCTTCTGATGATTCCGGTAGTGTTTGCCGGAACCGGTGCACTGGTAATTCTGCTGATCACCGGCGGCGGAGAAACGCTGGCAGATATCTGCCGGATCGGCTCCCTGCATCTTCAGATAACGACCGATTCTGCTGCACTCGCGGTTCTCGTACTCTGCCGGACATTTGCCGGGATGTGCAGCCTGTACTTCCTTGCCCTGACAACACCGATGACATCCCTGTTCGATGTGCTGAAACAGCTGAGATTTCCGCAGGAGTTCATCGATCTGGCGATGCTGATTTACCGGTACATCTTTGTGTTTATCGGAGAAGCAATCAATATTCACAACGCCCAGCTGATGCGGGGCGGATACCAGTCGATGCGCAGCTGGATATCGTCGTTTGCAATGCTCGCATCGATGCTGTTCATACGGACCTGGGATCGCGGCGAAGCCATTTTTCTTTCGATGGATTCCCGCTGCTATGACGGATGCATGGTTCTCCCGGAAGAGGAGAGCCGTGCGGGTATTGTATCGATCTGTTCGGTTGCAGTGTTTCTGGCTGCCGCAGTTGTTCTGCTGATCTGTGAATGGGTGTTTCTATGACTGATATTGTACTTGAGTTTGATATGATCCGGTTTTCCTATCCGAACCGGCCGCCGTCCCTGAAGGGGATTTCCTTTACCATTGAACGCGGAAAGAAAGTCGCCGTTGTCGGCCCGAACGGGGCGGGTAAAACAACGCTTCTTCTGATGTGTAACGGAACACTGATACCGGAAAGCGGCTGCGTCCGCGTGAACGGGGAAGAGATCTGTTATGATCGCGCCGCGCTTCGGCAAATCAGAAGCGAGGTAGGGCTGGTGTTCCAGAACTCGGATGCCCAGGTGTTTGCTCCGAGTGTATATGCGGACGTGGCATTCGGCCCGGCAAACCTGCATCTGCCGGATGAGGAGATCAAAAAACGGGTAAATGATGCGCTGTTTGCGGTAGGACTGACCGGATATGAAAAACGACCGCCGCACCACCTTTCCGGAGGCGAACGAAAACGTGTGGCAATTGCAGGAATTCTGGCGATGCAGCCCGAAATACTGGTTGCAGACGAACCGACGGCGTCTCTGGATCCGGCAACGGCGGCCGAGATTATGGATCTGCTGGATGAGCTGCATGAAAACGGTACAACAATTCTGCTCTCGACCCATGATGTAGAGCTTGCATACCGGTGGGCGGATGAAGTGATTCTGCTTGCAGAAGGCGAGGTGCTGCATCAGGGAACACCCGCTGAGGTGTTTACGGACCGGGAGCTGATGCGTGCCGCACGCCTGACGCCGCCGGTGCTTCTGGACTTGTATCTGGAACTTTCCCGAAGAGAACTGGTCAGGGCCGATCAGCCGCCAAAAGGGATTCCCGAGATGACGCAGCTGGTGGAGGGAAGCCGGGCGTCTGCGGGGCAGAGTCCCGGAACAATCTACCTCGCCGACACCGATACTCTGACAGCGGAGATGCTGCACGCTCTCTGTCATGCGGACCCGTCCCGGCACACGGGTGCAATGGGCACGCGGGCGAAACGATTCTGCCATGACGCAGGTCATTCACCGGATTACACCTACGGTGTCGTGGACAAGTGTCTGTTGTCGGCTATGACCGGTGAAGATACGCTGATTCTGACGTGTGGCGGGATGCTGGACCGGGTAGAGGTCCGGGCAGAAATGTTCACCGCAGAAAGCGGCGTCCGTGTCCGCGTTGAGAGGATAGCCACTCACACAGACGAAAAACCAAAAAATCAGATAAGAGAGAAATCCTAACTTATTTTCTTGCGGTGTTCAGAGCATTCTGAATTATTCCGCGCAGAATGGGATTCCCGCTTTTTGCCGCCTCTTCCAACGCGGCGATAACCTCATCGCCCCCGATTTTACCGAGAACCGTTGCCGCGGCTGCACGGATTCCAGGCTTTGGATCCTGCAGACAGCGAACCAGTGCAGGGATGACATCCGGGCGGTCTGAGTTCCCGAGCGCGGTTACCGCAGCGCGGCGGACACCCGGCACAGAATCACTGAGCATGGGGAGGAGAATATCCTCCAGACCGAGATTCTGTCGTCCGATGGACTCTGCGGCTGCTGTGCGGACAGAGGAGTCAGGATCCGCGCACAGACGCGCAAGCAGGTTCGCGTCCGTGAGAAACTCCGCGGCGGCACGCCTCACAAACGACTCTGCGTCCAGTGCTGCAGATGCAGGTGTTGCAGAACCGAGGACGCGAACGGCAGCGGCGCGTATCTCCGGGTGCTCATCATTCAGACAGGCGGCAACAGTGTTTTTTTCCTCCGCGGAAAGCTCCCTGTTCTTCAATCCTTCCAGTCCGGCGATTCGGATCTGCGGCTCGTCCTGCAGTGCCCGGAACAATGCCGAAATGATCTCCGGGTCAGGGTACACCCCGAGAGAGAGAACCGCAACCTCCCGGATATCAGGATTTGAAGATTCTGCCGCACGCATCAGGGGTTGGATCGCCTCAGGGGTGCGGAACTGACCGAGAGCCTGTACCGCGGCAAACTGTGTTGCCTGATCTGCGGCAAGCGTTGCATCCACCAGTGCCGCAGCAGCATCCGTACCGCCTTCCATGAACAGGACCAGCGCGGCTTCCCGGACTGCCATATCCGGATCACTGAGATACGGTAACAACGGAGCGTAGGCAAAACTGCCGGCATAATTTCTCAGCGTCCACAGCATGACCCTGCGGATCAGAGGATCCGGGTCATTGATGTGATACTGGATCTGCGGAAGATACTGGGGGTCATTGAGCGCGACAATGGCGTTGGCGGCCTCTTCCTGAACCGCAATATCACCATTTTTAATCGCCTCAAGATGAGCAAAAAACTCCACAGAATCCATAGGCATCGTTTAGTTTTTCATGTCGGTTACTTTGATGATATGCCAGCCGAACTGCGTTTTTACCGGCCCCACAACCTGACCCGGCTGAGCTTTGAACGCTGCATCCTCGAAGGGTTTCACCATCTGGCCTTTGCCAAAGTATCCAAGGTCGCCACCGGATTTTCCCGAAGGACACTGGGAGTAAAGTTTTGCAAGTTTGGCAAAATCATCGCCGTTCTGCAGCTGCTGCATCAGCTGCTTCGCTTCTGCCTCGGTCTTTACCAGAATATGAGATGCCTTTACACGTACCATACCAGTATCATATGCATGATTGGGGTATTAAGGATACGAAAAAAAACATTTAGGTGGATACGTTATCCAGAATGGTTTTTGCCGCACTGATGCCGCCGTCAAGATATGCGGCTCCCATTAATGCCTCAAAACATTCTGCAGACACGCGCCCGCTCGTCCAGATCTTCATCCGATACTCGCCTTTCCCCCATTTCATATATTCAGGGAGGCCCAGTTTTTCGGCAAACCTGCGGACGACCGTCATATTGACGGCGTCAATTTTCCGCCGGGTAATCTCTCCTTTGTCATATTCTCCCTCCTCCATTAAACGAACGATGACGACAAGATCCAGCACGGCATCACCTAGAACAGCAAGGGAGTCCATCGTTTCATTCATGGGAGTTTCATTTTCCCGTGCATATGCCGTTCTGGTCATTGCATGCTCAAGATATAGCTCATTTTGGAAGGTATATCCGATTTTTTCATATAGTTCAGTGTATTTCATTAAGTGCACCCATATTGATTTATCAGTTGGATCAGGGAAGAGAACCCTTCCATTTCCATGGTGAGAACATCGATTTGATTCATGCCCATACTCGTTTCTCCGTCGGCAGAGAGGGTTTCCGGGCCGCGGACGACTGTCCGGAAAATGCCATCGGCTGATAGAACTGATTGGGCCTCGGCATCATGGACAAAAGCCCTGCCGGGAATGATGACAGTGGTTTGGACCTGGGACAGGTCCAGTTGTTTCAGATCGTCTATGGTAATGAGGCAGGCAATTTCTTTGGAGACTGGGGCAACATCTCCTGGGTCACCACCGCATTGTTTCAGAATATCTCTGATATATGGTGATGCAACCGCACCAGTAATAATTGTTGCTTTTCTCTCGACCCGAGGAAGTTTTGCAATCAACTCGGGTTCATGGCGGAGAGCGAACGGGGAGTCAAATGCAGGATCATACAAGGGGGTCCCGGAGATACGGAGATCTGGAAAGGCTTGTGCAGCTGTGGTGACGAGGTCACGGAACTCTTCAGTGGTGTGAACCCGTTGTCCCTCAAGAATAGGGGCGTTTTCGAGGATGAGACCCTGTTCATACCTGTTTGCGAACCGCATGAGAATTACACCGCGGACACCGGTGTTTTGCAGCCAGTCCAGTGTCCGCATGAGGACGTCACCGTCGTTTATATCAGGCAGTACGACGATGGCTGCATAGACGTCGATTTTTTTGGCAAGCCGGCGAATGAGTTCAAGTGAGGTTTCCGGTGTCGGGTCATGCATCCAGATTTTCCGAAGATCCGGGTCTGCAGCAAAGACGGTGAAAGAGATTTCTTTGAGGTTGTGTTCGATCAGAAACTCTGCGATATTCGGGTCGTCAAATCCTTTACCGCTGGTGTAGCCGATATGCAGCGGGACGTCCAGTGCGCCGAGAAGTTCGATGAGGTCACAAAATTCCGGATAGCAGCTCGGGTCTCCCCCTCCTGAGATGGTTATACGGGTGATATCTCCGGTAACGGATTGAAGGTCGGCGAGGACAGCATCTGCGACATCACGGAGCGGCAGGAAGCCGGAATATTCTTCTTTGACGCCGCGTGAGCAATAGTCACACCCTTTCAGGAATGGAAGGCAGTACCGGCAGCCGAAGGGCGGTACATCTTTGGCATGTTTGAAGTAGCAGTAGGCACAGAATCCCCGGCAGTCTGTGCCGGGTCTGCCGCCGATATCCACAGTAAGATGCACCATTTTCGTATACTTATTTGGTATTTTCTCCATATGAACCCCCGCTATGAATTTCAGTTACACAAATGTTCATATCTGCGCATATCCTAATGACTGTTGCATGCGAATACTCTGTCTGTCTTTGACTCTGTGCTTCCTGGCAGTCTTCTGTCTGTGCTGCGGCTGTACTCTGCCGGGTGCGGAAAATCAGGATATTATTTTCCCTACGATGACTGCTACCCCTACACAGGTTCCACCGGATGTTTCAGTGGTAAATCCGGAACCAACAGCAACAACGGAGACGATCGATATTTCCCCACAGATTCGAGAGATAGTAACCCCTACACCCAAATCAACGGTGATACCATTGCGCCGCCCCACCACAAATGAGGAAGTAAATGAGACGCGATATTATCCATTAATGGATGATACTCATAGCTACAGTTCTACGTCCCGGACGTTTGATCTGGATGTAACGAACGTGCCGTTTCTTTTGTACTTTTCATTTGATCCAGGGTATGTGAAAAAGACATATGTTTCGAAGGACCCTACGTCAACGGCTTCCTCAACGTATGAAGTATTTAATACGCAGACAGGGAAATATGAGAGTTATACAGAGCAAGGATCAAAGAATAATGTGTTATCAACAACGCGGATTGATCCGGATGCATGGTTTACGATTGATGTCGTCCGCATCTATGACGATCCCGTGGAGTATCAGGCGGCTCTGGCGGCAGAGGGCGGGAAAGAGAAGCTTGCATCACAGAAGCGGCTGTATGAGGACAACGGAATTGTCGTGATGCAGGATGGATATGCTCATGGATTCAGTAGTGAGGTGGAAAAAGAGTTGAAGCTTTTGCGGACAGGACATTACCGGTTGTTGGTGAGCGGGAACAGTATTGATACGAATATTCTGATCCTAAGTCCGGAATAATCTCTTTTTTCTGTATTATTTTTTTCTGTATTATAACACTGAAAATATCAGAAAAGAACAGGATAAAATTCTTCAAAAGAAATGCCTCCAGCCGGAATTGAACCGGCGACAACCAGATCTTCAGTCTGGCGCTCTCCCTACTGAGCTATAGAGGCGCTGTGCGTCATTAATGTTATTCTGAGAAGTATTTATAGACTCCGGTTCATTTTGTGCCGGATGTCGTCATATTCATTCATGGAAACACCATACAAGTAGTGTGATGTTTTCGTTTCTCCGGAAAAAGCCAGATGTGAAAAAACCGGCTCTACAGGAAGTAATTGTCGGACGAAGTTCTGATGTGGTACATTTGACGCATAATGATCTGGATGCTGCCGGATCAGATGCTGTCTGCCGGATGGTGTTTGGCGATGAGCTTGTCACGCTATTTTCTTCGGTTAACAGATTCAGCTGGTTTTTCGCGCAGGTTGCCGGATGTAACGGAAAAGGGGATTCCCTGATTATTTCTGATCTCGGGTATCAGAATGGTATTGAGGATTATGCCAGGAAAGCCCATGCGGCCGGGTGGAAGATTCAGTGGTATGATCATCATAAATGGACGGAGGAGGAGATTGCCCGGGTGCGGCCTTTTGTTACGGAACTGATTGTGGATCCGTCCCGGTGCGCGACAGGTGTGGTTGCAGGGATACTTGCACGGGAGAATACCCATGCAGGTGAGGTTGCCCGGGTTGTGTGTGATTATGATCTCTGGAAGCATGAGGATCCCCGTTCTGCGATTTTGGGGATGGTGACGTCACGTCGGGAGAATCTGGAGCTGGTTCGGAATAAGCTGGCACGCGGAGTAATTGTAGATGATGAGATTACCGGTATTTTTGAGGGAATTGAGCGGGACAAGAATGCATGTATGAAACGGAGTATCCGGGCGGCAAAGGTGTACCGGGGGAGATATACGATTGCGGTGATGCCGGCTTACGGCTATCCGAGTGAGACGGCGGCGGCGGCACGTACGGAACTCGGGTGTGATATGGAACTGCTGGTTTTTGATACGGGGAAGTTTTCTCTCCGGAGTGTGGCACCTGTTAGTCATCTGATCGCGAAGAAGTTCGGCGGCGGGGGACATCCGAATGCGTCGGGAGGGAGTTTTTCCTACGGTTGGAAAGAAAAATGGATGCTGAAGCTGTTTGGCCGGGTCTCCTGTGTTGAGGCGTTTGTTGCTGAGGCGGAGTCTGTGTGATTTTCGGCGGGATACAAAACTCTTTTTAGTCACCGCCTGCATGTTTGATATAATGAGATCTATATTTTCCGCGCCGTTCCATATTCTCTGGAATGCGAATACGTGTACTTCCTGTGGCCTGTGTTCGTGTATGTGTACTACGGGAAAAGTTACTGCGTCTGACGGAGGAAGTCCGGTAATCCGTGATGAGGCGCTCTGCATTTCGTGCGGTCAGTGTATCGCAGTCTGTCCGGAAAAGTGTTTATCCACGGATACAGAGGGATTTTCCCTGCCGGGAAATACGGCTGCATACCGGTCGGGTATTGATGAGGATGTGCTTGCCCGGTATCTGATGAGCCGCCGGTCGGTACGTGTGTGGCAGGAGAGACAGGTTCCCCGTGAGGTTCTGATGCGGCTGATTGAGGTGGCTGCGTATGCGCCGTCTGCCTGCAATGTGCATCCGGTGAAGTGGGTGATTGCCGCTGATCCGGGAAAGGTCCGGGAGTTCGCGCAGGCCTCAATTGCGTTTTTGAAGACGCTTCCTGCGAATCATCCGATGGGGGATGTTGTGGGGATGATTCTTGCGTGTGCCGCAAAGGGTGAAGATCCGATCTGCCGGAATGCCCCGGCAATTCTGATTGCGGCGAGTGATGCGAATCAGGAGTTTGGTCTGATCGATAGCGTCATTGCGCTGTCTTCTATAGATATGTACGCGCCGTCACTTGGTCTTGGGACCTGCTGGGTTGGATATGTGATGACTATGCTGAGGCTTCAGCCCGAGCTTGGGGAGATCCTTGGAGTTCCTGATGGGTGGGTCCCGCAGTATGCGATGCTTGCCGGGTATCCGGGGGTCTCGTTTACGCAGATTCCACCACGTGAGATTCCTGAGGTTGTGTGGGGATAAGTCCTGGCCAGAGTACGACCAGGAATAATGATTTTTTTCTCTCGTTTCCCGTTTGTCAAGGTCGATACAGGAATAGAATATTGACCACGATGAATGGGAGAGATCTTTTTTCCGGTAGGAGTATGCAGCAGGCGATTCTAGAGATGAGATATCCTATGAGATATCCTATGATGAAACCGCCGCAGAGTCAGTCCAGCAACTGCATGGCCCATAGCCCCATGTCCGAATGATTTTGATGCCTGCAGGAGGCGTGAGTTATTGCGTTTCCAGATTCCGGATAATGGTTCGGACATAGGTATGGAGAACGGGGACGAGTTCCACTGCGACGTACCAAACATACGGAAGATTTACTTCAGTATAGTCATGGATCAACTTATCCCTCATGCCTGCAATCTTTTTCCATGCAACATCAGGATATTCCATTCGGATGGATTCTGGAACATGTTTCACTGCTTCACCGATGATTTCCAGAAATCGCACCATTGCACTGTTGTAGACTGCATCGTTGAGAAATTCCTGATACGTCATGCGCTGCAATGCATGTGCGATATTTTCTGATTGTATGCAGATGTCATCAAGGTAGGAGAGAAGATCGTGTTTGGTCATGGTGATGCTTTGTCGGGGGTATAGATTATGGCATCGCGCAGAACTGAGGGTTTTATTCTGGGTTTGAGATACCCCGGTGAGATGAGATCAACGCGGCGTCCAAAGAGTTCTTCAAGATATTCGGAGAGCTCAAAAAATGTGTCATAGGTATCGTATTCAGGTTTGAATGTATAGAGTACGTCAATGTCGGAGGTTTCTGTGTCTTCACCTCTGCTGACGGATCCGAAGATGCCGATTGTTTCTATGCCGAAACGTTCCTGTATCTCAGGTAGGTGTTTTTCGAGTTTTGCAAGGACGTCCTGTTTGATGCTGGAATAGGGAGGCATGATGATTCAGGGATGGAATTTTGCATATTTTCATCTTACCGGGATTCTGTTACCGGGTGTTATTTGGTATATTAGGATTGTTTTAAGATATAGTTGTTTGCTGATACTGCGTTGTTGGAATACTGTTCTGCTTCGCTTGTCACATATCCGGGGCGAATCATTTACACTGGTTCGATCGTGAGAGGTTCAAGTTTCTAAAGTTATGTGGGGAGGGAACGGATAGTCTCCCGAGAAGATACGGTTTCAGAGCCATTTCGGCCAGGGCAGGCCGAACTGGGTGACGATGCCTGCGAGTTCGTCGCGGATGCTGCGGTCAAGGCGGAAGAGGAGGAGGAAATAGATTCCTGCTCCGATGAGTACAGGAATCAGCGTTAGGACCACGTTTGTCAGTGGGATACTGTGGAGATATACGAGCAGGAACAGGACCATGGCTGCGGCACTGGCGAGAATGCATCCGATTGACCGAAGTTCGAGTCTGATCCGGATATATTTTTTGAGGAAGTAGCCGATGAGAACTGCATTTACTGTGAAGCTGATGAGTGTGGCAACTGCAGCTCCTTCAATGCCGATTTTCGGGATGAGGATGAGATTTAAGATGATGTTGAGCAGTGCGGCGGCAGCTGTGGCATAGAAGGACTGGCGGGCGTGGTCCATGGAGCTGAGCGCAGTACCAAGCAGGAATGTGAAGACGTTAATCACCTGCAGGATCAGGAGTATGGAGCAGACACCTGCGCCAGCGGCGAAGTCTGCGCCGTAAAAGTAGTAGAGCAGGCGTTCGGAGAAGAGAATTCCACCTGCAGCAACCGGTACGGCAAGCAGGAGAGAGTAGGTTATGCTCCGGGCAAGTACCGGAGGTATTCTGTCGGTTTCCTGATGCGCGCTCCAATTGCTGATCTTCGGCATCAGGGTCTGGGCAATAGCGGTCGTGGCAAAAGTTGCGGCGAGTGTGAACTGATAGGCAGTCCGGTAGACACCGACATCGCCGTTGGTCATGAAGTACCCGATGAAGATGGTATCTGCGTAGGTGAATACGACGGAGCCGGTGGTGATGAGAAATGCCCAGAAGCCGTAGGTAAACAGGCTGTGAATATGCCGGACGGAAAATTTCGCCGGACGGAATGTGAAGTGGCGGAAACAGACGATGCCGGAGATGAGAAGTCCTACGATGAACCCGCCGCAGAGTCCACCAACAGTGTAGCCCAGGAGGACCATGATGATCTGGATGAGGATTCTGCAGATTTCATTTATGCCGTTGGCAATGTTGTAGATTCCCACATGACCGAGGCCGAAGACTCCATAGGTTATGGTATGCCCGAAAAATGCGGCAATCAGTGCGAGGATGATCCATGGGATCAGGTTGTACTCCTGTATGTCGATGAAGTACGGGCTGAGGACGAGCAGGAGCAGTGTTGAGATGATGATCAGGAGCGCGCGAAGTGTGGCGTAGGCACTCAGGTATGCATTTTGTTCGTTTCCCTCGGAGATACGTTTTACTGCGGCCTGCCCAAATCCTCCGTCACCAATCATGTTGAAGATGCCGAAGTAGGCGAGGAACAGGTAGTAGACTCCCATGATGTCTTTGCCGAGGATGTGGGAGAACAGCATGGTGGAGATAAATCCGATTAGTGTGATGGCTACTGTGGAGATGAGGGATAGCGTACTCTGGCGCTGGATGGCAGGGATACGCATGAGGCGGGATACGAGCGGGAGGGGCATATGGTTAGTTACAGATTTTTTCCTACGAATGCTTGATATCGAAAGGTATTAACTCAGACTGATCTGAAATCACTTTTTTGATACTTATATTATCCCGCAGCTCCTATAAAAATACTGAGAGATTCCAGATGAAAGTTTTAATCCTTGCGGGAGGAATGGGCACCCGCCTTGCTGAAGAAACCAGTGTTGTCCCTAAACCCATGGTGGAGATTGGCGGTCACCCGATTCTCTGGCATATTATGAAGATTTACTCGCAATACGGATATAATGAGTTTATCATCCTTCTCGGGTACAAAGGGTACGTTATCAAGGAATACTTTGCGAACTATTTTCTCCATAGAAGTGATGTAACGTTTGACCTGGCCAATAACCAGATAACCATTCACGAGCAGCATTGTGAGCCTTGGAAAGTAACCCTCATTGATACCGGTCAGAATACAATGACCGGAGGTCGTGTGCTTCGGGCGAAAAAATATGTTGGTGATGAACCATTTCTGCTTACCTACGGAGATGGGGTTTCTGACATTAATATACAGAAACTTGTTGAGTATCATCGATCGCATGGGAAACTTGCAACCCTGACATCTGTTCAGCCGGAGGGTAGATTTGGAGCAATCGTCTCGAATACAAATGGAAGAATTACGCATTTCATGGAAAAACCACAGGGAGATGGGGCATGGATCAATGCAGGATTTTTTGTTCTGGAGCCTGGGGTCTTTGATTATATTCGGGAAGGGGACACAACAATTTTTGAACGTGCTCCCCTTGAAGAACTGGCACGTGATGGTGAACTTTATTCCTATCGCCATACTGGATTCTGGAAATGTATGGATACCCTGCGTGACAAACAGCAACTTCAGGAAATGTGGGATGCAGGAAATACTCCCTGGAAATGTTGGAAAGAATGATTTTTGATGTATTTCGAAACAAGAAGATCCTCATAACCGGTCATACCGGATTCAAGGGATCCTGGCTGGCACTCTGGTTGGCATCTCTCGGTGCTAAGGTGTACGGCTATGCTCTCCCTCCCGAAACTGAACCGAATCATTATACCGCAGCGAGAATTTCGGATTGTCTGCATGGTGAGTGTTTTGGCGACCTTCGCAATAAAGAACAATTAACCTCCTTTGTTGCTGAAGTTCAGCCGGACTGTATTTTCCATCTCGCAGCGCAGCCTCTTGTTCGGAGATCATATGCGGAGCCGGTTGGGACATTTGATGTGAATGTGATGGGCAGTATCCATCTTATGGAGGCAGTTCGAACTCTGAAACTACCATGTATCATTGTTATGATCACGAGCGACAAATGCTATCTGAATGTAAATCAGTTATGGGGCTATAGGGAGTGTGATGCCTTAGGTGGTCATGATCCATACAGTGCAAGTAAAGCTGCAGCTGAAATTGTCATTGCCTCATACCGGAGTTCATTTTTCTCTCCAGATCGTATGTTCGAACACGGAGTACATCTTGCCTCCGTCCGTGCAGGGAATGTAATCGGTGGTGGCGATTGGGCTGAAGACAGAATTATTCCTGATGCAGTTCGTGCAGTAACTTCAGGGAGAGATCTTGAGATTCGTAGTCCTCAGGCAATCCGCCCATGGCAGCATGTCCTTGAGCCGCTGTCCGGATATATGCTTCTCGCAGCAAACATGATGACTGATGTTCCTAGGCTTGAGGATGCATGGAATTTTGGGCCTTTGCCAACGGGAGCAGCCACTGTTCGGGAGATTATTGAAAAATTTTATACCGTCTGGGGTGAAGGAAAAGCAGAATACGATCCAGAACTTACAAACCTGCATGAAGCAACGTTACTTCGGTTATCCTCAGAAAAAGCTATGACAGTGCTGGGTTGGAAACCTGTATGGGATCTTGATGAAACACTGCGGATAACTGCAGAATGGTACAAGAGCTATTATCTGGGTGCTGATGCCCGACAACTCAGCCTGATAAATATTACAGAATACATGGAAAAAATTGAGGCCACATTATGACGGACACCTGCAATGAATTGGAGGACAGACAAAAAATTCTAGAATCGATTGCTCAATATTATGTAAAATATTATTCGCAGAAGATTCTGTTTCAGCCGGGTGACAGAATTCCCTATGCTGCCCGCGTGTTTGATGAAAAAGAGATGTGCAGTCTTGTTGACAGTGCTCTGGATTTCTGGCTGACAGCAGGGAAATACTGTGATAGATTTGAAAAAGAACTGGCTGAATTTCTGCATGTACACTATTGTTGTCTCGTGAATTCGGGATCTTCTGCAAATCTGCTGGCCTTTATGGCTTTGACATCACCGCTTCTCGGCGAGCGGCAGGTGCGTCCGGGTGATGAGATTATTACTCTTGCGGCTGGATTCCCGACGACTGTCACTCCGATCATTCAATATGGCGCGATACCGGTATTTGTTGATGTAACACTTCCGGAATATAATATTGATCCCCGTGAAGTTCGTAAAGCCATTTCTGCAGAGACCAAAGGGATTATGGTTGCCCATACTTTGGGAAATCCTTTTGACTTGTCTGAAATATCTTCAATATGTCAGGAACACAATCTCTGGCTTATTGAGGATAATTGTGATGCACTTGGCTCAAAATATTTCATGAATGGCGAATGGAAATACACAGGAACTATTGGTGATATCGGGACATCCAGTTTTTACCCACCTCATCATATGACGATGGGAGAGGGAGGTGCTGTCTATACGAATAGTCCTCTTCTGGGGAAAATAGTAAAATCTCTTCGTGATTGGGGGAGGGATTGTATCTGTCCGTCAGGTAGGGATAATTTCTGTGGCCATAGGTTTGACAGACAGTATGGTGAGCTTCCGAAAGGTTATGATCACAAATATGTCTATTCACATTTCGGGTACAATCTGAAAGCTACGGAAATGCAGGCAGCAATCGGATGTGAACAGCTGAAGAAACTTCCCGGGTTTATTGAAAAACGAATTGTAAACTGGAAAAAACTCTATGCCGGGCTTGCAGATTTGGAAGAGTATTTTGTTTTACCGGCTGCAACACCACATTCAGTTCCAAGCTGGTTTGGTTTTCTCCTTACGTTGCGGGATGGTGTTGAGCGTGAACCACTTGTCCGGTATCTGGAAGCACATGGTATTCAGACACGGATGCTTTTCGCAGGAAATCTGTTACGGCATCCTTGTTTTTCAGATCCAAAAATGAGGGATAGATATCGCGTTATCGGAACACTTGGGAACACTGATGTGGTCCTAAACAAAACATTCTGGATAGGGGTATATCCAGGTCTGAGTGATGCGCAGATTAATTACATAATCAGTATGATACACGAATATTTCAAAACATATCTGTAAATATAAGGGGTAGCTATGCAAATTGATGAGATGCCAGTCTGTGACTACATCACTGAATTTTTTATCCGCCATGGGACACACGATGTTTTTGGATATCCGGGTGGAATGATTACTCGTTTAATGGACTCATTTACTCGATATAATCAGAATATAACAGCCCATCTCAATTACCATGAGCAGGCCTCTGCATTTTGTGCATGCGGTTATGCACAGATTATGCAAAAACCGGGGATTGCCTATTCCACCAGTGGGCCCGGTGCTACAAACCTGATAACGGGTATTGCTAATGCGTATTACGACTCAATTCCCTGTATATTCATCACAGGACAAGTAAATACCTATGAGGCACGAGGTCATCTAAACGTACGTCAAAAGGGGTTTCAAGAATGTGATATTGTCTCAATAGTAAACCCTATCACAAAATATGCTGTTCGTATTGATGATGCAAGGGATATTTGTTATGAGCTGGAAAAAGCCTATTTCCTGAGTATGGACGAAAGACCCGGTCCTGTTCTTCTTGATGTTCCCTTTAACATTCAACGTGAAATGATCAATCCCAGAGAGTTAAGGCAGTATGTTCCAACAAATAATTGCTCTGAGGCGGATATAAACTACGATGACATTGTAAATCTCATATACGAGCACATAGGTGCCTCTAAAAGACCCTTAATTTTGGCTGGAGCGGGTATTCGCTCCTCTGGGATGATAGATCATTTTCGTAGGTTCATTCAACAAGTAAAAATCCCCGTTGTTACCTCAATGCTTGGTGTAGATTGCCTTCCTGATTCGTCTCCCTATAAATTTGGATTTATTGGAGCGTACGGTCACCGATATGCAAATATTATTCAGGCAAAGTGTGATCTCCTTATTAGCTTGGGTTCCCGGTTGGATACACGGCAAACGGGCGTAGATACTGAATCATTTGCTGAAAAAGCTACTTTCATCAGGATTGACATATCCGAAGGTGAGCTCACGAATAAGATAAAAAAAGATGAAATTGGAATACGAGGGGATCTCCGTCAGATACTTCCACGGTTGGCCACTGATCACAGGTTTTCATTCGAAAAAAATTCACGATGGATAGATGAGTGTAGTACAATAAAACATACTCTTCTGGGACTTGATAGGCGGGTCCCTAATGATATCGTCTATAATATCAGTACTTATGTCCCCGAAAATGCCATCATTACGACTGATGTTGGGCAGAATCAGGTTTGGGTTGCTCAGGACTTTCATATACAGGATAGGCAAAGAATATTGTTTTCTGGAGGTCATGGGGCAATGGGGTATTCTCTACCTGCAGCAATAGGAGCCTATTATGCAGAAAAGGGACCTGTCATTGTATTTACTGGAGATGGGGGACTGCAGATGAATATACAGGAACTGCAGTTTATTCAGAGAGAACATTTACCTATTAAAATCATCATTTTGAATAATAGTTCATTGGGTATGATTCGGCATTTTCAGGAAATGTACTTTAACAAGATATACACACAGACTACCAAAGAGTATGGTTATACGGTACCGAATTTCTGCCAACTGGCAAATGCTTATGGAATTCCCACCCTGTACATATCCAAAATAGAGGATATAGCTTTCCTCGGTGAGATGTTACGTGGAGATGGTCCTCTGCTTGTGAACGTTGTGTGTGATACACCGACATATGTTTATCCTAAATTGGGGATGGGGAGACCAATTTATGATCAGGAACCACTTCTTGAACGTGAATGTCTTGACCGTCTGATGCATATTGAGCAGGATTTATGAGAACGATTGCAGTAACTGGAGCCACAGGTTTTATCGGAAATGAGTTGGTAACTTCCTTGCTGGAGGACCCAGAGAACCATGTTGTAGCTATCATTCGTGATCCAGCATCTCTTAAACACGTGTCTTGGCAACTGAAAGATAATCTTTCTGTGATCGAATGTTCCTTAGAACATATTGCTCAACTACCACTGATACTAAACGGCCAAGTAGATACTTTTTATCATCTTGCTTGGGCGGGTATCCGTGCTTCCGATCGTGATGATGTCCATTTACAACAAGCAAATCGTCAGTATTCCATGGATGCGATACGTTCTGCTGCTAAACTTGGTGTCACTGTTTTTATAGGTATTGGATCACAGGCTGAGTATGGTCTCTGTAGTGGAAAAATTGACGAAACCTATCCCCCGTATCCTGTTTCAGAATATGGAAAAGCCAAGCTGCAGGTGTATGAAGAGGGAAAGGTGTTATCAGAGAAATTGGGGCTGAAATTTATATGGGCCCGCATATTCAGTACCTATGGTGTCGGAGATAATGAGAGCACATTAATACCCTCGGTATTAAAAAAAATGCTACGAAATGAGCCAATTCTCCTATCAGACTGCACTCAAACATGGGACTTTGTGCATGTCAAAGATGTTGTGCAGGCGCTGATTCTTCTTCAAAATGCTCCCCTGGGAATCTATAATATTTCAGGGATAAATCCCCAGAAACTCATGAAATATATCTATGAGATGGTAGAATACACACATTCATCCAGTTATTTGGATTTTGGAGCTTTCCCACATGCCACCAATGGGTTCGATCCAATTTCAAAAAAGTTACAGGAAACAGTTGGGTGGTACCCACGAATTTCGTTTAGAGAGGGTATACTGGAAATTATTAAGGATCTCAGAGAAAATGGCGCATGATTTCAAATGTACTGATAACTTGAGTTTTCTTTCTAGACAATTCTTGGATATCTCACTATTTTTTGCCTATTTACATATAGTATGAGTTTCAATCTACTTTAGATGCATGATAAAGTACATGTCGCCATTGTCCGTTGGAACCTTGCAGATGATTACAATCGCCATACTGCTGCAGCGATGGCATCCGTGATGGAAAACTGTTCTGTACCGGTAGTGTTCCATCTTCTTCATGAAGGGAAAATGTCTTTTCAGGATATGGACGCTGCGGAAGAAAATATGGAAAAATACCGTGAACTGACCAATAAATACAATGCCGAGGTCTATTTTCATGATGTCATATTACCCGAGTGGGTAAATGGAGATACAATCCCAGCATTGAAAATATATGGAGCTCCCACTGGCTTTTACCGATTATTTTTACCAATACTACTCCCAAATCTTGATAAAATTATATCATTAGGATCTGATGTTATTGTAAAAATGGATATGGCGAAATTATATGACCTTAATCTAGAAAATTATAGTCTGGCGGGATGCTTAGACCAAGGACTCCCCTATGCACTTCAACATGTTAAAAATTTAAAAAGATATTATGAGTCAGTAAGTATGCCAATTGACTCATACGTAAATGCCGATGTACTCATATTTAACTTAAAAAAGATACGGTGTGAAAAAACACTTCCTGATAAAGCAATAGAATATTTACAGAAGCACCAAGATACCCCCTTTTTAGAACAGGACATTTTCAATTCCATATTTTATGATGAAAAAATAATACTTCCATCCCGATACAACACGTTTTCGGGATTAGGTTTCGGCAAAGAATGGGTTGAAACAATTATCTCAAAAGAGAACAATAGTGATACATTTTCAGATTATATCTTACATTTTGCAAAAAATGTGAAACCATGGAATGAGTATGTGAGTAAATATGACATGGAATACTGGTATTATTTGTCACTCACCCCATGGGGAAAAGACGGAAAGGTATTTCATCTAATGCCACAGGCCTTAGCCTCAGCAGATGATGTGATACAAGATATTGACAAATATATCTGGAGGTATTCATTGAAAGAAAAAATAAAGAAAATATGGCATTTATTCATACCCTTGTATGGAAAAATAGGGGCACGCTACCTACAAGATTTAATGAAATCAAAGTAAATATGTCGTATCTTAGTGATAGAGACATATAATAGGAATACTCTACAGAGATTATAGAAGAGTAGACTCCGTCTTCTTTTTCCTATCCCAAAACCGAATAAGATGATAATATAGTCGTTTTGAAATACGGAAACAGATAACAGACAGCCGATCCAATAGGGTGTCTGATGTCTGAAGGAATGACAAGCGCGTTATCCCATACTTACGTAATCCATCTAGAAATATCTGATAGCTACTCTGACAGGCATAGGAATAGGCAAGCCAACGTAGTTCTTTAATCTGAAAATCTACTGCGATCATTGGATCGGTGGCATCCAGAAGGCAAAACACCTCCATTCTATAAGCACGATATTTATCCCACCATGTGTCAGACAATGTATGAGTAATGGATGTGGGATGCTGTATAAATAAATAGAGTTGCTTCGAGCAATACCCAACAGACTCTGAATAACTTACTAATTTCCATGTGTACACCCCATCATCACCATGCGAATAATCTGGGAAACAAATAGCATTATCCACTAAAAAGCGACGTCTAACAAGGTAGGTCCATGGAGCAGAAGGCAAGATACCATGTAATTTCAGCTTCAACGCGGTTGATCTATCATAGACCCGCATCGTAGAACTTGCTCTTTCGGCAGATCCACGACCAGATACAAGGTTCTCTTCAGAAACAACAAGATAATTACAAGAAACTACCTGCAGCAGAGGATATTTAGTAAATAGGGTAATCATTGATGATAGATACTCTGGAAGCAACTCATCATCGGCATCAACAAAAATAATAAATTCACCTTTGGCAAATTGAAATCCACGATTTCGTGCGGCACCAGAACCTGTATCACGGCCAATGTCAATATGGTGAGGATACTGCTCAGAAAGAGATGTTAACACACAAAGGGTATCGTCTGTTGATTTTTCATCATACGCAACAATGACTTCAAAATAAGAATATGTTTGAGAATAGATGGATCTTAAACATGTTTCAATATAGTGAGCGGCATTATATGCAGGTATAATAATACTAACTAATCCGTTATCTTCAGTATATTCGCCCATGGCCTGTTAATAGTATATTGCCGGAAAAGAATATGAACTCTCCTAACCTAAAAATATCCAGCATATAACTCCCCCCAATTCGAACGTGACAGAACTAAGTTAATAATGCTGTATGAATAATGAAATTAATGAATCGAATGACCGACCCCTCTATATCTGTTATCGTCCCTCTCTACAACAAAGAAGCGTATATTGCCAAAACATTGGATTCTGTCCTGAACCAGACATATCAAAATTATGAAATTCTGATAATAAACGATGGATCAACGGATAAAAGTACGGATATCATAAACACGTACACCGACACAAGAATACACCTCGTCAACCAGGAAAATAAAGGAGTGGCCGCTGCCAGAAACTTGGGAATTGAAATTGCAAAATCTGAACTTATTGCATTTCTGGATGCGGACGATGAATGGTTACCAGAATATCTGGAGACCATCATCAAACTCAGAAAAGATTACCCTAATGCGGGAATCTACGCTACCGCATATTACATAAACAACACACAAACACAAATAAAACAGGTAATTCTATGTTCAGACGTTCCAAAAGATTTTGAAGGTCTCCTCCCTTCCTATTACCATGCCATTGCTACAGGCCCCCACCCAATTGAAACCTCCGGAATTGTCATCCCCCACAAAATATTGAATGAAGTAGGAGTATTTAATGAAACACTTCGAATTAGTGAGGATCTGGATCTCTGGGCGAGAATTGGTTATCATTATCCCATTGCCTATTCATCCAAACCCTGTAGCGTCTACAACATGGGTACTGCAAACAATCATAAAGTGCAAATCAGAAAAAAAGCGGATATAATCTCTATTCCTAACCCTCAGGGATTGAAAAATCAAAACATGCCGATATACGAAACTGATGAAAATTTGTCACTCTACATATCGTATCTACATATCCTACAAGCCCAGGCCTATATAAATACCGGGGATCTCCAGAACGCGAAAAAATCATTGTCCTTATCAAAACACCATGCAGTATTTCTGAAAAAACTCGGGTGTTGGCTGTACATATATATTCCCAAAAAATATTTTCTCATATTACTAAAATTTACGGGTAAATTTACGAAAATAGGTCAGACTCTCTAAAGGGAGAAACCCTTATTCCATAAGAGTTATTCCCTATCAAAATTGAAAATCGTGTTTCCCCTTATCATGCATTCAGACAAACTCTCATAGGATCTACGAACAAACACCGGAATGTCAGAATACACCAACATAAAAGAAGATGTTCTCAAAAAACTGGAACAATATTTACCCTATATTCAGGAACAGTTCGGGATTGAGACCATTGGAGTATGCGGATCCATAAGCAGAGGTGATGTCACTCCGGAAAGTGACGTTGACCTCTTAATCTCATTTCAGAAGGGGCATCTCCATTTTGCAAATCTGGGAGATTACCTTGAGGACCCGCAGAATGGCGACAGATTCACTCATCCGGTATCAAACACTGCCCCGCCGCAGCTCATCCATCATTGCAGATCTTCGACGGTACATCCCCCGCCACTCATCTGCCAGCACCCTCGCCCGCTCCCTGCCGCCGGGATATGCAGCCATAGAATGAAGCAGACGAACAAGGTCCCGATAATGTTCCCGATCTCCGGTCACAGATGCCATGTCCCGTGCTGTCCGTTCATACCACCCCAACAGCTCCGAAGGATAACGCGGCATGAGAACTGCCTCATATTTCCTGATCTCATCCACACATGACGAACCCATCAGACTCGCAAGCAGTCGTTCATACAACCTCTCTTCCAACAGCAAACCACGCAGAACAGACTGATTGCGGACATCCGAAAAATATCCTCACGTTCTGCTTCCCACCTATCCGGAATGAAACAACCACACCGCATTATCTGATAACGTGAGATAACACTAATTAAAACTATGCTTACCCTATGAAACGGGATAAAGCGCTCACGTGACGTGTTTCCCGCTCACCCGAGAAAAAACCCGGGGTGTCGGGAGGTTTTCATGTAGAGCTGACTCAACATGAATGATGAAAAATAAGAGTTGGAAAAATCTCCAGTATCCCGCAGCAGAGTTTCCCCGGCATTCCACTCGCGCGCGTTGCATTGTCTGCATCAGAACGCCCCCTCTCTCATACCATACACGGATTCGCAAGAAGCCACTTCCACAAAGGAACAAACATCACCCCATTCTCCTCACGCTCAAGGTCCTTGGTGATCAAAATCATCCTCCGGACCTCACCCGAAAGAATCTGGGAACACTCAGACAAACCCCGCACCTCACGCTCGGGCATATCATCCGAATAACACACATTAATCGCAGTAAATGACGAATCGCGATGCATAATGAGAAAATCAACCTCGCCGGTACCTTTCCAGAAATAAGGAACATAGCCATATCTCCGGAGATGTACATACACCGCATTCTCCACAAGCCTCCCTTGATCTGAAGAAAAACGAAACGCCACCGCATTCCGCAGACCGGTATCAATCATGTACAACTTCTTCCCGTTCACGGCCTGCGACTTAAGCGAGTAACTGAACTGCGACACCGTAAAGAAGAGAAACGCATCCTCTGCAAATGTGAGATAATCCGTAATAATTCTTGGATCACTCCCAAACACATTTGCAAGGGCACGATACGAGTAGGGAACTGAAATATTTGCAGCCGCATACGCTAAGAGTTTGCGTAACACCGTAGGATTTCGAATGTCGTGCTGCTCCTCAATATCGCGAAACAGGATACTCTCAAAATACGTGGAAAGATGCTCTGTACGGATCTGCTCATCAGCAATACGTGCCGCAGCCGGAAATCCGCCGAACTGAAGATACGAACGCAGCAGCTCAAAGATCCTGTATTTTCTCAAACCCGCATCAACAACATCGGAGGGAACCTGCTCCCCGAAAAAACTCAGGTACTCTGCAAAGTCAAGAGGATAGACAGGGACCTTCAAATAACGTCCGCTAATCCTGCGGGAAATTCCGGAATCAAGAAGTTTTGCGGACGAACCGGACAAAATAATCCGGAATTTCTTTCGATCATACCAGGCTTTGACCCAGTGTTCCCATCCGGAAATCTCCTGAATCTCATCAAAAACCAAAACAACATCGTCGCCTCCATAAATCTCCCGCTGATACGTAGCAAGCACATCCCCAAGAGGATCTGCACAATGTAATATTGCCGGCTCGTCACAGTTCACAAACAGAATACTTCGGGGGTCACGGCCCTGGCCAAGAAGAGATCGAATCGTCTGCCAGAGCAATGTCGTCTTTCCTGCTCTCCGTACACCGTTGAGAACAAGAATTTCCCCAACTGAAAGATATCGTTGTATCTTCTCCAGATAAAATGGTCGGGAGATACCCGTTTCCAAAGGAAGACCGGACCAATGAGGATTTTGCCGGGCAAGATACTCTGCAAGCTCTGACATGATGCATGTAATGATACGTCATAGTGCATCATGAAACCATCGTTCTGGTGCAGTATAATGCATTACTAACGCCAGGAAGTGATGCATCATGATGTAGTATTCGTATGCCAATCATACAGAGGAGAGGGACACGAGAAACACACACCTCCAAAACGCCCTTGGCCTTGCAGACACGCCCCTTTCATAATCCTCAGAACAGTTTCCCAAAACCTACGCGCGCGGCAAAAGCCCCAGTCCCGGAGAAACCTCTCCTCTCCCTCAAGTAGCAGCAGCCCAACTACCATAAGGACCCGCAGAATGGAGACAGATTCACTCATCCGGTATCAAACACTGCCCCGCCGCAGCTCATCCATCATTGCAGATCTTCGACGGTACATCCCCCGCCACTCATCTGCCAGCACCCTTGCCCGCTCCCTGCCACCGGGATATGCAGCCATAGAATGAAGCAGACGAACAAGTTCCCGATAATGCTCCCGATTACCGGTCACAGATACCATGTCCCGTGCTGTCCGTTCATACCACCCCAACAGCTCCAAAGGATAACGCGGCATGAGAACTGCCTCATATTTCCTGATCTCATCCACACATGACGAACCCATCAGACTCGCAAGCAGTCGTTCATACAACATCTCTTCCAACAGCAAACCGCGCAAAATAGACTGATTGTGGACATCCGAAAAAATATCCTCACGTTCTGCCTCCCACCTATCCGGAGCGCATGAACGGCGATACTCACGAAAATCATCAAGGTACCCATACCCGGTACGGCGGAGAAGATCGCGTAGTTCATTTCGATACCCTGCCATATCCCCGGCATCGCGATACAGATCCTTCAACTCACGGCAGTAGGAAATCACCAGACTTGAATTCCAAGAATCCCTCTGCTTACACTCCTCCAACAATTCTATTGCAGCCGGCACATCCCCACTACGAAGATACAAATCAACGCGTCTCCTCCTGATCCCCGGATAGTCCCAGTATTGCAGTTCGACACGGTGAATCTCATCCTCGGGCATATGAAGCCGGGTCATTAAATCAATTTTACAGAGAGCCCAGCCGTTAACGTCCAAGGGAACATCACCCAGCTCAGAGGCTGCATCCATACCCAAAACCTTGTCAGCCAGACCCAGCTTCTTCTGCGTGTATCGTCCTCCTGAAAATACGTCCAAAGACATGCCTGCATCACACCACCAAGCAAAGATCGAAACATCTGCCGGGAAAACCAGTCAAAGACGGCATCTTCCAGCACATCATCGGAATTATGCGTCAGAATATACTCCCAGCGTTCCTGACAAAGATGAGATATATCAGATGGAACGTCATCCCGAAAAATTCCGGAATACTGATTCAAACAATCGGAAATCTCACAGATCAACCGGAAAGCAGGATCAAACATTCTCGCATTCAGCATCACATCAACTTCGGATGTAACGAAGCTCTCAATTTCCGCAAAGCTCTCATCCAAATACCACGAATACTCACCCATCTCATAGAGATCCGCATATGTACGGATAAGTGATGAAACCTGCTTCTTCAATGAAAGGATATCCGCATCTGAAACCTGCCGGGTAAACCAAAAAACAAACGCGCGCTGAAACTTTGAATCAGTGGTAATCATCTCCCGGCAAAAAGATCGCAACTCTTCGGGTGCTGCTGTTGCAAGCAAAGCGTCAGTGTCCTCTTCCATCGAAGGACATACAGGTAACGCGCGCTGATCCTCCAGAGCAAACAGTACCGCAGCCATATGCTTGCATGCCCGGCCACTTTCCGCATATGGACACGTACAGGACATTTGGCTCGTTGGAACACCGCCCTCCATCCTGATATACACGTGATACTCAGAGTTTCCGCGAACTACTGCCGTATATTCTCCATCATCGACCTGCTGCAGATCCAGCACCAGACCCTCCAGAAAATACTCATAACCACGTTGAAGAATATGCGAGGGAAAACAAGGTTCCCATGCAAACCCATGCATCATACTCTCATCACGCATCACACTCGCCACGGATAAAAAAGACCACCTTCACAAAGGAACAAACATCACCTAAATACCATACATTACTATCCGGAACGAAAGAATCACACCACATTATCAGACTAAGAGAGATAATACTAATTAAAACTATGCTTACCCTATGAAGACCACCAATGCAACGACCTGTCCGGTAACCGGATATATCAAAAGCAAAATGATCTTTTCCGATCCCTGAAACTCAAGCACACACATACATTTATCAAAGATCCCACGCACCCACCAAAAATCTCTTCAATACAAGTACCCCCAAAAAAAGCCCGTCCCTACATAGGCGCACCCTGCCGCCCCGCAAGAATCGCCAAAGCAACTCTGCATAAATGCATCCATCCGCTATGGCTGCAACACTTCGGAGGTGGCGGACAGACAGGGTGTGTCTATATAATACAATATGTGGGGCAACATGCCAACGGCCACAAAAAAGAAAATGACCGGATCCGCATCCCGAAACATCCTCTTTCGCAGCCAAGAACCCCACAAATACTGCAATCTGCATTTAGAGCAGAGTGATATTAAATATATTGGGCATCGTCTAGGTTTGCTTTCCCGACAAAACCAAAATAATCGGCCTCTCACAATATCCAAAAGAGAAACACCCCAGATATTCTCCGAAATGGATCAATGGGTTATAAATTCACTCCATTCCCCACTGCGCCCTCCAATCCCGAACAGAATCAGCATCCACATCATACATACACTCCCCCGCAAACACTCCCGCATCCGCAACAATACGTCCCTCCGGATCACAAATCAAACTCCTGCCGCAGTAATCCGTCCCGGAAACCTCCTCAAATCCCAGGCATCCCGCACCAACAACAAACATCCGGTTCTCTAAAGCCCGGGCACGGAGAAGAAGCTCCCAGTCCGCCACGCGTGCCGCAGGCCACGCAGCCTGTACCAGAACACACGAACACCCCGCGTGCAGATACTCCCGGAACAACTCAGGAAACCGCAGATCAAAACAGATCGCACACCCAAACCGTACCCCGCCAAACTCAAACCAGACCGGCACAGACCCCGCAGAAAACCGCTGATCCTCACCACCCGGTACAAACAGATGAACCTTTGCATACTCCGCCAGAACCTCGCCTGACGGCCCGCAAACCAGCATCACATTTTCAGGACGAACTCCAGGAACCGAACGCTGATACGAACCGGCAATCGCAACCCCGAACTCCTCTGCAAGAGAAAGCCATCGATCACGTATCCTCTCATCCGCAATCCCCGCACCCGCATCCGTTCGCCACCCGGTTGCATACTGCTCGCAAAACACCACCAGCTCCGCATCATCACTGGCAGCACGGGAAACCGCATCCCGGGCCAAAGAAAATGCCGCCTCCACATCATTCCACACCTGCACCGACTGAACACAGCAAACCCGCATATCACAAACTACGCGGTCCGACAAAAAAAAGGAATCTGTTCAGATCATTTCTGAACAGCAGGGACCGGACATGCCGGACCTTTCCCGTTCCGGATCCGCAGAACAGAAATATACAGAAACACCGCCACGATAACAACCATCGAAACCGACGCAAGCCACGCAGGCACATGCATCCCAAATCCCTCTGCGACCATAATCAGGCTCAGAACCAGAATAGAATACATCGCACCGTTCTTCAGATAGATATACCGCTTAATCGTATCGATGTACTTAATCGTCAGCTCACGGACCACAATAGCGCCCAGACCACAGCCGATAAAGATCAACGGCACAGAGAACGTAAACGCAAACGCACCGATAACTCCGTCAATCGAAAAGGTACTATCGATCACCAGAAGCATCATCAGCTTCGCCATATCCGACTTCTCGCTATGCCCAAGCTCCGCCGACTTCATATCCGCCGACAAACGGAACCCCTGCACCAGAAAGAACAGAGTGGACCCGCCGACCGCCGCAAACGCCAGAACCGGATCACGTTCCAGTGTCGCCCAGACCACAGCCAGAAGAAGAATCGCCACAACCGCATAAAACCACGGCGCCTGATTCGTCAGAAACCGTTCACCCGGCATAATACAATCTTTCTTCTCGGCAAACAACCAGTGACAGAAAAGAAACAGCATAAACACACCGCCGAACATCAGCAGATACGGTGCCGTACTCTCCATCGCTGCAAGGGCAGCATCGTCGTCCACAAACGTTACAGTCAGAGCACCAATCGGCCCAAGGGACGGATTCGTACCCCACAAAATCAACCACGGCAAAATACCGCGGACAAGAAACACCGACAGCAGAATACCCCAAACAAGGAACCACCGTCTGGCCTTTTCCCGCATAGTAGCTAAAATATCAGCATTGATGATCGCATTATCGATACTTGCGATCGACTCAAAAATGAACAGCCCTATGACAATAACAATCGCATAAAGTAATTCCATTCGGACAACAACGCGTTGGTACGCGCTACATAACAGATTTCATAGCAGAGATAATAAACACTTGGATACTGCAACTTGGGAAAAAAGAAAAAGAAATTACTCCTCTTTCTTGTCAGGCTCAATCTTGCCCTTCGCCTTATTGGACACTAAACCAATCCAGAGCGTAAAGATAACCGCAATAACCGTCACAAAAACGGCATAGCCAAGCATCGCCGGGATACTACTCTGATCACCAAAAATTTCCTTAAACACAGCCTGAATCGCCGAGTTCCATGCAAGCGCCGCAACAAGACCGAACGCCGCAGTAACCAGTGCAGCAAGCTTGTCAATCACTTCCAGACTAAATGACATACGGGAAAATATGCGGGCAAAAAATATTTAAAATATATTATATGCCCTTTCCATCAATCCCGCCGCTCATTCCGGGAATCGCATACTTCTTTTCCAATTTCTGAATGGCAATTGTTGCAATCGTTACGAGGACCAGATAGAACACACCAACCGCAGCAAACGCCTCAAAGTACGCAAAATACTTCGTTGCAATAATCTTTGCAGCACCGGTCAGCTCAATTACCGTAACCACATATGCAAGAGACGAGTACTTAATCAGATAGATAAACTCATTTGAAACACCGGGAAGAGCTTTTCGCAGCGCCTGCGGAATCACAATATACCGGACAGCCTGCATCCGTGTCATACCAAGCGCCTGAGCAGCCGTCATCTGCCCGCCCTTAATCGACAGGAGAGCTCCGCGGATATACTCGGAGTTGTACGCAGAGTTACACAAAATAAATCCAAGCAGAGCCGCAAAAAACGACCCTAGCACAATTCCCACCGTCGGCAGACCATAATACAAAATAAACAGCAGCAGGAGCAGCGGACACCCGCGGAAAAAAATCACATACAACTGTGCCAGCCATCGCACCGGGCGGACACCGTATACCCGTGCAACCGCCACCAGAAGACCAAACAGAAATCCAAACGGTGCCGTTATAGCCACCAGCTGGAGAGTCACAATCAGCCCGTCCCACAATGCCGGAAGCAGAGTATTTACCCAGAACGGGATATCAAATTCAAGCCAGCTGAGATCCATACTTACTCTTCATAGGCTCCCATAAACGCACGGATACGGACAAACGACGGACTGGTCGGAATATCAGCAGGGTTTCCGCGCTCGACGATCTCGCCTTTCTCCATAAACAGAATCTCCGTCGCAAACGACGTCGCAAAATGCATCTCATGCGTCACAATCAGCATCGTCATACCATCCGCGGCGAGTTTCCGCATCACCTCAAGCACCTCACGCTTCAGTTCCGGATCCAGTGCCGACGTTGGCTCATCAAACAGCATCACATCCGGATCCATCGCAAGTGCCCGGGCAATCGACACACGCTGCGCCTGACCCCCTGAAAGCTGGGCCGGATAATACTCCGCGCGGTCCGCCATCCCCACGCGTTCCAGTTCAAACATCGCTTTCTTCCGCGCCTCTTCCTTTCCCATCTTCTTCACTTTCAGAAGCGCAATCTCCACATTCCGCACCGCTGTAAGGTGATCAAACAGATTAAAATTCTGAAACACCATCCCCATCCGCTGACGGTACATATTAATCCGGTCACCCGAACGCGTAACCTCCTCACCGTTCAGATACACCGAACCGCCGTCCGGCACCGTAAGCTGATTAATACAGCGCAGAAGCGTACTCTTGCCCGTACCCGACGGACCAATAAACGCCTTGGTTTCGCCCTTATAGACATCAAACGATACTGACTTCAGAACCTCCAGATCGCCGTAGGACTTGGAAAGATTCTCTACCCGGAGAATAGGAGTCTCACTCATGTTTCAGTCACCTCATTATTCCCGAATCCGGGGATCCGGACCCTTTTTTCTACCCACTGGATAATCATCATACCGCCGTAATTCAGCAGAATAAACAAAACCGCACAGGTAAGATACACCACCATCGGCTCACCCGTCCGGCTCACAATCTGACTCGCGCGCGTCAGAAGTTCTGCCACACCAATCACATAGGCAACCGCGGAATCGGTCAGGAGAACCGGATACTCATTCGACCATCCCGGCAGAGATAACCGCAGGGCCTGGGGCAGAATCACATACCTGACGCCCTGCCAGCGTGTCATCCCGAGAGACCGGGCCGCAAGCATCTGCCCGTCCGCAATTGACTGAATTGCCCCGCGGAAAATCTGCGACTGATATGCCGCACTTCGCAGACCGAGCACCACAACCGCAACGGCAAACGCCGGAATATCAAAACCGGTCATCGGGAACAGGGCAAAGAAAAATAAAAACAGCAGAACAATGTTCGGCAGACCACGGAAAAACCAGACATACACATCCACCAGTTTCCGGACCGCCCATGGACCATACACCTGGCCGATGGTCAGTACAATTCCGCAGAGAAATCCGATACATAACGACAGCGCCACAAGTGCGAGTGTAACTGCCATACCCTCCAGAAGATACGGGGCGGAATCGGTAACTACGGATAACTGCTCAAACATACAGGTCCTGCAAATACTGCTACTTAGGTATGTGACGTGCTATCACAAAAACGTGTATGAGATGAGGACGAATTTTCCCGTCCCCGGCCTCATGATTCAGCTGCAGTACACACACCGCTTTCCTCAAGAATCAGGCCCGCGGTAATTGCGGACTCTAGACCCTCGGACACCCGATCCTTTACGGCAGCAGTTGCCTTAAACCCAAGGACCATACAGGTCTGGCGGATGAGATCCTCTTTCGGCGTCGAAAACTGCTTTTCCAGCACAACAACCGCAGCAGCCCCGATCTCTGCGAGGGACACATCCCCAATCTGCCACTTTGCCGGACGAAGACGCGGCTGAATCGTACTCTCCGGAACCGAAAGGAACCCCTCAGCATCAGCAGTAAGCCGTCCCTCATCAACCTCTGCGGCACACAGCGAGCTGATCTTCGCCTTGATTGCCGGAGTCATCCGGGACACGCGACCCAGCTCCTTTACCCGGGTAACAAGTACACTCTCCGGCATTGGTCCTTCAACCGCCACAATCTGGACGATCGCAGTTGCCAGAACAGAGTCCGGCACCGAGGCAAACTGATGATAACTGCCAAGGGAACACTCCTCACACACCACATACGGTACCAGACCTACACGGGAAACAGCTGCTGCTGCAGTAGCAGCTGCAGCGGGTTCTGCCGTCTCCTCATCAGTGGCCGGCTTACTCGTCTTTAACACAGTATCCGCAGCAGATTTCGCCGCAGTCTTCACCGTCTCGATCTTCGTCGCCTGTTTTTTCTTTGGAGATTTTTTCGCAGCATCCAGCGCGTCCAGAAGCTGTTTCGTACAGGCTGTCGGGTGCTGATACCATTCCGATGCCCAGACACGAATCAGCTTCCATCCAAGACCGTCCAGAACCTGCGACCGCAGGCGGTCCCGGTCCCGGGCAACCGGGGACGTCCAGTAGTACGGGCCGTCACAGAGCACACCGGCCAGATACACTCCCGGAGTTTTGGGATCTTCCACGGCTACATCAATCCGGAACCCGGCACATCCCACATTCCGGGCAACGGAATACCCCTGATCCTCCAGCATCCTGGCAACCGTATCGGCAAACAAACCGGCCACATCGTCCCCCGCCTCCGTACCGGAGTCAAACGGTACCGACCGGTCCGCCGCATACGTAAGGAACGTCGCAAGCGCGGCAAGACCGGACGGCGATCCGCTTTCCACCTGCAGGTCAGAACCGCGGAAGTTGGAAAACACCACGCACCGTTCGCGTGCGCGGGTAATCAGCACATTCAGCCGCCGCTCCCCGCCGTCCTGATTCAGCGGACCGAAGTTCTTACTCAGCCGGTGACTCTCATCAAACCCGTATCCGATACTGATAAGCATCGTGTCCCGCTCATCTCCCTGCACGGTCTCCAGATTTTTCACAAAGAAGTTTTCTCCGTTCTCCGGCCGCATCAACGACTCAATCTCCGGATGATCCCGCAGCAGCATCTCAACCTCCTGCCGGATGACCTCCTGCTGACGTGTCGAGAACGTTGCCACGCCGAGCGTCTTGTCCGGGAACTGCTGATAATACGCGATAACCGCTTCTGCAACTGCTTTTGCCTCACCACGGTTCACCCCCGCTTTCCCGCGTTCATACACGGTATCCGGCAGATACACGAGGGACAGACCAAGATCAGCAGTCTCATGCATCGGTGACGGGAACACCATCAGTGTCCCGTCGTAGAACTCCTGATTGGAAACCGCGATCAGTGACTCATGCCGTGACCGGTAGTGCCAGCGCAGCCGTTTCGTGGGGTACGACTGCTTACAGACATTCAGCAGGCTCTCCATATCCGTGATACTTGCGACCGACTCGCCAGCATCTTCATCTTCACCGGAGGACAGCTGGTCAAAGAACGAGGTCGGCGGAAGCTGACGGGAATCACCCATCACCACCAGCTGGTTCCCGCGCATCAGCGCGCCCAGTGCATCTTCCGGCCGGACCTGACTGGCCTCATCAAAGATAATGACATCGAACTGTACCGACCGGGGATCCAGATACTGTGCGACCGAAAGCGGGCTCATCATAAAGCACGGTTTAATCTGCTGAATCAGATGACCGGACTTACTCATCAGCATGCGGATCGACATATGACCACGTTTGCGGTTGAACTCGCCGGTAAGCACACCCATCTCGGAGTCGCGGGACGCACCCGTATACATCTCAGGAATTTTCGCCTCCAGAATGCGGGAAATTCTCTGGCAGTTTGCAGAGATTGCTTCCCGGTCACAGGCAGCAAATGTGGTAATCTTCTGCTCGTGTGAGACAGATGCAAACCTCGCAAGAAGCGGACGTTCAAGGAACGCCTCGCGCAGAAGTGAATCCGCATACCCGGTAAGAAACGCCGGTACCATATCTCCCGGTGCAAGCTGATCGGAGAACAACAGCTCCAGTACCGGGGATGCAACAGTTCCGCCGCACTGATCCGTGTAGGACAGCAGTTTACTCCACAACTCTACTCCGTCAATATCCGAAGACCACAGATCACACCGTTTCCGCTGCTCTGCAAAGGTCGGGTCCTCAGTTTCAGAGATGCCAAGCCGGGTAAACAGACGTGTCCGTGCCTCGCTGTGCTGCTTTGCGGCTGCTTCCACCGCGGAAAACAGTGCATTGACCTCGGTTGCAGGAATTGATGATGTACAGAGAATCTCCAGAGTTCTCTGCGTGGCAAGTCCCTCTCTGACCATTACGTGCAGAGCTGATATCCAGTCCGCATACGTTTTCAGGGATGCAGGACTGGTATCCTCTCCCGCCCAGACCGGACCGAATGCTGCACGATACTTTTCCTCGTCCTGTGCCCAGATATCGCGGGAACTTAAGTACTCCCGTGCATCCAGCAGGTCTTCGAGAATCTGCTTGTCCGGAGGGACAACGCCCGTATAATATGCGGCAATTTCTGACCGGATCTCCTTGTACGCGCCGGAAAAGAGCTTGGCAAGTTTTCCCTTCTCTGCAACCTCGCGGAACGAAGAGTAGAGCCGGTTTGGATTCCGGGAAAAAATCTCCGGACGCAGTGACGCAAGAATTCTGTTCCGATGATCCGAGAGTTTCTGCATTGCCTCAGTCATCCGGGAGATCTCCGCAGGATTATCCCACAGGGGATTTGCCAGTGTTTCCCGGTCGGTTACAAACCCTCCGGTAAGCAGACGGCAGGCTTCCACCATCCGGGAAATACCGGTCTCCTCCCGTGGCACCGGAACGCCGGTAAGATCCGACAGCTGCCGCATCGCGGATAGGAGTGTCTCGATTGCCGCACGGTAGGTATCCACCATCTCCAGTATCTCGTCCCGGTCCTGAGGGAGCACCATGCCGGGGCTGCATCCCGCCCAGGGATGCTGGGACAGGAGTCTCCCGGTTGGCATCAGCGCCGGGAGAAGCGCTTCAATATCATGCAGAGCAGCGATTGCATCTTTATACTGATCCGCTGTGATGTCTTTTGGAGCCGGAATCACTACCCGGGGAATCCGGGCGGACGGGCCGGCCGGGCTGTCTTCAAACTCATAGCGGTACTGTTCCCGAATACCGAACAGATCATACGGCGTAAACGCGCAGGCACCGATTGGTGTGGACAGTTCCCGGCAGTACCCATCCAGATCACCGCGAAGAGAATCAATCTGCATACTCAGGGATTCTGAGGATCCGGGAGATGCGGTCTCGGGATGGTTCATACACCGCTCCAGTTCCCGTATTACCTCCCCTTTCTTCGCTTTCTGACTGTGAAGCTCCAGACAGAACCGCGACAGGCCTGCATTATCAAGCCGGCGCTTTACCACTTCCAGAGCAGCCATCTTTTCCGATACGAACAGAACGGTCTTACCGAGTACCAGCATTTCCGCAATCATGTTGGCAATTGTCTGGGATTTTCCGGTGCCGGGCGGCCCCTCAACTACCAGATTTTTCCCGGCTTTCGCCTCTTCGATCACCGCAATCTGGGAGGAGTCCGCATCCAGAATGTTAAAGGATTTTTCTGACGGGAGACGGATGTCCACATCCTGCTCCGAAAACTCAATCGTTTCCGGGGCAGCTCCGGTATCCGGATGGAAAATTCCGGCAATCAGCGGATGTTCTTCCAGAGAAAAGGACTCATCCCAGGACTCGGGATCCAGATCCTTAAACATCACGAACTTCCGGAAACTAAACAGATCCAGTGCAAGGTCCGGGACATACTGCCAGCCTTTGGCAGTAACCGCAGTTTCCACCGCCGCAAAATAGGCCTGGAGATCCTCTTCCGACTCCGGCATGGTGAACTCCGGAATGAGTACATTCTGCTCGGCAAGTTTTGCAATCAGCGAGAGAGAGGTTACGGCATCCTCCCCGGTCCATTTGAGCAGATAGTTATCCCGGACTTTCTGTCGCTGCAGTTCCACGGGTACCAGAAGCAGAGGCGCCATCAGCGGCTTATCCGGATGTTCGGCTTCGGTCCAGCTGATAAAACCGAGGGCCAGATACAGTACCGGGTACCCCTGATCCTCAAAAACAGCGCGGGATTTGGTAGCCAGTGAATACAGCCGTTTCCGCAGATCGATATCGTCATACGGGGTTTTTAGGACCAGATCCACCTGTTTTGCCGTTGGTTTGGCAAATGCAGGATATTTCCAGAGATGTTTCTCCTCCGGAGTTGCACCGGTACTCTTTCCCGCCGGATAGAACTTCATTCCTTTTTCCGCAATGACCAGAGTGGTATACACCTGGACCGGAACTTCCCCGGTGATTTCTATCGTGCGGGCATTTGATGGTGTATAATTGAGAAGATTATTGCGCAGCGTCAGATCGAGCAGACGTGAACGAAGCGTAGTGAGTTCTGAGGTTGCCGTACTCATCAAAATCGTGTCCCCGTGAAGTGATAAATATGTATTCGCGGGGGGACATGAACAATGTTTTTGTACGCAGTTCTGAAAAAAAGAGATATCGTCCGTCACGAAGACGGCTGTATCCGGGTAAACACATCAGTATTGATACTGCCGAACTGTCCCTGACGGGTAAAGAATGCAACCAGAAGCCCCGGATCTTTCAGGGTTGCTCCCGAATCAATCCAATAACTCAGACGAATCGTCTTCTTTTCGTATCCCGGCAGAGACTCATATGTGTCTCCATCGTGCGTCAGAACAATATCATAATTTCCGGCAAGAACACTGTTCTCAGAAATTTTCTTGCCGAAATAACTGATCTTACTCCATTTATCGCCGCGGTAATACCATGTCAGAGGCCATCCCTGATCCGAGGATATCGCCACTTTCTCCGACGCATCGATTGCTGCCATTAACGGGCGAAGATCCTCAGAGTTCTGCACCTGTACAATAGGTTCGGAAATATCGGCCGGAGTAAACGCGACATGCAGCGTTATTGCCAGCAAAAAGATCACTGCAACGGCCATCAGCGGCTTGGCATACTTTCCGGCAAAGGAAACGGCATACGCTGCCACAAAGATCATCGGCAAAAGCTGGTGAAGAGACAGCCAGGGAACTTTCTCTCCGATATATGCATAGGTAATACAGGCAACAATCATCCAGTAGATTGCAAACCGGATAAACTCGTCCTGCCGGTTGATGACCGGAGGAACGGCGGGCCTCTGGAAATAGGAGAGAAGACTCCGTTTCTCGGGAACCGGTTTTTCGGCTTCATCACCATCTGCGGCATTTTCTTCTACCGGCTCCGCTTTCCGTGCCAAGCGCGGATAGAGCAGATACAGGAGGATTCCTGCGATGGCCAGGATCAGAATCGGCAGTTCATAGATGATAAATAATGCCAGATAGAAGTATGGCGGACCGCCCAGACGCTGCTGACCGTGCATTGACAGCCAGTGCTCAATTGCCATCGGGCCTGCCGAAAGAATCATTTCCGGATGGGCACCAAACGACGAATACATCAGGCAGATCACCCCGAAGAACACGGCAAGGGCGAGAATCATATCCCGCAGCCAGCGCTTTGGAAGTGTGATCTTTCTGCTCCATACAAGATACAGGAAAAACAGACCGAACGTTACGAGAATGATCGGCATATTCTCCTTTGAACACATGCCAAATGCCGCTGCGAGTCCAGCAATCACCAGATAATACCATTTCCCTTTCTGAATCCACGCAAGAAATGCGACGATAATCAGAAGTGAGAAGAAAATGATAAACACATCATTGCGCAGGAACCGGGAGAAGTAGACCATCTGCGGCGCCACGGCAATAAAAATGGCTGCTGCTACGGAAACTTTCGCGTTCAGATATCCCATCCGGTACAGGCAATATACCAGGGGAATCAGTGCACATCCGAATACACATGGCAGGAGACGACCGACCAGATCCGAATCCCCGAAGAGGGCAAACATACCCGCGGTAATATAGTACAGGAACGGGCCGTGGTAAACAGGGTCATACACGTAGGTTCCCTGGGTCAGAAGCTGATAGGAAAACCATGCGTGAATTGCCTCGTCATGGTGGTACAGTTTCAGATCCAGAAATGCGAATCGGAGAATAATTGCGACAATCAGAATTGCAAAAAACACATGTTCTACGCGAACACGACTTCGTATCATTGATAAAATGGTTGGGGCGGTCAAAACCGCTCACCTCGGATTAGTTCTCCAGAACAATCTCGATGCTGATATCCTTTGGAACCTGGATACGCATCAGCTGTCTGAGGGCACGCTCGTCAGCATCAAGGTCAATCAGACGCTTGTGAACGCGCATCTGCCAGCGATCCCACGTTGCGGTACCTTCTCCGTCCGGGCTTTTCCGGATTGGAACGATAAGACGCTTGGTCGGCAACGGGATGGGTCCTGCCAGATTTACACCGGTACGCTCTGCAATCTCTCGGATACGGGTACAAACCGTCTCCACTTTCTCATAATCCGTCCCAGTAAGGCGTATTCTGGCTTTCTGCATTGTCAATCACCACAAAAAATTCGTGATAGATGAGATTATCTCATCTGCTTTGGCTTGACGTTCAGAACGAGACCTGCTGCAACGGTCATACCCATATCACGGACTGCAAAGCGTCCGAGCTGCGGGAGTTCCTTTGCTTTCTCGATAACGAGCGGGCGGGTTGGCTGGATGGTGCAGATTGCTGCATCGCCGGCCTTCAGGAATGCCGGGTTCTCTTCCTTTACCTGACCGGAGCGCGGGTCAAGCTTCTTGTCAAGGGAGATGAACATACAGGCAGTCTGGGAGGTGTGGCAGTGGAAGACCGGGGTATATCCGACGGAAAGGACGGACGGGTGCTGGAGCACAACGACCTGTGCCTGGAACTCCTCGGCAACGGTCGGCGGGTTCTCAACCGGACCACAGACATCGCCACGGCGGACATCGTTCTTTGCAATACCACGAACGTTGAAACCAACGTTGTCACCCGGCAGTGCCTGCGGGATTTCTTCGTGGTGCATTTCAATGGACTTAACTTCTCCCTCAACGTTTGCCGGCATGAAGGAAACTTTCATTCCTTTCTTCATGACACCGGTCTCAACACGGCCTACTGGCACAGTTCCAATACCGGAGATGGTGTATACATCCTGAATCGGAAGTCTGAGCGGCTTGTCGGTCGGCATGTCGGGCTGTTTGAAGTCGTCAAGTGCTGCAAGCAGGGTCGGGCCCTTGTACCACGGGGTGTTTGCGGATGCGACCTTGATGTTGTCACCGACGAATGCACTGATTGGGATAAACGGAGTCTCGGCCGGCTTGAATCCAACGGATGCAATGAGCTTGGACATCTTGTCCTTTGCTTCGTTGTACTTCTCCTCGGAGTAGTTTACTGCGTCCATCTTGTTGATGGCAACGATGATCTGGTTGATACCAAGAGTCTTGGACAGGAAAACGTGTTCCTTGGTCTGCTCCATCGGGCCTTCAGTTCCGGACACGACGATGATTGCTGCATCAGCCTGGGATGCACCGGTGATCATGTTCTTGACGAAGTCACGGTGACCTGGGCAGTCCACGACGGTAAAAGAGTACTTCGGGGTTTCGAATTTCTTGTGGGCGATATCGATGGTGATACCTCTCTCACGTTCTTCTTTGAGGGAGTCCATTACCCAGGCGAACTCGAAGGTTCCCTTACCCTTGGATTCTGCTTCTTTCTTGTATGCATCAAGAATGTGCTGCTGTACGACACCGGTCTCGAAAAGAATACGGCCGACCGTGGTGGACTTACCGTGGTCAATGTGACCGATAACGGCAAGGTTCATGTGGGGCTTTTCTGCTGCCATAGTAATTTATCTCCACTTTGACTCATTGATAGGCACAGTGCAGATGCACGATACCTGTCTCAATACGAGTATAACAGATTCGATGTGGAACCATATAAATCAATCTGTGAACCCGCTTCGCGCAGCGGCGGTGGTCTCTGAAAATGGTGGAATCGATAGACTAATAGGGATTTGAGGCAGTAATCTGAGTTATGAAGACGTTACCCCTGAATAGGAAACCAAACGGTAAAGCAACGGTAATGTGCGGGGATGCAGAAGTATCCGTTCACACTACCTGTGTATTCTGCGCGCACTGTGCAGGTATCCGGGTAAACCGCCGGGTGACACCATCCCCGTACGCGCAGGCGCTTCGCGGTTCCAATGGCGGGATGGCTCTCGATGAGCAGCTTATGGAAGGGATGATGATGTTCAATACGGTTATTGAAGACAAAAATGCGACTGATATTGAATGCGCAGATGATGCGGGATGCGGATTTACGCAGATTTCTCGCAGACGCTGATCAGCCCAGCATTCCCGCTGCAAGCGCAAATGCTACTGCCACTGCCGCGCGGGTAATTTCATTGCCCGCCCCGGTCACATCCCCGTTTACGCCGCCAAAGCATCTGAGCGCGGTATACCACAGTATCAGAAACACTGCGAGTGCCGTACAGAATCCTATGGCAATAATCCGTTTTTCCGGAAAAAGAAAGAGCGGCATGGTAAGGAGTACTGTGTAGACAGCAAACCTGCGGCTCGACATTCCGTAGATGTAGCTTTGAATACCCTCGTGAAAGGGTTTTCCCAGAGCGGAAAAGAGACCCATCCCCATTTTTCCAAAAACCTCACCGCAAAAAACAGCAAGCGCAATTGCAATCGGCGGGAGCGCAGCAAACCCGGCAAACGTAATCAGAACGGTCATCATCCCGAGCGCAAGCGCGCCGGCGCCGCAGGTTCGGTCTGTCATTGCGGCAATTCGTTTCTCCCGGCTTCCGTGAGCCATCAGACCGTCCCCGAGGTCCAGCAGTCCGTCGAAATGATTCGCACCGGAAATAAAAATTGCCAGAGCGAGGGTCAGTGCGGCGACAACCAGTGATTCGGTGTAGCCGAAGTACCATGCCGCAATCCCCGGCAGCGCGGCAATGGTTCCGGTTACATATCCTGCTACCGGATACAGCCAGCTCCGCTTTGCAAACAGATCAAAATCCGACGGGGTTCCGAGTGGAAGAATCGTAGTGAACTGCAGCAGGGCGCGGACTGATTTCATATCTATTATTCCTTGTCAGTCCAAATAGATATAGAATCATGTCTTTTGTGTCAGCACGAGCCGACTTTGAACCTGAGTCCCCGATGTTTGCCCTCATATTAGCAAACAGTCTGGTATCCACCATCCCGGGTGTTTCCGGTGCAGGAGAAAGTCCGGAAAAAAGTCTCCTGGTTCCGCCGCTGGATGCGGAACTGATTCTGAACGGGGAAATCAAATCTGCCGGCGTTACGCCGAATACTCCAACCGGTTGTCCCACCCCGGCTGTCCTCACTCTTGCAATGATGGATCTTATCGGCATGCGACCGATGATGATCTCTGCCGGCATTGAATCGGAGATCTCCGTTCCTCATATGCATCTCGGGGGAAAAACCGGCGGGGATCCGCGCGGAGGGAATGCCGTTCCCGATGCGCGCAAGCTCTATGAACGCGGCCGCTGGGTCGGGGAGTATCTGTCGCAGACAAGTGATCTGCTTGTTCTCGGGGAATGCCTGCCGGGCGGCACGACCACTGCACTCTGTGTTTTACGGGCACTCGGCTATCAGGCAAAGGTCAGCAGTTGTCTGGTGGAAAATCCGGTTACTAAAAAAGAACAGATTGCAGCCACTGCCGTTGCACAGGTTGTTGATGCGGGGCTTTTTGATCCGCTTGATATTACTGCCGCAGTCGGTGACCCTATGATTCCGGTTGCCGCAGGTATCGCCGAAGGCTACTCCGGGAAACTGTTTCTTGCCGGCGGCACGCAGATGCTTGCTGCGGCAGCAGTCGTCCGGGCGCTGGGCAACACGGTTCCTGATATCGTAACGACAAGCTATGTCTACGATGATCCGACTGCGACATTCAAGGAAACCGCCGCCGCTATCGGGGCGGATGCGTACTACGTTGATCCGGGATTCGGCAGCCTCGGACATCCGGGACTTGCCCGCTATGCCGAAGGTGAGATTAAAGAGGGATCAGGGGCCGGAGGCGCAATGTTTCTGGCAAGCCTGCTTGGGTACACGCCCGAACAGATCCGGGATGCGATTCTGACCCATGCAACCGCCTATAACTGAGCGGGACCGTATTGCGGGTCGTGTCCGATCTGCCGGTTTTTCCTGCCGTCGGTGCGGTGCGTGCTGCAGCGGCGCCAATAATGAGGTCATGGTTGCGCCCCCCGAGATTGAGGAGCTGGTCCGTGCAACCGGCCTTTCTGCAGAGGATATCGTCGAGCCGTATCCTGAATGGATAGAGGACGGGGACATGCGGTTCACCTTCGGCTGGGTGCTCAGACGTGGACCGGATGGTAACTGCATCTTTCTGGAACAGAACCGCTGCCGCGTGTATGCACACCGGCCGCACATCTGCCGCACGTATCCATGTATGCTTGATGGGGATGCGCTGATCGTCTCCGAGTGTCCCGGCTGTATTGCCGGCGCCGAAACCCCGGACGCAGAAATGATTGCAGAGGATCTGATCCGCCGCCGTACTGCCGAGGAGAATGAAGCCCGTGCTACTGAGATACAGTTTCGCCGTTATCGGAACGTTTCCGGTTCCTCACTGGTGTTCGACAGCGAGGGCGCGCATATCTCTGCAATACCGTCCAAAAAATCCTGAGTTCTGCTGTACTGATATATTCCGGTTTGGGACGCATCTTTGGTTCCTCTGCCGGAATTTTTCGAAAAAATGGGGAAAAAGATTACTCAATACCGATCATAACTTCGCTTGCTTTGACAACTGCGTAGGCTTCTTTGCCGACTGCAAGTCCAAGGCTCTGGGCGGAGGTCTTCGTGATAATGGAGGCAATCTGTTGTCCGCCTGCAATCTCAATGATAACTTCGGTGTTGACGGCGCCTTCTGTGAGCTTCACAATCTTTCCTTTGATCTGGTTCCTTGCACTAATCTTCATAGTTGATCTTTTACAAATAGTTAGTATTCGGAGATAAACACGTGAGTTGCTTGCAAGTAGTTGACTTTTTTGATATTTTTCTCCAGTTAACCGGTCCTGAACAAACCAGAACCGGTACCCAAGTCCCGATGGCCGCGGAGTACCAAAAGTATAGTATGGTTCCGGGGTCAACAATTGTGTTCGACCGTATTGGAGCACATCCATAACTCAGACCGAGAAAAATATGACAGAAATACATATCGTCGGAACTGCACACGTATCACAGAAAAGTATTTGCGAAGTCCGCGAAGCAGTGGATACCGTGCAGCCCGATGTCATTGCAATAGAACTGGACCCCGGCAGATTTGCCTCGCTGAAACAGCAGATGCGTGATGCCGAGGCAGCAGCAAACGGGGAGACCGTCCCGGAAGAGAAGCATGAATCTCCGGAAATAAAGGATATGCTCAAAGGAAACTTCACCCTGATGCTGGTGCAGTGGATTTTGGGGTATGTTCAGAGAAAGATCGGGATGAACGTTGGTATTGAACCGGGGGCGGAGATGAAAGAAGCAATCCGGCTTGCCGAGGAGCGTCACATCCAGATTGTACTGATCGACCGGGATATCCGGATTACCCTTGCCCGATTCTGGGGAGGCATGAAGATCACGGAAAAAATCCGGCTGATCTGGGCACTGCTTCAGTCGATTGCTCTGGCTGACGATGACGATGAAGACAGCCCCGATAAGATTGCAATCGATGAACTTACCCGGCCCGATGTCATTGAGATGGCACTGCGGGAGTTCAGTAACTTTTCTCCGAACGGTGCCAAAGCCCTGATCACGGAACGGGATGCCTATCTTGCACGCGGGATCATCGATCTTGAGAAAAGTCCGTATGAACGCGCCGTGATTGTCGTAGGTGCCGGACATGTGCCCGGAATTACCCGGTACCGGGAACATCCCGAAACGCTGCCGTCAATGGCAGATCTTCTGGCAAAACCCAAACATTACCCATGGGGAAAGATTCTCGGCGGTCTGTTCATCGTCATGTTTGCGGTGATTATCATCGCAATTGCGTTTTCCGGGGCGACCGAGCTGCTGATCTGGGCAATTATTTACTGGGTTCTGCTGCACGCACTGTTTGCCGGCGTGGCTACTCTCCTCGCACGCGGTCATCCGTTTTCGGCTGCGGTGGCCGCTGCTCTTGCCTGGATGACATCACTGAATCCGTTCCTTGCGGCCGGATGGTTTGCCGCAATTGTCGAAGCAAAGATGCGGCCCCCGTCACCCGGGGATCTAAAAGCAATCTCCAAAGCGGAGAGTATCGGTGATATGTTGTCCGTTCCGCTGTTCAGAATTCTGCTGGTTGCAGCAGTCGCAAACATCGGCAGTACGATTGCGACATTCTGCTTCTTCATCTTTCTGACCCCGCTACTGGGCGTTGATCTGGATATGATGACCCAGATCCTGATGACCGGTCTTACGAACTTCTGGGAGTTCCTGACCGGCTGGATCTGATGAATTTTATGAAAATCCAGGATTTACGACTCGAAGCCGGGTGTAGTTTCTCCCGGCATGAACAAGAGAGATTCTGTGGCGAGAACAAGGATAACTCCATTTATTTCTGATATTTTCGGTCTTCTTCTGCCACTGCTTCGGGGGCAGACGTCTGATGAGAATATTCAGTGGATGTCTCCTTTTCAAGTTTTTCGATATATTTTTCCAGTATTTTGATCCGTGCATCCTTTTCTTCGACAAGCCGGTTGAGATCCTCTATGAGTTGTGCAGTTAGTATTTTGATCTCGTTCAGTTGGTCCTTGTAGAGGTCCCGTGTGGTTTCTGCGTGTCGTATCTGTTCGTCCAGATCTTTCGCACGCCCATCAACAGACATCCAGTAGTCCAGAGCATCACGGATAAACTGAACCTTTGTTCCTCCATATGTCTTCATGTAGGCATTGAAGGTTTGGATATACTCTGCACCTAACCGGAGATTCACCTGATCGGGGGGTAATCGTCTTTTCCGGGAACCGCTCTCCATCAGGTTACACATTTCCCAACAGGTGACTATAAGTATGTGGCTATGCAATATCTATATACTGCATAGTCATTACGTGGATAGTTATCCATTCCAAAATGGAAGTCCGGGAGACCATACGCCTGGGAGTTCAGCGTGTGCCCGGACATATGCAGTCAGGGAGATTTTTTCCTGGAAAGTTCTGCCGACGTTACCTGCAAAAATTTCGTAAGTCTGTCACGATTTTCCAGGTCTGTCAAAAGAAAACATTTCTGCTTCGATCCCTCATAGGGATACTCTGTTGCACAGTCAGGGTGAAGTGCGGTGCCTGCCGTGGTTATTTTCACAAAAAAGCGATTATCACAGACTGATGCACAATAGATGCCGTTTACATATATGCCGTACTCGCCGAACATTTTCCGGAACCTGATGATTCCTGCATCTGAAATCTGATCACAGATGAAACGGACAAACTCTTCGCTTGATGCCATCAGGACAGATATTCACCTCTCAATCGGATATATTCTGTTATGCCCCTTTTGTCGTGATGGTTTCCCGTGAGGCAAACAGATACTCCTGTGCATAGCCGGCATACCTCCCGAAATGCTTCCGTGCGTAGGCACCGGCTTTTGCATAGGCAAGTTTTTTCTCACCGCCCACATATTTTGTCCGGAGAATCCGTTCAATCCAGACATCCACCGGAACCGCCTCCAGTTTTTCAAATGCGAACAGCAGAACACAGTCGGCAACTTTCGGTCCGACTCCGTGGATGGTACATAATGTTTTCTGGGCATCCGGATACGGTAGGCTCTGCACCTCCGAAATCCAGTCGGGATGCGTTACCGCCATCTCCACCGCACTGCAGATGTACGCATCACGATAGCCCACGCGGCACGCCCGGATCTCACTGACATCCGCCTCCGCAAGGGACTCAGGAGAGGGAAACGAAAAAAACTCCCGGTTGTCACACACGATACGTTTCCCGTATGTCTGTGATAAATTTTCAATTCTCCGTTGAATGCCGGGAATATTCGCACATGATGAACAGATGTAAGAGACGAGGCACTCCCAGGGATTCTGCCGGAGAATCCTCAGACCAAAACACCGGGTTACCGCGTCATGAATCAGGGGATCACAGTCAATTTCCGCCAGAATTTCCGGGAGATTCTGATCCAGAGAAAAATACCGGATAATCTCAGACTCCTCCGCCCCGTCATAGCAGAGCAAATCCTCGTTCTGCCATACTTTCCAGACCGATTCTGAGCCGTAGGGATCCGGAGCATACCAGATATTTCCGTATTTTCGCCAACGGAATGCCTGACCGCAGGAAACGGAGAGGTCCAGATAAAACGGCAGTTCCTCCAGAGAGATACTCTGCATAAAAAAGGGAATTATTCTTTAATCATCAGGTATCCGAGAACGATACCGGCCAGACCCGCAACCGCAAGAATAATGCCAATTGCACCCATCAGTACCTGAATAAACAGCGGCAGCCAGTACCACATCAGAACGATACCGACAATCAGTAATATAATACCTACAATCAGTGTTGCAAGTCCTGTTTTGTCCATACTTATCATATACATCATTCTGCCTATTAATTATTCTCTTTCGGATAGCAGCACTTTCTGAACAGAATCCTTATCTTTGCAGAAAACATACCTAATAGGATGCTATGCCGTGGCATGACACACTCTGTCATGGTGGGACATAATCGTGTTTGAAAGGATCGTACATGTTCTGGAATGAGAAAATGGAAACCCTGCATGGGAAAGAACTGGAGGAACTTCAGCTCAGGCGGCTGAAGGAAACTGTTTCCCGTGTGCAGAATATCGGTTTCTACAAAAAAATGTTTGACGACGCAGGCCTTCGTCCGTCCGACATCAAAACGCTTGACGATATTGCCAAGATTCCGTTTACGAAGAAATCGGATCTTCGCGGGGGGTATCCGTTCGGATTCCTCGCGGTCCCGATGAAACAGATCAACCGGATTCATACGACATCGGGGACCACCGGAAAACCAACGGTTGTTGCCTATACCCGAAATGATCTCAACAGCTGGTCAGAACTGATCGCCCGTAACCTCACGATGGTTGGGTTACGGGAGGGAGACATGTTCCAGAATGCCTCCAACTACTCGCTGTTTACCGGCGGCCTCGGCTTTCATTATGGTGCGGAAAAAATCGGCTGTGCAGTAGTTCCCGCGGGTGTCGGAAACACGAAGCGTCAGATTGAGATGATTCAGGACTTCGGCGTGAATGCCATCCACTGTACTCCAAGCTATGCGATGCATCTCACGGAGGTTGCCGAAGATATGCATGCAAATCTTGACTCCCTCCGTGTCGGTGTGTTCGGGGCGGAGGCATGGTCAGAGAATATGCGCCGCAATCTGGAGGAACGTCTCAATATCAAAGCCTATGACAGTTACGGTATGAGCGAGCTGTTCGGTCCGGGTGTGGCCTTTGAATGTCCGGAACAGAACGGTCTTCACATCTGGCATGACTGTTATATTGTGGAGATCATCGATCCGAAGACCGGGGAGACCCTTGGTCCCGGAGAGAAAGGGGAAATGGTTGTAACTCCTCTGGTGAAAGAGGCAATGCCGCTTCTGCGGTACCGTACCGGTGACATTACCATGCTGATGGAGGATGACTGTCCCTGCGGTCGCGGTCAGAAAATTGCCCGCCTCTTCGGCAGAAGCGATGATATGCTGACGGTGCGGGGCATCAATGTGTTCCCGTCCCAGATCGAACATGTTCTCAAAAACATCCCCGAGGTCGGGGACCAGTTTATGGTATATATCGACCGGATCAATCATCTTGATGAGATGACGATCGACGTAGAGGTGAACAAACACATCTTCTCCGGCGAGCTCAGCGATCTTGCCAGACTCCAGAACAAGATCGGGAAAGCCCTGCACGAGACACTTTCTCTGCGGGCGGCAGTTCAGCTGGTGGAACCGGGTTCACTGCCGAGGTTTGAAGGCAAGGCCAAGCGCGTGGTGGACCGGAGGGTAATCTGAGTATGGCATACTATAACGAAAAAATCGAGACACTCCCGAAACCGGAGCTTGAAAAACTCCAGTATCAGGAACTGAAGGTCCTTGTGGAGCGCCTCTATACCAAATCGGCGTTCTATCACGACAAAATGAAGGCAGCCGGCATTTTGCCGGCCGACATCAGACAGCTTTCAGATATTGCAAAGCTGCCGTTTATGCGCAAGACGGATCTGCGGGACAACTATCCCGATAAGCTTGTCTGCTGTTCGCACGAGGATCTGGTCCGTTATCACGTGTCCTCCGGGACTACCGGGAAACCGACGGTTGTTGCGTATACCAAAAATGATGTGGAGTTATGGTCTGAGGCGGTTGCCCGGTCGCTGGTCTCCTGCGGTCTGGGACGTGGCGATGTGCTGCAGGTTGCCTACGGCTATGGTCTGTTCACCGGCGGTCTCGGTCTGCATTACGGCGGGGAAAAACTCGGTGCGACGGTGATTCCGGCGTCAACCGGGAACTCGGAACGTCAGATCGAACTGATTCAGGATCTGAAATCCACGGCCATTGCCTGTACTCCGTCGTACTTCATTCATCTGATTGATGTTGCGAAGAAGATGGGTGTGGACATCAGAAAAGATACGGTTCTGCGAACCGCTATTCTTGGTGCGGAACCGTGGTCTGAGTCGATGCGCCGCTATATCCACGAGCAGTCCGGGGTGAATGCCCACAATATCTTTGGAACTTCCGAGATCTCCGGGCCGATGTTTACGGACTGTCAGGAGATGAACGGTATGCATATCGCCGGAGATATTGCCTATACGGAGATCATTGATCCTGAGACCGGCGAGGTGCTTGCTCCGGGAGAAAAAGGAGAGCTGACGATGACGATTCTGAAAAAGGAGGCAATTCCTATGATCCGCTACCGGATTGGAGATATCACGTCGATTCTTGAAGGGGACTGCCCCTGCGGCAGAACTTCGCCACGTATCGACCGGCTGCAGGGCAGAGTGGATGATATGCTGGTTATCCGTGGTATCAATGTGTTCCCATCGGCTGTGGAACACGCTCTTCTCCGGGTTCCCGAGCTGACGAGCCACTTTATGCTGGAGATTACCCGTACCGGGCCGCTGGATGATATGTTGGTCCGCGTGGAGCTGAAGCCGGATGCGATGACGGATAGTATTAATGGTCTGATCGGTCTGCAGTCAAAGGTTGAGCGAACCCTGCGCGATGCGCTGAATGTGTCGGCGAAGGTGGAACTGTGTCCGCCGAACTCGCTGCCGCGGTTTGAGGGCAAGGCGAAACGGGTTATTGATCACCGGGTGTTCTAAATGACAGGAAACAAGTACTTTATCAAACAGCTTTCGATCTTTTCGGAGAATAAATCAGGACGACTTGCTGCAATTGCCAAGGTGTTTGACGAGTGTAATGTCAATATCCATGCGTTCAGTATTGCGGAGGCGAACAGTTTCGGGGTTGTCCGGGCAATTGTGGACAAACCCGAGCTGGCGTTTGCTGCGTTTACCGAGCAGAATTACGCGCTGCAGTATACGGATGTTCTGGGAATTAAGATGCAGGATGTTCCCGGCGGTCTGTATCATGTGGCGAATCTGATGGGGTCTATCGGGATTAACATTGAGTATGCGTATGCGTTTCGTACCGGGACGTTTGGTACGCTGATTGTGAAGGTTTCCGATCCGGCGACGGCGGTGGAGAAGATTCTTGCCGCTGGTCTGGAGCTGGTTCCGGCTACGGATTATAACTTTTAAATCCCTTTTTTTCCCGGAAGATTCATACCCTATCCCGTGAGAGATACTGCAAAGGAGGTTTTCGATTTGGTACGTGAATATATTACCCGACAGTTGTCGATTTTTGCTCCGGATACTCCCGGGACTCTTGCGGAAATTGCCAAAATATTTCTGGAAGAAGGGGTGAATGTCTCAGGCTTTTGTATTGCGGAGGCGAATAATTTCGGGGTTGTCCGGGCGATTGTGGATAAACCGGAGCTTGCGTTTGCGGCATTTGAAAAGAGGAATTATCTGCTGAAGTTTACGGATGTTCTGATTGTCCGGATGCTGGATGTTCCCGGCGGTCTGTATGAGGTTGCTTCGCGGTTCGGGAAACTTGGTCTGAATATTACGTATGCGTATGCGGCGAAAAGCGGCGATGTTCCGACGCTGGTTGTGTATGTTTCCAATACGGATATCCCGCTTGAAGAGGCGGTTTTGAAGATTCAGGCGTCGGGTCTTACTCTGGTTCCGGCACATCAGCAAACCTCATAGGTTTGCTCTATTTTTCCAAAATAGCCAAAAAAGATAGGGTTTATCCCCGCTTTACCGCGTTTCTGTTTGCGCGATAGGATTTTTCCTTTGGGTCGAGCTTCATTGCCTGTTCAAATGCGGCAACTGCATTTTCCCGTTCGCCCAGATACGCATATGCTGCGCCACGGATGCTGTGCAGTTCTGCGTCATTAGGTGCGGCAGTAATTGCCGAGTCCGCCAGACGCAGGGCTTCGGTATATTTTTCCCGCCGTACACAGAGATTGGCAAGTGCTTTGACCAGCCGGACTTCGTCCGGGACTGCGGCAATTCCGGTCCTGAGTACTGCTTCCGCGTCGTCATCCTGCTGCAGAGCGATCAGTGCGTAGGCTTTATGGAGCAGTGCTCCCACATGGACCGGGTCGATTGCCAGCGCTGCATCGCAGACGGAAACAGCCCCAGCTGCGTCATCGATCCGCAGCTGATATCCGGCCTTTGCGGCGAGCAGTGCCGGTGCATGCGGGTTGATTTCCAGTGCTGCGGCTACTGCGATGACCGCTTCCAGATATTTTCCTGCGGATGCAAGCAGCCGGGCTTTCTCTGCCAAAAACCGGTAATCGGTTGGAAACATCTCTGCTGATTTTGTATGACAGCCAAGTGCGGCGGTTGTTTCACCGGTCTGTTCCAGTAACAGACCGAGGTTGTACCAGACATCCGGGACTCCCGGCCTGAGTTTCAGGGACTCTTCGTAGCAGTAAATCGCTCCTTTTGCGTCGTTTGATGCAATCCGGTTCGCGGCTTCTTTACACCAGAGCACCGGGTCCGAGGGGTTTGCTACCCGTGGTTTTTTCAGCGCCATTATTTTTTCTCCCACCGCAGCAGCTGTGCTACGCTGCCGAGCGTTCCGCCCCGGCGTATTTCTTCCCGGATGCGGGTCTCGGTCTTGTATACTTCGACGGCACGCCGGGCAACTTCATATGCACGTTCCCGGGGGATAACGACGACTCCGGATTGATCGCCGATCAGCCAGTCCCCTGGCCGGACAATCTGACCGCAGCAGGTAATTTCTGCGTTTATTTCCCCGAATCCTTTGGGTTCTCCGGCGTTCGGCTGGACGGATTTTGCGAACACCGGGATGTCCAGGGTGAGGATGTCGTCCCAGTCGCGCACCGCGCCGTCGATGACAATTCCTGCGACCCCCCGGTTCTGTGCCGACCGGGTCGCAAGTTCACCCCACGGGGCGATGTCTGTCCGGCCGTCGTTGTTCAGTACGAGAATGTCTTCCGGGGAACAGAGATCAATTGCCTGCACTGGTTTTGACCAGTCACCGCCGAATGTCTGTACTGTTACGGCGCGTCCGATCATCTTATGCGGTACGTGCCGCTCTGCAAGACCGGCCATCGCTCCTTTCCGGTAGAGGGCATCGGTAACGTTTGGTGCGGAGACGGTTTTGAGCAGTTCCCGGATCTGTTCGTCCAGGGATGCGCCTGATGTTTTTTGCAGAGCCGGGTTATCCAGTGCGGTTCTGATCTCCTGTGCGGCGGATGTGACATCGGCAGCTTTGATGATTGTTCCGCCGACGATGACGATGTCAGCACCGCGTGCCGCTGCCGCAGCCGCGGATGCTGCGTCCAGACCTCCGGCAACGGCAATCTTCACCGGCAGGTTCCCCAGAACGTCCAGCAGATTCAGGGGATCTTTTCCCTCCATCTGCTGGTCGATACCGACGTGGGCGTTGAGTATCTGGACACCCATGTCCGCCAGTTCGCGGGCACGTGCGGGGACGTCTTTGACGTTCATCATATCCGCCATCAGTTCAACACCGTAGAGGGCGGCACCCCGCAGGGCATCGGCAATGACGGCGTCATCTGCGGCGGCAAGTATACAGACAACGTTTGCTCCGGCCTTGGCTGCCATTTCTACTTCCAGGGCGCCGGTGTCGGAGGTCTTCAGGTCTGCTACGAGGGTGTGACGGGGAAAGAGGGACCGCAGTGTTCTGACAGCCTGCATTCCTTCACTTTTCACCAGCGGCGTTCCTATTTCTATCCAGTCGGCGCCTCCGGCAACAGCTTCCCGGGCGATTACCGTCGCACGGGAGAGTTCGGTAAGATCCAACGCAACCTGCAATACCGGTCTGACCATGGGAAATAGTTTGGAATGGGAAAGGGATAAGGGTTGTTCATTCAGAAAGGCTCTTTATGTTTCGTGCGCAAGGAGTATTTATGAATGTGAGAAATCCCGGAATTGCCAATTTTGGTATTACAGTTATTCAATCACGCCACAGTGTCCGAAAGTTCAAAGACGAGGATATCCCTCAGGAGTTTGTCAGAAAAGCCCTGGAGTGTGCATCCAAGGCCCCGACCGGCAGAAATAAGCAGCCATGGATTTTTGTTGTTGTGAAAAACAAGGAGACTCTGGCAAAGATTGCGGAGCTTGCACCGAACGGGAAGTTTATCGAAGGTGCAGCAATTGGGTTCCTGATCTTCGGGGAAGCTGACTGGAAGTTCACCGTGGAGGATTGTTCTGCGGCCACGGAAAATCTGCTGCTTGCTCTCCATGCCTACGGCTACGGCGGATGCTGGATTGCCGGAAACCAGATGCCTTATGCGGACACGGTCCGAAATATGGTGTCGGTTCCGGAGACCTACAAATTAGTCTCTATTGTTGCGGCAGGTGTTCCTGACGTTGGCGGCATAACGCTTGCTGAGAAGACTCCGCTGGATAAGCTGGTCTTTGAAGAAAAGTACTGCTGAATTTTCCCGTAACTCTTTTTTTGCGATTTCCGGTTGCCAGAGACAGTGTCTATCGTTTGTGACACGCAGAGTCCACGCTAAACAATTCTTACGCGAAAAACAGACGTTGTGAGCCAAAAGCTCACACTTAGTCAACCACAATTGCCGGTTTAAACGGCAGAGCCGCACGGGCTTTCGGATGCGCACTTGATGCAGCCGCAATAATCTCCACAGAAAGACCGGACTCCTTTTCCAGGAATATCCGTGCTGCCATAAAGATCGCCATCTCATCCACACCCTGCGCAATCGAGGCAACCAGTTCCGGCGGCAGACTGTGGATCAGCTTCACCGTCTGCACAGCAGCATCGCTCGCATCTTTCCCCATTGCCCGGAGACGCTCCTGTGCCATCACCGTCTTCACCACGGAACGCTTATCCTCCGCAGATGCCACAATACCGAACACCTCGTGTTTCCACGCCGGAGCCACAAAGATGCTCACCTTCTTTGCCTCAATCTGCACCAGTTTCAGAATCGACTGAATATCCTCAACCGTCCGCTGCAGCAGCTCCTCGGAAACCTCAACCGATTCATTGATCAGCGCCGGATCCGCAACCGGCCACGGTGCAAACGAAACCAGACCCTCATGTCCGGTCTCCGCCCACAGCTTCTCCGCAGTATACGGAATAACTGGCGCCATCATCCGGACCCACACAGACATAACATCCGTAAGGACCGCCGTACCGTTCGAACCCTCCGGTAGCCGTCTCCGGTACCAGGCCAGGTCCGATACAACACCGTTATAGGCCTCCTGCAGAGCCTGACGCGTCTGGAACGCACGCAGACACCGGGTAGCACCAGCAACTCTCCGCTGCATCCGAGAAACCAGCCACGCATCAATCGGTGCCGCACCGGTCGCATCAGCAGCATCCAGAATCATCTGCCACATCCGCTCAATCTGCTTCTTCACCGACAGAACCAGCTCATTTCTCCAGTCAAAGTCCTGCCACGGCTCAGCACTGCCCACGAGGAACATCCGCACCGTATCCGCACCGAACTCATTCGCCGCATCCTCAAGCAGGAACACATTGCCCTTCGAAGACGACATCTTCATACCGTTCAGCAGACCCATCCCGAACACCACCATACCTTTCGGCTGCAGCTCCTCCGGGAAAATCGCCTTGTGGTGGAACAGCTGGAACGTCAGATGGTTCGAGATCAGATCCTTTGCGCTGAACCGGAAATCATACGGATACCAGTACAGGAACTCGCCCCGCAGATCCTCCAGCGTAGCCGCATCCACCGGCAGCGCATGCACATCGCCCTTTCCAAGGAAAATATAATCAAACACCGCAGGCGTCAGCTTCTCCGCAGGAATCTTCGTAATCTTATGGGCGATCGTATAATATGACATGTAAATCGTCGAGTCCGACAGCGGCTCAAACAGCCACTTCGGATCCCACGGAACATGCGTTCCGAGGCCCACCCGGCGGGTACACGGCCACTCTTTCAGCCAGTCCACCGTCCGCTCAAACTCAGCACGGACCTCCGGCGGAACCAGCTCCATCTTCGGCAGCTGTGCGTGAACCTGCGCCTTCCAGTCCTGATCACCGTAGTTCAGGAACCACTGATCATCCAGAATCTTCACATAGACCCGGTTTCCGCAGCGGCAGATAACCCGCTTCTGGCTCATATCATGGAACAGAATACTACCGCGCTCAGCCAGGAACTCCTTCGTCACATCTTCCCGGGCCTGCCGCACCGACTTTCCGGCATGGGGACCGCAGTTTGCATTCAGTTTTCCTTTCGAAAACTCAGCAGTATACAGCTCCTGTGTCAGATCATCCATCCGGGGATCATCCTGATGCGGAATCTTATTCTTTTCCACAATATCCTGTGCAGGAATCGTCCCGAAGTTCGGCACCGTAACCAGCGGAATCGGCACAATATCCGTATACGTACCCTGCTGCTGCAGATCACGCAGAGCAATGTAGTCAAACGGAGCATGGGCCGGAACACTCATCACCAGACCGGACCCCATATCCGGATCAACAAAAGAAGCCGGCAGAATCGGCACATCCGCACCGCTGACCGGATGCTTTGCCGCTTTATCCACCAGCTCCGCACCGGAGATGGTGCCTAACTCAGTAACGGTATGCTTCTGCATCCGCAGCTTCACCGCAGCCTCCGAACTGATAATCCACTTCTCGCCGTCAACCTCGGCTTTCAGGTACGTTACCTCAGGATTCGCCCACAGGTTTGTCACACCGAAGATGGTCTCAGGCCGGAGCGTCGCGGTTGGAATGAAAAACTCTCCGAACTGATACTTCACCAGCACAAAATGCATGATCTCTGCGGTATCTCCCTCCAGCAGATCATGGTCTCCCACCGGCTGATCGCAGTTCGGACAGTACCGCACCGGATACTCGCCCTTTACCACTTTCCCCTGTCCATAAACATGGGAATACTGCCACTCGATGAACTTACTGTACTGCGGAATAATCGTCGTAAACCGGCGGCGCCAGTCGATCGACAGACCCAGCTGCTTCATCACCCGCTCATACTCGTCGGCAAAGTAGTTCACGATCACAATCGGATCCGTAAACGATGCAAGGATATCCTGCGGCACCCGGTAGAGACCGCCGTACAGCTTCAGGGTCTTTTCATCCTGCTTGGCAATCCGCTTGGCAATACCCAGGACTGGGGCACCCGTAACATGGAACGCCATCGGGAACAGCACCTGTTTTCCCTGCATCCGCCAGAACCGTGCCACCACATCGGGCACAATGTATGTTCTGCCGTGTCCCACATGCATCGCACCGCTCGGATAGGGGAATGCAACGTTAATATAGAATTTTTCTTTTTCTGCGGACGGATTTGATTCAAAAGCCGGGATCCACGTAGAACGGATCTCCTGCTCAACCTCACTCATAACGAACTCTTTTGTCAACGTAACCACCTTTAGTCAACAGGACGGATTTTTAACTCTTCGCCGGCTCCATAGCGCCGGATCATCTCCATAGCGATACTACTGTTCCGTGCCAGATGAATTTCCCCGCGGGCATCAACCGTTGCGGTAAACAGATACTCCTTGCCGGAGAACAGATCAACGATCTTACCCGTATACTCAGGGCAGATCAGGGCTAGCTGCTTCTTTTCGCTGCGAATTTTGAAAGCAGCCATATGGCCGGCAGGGGTGGAAACCTCGTCGGAATCTGTGGTCTTTTCACGTCCCGGCAGGTCGGAAAGCGGCCGGACATCAATACCGACACCGACCTTACTGACGACTGCGGCGATGTTCTTACCGGCTTTTCCGATCGCGGCAGGAACATCCGCATCATCAATATACACAGCTGCCTTGGTATCGTTGATCATCCGAACGATAATGTCACCTTCGGTGAACCGGCTGATCTCTTTTTGAATCTCCTTTTCGAGGACAATCCAGGCCGGGTTATCTTCAGTAACCTCATAGGTCGGCATGGAATGAACCGGCGGCGGCACACGATCCTCATCCTGACCGCTTTCTGCGTCAGTCTCGTCTGGGGATGCGGATTCCTGCACCTCCGCTGTTTCCTTGGCAATACCCACGCTCTCAGCGGATACCGGTTCTGCATGGATTACCTGTACAGGTGCTGCGGTTGCGATGGCCGGTACCGCAGATGCGGCGGGATCGGCTGCGGGTACGCCGCCGTCCTGCGTAACCATAACCTCGCCTTCATAACGGAACGCTTCCGCAGCAATTTCACCGGTAATAATATTCGTGAACCGAATAATCGGCCGTACCTGCGGATCGCCGATCTTATCGAGGGCCGCAGGGACGCCGAAGACCGTACTGACGTTGTACAGGTCAGAGATGTCACCTGCTTTCACGAAGACGACGGTGGCGACAATCTGTGGAATCAGGTTGAGGTCAACGAGACTTGCAAGCCGGATGAGGGCATCGGCAGCAGACCGTGCGTGCAGACCGCCGATTACTTTGATACCGGAGAGCCGCAGATCGGCAAAGACTGCAAGCTCCTCAGATCTGCGCATCTCATCAAAGACAACATAGTCCGGCCTGAGGAGGGTGAGCACCTCGCCGGTTGCAGCAATGCTGCCGTCAAGGGCGGTGTACTGCGTGATTTTATCGGGGACCATCAGGTCACGGGGTGACTCAATGGTTTTGACGATGCAGTTTGCATCGGAGAGGTAGGTGGCGATGTTCTGTTCCAGCGTGGATTTCCCCGAACCCGGCTGCCCGACAATCAGCATGCCGCCGTTCCCGAGTTTCAGCCGTTCTTTGAGGGCTGCGGCGAAGTTGTAGGAGTCAAAGGAGACTTCACGGGTCGGCCGCACGATGGTGATTTCAATACCGTCGGAGAAGGGAGGGCGGGTTGTGGTGATCCGCATGCTGCCGATCTGCGAAACGGTAACGCCTGGCATCTCGACTTCAACGAATCCGTCCGGGTGACGTTTCGCACGTTCCAGACAGTCCTGCGCGATTGCCCGTAGTTCGTACTCGGTTGCGGGTGCTTCACGGATATGGACCAGCCGGGATTCACGGATGTTGCCTTTGCGGGCATAGGGGGCAACGTTTTCCTTGAGATAGACGGCGAAGGTGTTTTCATCGAAAAATTCGTCGATTAACAGCGGAGAGAAGTTATCGGTAATCTCCGGTCTGAGGTAGACGACGGTGATGCCTTTGGCACGCGCGACCTCTGCCTGGACGTAATCACTGGTGAGGAATGTGGCATTGTGGGCGATTGCCACCTCACGGATCATGGAGTCGATCTCTCCGCCGCCGGCGAGTTTTACCTGTTCTAGTTTGGGGCGGGACCCGACATATTTAAGATTGATGAGTCCCTCTTCCTGCATTTTGCAGAGCTTTTGTAGTTCGGACAAACCGGAAAAGCCTATTTCACGTCCCTGGTTGGCCTGCGCTTCCAGCTCGGCGAAGACCGCTTCGGGTATAATTATCGTTGCGCCACGATATTCGCCCTGTTCTATCAGGGTAGTGACGCGTCCGTCGATGACGACGCTGGTATCTGGTACGAGTATCATAAAAAATCTACCATTATTTATGGGAAGCCAATATGATATTAGGTCTACTCTTCATCAGTGGTACATCTGCTTCGGGTCGCGCATCTGCGGGAGAATTACCGTGCCGTCAAGGGTGCGGTAGAAGCAGCTCAGATAGCCTTCGTGGCAGGCGCAGCCAGTCTGTTCTACGAGGTAGAGGAGGCAGTCGGCGTCGCAGTCCACGCGGATATCGATGATTTTCTGCAGGTTGCCGCTTTCTTCACCCTTTTTCCAGAGTTTCTGCCGCGATCTGCTGTAGTAGTGGGCGTATCCCGTTGCCCTGGTGAGGGCAACGGCTTCGGCATTTGCATAGGCAAACATGAGGACCGTTTTGGTGACGCTGTCCTGTACGACGACCGGAATAAGGCCGGCCTGATACTGGAGTTCAGTCAGGAGATCAGGTGACATTCTGTATCTGTATTGGGGGGGAGAGGAGTTATGTTCGTCGGCGCTTTTACCGTCGCACCCGGGTCATATCCAGGCAGTAACCCCGGAACTCTGTTTCCAGCCGGTCCCCGCGAAGCCGGATGTTGTGTTCCTCGCCGTGGGCGCAGATATGGTAGATTCCGCAGTCCCTGGCTTCCCACGTGAACGGTTCGTTCACGTTGTGTCCCAGAACTTTTCCACAGGCAACTCCGGTTCCGTCCGGGGAGAACCGGCAGTGCATGGTGCCGACCAACAGGACGGTTTTCGTCCAGTCACCAACGATCGGATCCATTACAATCCCTCCGGAACACACCACATAGTTCTTCCCGGTGATACATTGTGCCGCGAATACGCATATTCCATGCAGATACGGTAAGCGTTCCCTCGCCAAAAACATCTTGGAGTTCTGCGGTATCGAAGTAGTGCGTTACTACTCCGTCGCCCCGCAGAAACGAGTGTTTCTCGGTTTCCCTCCCTTTGCCGTACCGCATGTCATTACGGGAGAATACTTTGCAAAAAATGGTGCCGCACGGCCTGAGTACCCGATACATTTCCCGGGCGGCTGCCGGTATTTCCGCGCCGGACAGGTGTCCCAGAACATGCCAGCAGAATACTGCATCAAATGAGTTGTCCGGGAACGGGAGTGCACAGATGTCACCGAGAATTACTGGCGGTTCACAGGATGCGGCAAGCCGGACCGCATGCGGTGAACTGTCCACGCCGACTGCAGTCCAGCCGGCTGCCGTCATTGCCGCGAGAGTTTTGCCGTTCCCGCATCCGGTCTCCAGAACCCGTGATCGGGGGGGCAGATCCGGGAGGGTGCCTGCCGCTCCTCCCCATAAGGCGCCACGGGTCCGGTAGTCTTCGTCCCAGCCCATATTACAGGCGGACCGGAACACCGCGGGAGGCCAGATACTCTTTTACCTGCCGCACGGTGAGTTCTCCGTAATGGAATACGCTTGCCGCAAGGCAGGCATCGGCTTTTCCTTTCACAAATCCGTCATAGAAATGTTCGCATGTTCCAACACCGCCCGAGGCAATTACCGGGATGTCTACATTTTCTGAGATCGCGGCGGTGACTTCCAGATCAAATCCGGTTTTGACACCGTCCGTTTCCATGGAGGTCAGCAGAATTTCTCCTGCTCCCCGGCGGACTGCATCCTGTGCCCAGGCGACGGCGTCCATACCTGTCGGGTGGCTGCCTCCGTAGATTACGACTTCATACCAGCAGGTCCGTCCGTCTGCAAGATGGACCGGTGTTACGCCGTTCTGCATGCTATAGTTCCGGCGGACGTCCTCGGCCAGGACGATACACTGGTTTCCAAACAGTCTGGAGCCTTCGGTGATGACCTCGGGTGATTTTACTGCGGCTGTATTCAGACTTACTTTGTCGGCACCTGCCCGGAGAATTTCCTGAATGTCCCGGACGGTTCTGATTCCCCCTCCGACCGTCAGCGGCAGAAACAGCTGGTCGGCCGCACGACCAATTACGTCCACCATGGTGTCACGGTTGTTCTTCGAGGCGGCGATATCCAGAAACACGACTTCGTCGGCACCCTGCTCGTTGTACATCCGTGCAAGCTCAACCGGATCCCCGGCATCCCGCAGACCTTCAAAATTTACCCCTTTTACGACCCGCCCGTCTTTCAGATCCAGACAGGGGATTACCCGCCGTGTGAGTCCCATGCCTTAACCATTTGCGGTCGGGAAAAATTATGCTTTGCCTGCAGACGGTTCGGGGATACCGATGCATGATGCGATGCGGCTTTGCGGTTTCTTCATCGTCTTGGGTGTTTTCTTGAGGGTCTTTGGATGTCAGGTGGGTATCCATGAAAAACTCCCTCAACGGACAATTTCATCAAAGCGTCCGCATACTCACACACGGACAGCTCTCAACATCTTTTCCTCCTCACCCTTTATCCCCGTCTCCCGCAAATACATATTTCATGTATATCGGGATTGACCACGGTACAACCTCCCTCCGGTTCGCAACCGACACCGGGAAACGGTTCAAAATATCCCGCGAAGCCGCAAAGGAGTTCGTCATTGAGGATCTGGAAAAACTCTGCCCCCTCGGAGAAGTGGAGGGAATCGCTCTCTGCTACTCAATGGGTGACAACTTTACCGAAATAACGCCGGTGAAACACCTCAAAAACCGCGGAGTTCTCACCCGCGACGGTGCCGGTGAGCACATCGGCGGCGGCACCCGTGTCTTTGACTGCATACGTGACTCCGGAATTCCTGCGGTTGCAATCCCCGGTATTCACCGCGGGTCCGATACCGATCCCCGGTTTAAGATTTACTCGCATCAGACCAGTCCCGAAAAGCTGGGCATCGCCTATCTTGCAGGAATTACGCTTGGGGACACGTTCATCATCTCTGACATCAGTTCAAACACCGTGTCCCTGCTGGTCCGCAGCGGCAAAATTATCGGTGCCTTTGATGCCTGTGTGTTTGCTCCCGGAACCCGCCACGGCGCGCTTGATGTCGATGCTATCCGGAAAATCGATGCAGGAGAACTGAGTGCAAACGAAGCATTCACCACCGCGGGCGTCTCCTATCACCTCGAAGAAAAGTATCAGAACCCGACCGTCGCCCTCTGGGCCGCGATGGAATGTGCATCGCTTGCCCTCCTCGCCCCGGAAGCCCCGGTCGCCCTTGCGGGCAGTCTTGCCCCCGGACTTGCCGAAGAAATATCCGCGCTTCTGCAAAAACCGGTGATCGTCTATGACGAATGGGCCGCATCCGACGGACTTGCCCAAATCGCCCGGGACGTCTTCTGCGGGGCCAAAAACATTCTTGGCATCCCGGTTTCCCCGGCAGTCAGACATTGAAATAGTCAATCGTCGAATAAATGTTCGACCACAAGACAAATAAACCGGCAGGAACCCTCCATCCGGTCAAAAACCACTAATATCCCGTATTTTTTTAAAAGAGTCCTGAAATAGCGAAAGATGGACAAACACTAAATTCATATTGATTAATCGTGATAAATTATATCTGGTTATTCACGTGAAAGAGCTACGCATCCATGGAAGAGGCGGACAGGGATCCGTCACCGCTGCGGAACTCATTGCGACCGCGGCCTTTACAGGCGGTGTGTATGCGCAGGCGTTCCCGGCGTTCGGAGTTGAGCGTCGCGGGGCACCTGTACAGGCATTTGTGCGGTTCAGCAACGAGAAGATCCGACTGAGAAGCCAGATCTATGAACCGGATTATATCATAGTGCAGGACAGCACCCTCATCCGCGATGTCAACGTGTTCGCCGGCATGTCCGAAGGCGGCATTGCGATCATCAACACCGAAAAGAAAGGCAGCTATGATCTGCCCGCGGGTGTCAGACTGATTGTGATCAATGCAACCGAAATTGCCCTTGAAGAGATAGGTCTGCCCATCACCAATACAACGCTGATGGGTGCCTTCGCCGCAGCAAGCGGTGAAATCACGCTTGACGCACTGAAAGGTGCAATTGAGGAACGGTTCCCCGAAAAACTTGCAGCAACCAACTTTGCCGCAGCAAAACGGGCATACAATATGGTAAAGGAGGGAGCAGTTTAATGCCTCTTGGAATTGGATGTACCGCCCGACCCGGTCAGTCCAGGAACAATAAAACCGGGTCCTGGCGGGTCTTCTACCCGGTCCTGGATAAGGAAAAGTGTACGAAATGCGGCACCTGCCAGCTGATCTGCCCGGAGGGCTGTATCAACCAACAGTCCGACAAAACCTATGAGATCGACCTTGACTTCTGCAAAGGATGCGGCATGTGTGCCGAAGAATGCCCCGACAAAGCCAAGGCAATCACCATGTATAAGGAGGAAAAATAAATGACTCTGCAGATTATGGAGGGGTCCATTGCCGTTGCAGAGACGGTCCGTCTCTGCCGCCCGCAGGTGATCTCCGCCTATCCGATTACCCCGCAGACCCATATCGTAGAGGGACTCGCCTCGATTGTTGCCGACGGCAGGCTTGATGCAGAGTATATCTGCGTTGAGTCAGAGTTCTCTGCACTGTCCTGCTGTATCGGCGCATCCGCCGCAGGCAGCCGTGTTTACTCTGCAACCACCTCCCAGGGTCTTGCCCTGATGGCTGAAGTTGTCTTCAACTCGGCCGGTATGCGGCTTCCGATTGTCATGGGCATTGCAAACCGTGCAATCTCTGCGCCGCTGTCCATCTGGAACGATCAGCAGGACTCCATTATGATGCGTGACTCCGGCTGGCTGCAGTTCTACGCCGAGGACAACCAGGAAGCCCTGGACCTGCACATTCTCGCCTACAAAATCTGTGAGGATCATGACATTCTGCTCCCGGCATTCGTCTGTTTCGACGGATTCATTCTCTCGCATGTGTTTGAACCGGTCGATATTCCAAGCCAGGAAGAGGTTGATGCATTCCTCGGTCCGTTCACACCGTATCAGAAGCTTGACGTGAAAGATCCGATCTCGTTCGGTATGTACGCAACCCCTGATTATTATCTTGAGTTCCGGTACGAACATGATCAGGCGGTTCACCGTGCGGCGGATGCACTCCGGAAGTACGGTAAGGCGTTTGGCGAGAAGTTCGGTCGTGACTACTCCAAACTCGTCGAGGGATACAAACTTGAGGATGCCGAGGTGGCAATCGTTGCGATGGGATCCATCTGCGGAACCACCAAGGACGCAATCGATGAGATGCGGGCTGCAGGTAAAAAAGTCGGTCTCTTAAAGATCCGCTGCTTCCGCCCGTTCCCCTCAGAGGACATTGCAAAGGCACTCTCGCACGTGAAAACGATTGCAGTGCTTGACAAAAACGTCAGTCTCGGCGCAAAGGGTGCAACAGCCATTGAGGTCAAAGAAGCCTGCTATGGTTCCGATATTCCGGTCTATGATTACATCTTAGGTCTCGGCGGTCGGGACGTGCGGAAGAAAGACATCAAAAAGATCGTGGAGCTTGCCGAAAACGGTAAGGGCGATATGTTCTACGGACTGCGCGAGGAGTTGTTATAAATGGTAGATCGTACAATTGAAAACTTCGACTGCGGTCACCGTGCCTGCGGCGGCTGCGGCGCATCGTCTGCGGTCCGGATGATTCTGAAAGGTGCCGGCGAGAACACGATTGTCGTGAGTCCGACCGGCTGTCTGGAAGTGTTCTCTACACCGTATCCGGAGACTGCATGGAAGACACCCTGGATTCATTCTCTGTTCGAGAATGCATCCGCGGTTGCTTCCGGTATTGAAGCTTCGCTGAAGAAACAGGGACGCCTGAACGATGAAAAGATTCTCGTGATCGGCGGTGACGGCGCAACCGTTGATATCGGTATGCTCTGCATCTCCGGAGCGTTTGAACGCGGTCACGACTTCACGTATGTCTGTTACGATAACGAGGCATACATGAACACGGGTATTCAGCGGTCCGGTGCAACGCCGTATGACGCAGATACTACCACCTCACCGTCCGGCGCCTGCTCGACCGGAAACAACCGGCCAAAGAAAGACCTCCCGCAGATTCTGGTTGCCCACGGCTCGCCGTATGTGGCAACTGCAACGATGGCCTACCCGATGGACCTGATGAAAAAGGTGGAAAAGGCAATGAATACGCCCGGTCCCTGCTATATTCAGGTGCATGCACCCTGCTGTACGGGCTGGGGATTCGACGGCTCCAAGACGATGGAGATCGGCAGAATGGCGGTTGAGTGCGGTCTGTGGCCCTGCTATGAGATCATTGACGGTCAGATTGCATCCGTCAAGAAAATCCAGCGTGTGCCGGTTGACGAGTACCTCAAAGCCCAGAAACGGTTCCGCCACCTCTTTAAACCCGCACGAAATGAGACCGAGATTGCAAAAATTCAGGCAATCGCCGATGCCAATGCCGCAAAATACGGCATTGATATCGAATAATTTTGAAAATTTCCCACAGCCTCCTTTTTTGACCCAATGAGCCTGATGAAAATAAGCAGCGAATAGTACAAATAGCGCGAATAACCGAGAATTTGCGGCATTCGCGTTTTGTCTTCCGCGTGGGAATGAAATATTTTCAAGAACGTTATGAATCTGCTTCGGCAGCTTTCTTTGCACGCTTGACACGTTCTTTTGTGGTAAAACTGGTCACCATGTCCAGAAACTGGCGGAAACGTTTATTGGTATCCAGAATGATTGCATCCGCCTCAGAATCGGGGAGAGAGAGCACAGCCTTATCAGTTTCCGTATCAACGAAAACGGTTTTATTTTTCTCTCCTGCCCAGACTTCAAGACGTGACATACTGCCGTAGGAAATACTATAGTGACCGTCCCGGACTTCGGGCAGCGTGTTGAAAATCTCTGCAAACCCCACATTAATTCTCTCCTGCAGATCCTTGGTAGTTCCGCGTTTGACTTCGTACTCCTGCATAATTACCTGGTAGTATGTATGACTGCAGGATTTTAATTCGTTGTCATCCGAAAAACACTGCTACGAAACGAAGTTTTATGTCGCAGTACTCCTGATTCAGATACATGGACACATTCGATGCCGTACGGGTGGTCTCCCCGTCTCCCTCAGCCGGGAAGATTACCCTGCTGACCGGATTTCCCGGTTCCGGCCTTGTAGGGAGTATTGCACTCCAATACCTTGTAGAAACCACCGGATTTACCCATATGGGAAACATTACCAGCAGGTTTCTCCCCCAGATATCCCTCGCATCCAATGGTATTGCGCAGGCTCCCATCCGGCTCTACGAAAAGGATCGGTATGTTGCGGTTCTCGCGGACGTCCCGATACCTCCGCAGATCGGCTATGAGATATCGGCAGGACTGCTGAACTGGATGGAAGCGCATACCCAGATTGACGAACTGATTATTGTGGGCGGGGTTGCCACCGGCGGAGAAGGCGGACGGGTCTTTGGCGTTGCGACAACTCCTGAGGGACTGGAGAAGATCAAAGACAAGACCATTCTTCTGCCGGCACTGAGTATCGCCGGAATCTCGGGCAGTATGATTATCGATGCACAAATGCGGGGCATTGCGGCAACCGGACTGCTGGTTGAGACGAACTTCAACGTGGATCCGCGTGCGGCAGCAGCTGCCCTTGATGTCCTGAATGCGGAGTATGGGTTTGGTGTGGATACCGCAGCACTCCTTGCTCAAGCAGAACAGGTCGAGTCGGTCATGCACCAGCTTGCAACCGATGTGCAGGAGCAGGAAAAGAATGATCAAAAACCGTTATCTACCGCAGAACAGATGATGTACGGGTGATTGGGTATGCAGGTAATAGGTATTACAGGAATTATGCCGGAGATTCTCGCTGAACTGAAACAGGGAAAACCCCGGACGCTGGAGTTCGTGAGCGCCCAGAATGTCGTGTCAGCCGCGGCGGTGTCAGTCGGGGAAACAGTGTTTATCTCCGCGGTGCCGCAGGAGGACCTCACAACAGGTGACGCAGGAATTCTTGCAACCGTGCTTACCGCGTCCGTTGCAATGCAGCGCGTTTCCAGCGCGATACCCGGCGTCTATTACGAGGAACGGGAACGGCTGTCAGTTCGTCTGCAGCTGAAATACTCTTGTACCTCACGGGTCAAAGCAGTAACACAGCGTGGATGCTGCGCCATTCTGCGCGTGGATGTGCTGGACTGCACCTGCCCCCGGGTCAGATGACCCGGCTTCCCTCCAAAATTTACCCGAGCCTTTATTATCTTGCAGGGGAAATAGTATAAAGCATCAGGATTGGGCTTGTGGCTTAGCCAGGATATAGCGTCGGGCTTCTAACCCGAATGTCGGGGGTTCGAATCCCTCCAGGCCCGTTTTGTTCGGTTTTTCTCTGATTTACTACGATACTTTTATATACTCAGAGGTTGATTTATGTTTGTAAGCAGTTTACGGAGGTGAACTGCAAAGAAACGTGAACAAGCTGCAAGGGTTGTAAAGGACTTCATGACTGCAATGGAGTCACGCTGTTTTCTCACTATGTGAGGTTTTTTCTATCTGTGTTTGTTTTATTATCTCGTTTTGTCATATTATACTTCAATGTCCGATGATCCCGTAGACTCCCTGATTCGTTCTGCCGAATGTCATCTTGCGGAAGCGGAAACTCTGGCGTGTGCCGGTGACCATGCGGCGGCTGCGGCGGCCGTAGAAGACGCGGTGAACGAACTGCTGCGTGCCGGATCCCGACTGACTGCTGCAATCCATCCCGAAGATATGGCAGAGCTGGAGGGGACCGCGGCCCGTGTACTTCGCGCTCTGGCTGAACGGTTTGGTATCCTCCCCGAAAATTATCTGCCGGTGTTTTCCGTAGCACCCGAGGCGGAAAAGATTCTGAACCCTGCAACCGCTGCGGAGGCGCAGGAACATCAGTCAGTTGCCGGTGTTGCCCGGGTGGTCAGTCAGGTCTATGATACCGGGGCGTCCCCGGACACGGAACTCTCTGAAGAAGAGGGGGCCGGATACGTATCCGTCCTCGGAGTTCTGATCGAACTGCTACAGGGTCAGCGTACCCTGACCGATGCCGTGTTTGCCGATGGCGGTGCATACGACGCCTTTGCCGGGGTGGCAGCCCCGTATCTGATTACCGGCGCTGCATATGCCGCCGGAGATGCGGATACCGGAACCTACGAAGAAAAGATCTCCGAGATGCTGGCCGGTCCGGTAAAACGACTGATCCGGCTGCTTGCCGCGCTCCTGACCTCTGCATTTATGTCGGGCCTGATACTGCTGCTGATCCGGCGCATACTGGCTGTCCGTCATCTCCGTCCGGGCATCATTGAGAATGCGATGTTTGCCGGCTCCGTGCTATCCCTGATTGCGGCAAACATTCCGATGTTCATCGACGGCAGCCGGGCAGTCATCCGGGAACTGCGCGAACTGCAGAACATCATCGATCGGGATGCAGCTGCAGCAGACATTCCGGTGGAGTAATCTACCCGGCTGAAAGATATATTCATTAGCGCAGAACGCCAATACATCTGAAGTTATCCGTCATGATTTTTCATGCGGAAACTATGGTTTTCCTTCGGGAAACCCGGTCTGCGGGATGGTCAGGCAATTCAGCTGCGTTGTGTTTGCTGAGATAATACATGGGATCACCTCCCCTGAGTCCTGGCCGGAGTGCAGTGAGCAGGAATTTTTCCTGCAAACCTCAAAAAGGTGAATCAACCTATGGATTTCAACTTATCCCTGAGAAGGGCAATCAAGACCGGTGAGGTCGTCCTTGGACAGAACTCTGTTTCCAAGATTGTTGCAGAAAACAAAGCAGAACTCGTTATCGTTGCAAAGAATGCTCCGGCAAAGGTCCGTGAGATGATTGCAGCCGCAGACTCCCTTCCGTTATATGAGTTTAATGGCAGCTCCCGTCAGCTTGGGAAAGAATGTGGTCGTGACCACATGATCAGTGTCCTCGCTGTTGTTGATGCAGGCGAATCTGATATTCTGAGCCTTAAGAGAGCATAAATATGAGTGAGATTACTATTTCCGAAGACGCAATGCGCCTGATCGCACAGTTCGAGAACCTGACCGGTGCAGGTGCCCGTGATTGTGTGGTCGATGATAAATTCGGCCGCATTCTCTTCGTGATCAACCCGGGAGAGATGGGTCTGGCAATCGGAAAGAAAGGAGCCAGCATCAAGAAAGCATCTGATGCCTTTGGTAAAAAGGTTGAGGTTGTGGAATACAATCCCGATAAGGTCCAGTTCATCCGTAACTGTTTCCTCCCGGTCCAGGTCATGACCGTTACCTTCGAAGACGATGAGGACGGAGAAATCGCGTACGTTGAAGTACATGATGATGACCGCGGGCTTGCCATCGGCAAAGAGGGTCGCAACATTATCAAAGCCAAAAAACTCGCATACCGTCAGTTTGATATCACGAATGTGGAACTCAAACAGGACGAGGTTGAGGATGACGACTCTGATGATGAGGATGAGCTGTAAGCTCACCTCCGTTTTTTTCCAGCTATTCTTCTAATCTGTCTCTGTTCTGTCTGCGGTCTGTATCCGAATGCTTTTGTGTCTCCGCGGCGAAATATCTTCTATGTTACCCCAGAAAAACGAGTATTCGGGAGAGGCAGAATATCTCTACCATAAATCGCTGATTCTCGAAAGTCCATCTGATATGGATCCGGTTCTGTATTTTTACTTTGTCGATACTCTTGCCCATCTGGACTACACGCTCAGTGCCCTTGCCTATAATATTGATTCCATCCGCTGCGCCATGACCGCCGAGTATCTCCGTCACCGGGTGGATCTTGCAAAAGAAGGGGACAATGCCCAATTTCCGGGATTTATGATCTGGCTTCGCGATACGAATCAGGAGATGTTTGAGGAAACACCGATTCTCTGGCAGCTGATCTATGATCCGGAGGATTCTGCAAAGTACTCCGGGTTCCGGATTATTCTGGATCCGTCATCCCGGATTCCCCTGCCGCCACAGTTCTTCCGGGATATGACGGATGATCTGTTTACGCAGAAATTTTTACGCAGTATCTATCCGGAGGGGGCACTCGGAAAGCTGTTTGCCGAGTACAAAGCGAAACAGTGTGTGAGGTAAGCGATGGATGTTGTGCGCATCTGTTCAGAACTGGTAAAAATTCGCAGTGAAAATCCGCCGGGAGATACTACGGAAGTTGCCCAGTACGTTGCATCTCTGCTGGATGCTCTGGGCATCCGCTCTGATATTACCGAAGGGGTCCCCGGGCACTGTAATGTTATTTCCCGGGAGCAGAACAGGATGCTGATGCTCTCCGGTCATATTGATGTGGTTCCTGCAATGGATGAGGGCTGGGATATTCCGCCGTACTCGGGTCAGATTGATGAAACATATGTCCATGGCCGGGGTTCTACGGATATGAAAGGCGGCTGTGCGGCAATTCTTACTGCGGTTGAACGGGCACTGGATGACGGGGATGAGGTGCCGGTTTCTCTCACGTTTGTCTGTGACGAGGAGGGGGGAGGGGCGGCCGGTATCCGGTATCTGATTCAAAAACAGCTGATACATCCCTGTGATGTGCTGATCGCAGAACCGACTCCGGCATTTGCGCCCTCGGTAGGCCAGAAGGGAATCTGCCGGTATGAGATTGAGTTTACCGGAACACCGGGACATTCATCCCTGTATCCTACAGTGGGCGACAGTGCGATTATGCAGGCATTTTCATTTCTCGGCTGGATCAATGAGCTGCACAACCGTGTGTATCCGCAGGCCAAAACTCTTGAGAAGATTATCGATCATTCAATTGCGATCAGTGATTCACAGAGCGGCCAGGATCTTTCCACGATCTTTCGTCAGATCATGTATAATCCGGGGCTGATCTCCGGCGGTGAGCGGTCGAACATTGTTGCCCAGAAGTGCCATCTAACTATGGATATGCGGCTACCGTGGGGCTGTGACTGCGACCGGTTACTGAATGAAATATATGACCATCTGCCGAAATCCGCCAGGATTCATCCGATTACCAAGGCAAATGCGTCTCTGACAGATCCAACGTCGTTTCTGGTGCAAAGTACGTGTGAGGCCATTCACCGGGTGTATGGTGTCCCCTCGTCGCCGATGGTTCAGTGGGCTGCGTCTGATGCACGGGCACTGAGAAAAGCAGGATTCCGGGCGATTGAATATGGGCCGGGTGAGCTGGACGGTCTGCACGGACTGAATGAGCGGGTCAGGATTGATCAGCTGCGGTCCGCTGAGGAGATTTATTACCGGCTGATTAACACGTACCGGGAACGGTACGGTTTCTAAACCGCCGAATCGCTTCTCACTTTTTTCGGAATATCCTGAGTTTGACACTAGGCTAATTTTTCCCCGTTGTGCATCCACTAGCATCACACCAATTTTTTGGAGTATGAGAATTTGACAGATACCTCAAAAACAACCTGTTACTCCGGGACACGGCTCGAAAGTCGATGGTTTACTCCCCGCTTCGGGCTTCACCCTCGCTTGACCACACGAAACAGACGGAAAGACTAAGGAAATGAGAATCTTTGTTCGGATGTCGATACGTTTTCTTGTGCATCTTTAGACGTATGTGGGTAACCACGGAACAGCACGGAACACACCGAATTCCACGGAAAAAAACACGGAATACCGCTTCGCTTACGGAAAAAACGGAAAGACTAAGGAAGTGGGATGCTTCGAACGTCCGATTGATACATTTTCTGGGATTCGCGTGCAATCCATGCGGGATAGCGT
>JAEWXF010000014.1 GCA_023396065.1 Methanobacteriota archaeon
CAAACCTACGCAGTCAGCCAGTCCTGCATCTCCCGCATCATTCGCGGCGTCACCTACCGGAGCGTGACCTGAATGAATGCGGCGCACACCTACTGCTGCACCGAATGCGGAACCGCATTCACCCTCCTGGACCCTGCTGGCGGAACAGTCCCCAACCCCCCGCTCCTCGCATGCCCGCTCTGCGGCACAGACACCGCACTCCGATGCAGCGGCTGGGAAAAATACCTCATCCAGAGCAGCATCTACTACATGACCGAGTGCCGCAGACTCCAGGAACTCCGCGAAGAAGAAGCACAGCAGGAGATACAACCATGACCTGCCGGACCATCACCCGCCGGACATTCGGCGAACTCCTCCTCCCGCACTACCCCAACGAGCCGCAGGAACTCGCCGCACTCCTCCGGGAAAACAGAATCACTCAGGCACTGATACATGCCTGCGTCCGGCTGCACCGAAAAATACCGGCACGCACCGCCCCTTCCCCGGAGGACAATTCATGACCTACCAACCGCTGGATACCGACCGCTTCGTCCTCGAAGCACTCCTCCCCCTCCACCCCATACCGCTCGATCCCTACGAACGTGCCCTCTGGTACCAAAACATTGCAAGTATCAGCGAACAGCTCAGCACCCACTTCGCCGATCTATCGCAGAAAGAAATCCGGTCCATACTGGACAACCGGATTCAGAGCGACGAGTACACCCTCGCAACCCCCGTACAGTACATTGACAGCGTAAACATCGGCATACTCCGGGACCAGCTTCCCCGCATCTGCGAACAACTCATACACCTGCGGGCAGTTGACGCAGAAAAAATACTGGGACGGCCCCGGCTGTATCAGCTTGCGAACGCCGCCGACCCGTACCGCACCGGACGCCTCGCCCGCATCAACCTCGGCGACCTCAGAAAAGCCCTCCTGCCCGCAGAAGTTCCGCAGTTCATCACCACAACCACCCGGCCCGGACAGCCGTGTGTTGTTTCCCGGAGGAACACACATGTGGACTGACTACCCCGAACTCCGCGACCCCGCACAGCTCATCGCACTCATGCGGACACCGCTCAAAGTAGCCGCGATCGCCCGGAGGCTCGGCTGCACCGAAAAAACCATCAGGGTCGCCATGCGGCATCACGGCATCCACAGACCCCTCATTACCATCGGAGACGAAACACGCCGATGGCTGAACCTGCCGTAAAAAAACCCTCTTTTAGATGAAAACCGATCTCTCATTGAGGGATCATCAATCTGTTTTCATGGGGGTGCGTGAGACAAAGTCTCATATTGTTTTTTTATACCACCTGAATTTGACAGATACCCCAAAAAATTGGCATGATGCTGGTGGATGCGCTGCGGGGGGGGAGGAATCTAGTGTCAAACTCAGGATACCACAGGCCGCACCAACCCTCACTCAGGAAACACTTCGTCCACATACGAACAAAAAAATCCCTCAGAAAAAAATTATGACCTCGGAACCTTACAAACACCGAAATCATTCCGTTTAATCTTCTGCAGCGAAAGCCAGAAAAAGACCGAAACAATACCAATCGTCAGAATCGGTGCAAACCAGATAGGCACATGCAGACCGAAACCCTCCGCACACATAATCAGGCCGAGCGTACAGATCGAATACATCGCACCATTCTTCAGATACGCATACTTACGAATATTATCAATATTCCGCACCGTAAGCTCACGGACCACAACAGCACCAATACCATTTCCGATCAGAATCAGCGGAACCGACATCGTAAACGCAAAAGCACCGATAACGCCGTCAATCGAAAACGTAGCATCAATCACCTCAAGCAGCATCAGTTTACTGAGATCCGACTTATTCGACGACCCGCTCTCCAGCTCCGCAGACTTCGCATCCGCATACAAACGGAACCCCTGCATCACAAAGAAAATTGCCGAACCGCCAACCGCAGCAACCGCAAGCAGCGCACTAATCTGTGCCGCCGCATAACAGACACCAAACAGAATCAGAGCAGCAACCGCATAGAACCACGGACCATGACGGGACATCGCCCGCTCGCCCGGAACAATACAGTTTTTCTCCTCCGCCATCATCCAATGGAGAAACAGAAAGATCATAAACACCCCTCCCGCCAAAAGCAGGAACGGAGCACTCTGTTCAATCGCCGCAGACGCCGTCGCATCATCCGAAAACGTTGCAGTCAGCGCACCAACCGGTCCCAGAGAAGGCGTGGAAAACCAGATAATCAACCAGGGAAGAACACCGCGAATACCAAAAACCGCAACAATAATACCCCACGTCAAAAACCATCGGCGTGCCCACGCCTTCATCGTAGAAAGAATATCTGCATTGATGATTGCATTGTCAATACTTGCCACCGTCTCAAAGGCAACAAGACCCACCACCGTCAAAATGGCATATGCAATCTCCATAATCAGTCCTTACCTAATCTGCCTCGGCAGCATATACAATTTCTGGAAAAGCCATCACTACCTCTTCCTTAATAATTTCCTATGAAAAAACTAAGGACAGAGGAAGCTTTGGCCGCCCGTGGGTAACCACGGAGCACACATACGCCCAAATAAACCTGCCCGCACCTGGAATACCTCCCAAAAACAAAACAATACCTCCGGAAAACGAACGTTTAATAAGAAGAAACGTGATGGTACTGATATGAACATCCGCATCACACAACTCATCCTCTGCACCCTTCTCTGTGCACTCCTCTGCGTCTCCGCAGCAGCCGCATTCGACGAAAAAACAGAAGGAAGACTCACCATCACCTCCGACCCCGACAACGCCGACGTCTGGATATCCGGAGAATTCATCGGCTACACACCCTGCTCAACCATCGTTCGGGCAGACTCCGCAGTCAACCTGCGAATCGAAAAACACGGAGGCAACTACCAGCTCTGGCAGGGCTCCGCCTACGTCCCGGCCGGCCAGGACGTAAGCTTCAACGCAACCTTATACAAAAAAACAGAAACCGCCCGTAGCACGGGAATCATCGCCGTCTCCGCAAACATTGAAGGCGCAGACGTCTACATGGACAACAGCTACATGGGAAAAATCACCGGCGGCAACTACAACATCGACCAGGCAAAACTCGGACTCCATTACATCGTAGTCAAAATGGACGGATACACCGACTACACCACCATGGCAGCAGTCAACCCGAAAAACATGGCAACCACCAACATCGCCGCAACCCTCACACCCCTCGGCACAACAACACCCGCAGCAACAGAAGCACAGCCGGCAACCGCCGCCACCGTCCCGCCTGCACCAACAAAATCCCCGGTCTGTGCCTGCCTGCCGCTGCTAGCAATCATAGGCGCACTCATCCTCAACCGCAAATGAACCTCCTCTCCCTGACCAGCGACGCATCCGGCAAACTCATCAGCGAATGCTGCAACCAGCTGACAACCGCAGAAACACAGCACGAAGGAAGCCGCATCATCGCAGAAACCCTCGCAAAATACACAATATTTGACCTCCAGTACATCGGAGGATACATCAGACACGAAGTAGAAAAACTCCCCAACCCCTACCGAAACAAATACCGGCCCTACAGCCAGGACCTCCTCAACCAGTACTCCGCATGCATGAAAGACTACCGGTGCGGCAGACTCCCGGAAAAAAAACCAATACAAGACCCGGGCCTCTGGAAAACCTACTGGGAAATAACACCCGGCCGCTGCTTCGAACAGGAATCAAAACGGCTGGACGAACCCTTTCCGCAAATGGCACATCCCCTGAACAAATTCTTTTACCGGCTGGTCTACGGATATGTAATGCTCATCAAAGGAGGATACGGACACCCCATAGGCATGCCGTTCCCCGGAGGATTCACCGTTCGACAGAACGGTGACCGCGTCCTCTGTCCCATACGCGACAAAGAAAAAGACCTCCCCGCAGCGCTCTGCAACTACTGCCCCGCCGAACAGGACCCCGACTACCTCTAATCACCGGTTGGGGGGGCACGGGAGTAATAAGGCCCACTCCAACATGAAACCGTTTTTCTATAAGGCCCACCCCAGTGCCCTTCGGCAATTGGGAGCGCACGCAGGTAAAGCCGCACCGGCGGGTTCGACTGACAACCGCATGGTCTGGAAGAAAAAATAATAGAGGACTTCAAACCGCAAACAGATCATTCAGCGCCTCGCACATCGTCGGATGCGTAAATATCTGATCCCGGAGAACCTCAGAACGTACACCCAGATCCATAGCCAGCTTCACGACATTAATAAACTCATACGACTCCGCACACAATGCCGCCATACCGAGAATCTTCCCGGAATCCGCATCAACAACAGCCTTCAAAAGACCGGCCGGCTTTTGCAGAACCTGCGCCTTCGGAACAGCAGCAGCAGGAAGCTTCGCAATTTTTACCGTATACCCTGCAGCAACCGCCTCACGTTCACTCAGGCCCACCCGGGAAAACGGCGGATCAATAAACACACTGTACGGCACAGTTTTTCGCTGAAGCGTCGAATACCCGCCGCCGGAAATCTGCGACCAGATCACCCGGAAATCATCCAGAGAAACATACGTAAACTGCAAACCGCCGCAGACATCACCCATCGCCCAGATATTCGGCGCAGTCGTCTTCAGATTCTCATCCACAACAACCGCACCATGCCTCGTCAGAGACACACCCGCCGCCTCAGCATGGAGACCCTCAGTATTCGCCGTCCGGCCCGTAGCAATCAGAATCGCATCAGCCGCAAACTCATACGAACATCCGTTCCAGGTACAGGAAACCGTCGAAACCACTGGACCATTCACAACACCGTGAATAGAAGCACCGATCAGAAACTCAATCCCCTTCGCCTCAAGGACTTTTTTGATCTCCGCAGCAACATCCTCATCCTCCTTTTTCAGAAAAACGCCGCCATCCTGCAAAACTGTAACCTTCGACCCGAAACCTGCATACATCGAAGCAAACTCAAGACCGATATACCCTCCGCCGATGACAACCAGATGCTTCGGTAAAACCGAAAGATCCATCAGCGTCTCACTCACATACGCACGCGGACAGTCCGCAAGACCGGGAATATCAGGAATAATCGGCCTGGCACCCGTATTAATGAAAATTTTCTCACCCTCAACCACAAACGTCCCGTCCTCAGTCGCAACCTGCACCCGGGTATTCGAAAGAAAACTGGCAAAACCCGTATAAACAGTAACATTCTCCAGCATATCCAGCTTATCAAAATTTTTCTGCCGAAGCATAGCAGTAAGACGGGCTTTCTCCGCAACCGCCGAAGCATAAAAAGCCGCCTTCTCTGCAAACGGCAGATCGGGCGAAAGTCCGGCAATATCCGAACTCCGCACCAGCGACTTGGACGGAATACAGCCCACATTGATGCAGGTCCCGCCGTACATTTTCTCAGACTTCTCAATCACCGCAACAGTCTTTCCAAGTCCGGCAAGTTTGGCAGCAAGGGTTTTCCCACCCTTGCCAAAACCAATGACAACTGCATCGTAGTGCATACGCGATTCTTGGAGACACAGACTCATATAGATTCGCTATGCTGCACAGATCAGAAATTTTTCCCGCGTCTCGGAGTGGGTTTTCTTAAAGCAACCCCTCCGTTATTGGGAGTTAAGGCCAACAGGAAACAAGCTGATCCGAACCCGGAGGGTGAGTAGATCGGCGATGTGCGTTTCTGTGGGGACTGCTGCCCCGTGGCGGGCAGCAGATCCCACATTAGAAAGGTGCATCACCGATTGATATGCTGCACAGATCAGGAACTTTTCCCGTCAGCAGGAATCAGAGCCGGCGGTGTATAACGCCGGAGGAGAAGCGAAAGACTCACAACAGTAACCGAACTCAGAACCATCGCCGCCGCCGCATACTCTGGCCGGAACATCACATGCGTAAACGGATAGAGAACACCCGCCGCAAGCGGAATCAAAACCAGATTATAGGCAAACGCCCAGAACAGATTCATCCGGATACGACCGAACACCTTACGGGCAAGCTGCACCGCCGCAACCGCCCCGATCAGATCCGACCGCAGAAGCACAATCCCGCCGGACGCAACCGCCGCATCCGTCCCGCTTCCCACCGCAATCCCCACATCCGCCTGCGTCATCGCCGGCGTATCATTAATCCCGTCACCGACAAACACAACCGCACTGCCTCCCTCCTGCATCCTCTGAATAATCGCACGCTTATCATCCGGCATCAGACCCGCCTCAACACGGGAAATCCCCGCAGCAGCCGCAACAACCTGCGCCGCACGAACATTATCACCGGTCAGCATCGTAACCGGCAAACCCATCCTTTCAAACTCAGCAACCGCCGACCGTGCATCAGGCCGCAGCGTATCAGAAATCCCGACAACACCAACAGCCCTCCCGGCCACAGCAACAAAAACCACCGACGCCCCCGTCGAACGGAAATCCTCCGCCGCCCCGGCCAGACTCTCCTCCACCGCAATCTCCCGCTCCTCCAAAAACTGCGCCGACCCCATCACAACCTCCTGCCGGTTCACCCGTGCCGTCATCCCGCGACCGGCCACCGTCTCAACCCGCGCCGCCACCAGCTCGGAAAGATGCCGGGCATCCGCAGCCGCAACAATCGCCGAATCCAGCGGATGCAGAGACCGGCGCCCCAGTGCCGACGCAATCGTCAGAACCTCCGCATCCGTCATCCCCGCAACAACAGCAACCCCCGCCACCGCAGGCTCCCCAAGCGTCAGCGTACCCGTCTTATCCGTAGCAACCGCCTTCAGCTTCCCGGCCCGCTCCAGAACCTCACCATTCCGGATCAGAATACCAAGACTCGCCGCCCGCCCGATACCAACCGTAACCGCCGTCGGCGTTGCAAGACCCAGAGCACACGGACACGCCACCACAATCACCGCAATAAAACTCGACAAAGCAATAAGCAGCGTCTCCCCGGCAAAGAAATACCAGTAAACAAAAGCCAGAACCGCAACACCGAGAACAAACGGAATAAAATACCGCACCGCCGTATCAGCAACACGCTGCACCGACGGCTTCGTCTCCTGCGCCTCCCGCACCATAGTAATAATACCCGCAAGAACAGTATCAGCACCAATCTTCTGAATCTCCATCTTCAAAACACCCTGCGACACCACCGTACCCCCGATAACCTCAGCACCCGGTGACTTCATCACCGGCACCGACTCACCGGTAATCGCCGACTCATTCACCGTAACCGGACTATCCAGAACAATCCCATCGGACGGAATCTGCCCGCCGGTTTTCACCAGAGCAACATCACCGGCAACCAGCTCCCCGACACGGACCTCCTGCTCAGCCCCGTCACGAATCACCGTCGCAACCAAAGGCCGGAGATGCAAAAGCGCCATAATCGCATCCGACGTCCGGCCGCGGGCACGGGTTTCCAGAAACCGGCCCAGCCCCAGAAACGCAGTAAGCATCACCGCAGTCTCAAACAGCAGAAACTCCGGCGACGGCAAAAGCCCCACAACCGCACCAAGCCCCGCGAAATACGACGTCGCAATCCCAAGCATATACATAACCTCCATACCCAGCATCCCGCCGCGAAGCTGCGCAAAACCCTGCCGGAAAATAGGATAGGCACAAATCAACAGAATCGGCGTAGCAATAACCAGCATCGCAAGATCCATTGCCAGCATATTCTCATGAAACAGCGGATGACCAAAAACCATCAGAGCCATCAGAACCGCAGACCCCGCAAACCCCAGAATCGTCCGGTTGCGGATACCGGTAAGCTCATCCTTTTCTGACTCAGGAATATAGAACAGATCATCAAACCCGCTGCTTGCAACAACCGACTCAAAACCTGCTCTCTTCAGCAGCGGAACAAACTGTGACGAATCAGCAAGCAGCGGATTATACCGGACCGTCAGCGTATCAGCCTCACCGGAAACCTCCAGAACTCCCGGAAGTACAGACAGCGCCGAAGTCCCCTTTGCCGCCGCAGCATCATCCACAGGCTGCACAATAAAAGAAACCGGCACCGGCTCCACGGAAAACCCGGCAGCCCGGACCGCCTCATCAATTTTTTCCGGAGACACCACATCAGTATCAATATTCACGCGGACCGTCGCACTCGACAAATTGACCGACACCTCCGAAACGCCCGGAACAGCCTTCAGCGTAGACTCAAGATGGGCCGAACATGCACTACAGTGCATCCCGCCGGCCAGAAATCGGAGATAACGAATCGTCATAGATGATTAGTTTACCCCTTCATCCAGAAATAGACTTTGTTCGGGTCAACGAAAAAATATCGGTACAGAGTTTCCCCTGCCCATACTTGAAACTGTTCCCCGCCAGAATCAATCAACACAACGAAAAATAAGAAAACTCACACAGAAACAGTCTGGAGAGCAGACCCCGAACTGATAATCCGCGGAGTTCCGCTTTGCATCTGGAGAACCATTGTTTCCGGCCCGACAACACCACCTGCTTCATCAAACGCAATACCATCCCCGGAAAAGATACTTTCATCCGCAGAATATCTGAGACTTTTCAGCGCAGACCCGACAGCATCAGCATCCGTTGAACCGGAAACACTCATCGCATCCGCCAGTACCACCACCCCCGCAAACGCACGGGCAGAAACACCGGTCATCGAACTGCCGGGAAGTACCTTCGAATAGAAAAGAGACACCTCTTTGATCAGCGGATTGGATTTTCCCAGTTCCTGCGACCAGACATCCGCGCTGATCAGGGAATCATACACCAGAGTACTCTGGACAACCTTCGGATCCCCGAGAATTACATCACCAAAAACATACCAGAATGCCGGAATCTGTCCGCAGGTCTGTGATGCAGAAAGGAACAAACTCAGATCATGCGCACTGTCCGGAATACTAATCAGAATCTGACCACTGCAGTTCAGATCAGAAAACACCGCCACTGCCTCAGACTCACTCAGGGGAAGAGAATACGAGACCTGCTCAACAGCATACGACTTTTCCTCCAAAACCCGAACCATCTCCGCAGGAGGACGAACACTCTCCGGATAAAGAATCGTCACATTTTGTAACGATGCATCATAGGAACGTCGTTCCGTGACAAGATCCAGAAACGAGGAAAATCCGGCAATCTGATCAGGACTCAAAGACACCAGCCATGAACCGGAAGAAACCTCACCCGCAGCAGTATGAACCGCCGGCAGATTCATCCGGACACCACGCAGATCACCAACAACTGCGGACACATTGTCTGGAACCGGGGTACCATAGGACAGGGACCGGACAACAACTTTCGCCCCGTAGAGTCCCGAAATCCCACTGGTCGACGCACCCGGCAGATTCAGGGAGTACGCACCATTAATCAGCTCAGCTGCAGCTGCAGCTCCGCGTACAACCTCTGCGTTTCCATATACTCCAATGATTATCTCGGACGGGGGACGGACATACCGGTCAACCGGAACGATGGAACCCGAACGGAACTGACCTACCTGCATCAGAACACGCCCTGTCCCTTCAGAGTCAAAGACATATGAACCGGCAGCCCCCTCATAGCTTTTGCCCATGTACCAGCCGGAAATATACGCAGGATTCCCCTCACTCGCAGGAATCAGACGGGCCAGCGTCACTATCGCATCATACCCCTCAGCAGCATAGAGAGAAGCATTCGTAGAATACTTTGTCGCATAAATCTCGTAAAACGGATGCGTATCAGTACTCGATACACGCAGTGCAGCATATCCGCCTTCCATTCGAGGATCAGCAACAACAGATGGATTCTCCAGCGTCCAGGATGATAGCAGAACCGGACCCGTGAGACCGAACTCACGTGCTTTGGCAACAATGTCGGGAACTCCCGTTCCCCCGGTGAGAACCAAGAGTTTTGGATTCTGCGATAACAGGGATCTCAGCTGGACACCCCAACCCGCAGTCTCAGAATACACATCCGATATAATCCGGCTGCTGGTAACCGAGCCCAAGGCCTCAATGTACTGGCGTGTGTAGGCAGTATCCGGACCAAACACCGCAATTACATCATGTTCACCCAGAAGCGAACGCAGCGATGACACTTCATAGAATGGCGGAGTACTCAGACTGATCACTCCATCCGGGGCCGTTGCCGCATACCCGGGAGCTGCAACAGACACTCTGACCGCAGAAAACGAAGGATGCACAGCATCCCACATCCTGCTCACATCATCGGTGACGGTAACAACCGCAACCATTTCCGGAAGCTCCCCGTCGGACGCCGAACGCACATCAGTCGCATTCAGATACACAATATGCGGGCGGAGTTTGGAATCAAGCGTCTGGTACGCAATATCCATTCCCTGTTTGACGGCAGTCACACTCTCATCAGCAGTATCCGGGACAACAACCCCGATCGTTCCCTGATAGGAACCGGTAGAAACATTCGGCTGCTGCTCCCCGACCGGGCCGGGCATACCGGTAAATACCGCAAATGCCACAACCAGCGCCAGTGCAAGGATAAGGAGAGCAAACACCTGTTTCATACCTGCTAACTCCGGAAAGGAACAACCTCATCCACCGACACAACATCCCATGCATCCAAAGAGTACCCCGCAGACGAATACTCGGCATATACCGCCGCAGACGCCTGCAGATACCCAGGTTCCGGAAGAACAAACATACGGTCCGCAGACGGCAGACCCGGCGCAGCAGACACAACAGCAAGCGCCTCACGAAGATACTGGTACGGCTGGCTGGCCGGATTTTGCAATGCTGCTTTTTCCGCTGCAGACAACGCCTCCGAATAGAGACTTTCACAGACGCGGGCCTTCGCAAGACCTGCCCACGCTGCAGGGAACGCATCCGAGATTTTCAGACAGGCAAGATATGCATCCGCAGACGCCTGATAGGAACCAGCCTCATACTCCATCCACCCAAGCTCCACAAACAGCCGGGCCCGCATCTCACGACCGGGATTGGCACGAAGCGCTGTACGTAGCATGCCTCGTGCCTCATCCGGCATTCCCATATCCAGATATGTCCGGGAAATCCCGAGACACACACTGGCACGTTCATCATCACGGGTCGAACGTTTGATAAGTTCAGCTGCAGTGAACACAGACCGTTCCGGACCCAGTAACAGAAATACCGGCTGAAGAACTGCACTGATATCCTGCCGGGAAGCGAGGGCATCTGTTACTGCCTTGTTCAGCTCATGAACAACAGAGGAAAGGGATGCTCCCTCCAAAATGAGAAGCATAGTACGTTCCATCGGCGTAACCGCGTATTTTTTTGCCTCTTCATAATACTCACCGGACACTGCTGCACGAAACAGGAATGAAGATATCTCTGGAGACTCTCCGGAACGCGTATACCAGTATATGGCAGATCGGGGATCAAAACCAAAGTAGGCGGCATCCCCGCGTGTTTTGGATACAGCCGCTTCGTCCTCTGCATCAATTGCCGCGAGCGCAGTAGCGTCCGGTTCTCCGTCGAAGTTCATACGGGCATTCATCTCTGCAAGACGGGACATGGCAGCAGAGAATATTTTTTCGTCGGGATTTTCCTCAGAAAGGATTTTTTCCAGATACTGGTACTCCTCAGTATATGCATATCTTCTCCGACAGGAGGAAGCAAGGTCCAGATACAGTTTCTGCCGGTCATCAGGCGACAGATTCTCCGCAATACCCGCAATACGAGTGTAATATTCACTCATATCCTCACCGAGATCTTCACCAACTTCACAGAGATTTTTCAGGCCAAGGGCAATCTGAAACTCGCCGGCATTTTTCACGGAGAGAAACGCATTTTTGTAGGCCTCAAAGGCATTATCAAAATCGCCGTTCTTTCTCAGAATCGTCCCCATTAGTTCAAAAGCCGAGGATTCTGCCGGGGTTCCAGGAAATGCGAGAGAAATATTTGCATACAGATCAATTGCCGCATCATACTGGCCGGACGCGTACAACCAATTCGCCGTAGAGATCGCAGCATCCGGGCAATCGAGTTTCAGCAGTGGTGCCACTATTTTTCCCCATTCCTCCACCGTAATCGGCGGCATATTGAGCCAGGTAAGCATCTCCTCCCGCGTCAGAGAAGAGAACCACACACCCGCAATACAGACAACCGCATCATATACCTCCTGCGGGAGAAGGTCAGTACACCCGGCAGATACCGCAGCGTATCGGTCAAGCGGAAACTCATGCCAGAACGGGCGTCGACCGACCCCAAAATAAATTTCAGGATTTTTTACCTCGGAAATTGTAATACGGCGTGTCTGCAAACGCCACCAGGTTTCCGGACGCACATCGCCGCAGGCAGCAAGAATCTCAGCAGCCTGATTTGTTCCCGAAATATAGGAACGAAGGAGAGCTGAAACAGCAAGTTTCCGACACAGATTCTTTTCTGCAACAGCTTTCCCGTACTCCCTCTTCAGCCAGTCGAAAACGGGAAGTATCTCGGAAAACTCGGTATCAACCAAGGCACGTAAAAGTTCCTGCAAAAGGCTGCGGTCCTCATCAAGTGACAGCAGCGTATTCAGAACTCTGGCATGAAATCCACCGTCCACACTCATTCTGTGCAGAAACAGGTTACGGAAAACAATGTTCTCATGAACTGCCCAACGCACTTCATCTGCGCTCTGACCTGAAAGGATATCTTCAGCAAGTATCGTAAGATAATCACAGTAGTATTGTTGGGTCAGATTGCCCTCACTGACACGCATAGTTATGTAGTGATTTTCGTTCTAAAAATATGTATTCCTTCTGTTCAAACGAGATTCCGCAAAAAATCAGAGAAAAACAGAAAAAGTGAAAAAATAGAAGTGAGTGAAACCCAACTTCACTTCAGACGAGGCGGAAGATTGGAGAGTTCGGGTCAGCAACTTCGCCGCCGAAGTCTTTCAGAGCCTCGGAGAGGACAATGTCAGAGAATGCAGCTGCAGTTGCGATACCTTCCATATTCTCAATCGGACCGAACATAATCAGATCTGCACCAAGGGTCATTGCCATGATGTTACATCCGATATCAGGCGATGACCAGGCAATCTGGCGGATGCCCTCAATACCACCGTAGTGGTGGTGGAACATCTGCTCGGACAGGAGATCCTTACCCTTATACTGCTCGTGAATATTCTTTCTCCAGCGTTTCAGCCAGGTCCAGGACACCGTCATGTTGTGGTATGCACCACCGGTCGGCAGACCGTGGATTGCCTTGCATGCAAGAATCTCACGGAAGGAACCGGAAGAACCAAGACCGAGCGGCGTTGCTGCCGTATCAAGAATCGGGCGAGTAATACCGCACTCTTCTGCGATCTGAATCATACCTTTGGACTGACCTGCGACACCGCCTTCTGTAAGTACTTTCTCACGGCCGGCAACAGAACCGTCACCCGGGTTGAACGCAAGGACAATTGCCGAGTTCACATCTGACTCAGCGAGTGCCTGGATGTTTTCCGGAGCAATCGATCCATTGATCGAGTTGTAGATTGCACGGTCTGCAAGACCAACTTCCGTAACGTACTTCGTTGCGTGAATGAGTGCCTCCGGTGCGGAGGAGTCCATCAGAAATGCAGTCTTGTTATCGATGCTGTCGAACCACGAGAAGTAGGACTCAAAGGCCTCGCCGTGCTCTCCAATGATCTGGATAAAGAAGTGGTTTCCCGTCTCATCAGTCAGTTCCTGACAGCGGTTCCAGAGAGCTTCTGCTTTCGCTTTGTCGATCTTACCAGTGTGGTCGTCAAGGACAACCTCATGTTTGTTGTAGAAGATGGATGCACCAAGAACACGTGGGTATTCTCCAGGCTGTCCACCAATTTTCGTGCCGTTAAAATCAAAAACGGCCTGTTCCTTTTCGAACTTGAACATATTGGGCACCTCAGTTTACATGAATAATTTCGGCAGTAACATCAGAATTACCATAAAGGCAATACACCCTGCTACGAGACCGTAGAGGATACCAATGTCACGACCGATTTTTCTTCCGACACGCATTGCGATTTCTGCATCCGTGAACTCAATCTTGCTCTCAATCGCATTGAGACGCTTCTCGATTTCAAGGAACTGCGGGTTTGCACTCGCAACCGCTGCAGCACCACCGGAACCGCCTTCGTCATCAGCCATCTGGATAACGATCGGGTCAGCACCGAATGCTCCGGGGTCGCGGGCAGTAAGTTCGGCAATTTTCGCAGAGATCTGACCGATGTCTTCACTCTCCATAATATTGACGAGCTCAACCTGTTCCTGGAACCGTTTGATGTGATCGACCGTCAGGTTTTCAAGGAACGGAATTGCTCCACCGGAACCGACAATCTTACCACCGTCAACACCATTCTTGTGCATCGCCTCGAGACTCTGACCACTGAGGTGACCTTTCACTTCAGTACCGCAGAGAAGGACGAAACGAATGTTCGGATTTGAGATGATGTTGGCTACAATTTTTTCGATACCGAGGTTTTCCGTCTTACAGGATCCTGCGAGGGCAGCTCCTGCAGCGCAGATTGCCGTCTCATCAAGGTGAGATCCCATGGTGATGACAGCAACTGGGCTGTTTGCGTCACCGGTGTGATAGTCACCCTGAACAATCGGCCATCCGCTTGCTGGTGATTTCTTATCTGCCATTCTTCTTCACCTCAGAGCACCAGTACCGGGACAAGGATCATAACGAGGGCAATAACCAGACCTGCGCCAAACCCGACAAGACCCGAATCCATAATACCGGACTCAACTTTGTAGGTACGGGCAAGAATCTGTCCCTTGTATCTGATGTCCTCCACCATCTTATCGATGGCGGTCATTCTGATAATTGAACCTGCCATTTTAGATCACTCCATATAAGAGAGCTCCAAGGATGATAAACGACATAATCAGACCGATCATCAGACCTTCAATCTTGCCTCCGTAGAGACCGGATGAAAATCTGGTACGGTACCCAATATCGGTAACCATCATCTGGATATTCTTGATGCGGGCAGTTATCAGCGCCATTTCACCGGTTAAGGGTTCCTCCTCACCGGACTCTGCACCAGTACCGGATCCTCCCTCATCATCGCTGATCTGGATGACAATCGGCTCGGCACCAAATGCACCGGGGTCACGTGCTTTCAGCTCGTTGATCTTTGCGGCAATGACGTTGAGGTCCTCACTTTCCATGATGTTGACAACTTCAACCTGCTCCTGGAAACGTTTGATATCTGATTCGCTCAGATTCTCAAGGAACGGAATTGCTCCGCTGGAACCAACAATCTTACCGCCGTCAACACCATTCTTGTGCATCGCCTCGAGACTCTGACCACTGAGGTGACCTTTCACTTCAGTACCACAGAGGAGGACGAAACGAATGTTGGGATTCGAGATGATGTTGGCAACAATCTTCTCAATACCGAGATTTTCCGTTTTACAGGATCCTGCGAGAGCAGCTCCTGAAACACAGATTGCCGTCTCATCAAGGTGAGAACCCATAGTGATGACAGCAACTGGGCTGTTTGCATCACCGGTGTGGTAGTCACCCTGAACGATTGGCCATCCGCTTGCTGGTGATTTCTTATCTGCCATCTAACTCACATCCCAAGGAAAGCGAATGCAATCAGGCCGGCGATAAACAATCCCACAGCCAGACCATACCAGAGAGAGGTAACAGAACCTGCGTACAGGAGTGTCTTCTCACGTCCGGGATAGCTGTTGAGGAAGTTTCCTTCTCCGGAGAGCATTCCGACAAGATCGTCTGCAATCTTTTCAAGTTCAGCAACCTGATCAATAACCGGCTGGTACGAAATACCGGCGGTTGTGACAATGCCTGCAATAGGGTCAGCTACGAGGCCAAATTCAGGTAATACTAATATATATCCCATTTTTGATTCCTCCGATAAGCTTACTCCTCCGCATCGCTGAACGGCTTTGCGTCGAGCCATGCTGCTGCATCGCGCTTGGATAAGGCGAAGTATTTCTTGTAGGACCAGTACCATCCGATGAGTGCAATGATCAGAGAGATCCAGGCTGCAATCGAGTTCACGAATGCAAAGGAAATGACTGCCATAACAATCATGGAAAGGAAACCACACTCAATCGCGAGCATGTTGGTTCGATCCTGCTTCTCGCCCGGACCAAGGCAGGCGTTGAACGGGTGCTGAAGTGCGATTGCGCCAAGCATGAAAGAAACTGCGATGATACCTGCACCAATGTAGGAGACATCATAGAAGTTCATGCTCACACCGAGGAATTCAAGATTGATCGATGTAATTTCCGCAAAGGTGACATGACCGGTTGCAACAACCGTCAGGCCCATCAGTGCGAGACAACCGACTGCGGCAAGCTCAGCAATACTGCGGGTCATGACCGGGATCTTCATGTTCAGAACGGAGTTGGAGATCCATCCAAGGACAAGACCGACGATCAGTGCGATGATTAATCCTGCAATTGGGACGATGAACGGGCTGATCACGGAAAGTTTTGCGGCGAACAGCATCGCGATAACACCAGATCCAAAGGCAAGCATACCTGCGGACGGAACACCGGTTCCGATACCGTAGCTGCAGAGTTTCTTAATTGTGCTGTTACCCCAGATAAGGGCACCGACAGCAGCAATACCACCGAAGAATGCAAGATAGTGAATATTTGCATAGCATGCGGCAACTGCGATGTAAAGGGATACCAGTGCAAGGATGAGACCCATGCCCATAACCTTGTTGTGTGGAATGCCATCGTGTGATGCTTCAACTTTTACTGACATTTTTTACACCTCAGAGAATTGCCACCACCAGCAGTGCAACAAGTCCGCAGATACCGCTTGCGCAGATAGCTGCAACAATTGCACGGGGGAAACGCTTGAACTTCGGGTCGTGCGGACCTTCAATGGTTCCGGTAATGTTGTATGCAGAGAGAACTGCAATAACCAGGAACATACCAATTGCAAAGATGCCGGCAAGTCCGACTGCAAGAACAGATGCACCTTCACCTGCAATATTTAAGGCAGGGAAACTTGCATTGTAGAAGTCGAGAAGTTCAATGTAGATGAGTGTTCCGCCAAGACCACCGAACAGACCACCAATGACACCACCAACATAGGAGATGAACGGAAGTCCGTGACCTTCGGTTCCCTGGGATTTGTACGCGGCCTGAGAATCCCCGGTGATCGGGTCTTTCTCGACCTTACCGGATGCTGCGGGAATACCCATGCCGTAGACATAGGAGATGTTCACCATTAAACAGGTGATTGCCATCATTAAACCGCCGCCGATTGCACCACCGGCGAGAGCGACTCCAAAGCCTAAACTTGCTGCCCATGCTCCTCCGAACAGTCCTGCGAGACCTGCACCGGTCGCAAGCATTGCGACACCGGTTGCGATACCCGGAGACTGTCCCATTGCGGCAGGCGCACCGCCGACCGGAACGAAGTGGACACCAAATGCAATCAGGGCTGCACCAACGATGATACCAACAAGAGTCTGGACCGGAAGCATAGCTCCACCGGCAAGAATCCCGGAGTTACCAAGGAAGTACGCAACACCAATGAAGATGATTGCGAGGATAATTGCGATAACGGACGCAACAGGCTGGAATGCTCCAGCGTTTGCTCCTGGTTTTGCTGCAATTGCGCTCATAACTTAGGCCTCCGCTGTGTAGGGTCCATAGTTTTTCCGTGCCCATTTCTCGACATACCGGTCGATAATCATGAAGACAAGGATAATGATCACACCAACAATTACTGCACCCCAGCCGCCTGCGACATGTTCAAAGAGGACAGTACGCCACAGTTCAAAGAACACGATTAAACCGAAACACAGACCGGATGCCGGTCCGCCGAGTTTTGCGGTAAAGAAACCGTTGTCGATGGAACTTCTCTGACCGGCTTCTGCATAGCGGACAATGTTACCGGATGCAGAGATCGGGACACCTGCACCGAACTTCTGGTTCTGATACTGGCGTTCCTTTCCGTAGTACGGGTTTCCGGTTGCGGAACCTGCTGCACCGAGAGCAAGACCCCACACGATACCGAGAAGCGGAAGTGCGAACGGGTGGTTGAGCATCGTTGACATAAGGTAACAGGCAGTTACCGTGGTGAAGATTGCAACAAATGCATGACCCATAGTCACAGTCGTCACTGACTTTAATACATCAATGAAGACCGGCTGTCCAAACTTGGAAAGACTTGCAGTTCTTCCAAGGTATGCAGTAGTAGCATAGATACCCTGCACGAAAGTTGCGAGAACTGTACCGAAAATGATTGCCAGTACTGCATTGACATTCATCATAAGGAATGCCCATGCAACACCACAAGCAAGGGTTACCCACAGGGTATATGCAGGTGGTTCACCGGATACTGCTTTGTTGTAGATACGGTGAGTATATCCCATCTGCGGTGCGAGCTGAACCTGAGAGTTCGGGTCACCCTGTGAACCGATGTTAGACTCAGTATCTTCGGCTGCACCTGCAACCGCTGCGAGAGCTCCCGCAAGGGCAGTTACTCCAATGCCGATTATAATTTCTTGCATGTAAGATTCTCCCTTGAGTTGCAGCCACTATCGTGGCCTGCAGTCCCAGACGTTACCGCCTGAAACTCTGAAATGTTTCAATTCAATGAAACGAAGGATGCGTCTCAAGTGTTCGAATAACGTTACCACTCTAAAGAATGGAGTACAAAGTGTGGACAGTACATACGTTGCCCCCTTACCTATATTAATGTATACGAAAATCGCCGAAAAGGTCATCGTGTATTGGTGATATTCCCCGGATTTTGGGGCAACAGCACCAAACTTTTTTTTCTAAAGACACATTATTTTCCGAATGAAAGTAACATTTACTACATAGCAAGTGATTCTTTTCAAAAATCCCGGTATAAGACCTTTTTCGTCGAAACCAAAACGAGATGCCGCAGGAAGATATTCAATTCCATTAATATAGTCCTTTCATCAGAATGGAAACCATGCGCGCTGTATAGAGAGAAGGGAGAACAGAAGTTTTCCAAAAAAGATCATCTACATTCAAAAAAAGAAAAAAATTGGGTTTATCACCCGGACAGAATTACTGTGCCGGAATGATGAGCGAGCGCTCGCCTGCCGGCATGAACTCGCGGATAGCTCCCTTTGCGAACTCCTTTCTCGGGTGTGCAAAGTCGAACGTGAGTGCCGGATCTGCGAAGCAGATCTTGATCAGCGGGGAGAGTGTCCATGCATCGCCGCGGCCGAAGTGGGCTGCTGCTGCAATTGCTGCATACTCACCCTGGTGGCCGACGTTCATTGCATAGTTCGGGTAGTTCGGTCCACGGAACTCGCCGATACAGCCTTCATCAGGTCTGATGGACAGAGAGTTTGCGGAACCGCACTGGTCCTGCAGATCGTAGCCGAAGAATCCAAGTCTGGACCATCCGTCCTTGTGCATAAGCATGGACAGATACCAGGCGTTCAGACCTGCGTTGGAGTTCCCGGTTGCAATCGAGGTAGTGATACCGGATGCTGCTGCAAGAACAGATGCACGCTGGGATCCACCGAAGTGGTCTTCCATCATGGTCGGGAACTGTTCGTACTGCTCCATACCATAGAGGTTGACTTCAGTACCGATGTCGTTGACAACTTCCTGAGTCGGCTTGATGCTGTTCTTCGGGCTTGGGTTCTTCCAGTCGATCTTGTACTTGTCATGGATGTAGTCCATACCGTGATAGACAAAGTCATCAAGGATGTTATCGGTGTATGCTGCAGTTGCATACTGGGTGAAACCGACACCACCGGACATGTACGAGCCGAGCCAGATCTGATCGAAGAGCATTGCACCTGCACCGACGTTTTCGAGAGCTGCCTTTGCCGGGTCGTTCGGGTTGACACGGTCAGCCTGGATCATATCGGAGAAGTTTCCGAAAAGCATTCCTCCGGGCTCATTCGGACCACGTGCACGGCGAGCCGGCAGGTGGGTTGCCATGTTGATGACACCAGCGTGCTTTGCTGCGAAGGACAGGTCAGCGACTGCTGCTTCACCGGCGCACATACGGTATGCGGCGATAAAAGACATACCGATCTGCATTGCAGACCAGCGGGAGGTTGTTCCACCATCGCAGGTACGGCCGACGATGGTCGGCATGTGGACACACTGCCACAGGGACTTGCCGACTGCTGCCTGAAGTGCCTCTGCCTGCTTCTTCGGGAAGAGTTTCTCAACATCAATGACGAACTGGGACTCGATAGAGTCTGCAAGTTCCTGGTCACCGGTGAAGACACGGACGTAACAGTCATCGGTTAACGCCGGGTGGGTCTCAACCATGTGTTCCTGAACGACTGCTCCTCCGGGCATTGCGTGGTTCACGACGTGGAGATACTCGGAAATGGTTTCCGGCGTAACTTCCTTGCCGAGACGCTTCTGCAGGGTGGAGTGTGCCATATCCATGGACACGATTACGGTTCTGCGGATATCATCCCAGAACTGCTGCATTGCTGCATTGTTCACAAAGTGCAGGTCATCACCCTCAACGAACGTTCCGGTTCCGGAAATTTCGTAGGTCATGAGCTGACGCTGACCCATCGGAATACCACCAAGGTGGCAGCGGTTCGGGTCGTACATGGAGATTCCACGCTTTGCAACGATCTTCTCGTTTTCTGCAAGGAACTCTCTCTTACGTGCAGACTGCTGAATACCATCGAACTTATAGAATTCTGCCGTGGTTGATGCAGGGTCCTGCTTGGGGAACTTCTGCTTGAGTGCTTCAAGGAAAAGTTTCTGGGTCTTCTCTACTTTTGCCATTTTATTCAGGCCTCCTTGGGCATAAATCCGTATTTCGTACGAAGAGCGTGGATGCGCTGCACATATGCAACGTACTCTGCGTCACTGCGGAATGCAGTTCCGACAAGGGAGTGGAACATCGGAGTGTTCGCCTTGAGCCATGCTGCATCCATCGGTTTGCCGACAGCAACCTTGCGGTCAAGTGGGACACCAACCTGATCTTTGACGTACTTGACGACACCGTCAGTGTCAAGGATACAGCGCTGGAGCATATCAAACATCATGCCGTTCTCTGCGAGACGCAGGGAGTGACCGTGCACGGTTGCACCGCGGATACCGACGGTTGCCGGGTCAAAGATGTTGGTCTCAATGAGCTCGCGTGCGTATCCTTCAAGATCACGCTCACGGCACTCGACGATCTGACGACCGGACAGAGTTCCTGGGTCAATGCCGCGGAAGCGGTACATCTCAAGGTAGGTTCTCTGGTACGGCTGACACGGTGCGTTCAGCATTGAGTCTGCGAACTGGATGTAACGGACACGGTCACCTGCTTTTGCACCCTCAGTCGGTTTGACAATCTTTCTGATCGGGCAGTCCGGTTCACCCTGCTCTGCGAGTGGCGGGTGTGCGGACGGGTATGCCTGTCCTGGTGCGCGGTGCCCCATAATAAGGACGATGTCCTCATCGGTCACACTGCGCATTTTCTCAAGCTTTACGTTCGGGTTCATCTGGTTGCGGCGGACTTCTGCAACCTTGGACGTTCCCGGTCCATACTGTGGTTTGTATGCCATAGTTTGTTCACCTAATTTGTAGATTTGATAATTCTCAGTACTTCATGAATGACATCAGCCATCGCAACACGACTCGGAGTCTGTCCCCGGGTAATGCCGGTTACAATCCCCATGACGGTACCTTTTGTCCGAATGTTATCCTGCTTGGGCATGACATATGCGGTTTTGACACCCGCACGTGCGAAATCCTCGAAATCAACCGGTGCCTGACAGACAACAACGGCGTTGACGCTGCATTCCTGCAGGATTTTCCGGGATTTGTGGACTACGTGGGATCGGATGTTTCCGTGATGAAGAACGGCAACTTTGTGACGTTCTATTTGTTCAATTTCACGCTCTAATATGCCGAAGTTGGAGCCTAGTGCAACACCGCCGATTTCTGCGTCCGGCGGAACTCCGCTGCCCGCGTTCAGCACCAAGGTACTTACGCTGTATTCTATCCCCTGCTGCCGCAGTGCTGACGTGATATCGCAGACAGGTTTCGTTATATGTCTCCGGCCCGGAGACATTCCCACGATAATGACGTCAGGATTTTTACATTCAGAGATGGTTCCCCTCTGAGCAAGAGAGCCACCCTTGCCCATACCCATACTCTGTCTGCAGTCGACTAGTTGTGTTACACGTCCAAGAGGCATTATTATCTGTTTCCCTGAAGGATGATCGGGCGTTGTTTACTCTTTGGATCGGACATGCCGAGAATGCGCTCGTCCTCGACAATGCCATATTTGGCGTAATCGGTCGTTGTCATATTAGAACGCATATACGTGCCCTCGGTGATACCGTACGGGAATTTGTCGGCAAATGCTTCATCGCATGCTGCTTTGATCTCAGGGATTACTGACGGGGTCTCCAGTTCAAGGAGAATAGTACCTACTTGAACGTGAAGATCGTAATCCTCCCCGCAGACTTTAATGATCCTCCGGTATGAATTCTCATTCACCGCACCCCGGGCAGGTCCATACGGGACTTTGGCCGGGAGATTCGGTCCGTTCAATACAAGCCGGCGGATGCCGTCCACCTGATAGATTTTCTCAAGCAGCTGCTCGGTAGTTTCCGGATTCAGGAAACGCGTTGGGACAATCCGTAGTTGTGGGTATGTTGATTCTGCCATTCTTTAATCCCTCCGCTTAAGCGGAGATTAGTACAGGCTTAAACTGCCTTTGCAATTGCCTGGAGCGGGTGAGCGAACTCGTCGATCTGACCGTAGGTGTCGCCGTAGATCTTGGCGGTGCCTTCCGGAGAGAACATCTGGGTTCCTGCATCAAGTGCACATGCGGAGACGATACAGGGCATACCGGTACCTGCTGCGTGACGGGTCACGACGTGGTTACCGTTGAAGATACCCGGTCCGCCTCCACCGTAGATGGAGTGGCTGAAGAAGGAGAAACCGACTGCAACACCCATGGTTCTTCCGAAGTCGGATCCCGGAAGACCGGTTTCGTGCTCAAGAAGATCGTTGAAGTACAGCAGAGTCGAAGAAACTGCCTGTGCGAAACGTCCGGCACCACAGTTGACCATGGTTGCGGCGAGCGTTCCTGCGGATGCATATGCATTCCACATCATCGGGTCTTTGGTCTCGTACGGCTTGAAGGTTGCACTGCCAGCACCCTGGGTGATGACTTTGTCCTCAACTGCACGCTCGACAAGAGACTGGACAACAGTACCAACGGTACCGGTCTGGCCGTTTGCCTTGACAAGATCGTAGACGATGTTATTTGCATTCAGACCCTGGTACGCGTAGAGCAGAAGCTGTGCACGCTCGAACGGGCCGATTGCGGATCCCATCTCGAACTGACCTGCCTGCTCAAAGGTTGCGGCAAGTGCTGCACCCTGCATTGCATTGCGGTGGGTGATCATTACGGTCTGGTTTGCCGGAATGTTCCGGAGTGCGTAACCGAGGGACTCGTTGTTCTGCGGGATGGACATGATCATGGAACATGCTCCACCGGCGAGGTCCATGGTGACCGGGTAGGAACCGAATGCTGCTGCCTTGACAGTGTTTGCGTTGAACATGTCAACGTTGAACTGCTCAACAACTGCATAGGTGGTTGCTGCTGCAACAGAGGTAAGTGCTGCATCATAGGTTGCTGCACTTGCAATACGTGCGGACGGAACCTTGACTAACAGAAGTTTACCACCGTTGAAGCGCTTGATCTCGGTGTCGTCGCCTGCTGCTACAGAGACGTACTCTTTGATCTTTGCTTCGATTGCATCGACGTTGCCGACGAGGTCAAGGTTGAGTTCACGACCGAGGATCTGCTGGTGTTTGCCGATCTTTCCGGTCTTGAGTGCATCCTGCATACCGCCGAGGTTAACTGCAACGGTTCTCTTGGTGTCGTCGATGATCTTCTTTACTGCCGGGTTGACCAGCGGGCTGATCTTCTCGAGTGCGACGTTGCTCTTGAGGAGCTTGCCGTTGTCGTCATAGAGATCAATGACATCCTTGTATTTTGCCATAATTTTTTCCTCTGAATAATTTTGTTCATTGGCTAGAACACGTTTCTTTCACTGAAAAACACTGATGGTTGCTAATAGAAATTACTGGATTGGTCAGTGATTCGGGTTACTTTGGCACGTCCCCTCTCGGGACATTGAAATGTATCTTTGTGTCGGAATATAAGTATTCTCTTTGCAAAGAGAATACGTGAGAAAATTCATAATCTGGCCAGACTGAGCGTAATTTCGAAATATTGAAATGCAAATGCCAAATTTTTTTTTACACCCCGGACATGTATGAAAAATAATATATTCCGTATCATAGAGTGGAGTGTGGATGCGTAAAAATAATAACAACATGTGCGCTCTGAAAAAACAGGACCAAGAAACGCGCATGGAAGATGTGAAAAAATGAAAACAGGAAAATAAGGTTATTTCCGGCCAAAGAATACTGATACACAAAGGGCCAGAAGAACACCTATGAGGGGAACCGGAGATGCAGTCGGGGTCGGAGAACCGGTTGTTTTCTCACTAGTAGGAATATCAGTGGCAGGCATACCAGTTGTAGGTACCGTCACGGAACTCGTCGGAAGGACAGTCTGGACAGACGTAGTTGGAACACTGGTCGGAACTTCAGTAGGATTAGTGGTAATCGTCAGACCCGGATTTGTCACAGACCCGTAATCCATCGTGATAGTATTGGATTCTTTGGCAAAATTATGGAAGGACTCAGGAGTATTCCATTTCGCATAAATCGTCCATACTCCCCTGCCCAGATCTTTGGGAATAAAAAACTGGCTGGTTATCACCTGGGCACCGGTAAGAGGGATAGCGGCAAAACTGTTGTCACTGACAAAAGTGGTCTCTGATCCATCCTGATTCCGGAAGATAATATCAACGGTTGCAAAAGGACGGTAGTTCGGACCCACATCAGACGACACAATCTTCACATTATATGCCTCAGTATCAAGGAATCCGTACTGCTGTACGGAAGACACCTTATCTTTGGCAAGGACGATGTCAATGGACAACTCCGGATACAAAACCCGGATATATCCCAGATCCTGCGTTCCATCCCAGGCATACCAGGTCCCGGTCTCACTCCCAAACTGGGATGCCAGAAACTCAAAGTTATCCGGATTCGGAACCGCAACAGAGTCCAGAACACTGTTGTGATTCGAGTTATACATTCGCAGCTCAGTAATATTTTCCAGAGCACCGGTAAACCTGACACCATTTTCATAGACAAAAGCCGTATCCCCCGAAGAAATATCCCGGGCCGCAGCAGGCAGAGCAATCAGGCTGATAGCCAGAACAACAACAAAGCCGACCGCCAAAACAGATCGTACGTGACGCATTCGTTCCCTCCAGATAGGTAAGTACCAGAAATTAGGTTCTCTATCTTTAGAATATTTTGGTAAGCTGCGAAAAATATCTCACTCACGCCGGGATCATACCCGGACACCCGCACGTATCTTTATGTCGGAACAGCAATATGTATACTCAAATGCCCCGGTTCGCAATCATCGGCCACAAAGCCGTAACAACCCCGGACTTCTCTCTGAATGACATGCCGGGAGGCGCAGGGAGAATGGACGTACTCTGCCGCTGTATCAACACCTCATTCTTTCTCAGTCATGATCTTCGCAGAAATGTGGAGTGTTACCTGATTCTGCGAGGTGGAGATGAAGACATTACACTCCGGTTCTCCGGAGATACCATCCGGTCCCTCAACCCGGACGAACGCAGTGCGGGTGCACTGATCAAAAAAGGCCTCACCACTCCGGCAGAAGACCAGTTCAAAAAAGCTGCCGGCGGAATTGTAATCCGCAAAGGAGGGCTGGCAAAACTGCTCAGCGAATACCCGTTCGCCGTACTGGATGAAAACGGAGAAGATATCCGCTCCCCAGAAACCCTCCCGGAAAACTACATCCTCAGCGACCACGTGAACTTCACGGAAGAAGAAACGGAGCTGCTCAACGATCTGCCCAGATACTCAGTAGGTCCCCGGGTCCTCCATGCAGATCACACCATCACGGTAATCCAGAACGAACTTGATCGGAGGGAGCAGCAATGAATATTCTGGAGCAGGTTCATGAAATTCTGGAGTGCGGCACTATCTGTGACCACTGTCTCGGAAGACTTTTCGCAAAACGCTCATTTGGCCTTACCAATGCAGAACGCGGTCATGCCCTGAGAGTAGCCCACGCACTGGCGTACAACATCCCCTTTGTCCCCTACGAAAAAGACTGCTGGATCTGTAATGATCTGTTCGACACCATCCCGGAATGGGCAGAAAAAGTAGCAGTTGCTCTCAAGGATCTGGAATACACAACATTTGTGATCGGTACACGTGTCCCGCCCATGATGGCAGAATCCGAAGAGATGATCTGGTCGGATTTCTCTCTGGAAAATCCGGAGCCACTGAAATCCGAAATGAATCGGGAGGTGGGGAAGGCAGTATCAGCCCTCACCGGGAAAAAAGGAGATCCCAAAAACCCGGAGATAACAGCAGTTCTCAATATTGCAGATGACTGTGTAGAACTCCAGATCGCCTCCGTCTACTTCTACGGGCGCTATCTCAAATATGAACGCGGAATTCCCCAGACCCACTGGGACTGCCGCGCATGCAAGGGAAAAGGCTGCGAAAAATGTAACTTCACCGGAAAACAGTACCCCACCTCCGTGGAAGAACTGATCGCCGAAGCCCCGAAACAGATGTTCGCCGCAGACACCGGAGTCCTGCATGGTTCCGGAAGAGAGGACATCGACGCGCTGATGATCGGAACCGGCAGACCATTTGTCATGGAGATGGTAAATCCCCGGAAACGCAGCGTTAATATAAAGGAGCTGGAGGCAGCAATCAACGAATCGGCAGGACCCCGCGTACAGGTAAAGCTGGAATGCTGGTCCGACAAAAAAACGGTGGAAATCCTTAAATCACACAAGGGGCATAAAACATACAGGATTCTGGTCGATATAGACGACAGTATCTCTCTTGAAACAGTCCAAAATGCTGTATCAAAGCTAAAAGGTGCTTTGATTCACCAGCGCACGCCTCAACGTGTCGCTCACCGCAGAGCGGATCTTGTCAGAGAAAGACGGGTCGTTGATATCGAGTGTCTCGGAATAGAAGATTCTCTCTACCGCATTGAGGTTGTGGGAGAGGGAGGCCTCTATATCAAAGAACTCGTATCAGGAGATGGGGGTCGGACGACACCCAGTCTCGCTGAAATCCTCGCCGTCCCCGCCAAAGTGATCGCATTAGATGTGGTGCAGGTCGACGGAATTACCAATAATGGAGATGAGTAAAAATGGCAAAGCACAATGGTATTAAGAAACGGACACGGTATAAGCTGCAGAAGGGCCTTCGCGAGCGGGGAATGCCGAATGTAACCTCGGTTATCCAGCACTTCGATGAGGGACAGAAAGTTCACATTGTCATTGAGCCAAGTGTACAGAAGGGTATGCCGCACCCGCGTTTCCACGGAAAGACCGGAACAATCCTCGGTCAGCGTGGACGTGCATGGATGCTTGAGATTAAAGACGGAAATGCAACCAAGGTTGTCATCTCCCGCCCGCAGCACCTCAAAGCGCAGAAATATTAACCCCCAATACTAATTTTACATTATTTCAGGAAGGTACAGGCATGAAAGTGAAAAAAATTATCAGTGAAGAGATGATGTCGCTTCCGGAACTCCGTAAGGTATTGATTTCCATCAGAGATCAGCGTACCGGGGGAGACAGTGAGACGGAGACGTCTGCACGGACGATGTCCTACGAACTGCGCAAGAGTATCGATCATGCCGACAGTCTCGGAAAATGCACACAGGAAACCGCACAGAAAATTGTGGACGAGCTGAACGGCCTGGAAAAGATGAAACCGGAGATTGCCTACCGGATCGTCAACATCATGCCGCAGAGCCGCGATGAAATCCGGGCGATTTATGCAAAAGAACGATTCACTCTTCTCACGGAAGATATGGATCAGATTCTTGATATCCTTCGTGCATACGAGTGAGGTGAGCATATGCCTCCAAAAACCGAGAGACCCGATAAGAAAGAAGTCGAAGCTATCGTACTTGATTTTCTGCAGTGGGGCTACGCAACAGATAAACGGCCGCTGAACCAGCGGGAACCGATAATTCTTGCCGTGGGCACAGATCAGTTCAAACTCTTGGAACTGATCCCAAAACGTGACTATGCCATCAATCTGCATGATACCGTCTACATTGGAGACGGTGAGCGCAAGCTGATCGAACGGGTAAAACGCCGTATCTCCTATAATGACCTGACCAATACCGCGAAAGGGGAACTGGAACCGGTCGTTGCCAAGATCATTGCGGAAAGTGAACCGAGATTTGTCAAGTTTTACAACGAAGCGGTTCCGATCAGCCTGAAGCAGCATATGCTAAATCTTCTACCCGGGTTCGGGAAAAAAACCCTGACCGATACTTTGATCGCACGGGAGAAAAAACCCTTTGAGAGTTTTGATGATATGCGTGCACGGGTAAAGACCCTGCAGAAACCGGAGAAATTCATCCTTGAGCGGATTATGCTTGAGCTGGAAAATCCCGAGGAAAAATATCATCTCTTCACTTCAAAATGAAGGCTCCAAAAGACCAACATTTTTTAATCGATGCGTCAGCAGTAAAGCTGATTGTAGATACAGTTCCCGTCTCCGGAAGAAAAGTACTGGAGATCGGACCCGGAGGCGGTGTGTTAACCGAGGCGCTTCTGGCACGCGGTGCAGTGGTATCTGCGGTTGAGCTGGACGGAACGCTGATCCCCAATCTGGAACGCCGGTTTGCTTCCCAGCTTGCCTCCGGACAACTGACGATTATCCGGGGCGACGCGTCAAAAGTTCCGCTCCCGGCATTTGATCTGGTTGTTGCAAACCTGCCGTACTCAATATCATCAAAGATAACCTTCCGTCTTCTGGAGATAGGCTTTGAGTCGGCAGTTCTGATGTACCAGCTTGAGTTTGGAAAGCGTATGATTGCACCGCCCGGAGACGGGGAGTACGGCAGACTCTCGGTAATGACCCAGACCTACGCAGACGTGGAGATGATTCTGGAACTCCCGCCGAATGCATTTTCGCCGCCGCCGGACGTCTGGTCAATTGTAGTAAAAATCACGCCGCATGAACCAGTGATTGCGGTGAACAACCGCGGGGTTCATGCAGTACTCGTCCGGGAACTGTTTTCCCACCGGAGAAAAACCATCCGGAACGGAATTCGCGGTATGAAAAGTATCTATGGAGAGAGTGCAATCTCTGCATTCATTGCGTCAATTCCGGAAGATATGCTGAATAAACGTCCGGAGATGTTGTCGGTAGAGGAGTTTATCCGGCTCGCAAACCAGCTTACCGTACGTCTTCCATGAAGATCATCGATACATCCCAGATCTATTTTCCGGCAGAAGACACCTTTCTCTTAAAGCAGGCCGCTCTCCGGGAGGTCAGACCGTCAGACCTGGTCCTAGAAGTGGGAACCGGATCCGGAGAGGTCGCAAAAGCAGTGATGACCGTTGCCCCGCAAACCATTGCAACGGAGATCAATCCCTACGCCGCAGCATATGCTGCGGAACAAGGGGTGAACGTTGTCCGGGGAAATCTTCTTGACCCGGTCTCCGGGACATTCGACCTGATTCTTTTTAACGCTCCCTATTTACCAACCAGACCCGACGAGCGAATCGAAGACTGGCTTGAGTTTGCACTGGACGGGGGAGAGACCGGCCGCAAAATAATATCATGGTTTTTACCGGCAGCGGCAGAACATCTGAGTCCCTTCGGCCGGATACTTCTGCTGATCTCATCGGAAACAGGGCTTGCAGAAACTCTGGAACTTCTGAAACCGCTCAAACTGATCGGGCTGGTGGCAGTCAGCCAGAAGATGGATGACGGGGAAACACTCTACGTACTCCGTATCTCCCGGGACCTCTGCAGTATGGAATGTATACCGGAATCAGAGAAGATAAATGATCTCAGCAGCAATATGAATGTATGACAACAGAGAAGATGATCTTCGGTGTTACCGGTATGCACTGCGGCGGCTGTTCCGGACATCTGGCCACGATGCTTTCCGAACTGCCGGGAGTCTCTGACGTGTCCGTGGATCACGTTGCGGGGACCGCATCCCTGACCGTGGATACCGCACAGACAACCTTTGAAGATATCACCGAATGTGTACTGGATGCAGGATTTGAAGTAGCACCGAATACACGGAAACAGCAGTAACGATGGCACGGACACTGAGTGAGCATGATATAACCCTGCTCCTGAAACTGGCTCCGGAATGCACCACACTGATCTGTACAGGATCCGAGAATGCATACCGGTCCATCCTGCCGCCGGTCGCAAATCATTATGCAAAAGATGCTGATGATTTTGCCGCACGGCTGAACCGACTGACTGAGGGAGAGTTTGTCGAGATTGTCGACCTCATCCGGGAAGGAAAAGAGGGAATCAGCTGTATGCCGGCGGAGTTTGCAGAAGTCCTGATTGAACAGGCACTCCGAAGAGTCGGGCCGGACGCAGGAAACGAACTGTACGCACTCTACGAATCAGGCAGTGACTGTCTATAAAATAGATGATTTATTATTCCTTCTTTTTTGCAAGAATCTGGGAGATCGCGGCATCCACCACCGCAAACAGAGATGCCTGATCAAATGTTTCTGAACTAATAACCAGATCATACGGGGAAATATCCCCGATTTCAATCTCATAATACTGCATATACCGCTCTGCCTCACAGGCCTCACGCTCCAGTGTCGCAACATATGCCTCATCAACAGATATATTTTCGCGTACTGCAATACGCTCAGCACGACATTCCGGGGATGCTGAGAGCAGTATTTTCAGATCAGCATTTTCCACCATCCAGCCGGCGAGACGTCCTTCCAGAATGATGTTATCAGAGGATTCACCGATTTCTTTCTGCCGGGCATCAATGTCCAGATCAATTTTGGGATCTTCTTTTGCGCGTTCTCCGAACGTTGCAAGATCCACTCCACTTTCTTTGGCAAAACTGCGGAATACTTCCCCGGCAGAAAGATACCGGTACTGATACTTTTCCGCAAGTGCACGACCGAGCGTTGTTGTTCCGGTACCAGGAGAACCACTGATCGTAATTCTCATACGATTCAGAGACCTCCTATGTTGAGTGCTTTTCTGATGACCTGGCTCACCGTTATGGAGCAGAGCATATACCAGAGAATCCACAGCGGGAAGAATCCAAGAAAGACCTCAAAGTATGAGGACAGACCGGCAAAGGGCAGTACAATTGCATTGGAGAGATTGGCATTCGCCATCACCAGATCAGCTTCTTTCGGGATGTGTTCAATCAGCCAGAAGAAGATCGGAACGGTAAGAACAAGGATGTACGCCATCGGTTTAAACTGCTGCTGACTCATCTCCATCTGCTCAGCCATCATCGCCTGCTGACGCGCCTGCATTTTTTTGATTGCCTTTTCATCACCAGAGAGTTGGGCTTCCCGGAACTTTGCATTAAATTCCTTGAACTTGTCCTGATTTTCCCGCATTCTTTCGTAATCGATGGTGTACTTCTGAATCAGGGAAGAATACAGACCGGTCAGTGTTGCAAGAATCAGAACGAGGGCAAAGAACGGCAGCCCCAATGCAGCAAACGGGCCGATGACAATGTCAACAACACCGGAGATTACTGCACGCGCCTCCGGCCATCCGTAGAGAAGCATCATGCCGAAGACGACGGCCAGAGCGATGTACATTCCGTACTTCTTTCCGATTTCCATTAGGGTTACCTCAGGGTTGCGGTGAGTTCCTCAACGGATTTGTCAAGGAGGAAGTCTGCATTGGTGATGATCTTTACCGTACATCCGGTAAGCATTGCGTACGACGCGGCAAAGGCACGGTTCATTTCCTGATGCTCGGCAATAGCTTTTGCACCCTCCATGTCACGGACACGACTCTCGTCAGAGAGTCTGCGGAGAAGAATCTGATCATTGTCGGTTTCTACAAGAACGATGGTATCCGGCATGATTGCAGTGATAACCCATTCGGGAAGGCCGGCAAGGTAGCCGTTCGGCGTTTTCACAGATGCATGGGTGTCGACGATAACATTCCCGTCGATTGCTGCAATCTTTTCAGCCGCAAGTTTCTGTAGACGTTTTTGTACCGTACGGTCCAATTTTCTCATCTGATCTCGATCCTGAACAAGACCCTCTGCAGACGCAACCTCAAACATAAAGCTGCCAAAGTTGATATTCTGATAGTTGATACCCTCTTCTGCGAGTTTTTCCATTGTTGTATTGATTACCGTGGTTTTTCCCACGCCCGGAACACCGGTAATGATGACTTTCTTGCCTGCCATACTCGTGATTCACCATATTGCCATTAAATAGGTATCTTATATTGGTGGGGAGATGTAATAAACCTGTTTTCATTACGAAGACATCAGAGAAACAGAGGGCTTCTCCGGACTGCACATATGCTGATGAAACGAAAGAGAAAATATCAGAGTTTTGAGGAATTTATGAAAACCGCAATCTGGTATACCCAAGAATGTCAGTAGATCCATCCAGAAATATTCCTTCAGCTACCACATACTGCCACCCTTCAACACCTTTCGCCATGCCAGAACAGTGCAGAACCTCCATGAGATTCACCGGGTGAAATGAATAACGGATATCCTCTTGTCCGTGAAGATAGAGATCCATGGATGTCAGGGATGCAACACGATCTCCACCTACAACCACAGCGATGACATCATCACCGGATATCCGGACCATCATATCCACACCGTTCGTAACCGGAGCGTCAGTCAGATCATACACCAAAGTTTCGCCAATAAAAACCAACATGCCGATACTAACAATAATCAGAATAAGGATCAGGGCAACCGACCACAGCGATACAGATCCGTCGTCCTCTTTTTGCATTACGGCATCAACTCCAATGGATCGGTACGTGAAGTTATATCCAGTTCCATACCGGAAAGAACAAACCAGTTGTCATCCACCGCTTCCACATAGATCAAACGGACGCTTTGCCGCGTCGGGTCGTCCGGAACGGGCAGAGCATTATATGTCAGACCGCCGCCATCCAGAACAGAGAGCACATACTGCCGACCAAACGATGCACCATTCGCGTCGGTAAACGAGAAAATATTCTTTCCGGTATCACCGGGAGCAAAAGCGTTGGCCAGAACGGTTCCCCGCATATCGATTGCGGCAAAGTCGGTAATGTTTTCAGACGCTGCGGCAAGAAGTTTCGAGGAACCACTGTTGAGGTCGGCAAGTACTACCTCTTTTCCAAACTCCCGTGCATACAGTGTTGTATTTCGAGTAAGCGTGATAACATCACCGGCAGCATGCGGGATCACCGGAGATATTTCGGATGCCGCAGGCATCCGAATCGTGATAAACCAGGAGTCATCAATGGGCATCACATAAATCAGAAGCAGCAGTGCATCGGTCGGAATCTCTCCGACTGACACAGATTCATACTTTTGCAGATATCCTCCGCCCTGCTGGGCGAGATAGATCATATGCCGGACTGTCGGAACATCATAGGCATCATGTAAATTGATCCAGCTACTTATGCTGGAACGCTGGGTTCCACTGGACATCGCGATGACATTTCCTTCCATATCATAGGCAACCAGAGGATAGGTCGGTACTTCGTTTCTCAGATACTCCAGAGTCTTTTCCTTGGAGTGTGACCTAGCATACTGGAAAATTTTCAGGGCCTCCTCGGTCATCCCACTAGCATTCGGGGTGAACTGCATGTCAGAGGGAACTGACCACGGAGAGACTGGACGATCGACCATCAGTCTGACATCAGTTCCCAGAATGTTCACCGTTTTCCAGACATTGATCTTCTCATATTTTCCCAGATACAGCGGAGTATATGCAGGGTACTGGATTGAACCCTCCGGCAACACCATCAGCGTATTATAATTCACGTCATGATCTGCTACATACTCCAATGACCCCCCGCTGATATCCCATCCGATGTACTCCGTTGCCGTGGAGTAGAGTACCCATCCATCCGGCAGGAGGGCAGATACAGCATACTCCGACAGTTCCGAAACCTCTTCACCAAAGGTATGGAACAGCATTCCCAAATCAAAGAAGAAACTGATGTAGCCGCAGTATGTTCCGTCCGGAGAGTAGACCGGCAGGCTCCCTTCCACCACATATCCATACCCGGATACATAGAACGGCCCGGTTAGCAGAACATGAGAACCCGTAAAATCGGACTCGTTGTGCTGATGAGTAATTGCTGATCTCAGAGGCGAGAACGTTTCCGGTACACAGATTTCCTCAGTACTGTTCACCGGATAATATTCCAAAAGCGTGAACCTGGGATTTTCCACATAGTACTTCAGAAGAAGATCGATAATCTTCGGATTATTTCCGGAAACCCTGCCTACATTATCTGCCAGACCATGGAAATCCGCCTCAAGTTTCATAAAACCGGAGACAACAACATCCGCATACCGGTCAAGGACCAGAACCATATCATCCGGAGCTTCCAGAGTATGATTTTCTGTATTCAGAGGCTGCTGGACACATCCGGCAGAGCCGAGTATCAGACAGGCCACGAGCAGAACTGCACACGGTGCACAAAGAGTATACAATTTTTGTCACATAGTATCTAACACCACAGGTATCGCGGTGAAAATTCTTTCGTATTTTGTTTATCATGAAAAAGGATAAATCCTTTGGACGATACAAAACGAAACAGAAAAAAAGGATATTAGTCTTTGCCGCCGAAGAAGCCCCGCATAAACGGATACATCTCCATGATCTGCTCGTTCGCAATCTGTTCATACAGACGGTAAACGATTGAGACCGTAAGCAGAAGACCAGTACCTCCGACGAACCCGATGATACCAAGCATGTTTGCAAGAATACTGAGTACTCCGATAAACACACCGCCAATCACCGTAACACGCGGAATGTATCTGTCCAGATACCGCTCCAGCACCGCAGGGCTTCTGCGGTATCCCGGAATCTGCATACCGGAGTTCTGAATCTGGCGGGCAACATGTTTTGAATCCAGACCTGCGGTCTTGACCCAGAAGATTGCAAACAGAGCACCTCCGACAATCATGACGACTGCATCAATACCCACACGAATTGCAACTTCCCATGCAGCGTGACCGGCTCCCGTAAATTGCGGCAGCCACCACATCCAGTCCTGCGGCTGGTTAATCGGTGCAAGATACCACATCAGACCATTGATCGGCGTGGAACCGTTATATTCTCCGAAAATGTTGATGCCAACACTAGAGAGGAACATACCAATCATCTGCACATTTGCCTGCAGCACACGCACGAGAATCATCGGCAGAACACTTGCATACACAAGTTTCACCGGGAATCTCGCACGGGCGCCACGAACATTTGCGTGGGCAAGCGGAATCTCCACACGAGTTGCTTCCACATACACGATGAGGAAGAACAAACCGATCGTTGTTATCAGCGCAAGCAGCTCCAAACCAAAGTACTGGACAACGTTTGCACCGTCACCAATTACCTGGAACAGCCTTGGGAAAAATCCCACGGCATACTGATCGGTTGTCGCTTCCCAGTTGAAGAAACCGTTCACCAGACCCTGGGCAACTCCTGCAACGATGAAGAGACCGACACCAGAACCAATACCCCATTTGGAGACGACTTCGTCCATGAAGACAACCAGCAGACCTCCGATACAGATCTGCAGGAAGATCAGGAACATGACGGCTGCAGTGTTCCCGCCAAACAGCGAGGCAACACCCAGATCAGGGCTCATCCATCCGCCCAGCACGTTCGGCAGAGCTTCCAGAATGATCATTACAAAGATCAGCAGTTTCTGCAGACCCATGTAAATAACCTGACCACGCTCATCAGAAGTATTGATCTTAATCAGGTCAGCACCACGAAGCAACTGCAGTACGATAGATGCGGTTACAATCGGTCCGATACCAAGGTGCAGAATCGTTCCGGACGCACCGGCGAGTAACGCACGGTAATACTGGAAAACGTCCAAAGATGTTGCACTCAGACCAAAAACCGGAATGTTCGTCAATATAAAATACAACAGCAGCACCGCGGCCGTCCACAGCAACTTATTTTTGAAGTGAACGTGACCTTCCGGTGGCCGAACCGCCGGCATTTTTGCCAGCAGTGGTTCCATTCGATCCAGCAGCTCTCCCATGAGTGATACACCAAAAATTTAAATTTAGGGGGTCAGGGTCTGACCGCCCTGTTCCTGAACTTTCGCGACAGCACGCTCGGAGAAGTTTTCTGCGGTGATCTCAAGCTTGTGGGTCACACGACCTCCACCGAGAACCTTCTCAACACCAATCTGTGCGGCGTCAAGAATAATAACATCTCCGTTTTGTGTGGCAATACCGCGGGCAACAAGATCCGGAATCATCTGGTCGATATCACCGATATCGAGGACTTCATAGGAAACGGAGGTCTTGCAGACAAATCCGTGTTTCCCTTCAGTCTTTCCGAGCAGATAGAACCGGGTGAAATTGTGGTCACGCCATCCTGCCTGTCCACGACCTCCGCGGTTACCTGCACCACGGCGATTCTTGTGGGTACCCCCACCGCAGGTGCGGGTTCCCCGGAACTTTGAACGCTTGTTGACTGGCATACTTTTTACCTCATCTTGATCAGAAGGTCATTAATTTCCTTCCCGTAGTATCCCAGGGCACCGCCCTGATTGAACGTACGCTTCGTGGTTTTGTATCCCTTTCTTGGCGGGTGCATACGCAGAACCGGCTTGAGTTCCGGAACATCTTTCATCCGGATCTGACCTGCTACAAGAGCAGCCGCAAGTTCGGCGATACTTCCATAGGAAGTTGCTTCCTTCACGTACTCCTCTGTCAGCGGCTTGTTACCGGTAAGTCTGCCACGGGTGGAGAGAATCGTCTCAAGCGTAACTGCATCGACTTCACCAAAGGCAATGTAGTCCTTGGCTTTGCGAATCATACCGAGGTACTCCGGAGTCTCCGGCACAAGAACGCAGTGGTTAATGTGATGAAGACGGAGCATCTTTAAGGTCTCCTTAATGTCGCGGCGGGTGTTTACCACTCCGCGAACCTGCACTACTGCATACATTACTTCCGACCTCCGATACGAATCAGATTCGTTTCACGAAGCGCATTGTAGGTAGCCTTTGCGAAGTTCAGAGTAGTCCTCGTGTTACCACTGGTGTTTACCCACACATCGCGGATACCGGCAAGTGCCAGTACTTTCTTACCGACATCACCGGTAACCAGACCGATTCCCTTCGGAGCGGGCTTCAGCGTAACGGTAACGGAACCTGCCTTACCGGTAACTTCCATTGGCACAGAGTGTTTCTGACCGCAGCCGCATTCCCAGGAACCGCATCCACGGCGAACCTTGACAATGTTGAGCTTCGCATTTACGATAGCCTTCTTGATCGCAGTTCCGACCTGAACATCTCTGCCCTGACCGAAACCGATGTATCCATCCTTGTTGCCGACAACAACGACCGCTCTGAACTTAATACGGCGACCGGAGTCAGTCATACGCTGCATCATATCAATGCAGAGGACCTCGTCAACAAGGTCAGGAAGCATGGCATCAACAATACCTGCTTCCTTAATGGGGGATCCGCTTGCAAGAACATCATCGAAGTTTGCAAACTCTCCGGCCATGACTTTTCTGCCAAGACCGGTGATGGGGACCCACTCTTCCTGCTCGTAAGCCATATTATTCCAGCTCCTTCATGATTGCGTCCTTTGCTGCCTCAACCTGGGCTGCAAGATCGGCAAAGCGCTCATCGTATTCGGCAATATGGACACCGTTGCAACGATCCTCGTCAGGGAGAATGCTCTCGCCGACCGGAACGTCGAAACCTGCATCAACAGCACCTTTCACTGCTGCAAATACACGGGCACCGGTGGATGCAACCTGCAGACCGATATCTGCAATTGCTCCCTCATATCCTGCCTTCTGGGCACGGACTGCAAACAGCATACCGGTCAGATATGCTGCCGGCGTGTTGCCGAGGTATCCCTTGTATCCATAGTTTACCAGTTCCTTGCTGTTTACATGAACAAGGGTGTAATCGCCGTCCATCTGTGCAGCTACGAGCTGAATGATGATATGGCGGTTGGTCTTGCGGATCACCATCCGGTTTCTGCCGGAGACGATAAGCCGCTGGCGCTGGTAGTAGTCAGTTTTGCCTTCACGGCGTCTGCGGAACTGAACGAAATATCTTCCATTGGTTGCCATTGTTTAGTCCCTCCGGGTAGTAACGATCTCAATCTGAGTCTTCAGGTGGGACACGTTACGGAACTGACCACCGGCTGCACGGCGGTAAAGTCTGCGGTATTCGGTTCTGGTAATGGAACCTGCCTCGCGCTGGGCGCGGAGTTCCTTACGCTGAGCACGGATCTTCTTGATCCACTGGGTCTTGGATGGAGTACGTGCACCCTTTGCACCGCTGCGGCGTCCCGGACCTTTACAGTGTCCGTATGCGCGCTTTGCAATACGTGCCCGTGCACGACCACGGGAGATACCCTTCTTCTGATGGGTAGAGATTGCACCGTCGGTAATCAGATTGCGGATATCCTCACGGGACATTGCACTCTGAATGTCAGACAGTTTCTCCGGGTTGAACCAGACACGGTTTTCACCGCATCCAAGAACGGAGGCGGCAATGCGGCGCTGGGAAGCGAGATCACTCATCAGCCTTCGCCTCCTCGGTTACTGGTGCTGCAACAACTGCCTTTGCCTCTTTCTGGTTCAGAACCTTAATGCCAAGGGATACAGCTTTCGTCTGGATAACAGCACGCTTCTGGCCGCCGACGGATGCGCCGATACGGACAGCAGTCGTTGCTGCGTCGATCTCATCAAGTTCAACCGGCGTAAAGACGAGCACTTCACGGTATCCGCTCGGGTGGAACCCGCGGATTGCCTTCGGTGCACCAAATCCTGCTTCCGGGTGTGAACCCTTTGCACGGAAATCTTTCCGCTGCTTGCTGTGCAGACCACGCGGTCTGCGCCAGGTGTCAGCCAGCTTTACCTTTGCACAGAGGCACTGGCGGGAGAATCTGGCCTTCTTTGCAGCACGTGCACGAATCAGTTTCTTAATTTCACTCGCCATATTAGTTACCTCTGCTGGTAATGTAGATACCATCCTGGAACACACGGGGATCCCTGTTACGGACCCGGCATGCCTGCTCAACATTTGCAGCGGTGTTTCCAACCTTTTCACGGTCAATACCGTTTAAGATCAGCTCATCGCCCTGGACTTTTACCTTCACGCCTTCGACAATCTTTGCATAGCGTGCCTGTTTCTCACCAAGGAAGTTGGCGATCTCAACACGGTCACCTGCAACCTTCACCTGAATCGGGAAGTGGTTGTAGACAACTTTCATGTGGTACTCATACCCTTCGGTAACGCCCGTTGCCATCACATGAAGGAGGGCATTGTAGGTACCGACGAGAGCATACACACGGCGTCTCACGGACTCGGTAGTGATTTTAACAGCACCGTCTTCAATGACAATGCCGATTCCCGGATGGTGCATGACGCGTGCAAGTTCGCCTTTGGAACCTTTCACGGTCATGAGGTCGCCGTTCTTGGTAATAGTCACACCTGCCGGGATGTGGTAAATCATCTCATGCATAGTATTCCTCTCCTTAGAAGACGTATCCTAACAGCTCGCCACCAATGCCGAGCTTACGTGCCTGTTCGTGGGACATAACACCCTGAGAAGTGGTCAGAATAATAATTCCGAACCCCTTTCCCGGAAGGTATCTGGTTTCCCAGGACTCAAGGTCCTCAACTTTCACTGAGAAGCGGGGGGTAATTACACCGCACTTGTTAATGCCACCAGTCAGAGAAATCACAAAGTGACCTCCTCTGCCGTCATCAACTTTCTCGAACCCGCTGATATATCCGTATTCCTGCATGACTTTAAGCATGTCACCAAAGAGGCGGCTTGCCGGTTCAACGGTCACTACAAGCTTACCGGTATCACCGGCATTCTTGATAGCGCTCATTGCGTCTGCAATCGGATTCTGTTTTGTCATTCTCCGTCACCTCTTAGTTCATCTTCTTAAAGCCCATCGTGGGTGCCCACTCACGGAAGCACTGACGGCAGAAGTAAATGTTGTATCTGCGCACAAGTCCCTGCTTGCGTCCGCAAAGCTGGCACTGGTTTGCACCACGACCATACTTTTTCTGCTGGACTTTGCCGTTGTCTTTTGCTGCCATATTACTCCACCTCAATACCGAATGTCTCGGTCACGAACCTCATGGACTCCTCACGGGTCACATGCAGTTTCGTGTTGAGCTTCTTCTGCTGGATCTTTCTGCGTGCGGTTCTGGTTCCCTTCTTCTCGATAACTGCGATAATATCCATACCGTAGATACCGATCTTTGGATCATATGACTGACCCGGGAAATCAGTGTGTTCCTCAATACCGAAACCGAAGTTTCCGGTTGCATCAAACTGGCGCATATGGAGAACGTTCTCCACAGCATAGGTCTTTAATGCAGTCTGGAGGAAATCCATAGCTTTCTGACCACGAAGAGTAACTTTGCATCCGATCGGCTGACCACGGCGGACACCAAATGCCGGAAGTGTGTTCTTGGCATAGGAACGGATTGGTTTGGAACCGGCAGTAAGATCTGCCATGATGTTCTCGGCATTGACAAGACGTTCTCCTGCCTCACCGACACCCATGTGAACGACAACCTTTGCAACATAGGGGGTCTGCATGTCGGTCATGCCTCAACACCCCAGGTGGAAAGGAAGGATTCCGTGGTTCCAATCATATAGATGTAGTCTTCAATGGTCTCAAACTTCTGACCGTCTGCACCCTCGAGGATGATACGGTTGGAAAGAGAGGACTGCTGAACAAGAATCTCGACAATCTTTCCGGTCTTCATCGTGTGCTGACCGCCGATGACGATTGCCATATTACCGACTGCGAACGGGAAGTGCTGCTGCACAACAAACCGGTCATCACCAACAATACCAATAACAAGGGAATCCTTTCCTTTGTAGGAGTTGTCGCCGATGAAGTTTACTCCGCTGGTCAGATTGATCTGCGTCTTGCCACCGGCAATAGTGGTCTTGTTTGCGATCTTAACCAGCTGAACTTTGGCAGCATCTGCAGAGATTTCGTGTTCAGTGTGGCGTCCTTTCTCATCAACAAGAATCATGTAGTGCTTGTTGATTTTGGGGAAGCTGATAATGTCAAAAACATCAATACCGATGTGTTCATCGACCACAACCTTTCCGTTGAGAACAACGTTGCGGTCGTGAAGAATCTTTTTGACTTCTTTGGTGTTCTGGGCAAGATCCATGTGATCTCTGATCCAGATACCGATCGGAAGAGCGGAAGCATCATGCGGGCCGTGTGCAGTACTTACAACATACTTGCTTTCCTTGCGGGCGATCTGCCATGCGTCCGGTGCTGTCATACGCTTTGTGCGGGTCATTATTCCTTCACCTCAAGACGGGCTGCGCGCTTTGCGTCTTTCAGATTCAGTTTGGTGATCATCACCTTGGAGGGATCAATCGGTCTTGGAACATCCTCGCCGTTTGCCTTCTTTACTGCTACACCGTGGACAAGGATCTTCACATGTTTGGTGTCGACGGAGTCAACAACTGCTTCAGTTCCTGCAAATTCGCCACGAAGGACTTTTACGGTGTCGCCAGTGACAACACGGAAACTGCGCTTGCCATATTTCTTACGGAGATCATCAGCGAGAGTTGCGTGTAAGAACGCTCCACGAATGTGGATAGCTGCGTTATACCGGAACTTTCTCTGTTTTCTCGGCTGAATGCTTGCAATACGTGCCATGTCTTCACCTTAGATAATGATCGTTGCCATTGATCCGACCTTCGGGAACCGCTCGGCAACTTCACGTGCGACCGGTCCTTTGATATCAGTACCACGCGGGTCACCGTTATCGTTCAGGAGGATCATTGCGTTTTCCTCAAAGGAGACTCTCAGACCATTCGGACGGCGGAACTCCTTTTTCTGACGGACAACAACTGCTCTTACGAGTTTTCTTTTCATATCCGGAGTACCTTTCTTCACCGTAACAGTGGCAAGGTCTCCGAGACCCATCTTCGGCTGCCGGTTTTTCACACCGTGGTAACCGAAAACGGATACAATCTGTACAACACGGGCGCCCGTGTTGTCTGCACAAACCATTCTGGAGCCGGTCTGAAGTGCGCGCGGGATTTTGGACGTTAAGCCTCTCATGCCCGGGTCACCTCAACAACTACATATGAGGTTGTCTTGTTCAATGGTCTGCACTCTGCAATCTTGACCTCGTCGCCAATTCTGGCGTCAAGGCACGGAGCCATGTGTGCGTGGATTTTGGAACTGCGTTTTTCATATCTGTCATATTTCTTGACGAAATGAAGGTAGTTCCGTTCAACGACAACGGTCCCCTGCATGCGCTCACTCACGACCTTACCGGTAATCACCTGGCCGCGCACCGGTAAGCTGCCGTGGAATGGGCAGTTTACATCGTCACAGTCCTTTTCTGGGGCTGTGACATTTAAGCCGATATTTTTTGCCATATTAACCCTCATTGTCTTACGCGCATAACTCGCACGGGGCTTACGCCCTCGTCTTAACGCGTCGCGTTGGAGAAACAGACAAGCTGGAGCAGTCTATTATCACATCAACACTATCCGGGAGGGCCACCCGGAGTAACATATATTGTTTCTGCACACACTTAATCCCTTCAGTCGTCCGGAGGGAAAAAGTGTTTTTCGTCTCATCGATGATGAGACCGGTTAACCCTTCCTGTGTTGTGTTGCGTGACTGCACCACAGTCGCTTTCAGTCCGATCAATTCATGACGGAGAATCGTCTGTGGTGTAATCATAGACAGTATTATGCCCGACGCTTGGTCTGTTCGGTCTTGATACGTGCGATAGTTCTGCGAACTTCCCGGATCTTTCCGGGGTTTTCCGGTGCACCACCGGCGCTGACTTTTCCGTACTGCTGAATTAACTCGTTTCTAAGCTTCTGCTCGTTTTCAACAAGTTCAGTATCGGAAAACTGGGCGACTTCCTTCGCTCTGAAGATTGCCATGATACTCAGGCCTCCTCAACGAACTCAGGTTCGGTTTCAGGTTCCGCTGCAAGTTCTGCATCAAACTCTTCAAAGACGTCGGTCTCGACAACACGTGCCGGAGCCGGATTTGCATCCGGACGGATTTCAAAGTGATCCGGAAGGACAGCTCCCGGCGGCACAATCTTAACCTGGACACCGATGATACCGAGTTTTTTGATGGCGGTTGCATAGCCGCTCTCAACGATGGATTCGGCAGGTTCACCAGAGTGCTTGATGTAGCCTTCGACGAACTTCTGCACACGTGCACGGGCACCGGTGAGCTTACCGGCCATGATAACTTCACAGCCAAGTGCTCCGGAATCCATGACACGGCGGATAACAGAGGATCCTGCCTTACGGAAGTACCATCCGCGTTCCAGTGCATTTGCAAGGCGCTCTGCCATGATCTGGGCATTGAGGTTCGGGTTTGCAACCTGCTGAACCTCAACCTGCGGAGACTCGATACCGTAGACGGAGGTCAGGTCGGTCGTGATCTGGCGAACCAGTCTGCCACCCTTTCCAATTACAATACCGGGTTTCTCTGCAAAGATCGTAACCTGAGTTCCCACCGGGGTCCGGACGATGTCCATTCCGCCATAGCCGGCACGCTTGAGTTCCTTGTTGAGGTACTGCTCAACACGGACCTTGCGGACACCGTCTGCGACAAATTTCTTTTCGATGGTCATACTTACTGCACCTCGCGGAGGATTAACTCAATGTTCACGGTATCTCTGTGCTTCGGCGTTGCTCTGCCCATTGCACGGGGGAAAATTGCTTTCATGCACCGGCCTTTGTTTGCTGCGGCATGGACAATAACCATCTTTTCCGGAGCAAGACCTGCGTATTCAGCGTTCTTCTGTGCGGAACGGATCAGGCGGATATACTCAGCAGCTGCTTTGACCGGGTATCTTCCGGATGCAGTGCCAAACGTCTTACCGTTCAGGCTTTTCTGGTGGGCAACGTTGCGTGCATACCGGTGGAACGGAACCGCTCTCTTGAGAGCAATTACCTGTTCAAGGTAGGCAACAGCATCGTCTGCCATCATGTTGCGGACAAGGTGGGCAATTTCCACTGCATGCTTCGGAGAGCATCCAAGTTCATTGGCCTTTGCACGGGCAATATTGTCACCGGTGAGTTTGTTGCTGTATTCTGTTCTTGCCATGACAATCACTTCAACGGGACATATTTACTCGACCGGGTTGCACCAATACCGGCGCTACCGTGGCTGACCTTCTTGCGCGTGAGGGCGAATTCACCAAAGTAGTGGAACACACCTTCAACCGGAATCTCAACATTGACGAACTCTTTACCGGAGTAGATGGCAACGGTTTTGCCAACCATTTCCGGAAGGATGATCATAGAGCGGATGTGGGTTCTGACACCGTCACCGGCTGCGATCTTCGTGCGAACGTCTTCTTCATCACGGGTAAACCCGCGAAGAACCTTACGGCGTGCACCGGTCGGCATAATCGGGAGAAGCTCGTCCATGGACATGGCTTTGAGCTGCTCGATGTTATAGCCGTGGTAGGTATACTCCTCTCGCCGCTTTGGCATTCTCTTAGTAGTCTTCTTTGCCATTTACGTTCACCTCCGGCATCCGGTTCTCCGTGCTGCGACATGTCCGACTTTCTTACCGGCCGGAGTTCCGCGTGCAACAGTCTTTGGCTTACCCGGGTGCTGGTGTCCTCCACCACCGAACGGGTGGTCGATAACGTTCATTGCGACACCACGGACACGAGGCCAGCGGGTTGCCGAGGTCTTCATCTTGTGATACTGCTTTCCTGCTTTCAGGATTGGCTTGTCACCGCGTCCTCCACCGGCCACAAGACCGATGGTTGCGAGACAGTGTTCGTGGAACCACTTGGGTTTGCCGGACGGCATACGAACGCCAACTTTTCCCTCGGACTTTCCGATAACGACTGCCTGAACGCCGCTTGCACGGACGAACTTGCCGCCGTCTCCCGGACGGGCTTCGATATTGCAGACTGACATACCTGTCGGGATTGCTGCGAGCGGAAGGGTGTTTCCGTTTTCGATGGATGCCTCAGGGCCCCATACGATCTCACGGCCGATTCCGACACCCTCAGTGATGAGGACATACTCTTTCTTGCCGTCGATCTTTACGACTGCAATCGGGGTGTGACGTGCCGGGTCGTGCTCGATGTCAACAACGGTTGCACGGACGGTTTCGGTTGCGGAACCGAAGTGTTTCAGTTCTGCTTTATACTGGTGGGATGGTGCGCGATAAGTCGGTCCACCTTTTCCACGTGCCTGTGTACTGATTCTGTGTCCCATGTTGATTCACCTTACACAATTCCCAGCTGAGAGAGAATCTCTTCAGCAGCGTTTTTCTCTTCGAAGGTTATGACTGCCTTCTTGGCTCCCTTGGTGGTCATCATCGTGTTTACGGATGCGACTTTCTTCCCGAAATTCTTCTCCATGGATGCTTTGACGGATGCTTTGGTTGCATCTTTGCGAACGATGAAGGAGAGCTGGTTCGAGTTTTCAAGGAGAACCATTGCCTTTTCTGTAACAAGCGGGTGTGCGAGTGCCATTATTTTCATGCCTCCCCGAGTTTCTTGACAGCGGCTTCAGTCCAGACAGTAAGTCTGCCTGCGTCGGTTCCCGGTGCAAGAATATTTGCATTCAGGGATGTTACCGGCACACAGTCAACACCTGCGAGATTTGCACCTGCAAGGAATTTGTCTGCAGTTACAATCAGGACGGATTTTGCCTGCTTGTATTTGCGTCCACGTGTCTTACCGCGACCAGCACGGATTGCACGGGAATCCTTTGCACGTTCAAGATCTGCACTAAGACCGAGGGCAATTAATGCCTTTCTGACTTCTGCAGTCTTTGCGAGTGATTCAAATGCATCCTCAACGACAATTGCTGCGTCACCCTCGAACTTGTGACCGCGGGCGCGGACGAGTTCGGTGTTGATCGTTGCTGCAATTGCAGAGCGGATTGCCTTGGCTTTCTCTTTCTTGTTGATCTTTTCAACAAGGATCTTTTCTACTTTTGGTGCGTGTGCTGGGTGACCGCCTTTGGTCTGCGGGACTTTTGCACCACGGGATCCGTTCTTGATACGCGGAATCTTGGACTCACCGCGCTTGGAACCCCAGCCTTCTGCAGAGGTACGCATACCTGCATACGGGTCAGCACCATACGGCTGGTACTGTTCACTCTGATATGCAAGGACAGCTCTCTTGATAAGGTCCGGGCGGTATGCTTCATCGAAGACTGCCGGAAGCTCGATTTCGTGGAGGACAGAACCGTTTATTGCTTTTACATTTGCTTTCATCGGTTATTCACCCCTGCTTGCTCTGGAGACTTACAAATTCAACAACCGGGGTCTGGACGGTCTGCTCACCCATGCGGGTTGCGGAGCGAATACGAACCAGGCGTTTTGCCGGGCCCGGGATGGAACCTTTAATCAGGACATAGTTGGTGCGGACAAGGCCGTAGTGGAGGAAGCCTCCTGCCGGGTTGATCTCATCCGGATTGTTGCCGAGTTTAATGATTCTCTTGTTGAACTCAGTACGCTGCTGGAATCCCATCTGACCGGGCATTGGAACCTGCCAGCGGACGTGGTGAGGATGCCATGGACCAAGGGTACCGATGTGTCTCTCTTTCTTTGTTCTGGCGTGCTTTCTCTTTCGGAGAGTGATACCGAATCTCTTGACGGCACCGTTGAATCCCTTACCTTTGGTGATACCGGTAATGTCAGCGAACTGACCCTCGGAGAGGAGGGTGTTCATATCAATGCTGGTACCAAGAATTGAGAGAGCATAGTCAAAGCGTTCCTGCGCATTTCCACCGGCAACACGGATTTCCATTAAATCGGGGACCTTTTTCGGGACACCGGTAACGGTTTCCGGCTGGGTGTACATCAGGACCATGACTTCAACGACATCGGCGATGCAAGCGTTGATTTTTTCGGTTGCGGCCGCTGCATTGTTGACCTTTGCCTTGGTGATTCTGCCGGAGAGTGCGGCTACGTCCTGTGCCCAAACCTCGGTAAGCGGGTGCTTGCCATAGGTGTCTTTGACATAGACACGGATTGCTGCAACGATCATCGGCGGAATTTCAATGACGGTCACGGGGACCATGATCTCTTTGCCTTCGGTCGGACTCTTTTTGTGGTCATCGATCATGATGACGTGCGTCATACCTGCTTTATAGCCGGCAAAACCTTGAAGCATCGGCTGTCCAGTGTATTCAGGCCAGGATTGATACTTTGGTATAATACTCTTGGCCCGCTTACGGGGATAGAATGCGAGTGAACCTGCACGCGGTCTCACTGTTCTCATGTGTTAATCAGTCCTTAAATACTGTTCACGAACCCAAGCTTGGATTCGTGATTCTGCTGTGGTTGTCAATTAAAAACAACCGTTCTTTCACCGCCAGGCCTGCGAGAAGATCTCGCCTTCGACCGCGGGACTTAACTCTTGTCGGTCTCCGCACTCTGTGCAAAGCACAGATGCTTAGAAGACGGAAAGACGGGTAGCAATTGATCCGTTGAGGATATCCGCAAAAACGACAACGTCTTGTCTGTTTTAGTGGTTTATGCCCGAATAACGCACAGAAATGTGCGCGCCGCACAGTTGCGGCTTTCCAAGTCTCACGTAAGAGAACCTGACAGTTCACGCGCTCTTTGATTTGCACAAAGAATGGGCTCGTACAGAGACGTTCGCCCGGCGCGTTTCATCAGACCTATCTGAGGTCTTAATCCTTTGACGGAATTTGTCATCCTGCAAAGGGTTACACGATAATGAAAACAACGACAGAATCTGCGTGTTTTCAAACCAACTGGATATCCACGATATAGTCCGTTCCAAATGAAACATTCAGAAGGACGGCAAGCCAGATGTCTGGCGAGCCACAGCAGCTATGCTGATATCAGCCTATGAAGGCTCCTATATTATTGGAAAAGAAAGAATATAAAGATAGTGGGCATTTCGAAAAATGATTCAGCCGAAGTACAGATCGCCATCGGTATTCAGATACACGCGAATATCCTCACGGACATGACGTCCCTTAATTTTTTCCGGCATGTAGGAACTGATGCGGTTAATCAAAGCAATGGTATCGTAACGGATTTTGATATTCAGAGGAGCGGCTGCTTTATAGATAATATGCGGAGCTTCCATCAGATCCGTTCCGGCGGAGAGAACACACAAGTCTGCAGCATCCAGCGTGTACAAAAATTCCAAGGTTTCCTTTGCCCGACGAATATTTTCATTCGCAGATTTTTCAATAGTGCATATGTTGGCTTTGGAAGTTCCAAGACGGTCGGCAATCTGCTGTTGAGTCATTCCCTGTTTGCGGAATCTGATAACTTCCTTCTGCCGATCGGTAAGGAGAGTATCTTTCATGTGTATTAATATAAGTCCATTAACTATAAACATATTTGGTTAAATCACTTTGAAAAAAAGAGACCGGTTTTAAAAAGAACCGGATATGAGATTTTGAAAAAACGGGAAAATACGCGCATAAATATCGGGCTGAAAACGAAGGTTCCAGAGCATAATCCTGCAAATCGGGAAAGAATTTTGAGAAAGATAGACCATGAACAGGAAACATGCCTTATATGATCAGAGCAAAATCTCCCAAAAAAGGGGATGATTTTTTTCAAATTCAAAGGATATGCCGTATTTTGAGAAACAAAGGAAACAATTCACAAACCTTATATTGCTTCTCGTCGATAATCTGATGTTCTCATTCAAAATGAGAGGTGTATAATATGGTAGTTAAGGTAGGAGTTGCAAAGCTCGGTAACATCGCATCCGGTGTTATGGCAGAGCTTCTTTTAGATGAGCGTGCAGACCGTGAAGACATGATGACCTTCATGGCAACCTCCGGAACGAAACTGCAGAAGGAAGATGTCGACCGTGTCGTCACCAACCTGAAAGCATGGCAGCCGGACTTCGCAATTGTTGTATCCCCGAACGGAGTTCTCGAGGGACCGACCGGTGCACGTGAAGACCTTGCAGCAGCAGGTATCCCCACAATCGTCATTACTGATGATGTAACCACCAAGAAAGAGCAGTTTGCCGCACTGAAGGAATCCAAGTTCGGATACATCATTGTGAAGGCAGACTCCATGATTGGTGCACGCCGTGAATTCCTCGACCCGATTGAGATGGCAGACTACAACGGTAACCTTGTGAAAGTCCTCGCAATCACGGGTGCATTCCGCAAGCTCCAGACCGAGCTTGACAAAGTCATTGACCAGGTAAAGGCAGGAAAGAAGGGTGATGAGATTGTTCTCCCGAAGATTGTCCTGAACTCTGACAACTCCACCAAGGGCGAATTCAACAACCCATACGCACTTGCAAAGGCACGGGCAGCATATGAAGTTGCACAGGCTGTTGCAGGTGTCAACGTGAAGGGCTGTTTCATGACCAAAGAGTGGACCGACTATGTCCCAATCGTTGCCTCAGCACATGAAATGATGCGTGTTGCAGCAATGCTCTGTGATGAAGCACGTGAGCTTGAGAAAGCAGGTGACTCTGTCATCCGCAAGCCACACAAGAAGACCGGTGAGATTGTCTCCAAGGTCGCACTGATCAGCAAACCTGAGTAAAATAATTTCCAAAATATTTTTTTTCTTTTTTAAATCTGTTTCAGAGTACCCAGAAGAGACAGATACATTCTCTGAAAAAAGTCACGAAACGAAAGACTGAAAAAAATATGGATAAACCGGGATAACCCGATTTACATAATCTTGCCGAGCAGGCGGATGGAGTTGGTCATGTCCGGTCCAAGCGGGGAACCGAAGATGATCTGGGTAACGCCTGCGGCAGTCAGGTCTTCACACTTCTGGCGGATCATGTCTGGAGTACCGCAGATGGTGAATGCTTCAATTTCTTTGTCCGTGACAAGGCCACCGACTGCACCGAAGTCGAAGCGGGAAAGTGCGTCCTTAATCTTTGCAACGTTGGCAAGGTCAAGACCGTGGCGCTGGAGCAGTGCCTCCGGAGATCCTGCTGCAATGAATGCTGCAACGATCTTTGCTGCTTTCTTTGCTTTCTTCTCATCTTTGTCGATGGAGAGTGCAGTGTATGCGCCGACGTCGAATCCCTTCTTGCCGACACTCTCACATGCTGCTTTGATGATTGGGATAGCAACTGCGAAGTCTTTCGGGTTGGATGCGTTGATCAGTGCACCGTCTCCCTTCAGTCCTGCAAGCTCAAGGACTTTCGGACCCTGTGCACCAACGTAGACTGGGATACCCTTCTTTCCCGGGAGGGTTACACCTGTCAGCTTTGCACCGTCGTAGTCGAAGAACTGAAGACCGGTCTTCTTTACTTCTGCACCGCTGCAGAGAGCACGAATCTGGTCAATTGCCTCACCGAGTCTTGCAACCGGCTTTTCTGCCTTAATTGCGAGCTTCGGAAGGGTGGACAGGTCACCTGGGCCAATGCCGAGAACTGCACGGCCGTCAGAGATCTCGTTCAGCGTGCAGGCAAAAGATGCCATTCCAGCCGGAGTGTCCGTGAAGGAGTTCATGATACCCGGACCCATCTTCAGGGTCGTGGTTGCCTGAGCAACTGCGGTCAGAACTGCGTAGCAGTGGCGGTTGTTGTAGTGGTTGGTGATCCATGCATAGTCAATGTCCTTGCTCTCGGCAAGTTTACAGAAGTTAACTACCTGCTTAACATTAACATTTCCCGGAACAAACTCAATTCCATATGTCAAAGTTCTTTACACCTCAATTCTTAGTTAATCCCCTCTACATAAATAGATTCTGTTTTGAAAATAGAGATTCAGGCGGAATCTGCCGGAATTGGGCATTCACTTCGAAAAACCGTGAAAATCACCGGATTTCATGTGCGCTTTCAGAGGGAAAAACCGCCATTCCAAAATGATTCATATAAAAGAATTATATGGTTATAATGGGAATAATTAGAACAGATTGGACTCCCGGGGAGAGAGGAATATACTATGAGAGCACTACTGATCGGACTTGGCGGGGCAGGCTGCCGTATTGTTGATACGCTAAACCAGCACGACGAGCGTAGCGGAGTGCGAAGTGTTCATTCGTTTGTGTTTGATGCAGACAAAGAGATGATCTCTGAAATGGCGAGTATTCCCCGGGAAGACAGATTCATTCTGACACCGATAGATCCGGTAAAAACCGAGCATGAAAAGGGAACGGATTTCGAGGTAGGAAATCTCGCAAGCTGTTTCCAGCGTGACGGTATTGCGGAGATTGATGCGGTATTTGTCTGTGCAGGTCTGGGGGGACGCATGGCGGAGCTGGTACCGGTCGTAGTCTCCCAGCTGAATACTGCATTTGCAGATCCGATATTTACGATACTCACTCTCCCTGGGAGGAATGAGGGAGTGAAAGTATCAGCACGGGCATCAGAGACGCTCAAGGATATCCGGGAGGTGGCGCAGGCAACAATTCTCTTCGATAACGAAACCTGGTTTAAGAGGATCGAAGAGGAGGAGGAACTGGGCTCGACTGATATCAAGCGCAAAGCAACCATCTATGAGATGTATCCCCTGCTCAATGAGATGCTGGCACGCAGGGTAGGGCTGCTGCTCCGTGCCGGCGAGTTTAATCATAAAGGAGTGGATGCAGCAGAGGTTGTTCTGGATGCTGGAGAGGTTCTGAATACGCTGAAATCCATGGATCTGGTGGCCATTGGGTATGCGACCGAGAAGCTGCCGTCAGCATGGAGCGGGGTGATGAAAAAAATCCGGGTAGAGAAGTACATGCTTGAGGAGAACCAGACCCGGACCTCCCGCATTGTGGAACTGGCAAAACGGGCAGTGTACCGGGAGGTGTCCGTTCCCTGTGATCTTACCTCGGCAAACAAAGCACTGGTACTGATCGCCGGACCGTCTGACGAACTGTCGATGAAAGGGTTCCAGACGGTCCGAAAATGGATTGACCGCAGTATCAAAGGTCTGGAGATGCGTGCCGGCGATTATCCGGTAAAGTCCACCCAGTATGTTGGGGTAATTATTGTTCTCGCCGGAATTGAGAATGTGCCGCGGGTGACGGAACTCGATGAAATTCACGAAATTTACGAGGCGGAACAGCATAAAGTGTATCCCGGAGTACAGGAGGAAAATCTGGTGGAAGAAATTCAGGTAGCTGAGGATGAGGTACTGTTTGAAGACAGTATGGTTATGGCAATCGGGACGCGGAGAGCAGAAGTTCCGGAAAACCATGAGGAAGAGGAGGAGGACATTTTTGAGGTGGATGAATTGTGTGTGTCTCCCGCCCAATCGCAGGAGATTGGGGCGGATATCTTCTCAGAGGATGTTTATACACCACAACCGCGGTCTGCCGAGGATGTGTTTGAGGAAAGAGTGATCACCCCGCAGTATCGATCCTATATCCCCCAGCAGTCTTCCGAGGATGTATTTGAGGAGACGGTCAGAGTGGTTCCGCCGCCACCACAGTATATCCCGCCGCAGCGCACGGCTGCAGAGACAATCTTTGGAGACCAGACCCACGAGATTCTGCCAGAGAGAAAAACACCTGCCAAGGCAAAACCAAAGGAACTGCCGAAGGTGGTGATTAACGGTCCGAAGAAAGCTCCGCAGATGACCGGCAGTACGATCATGATGCCGAAACGGGAGAGAAAAGTCGATAACGTACTGGCAGGTATGGCAGATGTGGGAGGTAAGGACAAACCAAAAGATTCGGATAGTGTTCTTTCCGGGATGGCAAAGGTGGGAGGTAACGGGAAACCAAAAGAGACTATTACTTCTGGTGTTCTGGAAGGAGCCGTGAATGTCGGAGGAGCAGGGAAACCAAAAGAGACAGATGGTGTGGTAAAACCCGGCGGCGGTCAGAGGCCGAAGGAAACGGACGGACATATCAGAATGACGGGGTCCCAACGACCAAAAGAGACCGATGGGCATGTTCGGATGACAGGCTCCCAACGACCGAAGGAAACAGACGGACATATCCGGATGACGGGGGCCCAGAGACCGAAAGAGACGGACGGGGTGATTCGCGGGGGTTCAGCTCAGAGGCCTGCAAAGGAGATCGGAGATACCAAAATCAGGGTAACATCCACACCCCTTCCAAAAAATCCGGCGGTCAAACCGATTGCTGAGAAAAAAGAAAAAAACAAGTGGACATAAACGGGATCGTCACAGTTTTGATGTGACGACACCGTAGCTGTCCTGATACTGACCGTTGTAGGCTGTTTCAACATCCCCGAGAACAGGATGGATCAGCATCTGGACAATCCGGGTCCCTTTTGTAACCGGAATATCTTCCGGCCCCATATTCACCATACACAGCGTGAGATTTCCCCGGAATCCGGGATCAATATATCCTGCGCCGAGAAGGATACCTTTTCTGCCAAACGAGGAGCGGCCCCAAAGGGTGGCCGCAAGGTCTGCGGGCAGACTGACAAACTCCATGCTGGGAACCAGACTTAGTTCGCCTTTCCGGAGAATGGTGTCTTCGGCACACCGGAGATCATAGGATGCCGGCTGCAGAGAGTCTTCTGCGAACGGCGTAATCCCGAGCGTTCCGTCTGCGAGGCGACTGCGGATGACTGAGGAGGAAAGTAACATACCGGAATATTTTCGCTGTCAGTACAAAAGTAATGATTGGTTTGCAGAGTCAATACGATAAAGTAAAAGCCTGAGAAGGAGAGATGTATTATCATCCACAGGATCTGTAGGGTAGTGGATATCCTTCCGGGCTTCGAACCCGGAGAACTGGGTTCGATCCCCAGCAGGTCCGTTCTGTTTTCAAAAAAAGTTATAGGGAGTTTCTACCGCCCGATTTGGGAGATCCGCCGTTGCCACCCCGCCCGGACCGTCTTCGGCCGTTACCTTTGAGCAGAAGCGCTACGACAAGGATAACGATGATGACAAGCACGATCCCGCCGATCAATGCATACGGTACCGCGGGAGATAACGGAAGCGTTACGGTGTGGTCACCGGAGGAGGTTACCTGATAGCTGTATCCGCTGCCGGTATAGCCGTCTTTGGATGCGTTTATGAGGACTGTTTTTCCTGGGGTGAGCTTGGTTTCATATTTTCCGGATGTATCGGTAAATCCGACCATCGTGCCGTCAATGGAGATGAAGGCAGTTGCAACCGGAGTTGTGCCGTCAACGGTGAGAATTGTTACCGGAACGGTGTCAAAGACCATGTCCACGGTGACCGTAGCCTCCTCTTCGGAGAAGGTGACCGTTTTGTCATAGGTGACATAGTTCTCTTTTGTCACCGAGAGTTTGTAGGTTCCCGCCGTCAGTTTGGAAAGCTGGGCACGACCGTAGGAGTCGGTATTCCCCATAACCTTTCCGTCGATGCTGATCGTTGCACCGGAAACCGGTTTCTTGTCGGCGTCATAGACGAGAATCAGCGGGGAATAGTATGATTTGGAGAGGGTAATCACCAGTGAGGTCTGGTCGGTATCAATGTACTGGGAGGTTGTGTAGGTCTCATAGGAGTCTCCAGAGACCTCAATGTCATGATAGGAGCCTTTCTCCATGGAGACGTGGATAATTCCCGCACTGTTGGTGGATCCGACAGACCGTCCGTCAATTTTTACGTCGGCTCCGGATACGACCGTTGATTTATCGGGATCCTGTACTTTGATCTGCACCATGTTGGACTTCTGCAGATATACTGCATAGTTTTTGTCCATGGTGTTTATGTACAGACTTATCTGCTGGGATTCGTAGTTGTCTTTGGTGATTTTGACGGTATAGGTGCTTTTGTACTCCACAGAGGCAAACCGGGCAGTACCATCCGAGTTGGTATAGATGGTCTGGTCTAAGCCGCTGCTGGTGATGACGACTTTTGCATCCCGAATGGGATCATTGCCGGCACTGTTGTCATACACATTGACCGTCAGCGTGGTTGCTGTGGCAGATACTGTGCCGCATAAGAGGGCAAGCAGCAGCAGACTCACAATGATGTGTTTTATTGACATAGATGTATTCAGTTTTGGGGATACTGGTGTATTATCTATTCGGTCGGAATTGTCAGACGATTCTCCTGAGGGGAGGGACCCGGTCCAGCAGCATGCCTTCGACGACGACCGGCATGGTGGTTCTGGCTTCTTCGATGGCACGCTGGAGTCTCCATCCTCTGTCCGCGTAGATGGTGAGAATCGGTTCACCTTTTTTGACCGATTCTCCGGGTTTTTTGTGGAGATGCAGACCAGCTCCGTGGTCCGCGGGTGAGCCCGCTGTCCGGGCGATGTTGATGAGCTCGCGATTTTTGACGCTGATGACGTAGCCGTCGTTGGGGGCCGGGACGTCAAAGGTTTCGCTTCCAAATGTAAGGTCATTAGAGGTGATTTTGGGGTCCCCGCCCTGTATTGCGATGATGTCACGCATTTTTGCGAGGGCTTTGCCACTTTTGAGGAGGTCCATGGCGGCGTCTGTTCCCATGCCGTATGCGGTTTTACCGGTCATTTCGAGGGCCATACCGGCGAGCGCGGCGCTTTTCTGGAGGAGGGAGGAGGGAACGCTGGTTCCTTCGAGTATTCTGAGCGCTTCGGCAACTTCGAGGTTGACGCCGATATTTCTTCCGACCGGGGCTCCCCCATAGGTGATGGCACATTCGACGCGGATGCCGAGGCGGCGGCCAAGTTCGATGAGGTCGTTTGCAAGTACATGTCCTTCGGCTTCATTTGGAACTTTGGTACCCGGACCTACAGGTATGTCGATGACACAGGTGTCGGAGCCGACTGCCATTTTCTTGGCCATGATGCTGGCCAGCATCTGACCACGGGCGTCGATTTTGAGCGGGTATTCGTATTTGATGATCATGTCGTCGGCCGGGGCGATGTTGGTTGCCCCGCCCCAGACGATGACACCACCTGCTTTCCGGGTCATCTGCTGAATTTCCTGGGCGGTGAAGGTAACGGGAGCGAGGGCTTCCATGAGGTCTGCGGTGCCGCCGGCACCGGTTATGGCACGGGAGCTGGTTTTGGGGATGAGAAGGCCGGAGGCTGCGATTATCGGGACAACGAGGAGGGTGATTTTATTTCCCGGGACACCACCGATGGAGTGTTTGTCGACGATGGGGCGGGTGTTGAATACGAGCTGTTCGCCGGATGCTACCATTTCCCGGGTGAGGTGTTCTATTTCGTCCATGTCGAGGCCGTTGATATAGGCTGCGGCGATGTAGGCGGTAATTTCGGAGGGAGAGAGGATGTCGTTTGTCATGTCATGGACGATTGCGGTGGTCTCTTCCCGGGTGAGACGTCCTCCGTCCATTTTTTTCCGGATGAATTCGATGGAGGCCGGGCGGGATGCAACACGAATTTCTATGAGTCCGCCGGTTTCGTCCAAGTGGAGTTTATCGTTTGCTCCGGCGGTAATGAGGGCCGTACCCGGTGTGATGAGGGCGGATGTTATCATGACAGGGGCACGTACAGAGGTTCCTTTTTCTCCATTTAGGATAGTGACCCGGTCTCCCTCCCGGACTCCTATCTGCCTGGCATCATCTGTATGGAGAAGAACGAAGACACTTTCAATGTCAACTATACTACTTTTCAGATTCATTGAGGAGATTTTTGCCGAGAGAGTGTATAAGGGTTGTGTATGCGACAGGGGAAATATTCCTGATGAAAAGAGCGGGAAAGAAAATTTGGAGATATACCGCAGAGCGGTATATCTAACTCATCGCTTCACTGCAATTTAGTTGCGGCGGAGGACGAGGAGTGCGACTGCACCAAGGCCTGCGAGTGCAATGAATGCACCAAAGCCTGGGGTCTTCGGGGCGTCAGTCGGTACTGCCGTGGTTGCGGTAGTAGTCGGCTGGCCGGTGACGGTTGCGGTCGGGGTTACGGTCGGGTTGACCTTTTCAACGATGTTGAAGTTGGCCGTGGTGGATACATCGGTCTCAATACCATTTGCTTTGATGGTGTACTCATCAAGCTTGAAGTTGGTAGTATCGACGTCAATAGACCATGCATTGTCAGTTCCATTACCTGCAACAACCTTGGTGGTCTGCGAGAAACCGGAGGTTTGAGAGGTGGAGGTCTTGTCAATGGCGTTGAAGGAGGAGGAGACAACTTCGATCAGAATCTGGTCATCAACTGCGAGGTTGGTGGTACCGGTGATGGTGAAGGAAGTTCCTACTGCCTGATCTCCCGGATTGTTGATCTTAATCCACGGCTCAGCGACACTGAACGTCAGCTTGGTGTAGATATCATCAATGTTCGGAGAGTCAATCATCTTGGTGAGTGCATCTGCTGCATTGGAACCCTGGAGTTTCTGATTACCCTCTACAATGAAGGATTCCTGGATTGTGTTTGCAATAGTATAACGAACACCATTAATTACGGTCTCTGCAGTTGCTCTGGTTGTATCCTGCGGGATTGCAAGAGTCTTCACATTTGCATTACCAACGCCTGCTGCAACAATGTCTGCTACACTCTGGTAGTAGTTACCATCATTACCAAGATGCCACTCGTAGACATCGATCTGGTTGTTGTACATCGGGTGTTCAATAACGACGAAGTACTGGTTCGAGGACCACTCAGATCCGATTTCGAGTTTCTTCTCGTAGGATCCATCATCCTCAACAGAGATGGTTTCCTTCACGTATTTGTTCGGACCGAAGATGTAGAGCTGGAGTGTGCTCGGGTCACCCTCAGCAGTTCCACGGATGTAGATCTTGTCGCCCTTTGCAACGGTGGTTCCGGATGGAACTGCGGAAAGGAACGGCTGTTTCAGGTTAACAGAAACAGTTGCATATTCTGCATCGGAGAGTTTCACTGCTATCGGAGCATTTACGTTCGGCAGAGGGTTCGAAGACTTTCCGTTGGTAAGTTTGCTGGTTGCATAGATAGTATATGCACCGGTATCAAGCCCACATCCAGCGGTATTCCACTTGTGTTCCCATGTGTTGTCGGTCTTTACAGAAACGTCTGCCTGTACACGGTAACCGTTACCAATATCGCCTCTTACATATGCATTCATGTAGTGAGCCGGGAGTGAGAGTAACTGCTCACCATCTGCGATGAGGTTCGGACCAGTGATAAAGAGCCAGATGTTTGCACTGTCGGTATTGGTTCCGGTCAGTTTAATCTCTTCACCGATATAGTAGGAACGATCACCGGATGCAGTGATGGTTACAGCTCCTTTCTCGACTTTGACCTTTACCTTGTCATTGTCATTTCCTTCTTCGTAGGGAATGTCATAAGCTCCGGCGGTCTTTGAAAGGCTGGTTACCTTGACGGTGTAGGTCCTGTCTTCGGTGTTTGCATCAGTGTTGTACTGAACGGTACGCTTACCGGATGCATCTGCACTGAAGTATGCCCATGTGGCTGCATTGTCCTGATCAGTAATACCAACCGGAACAACTGCCCACTCAGGATGAAGTACATCTGTCTTTGACTTCATGCCGCTCTGGGCTTCCTGCAGTACCGGAACGTTTGCTTCACCGGTTCTTTCCAGATACACGAAGTAGATATCATTTGCAACGCCCTGAAGAGTTACGGTAAACGGATTGCTCCGAACAACGGAGTCTTTGTTCGCTGTCAGGGTCAGAGTTGTACTCTGAACAGTGAAGGAGACTGCATTGGATTTCGGTGCGTAGTCGTTGAATCCAGCTGGAGTCACGAATTCTGCAACTGCAACATAGACACCAGCAACTGCATTCTGACCTGCCTGAACATCTCCATTACCACCATTTGATGGAATTACTGTGAATTTGTCTGCATTCACATTAAATCCATTATAGTTACCTTGGGTTATTGCCTCAGATCCAAACATGGTGGTTTTACCGCCAGCCGGAGTGGTAAAGACAATCTTTGCAGTTGGCAGGAAGTCGCCCGGAGTGCCATATGAAGTACCTACTTTCGGAGCCTCAAGAACGAACTTAATCGGCGTTATCTTGGTGATGGTCTTTCCGTCGATAGAATCAGTAGAGCCTCCGCCAAGTTCCCCTCTCAGAGTAAGTGTCGGGTTCCAGATGTAAATGGTAAATGTACCGTCGGGCTGTCCCGTGGCGGGATCAACTTTCTGATAGGTACCGGTCTGTGATGTACTAATACCAATGGAAAGATCTGCCTGTGCACGGGCATCGAGCTTAAACGAATTCTTCAGAGTCTGGGCACCCGCAGTTCCGCCTTCGAATAAACCGAAGGTGGCATCTGCTTGACCAGTTACTGTGATCTTGTCGTAGATGAATGCGTTCTGGCCCGTTGCCGTAATTGTCGTTGCAGATGCTGCTCCAACAAAGAGCGCCGCGACGAGGAATACTGCAAAGGCGAATGCAATCGTCTTAGTTGTGTTTTTCAAGTCAATTCCTCCTAAATTAGGATTTAGTCGAAAATAAAAAATCACACAAAAACAAAACAACACCACAAAATCACTGAAAAAATTTCCCGGAAAAACACCGCATCAAGAAAATTCCATTGAATCCTTACTTTCGGACCATCCGAAAACTCGCCAAAAATTCCCTCATCCAAAATTCAGCAATCAACGAAGTCAGAGCAGAGAGGTAACACAAATATACAAAAAGAAGCGAGTGAAATAACACAAAACAAAAACACCCAGATTGAATCCTTCAAAAATACAAGGATTCAGGACCATAAAACACCAGGCCCCCACCATAACAATTAACCCCCTCCCCTCCAATATTCTAATAATGCTGAACAAATACAAAGGATGTCTTCTCGGAGCAGTACTGGGTGACGCCCTCGGCATGCCGGGAGAAACAACCACCAGTAGATTCATTGGCCTCTCACTCGGATTCAAACGTGCCTACAAAGGCCACCCCAACCACGACCTCCTCCCCGGCCAATACACCGACGACTCCCAACTCATCCTCATGGCAGCACGCCTGCTCGCCGACGACTCCTGGACCCCGGAAGACTACGCAAAGGAACTCCTGCGCACCTACAACCTCAACAAATTCCGCTACCCCGACGGCACCCTCTACGCCGCATGCCGGCGCATGAAAAAAACCGACGACCTCATCGGCTCCGGCGTCTACTCAGACAGCTCCGGCTGCATCGCCCTCGCCATCCCCTTTGCCCTCGCCTACAAAGACCGCAAAGCCATGGCTCCCAAACTCCTTGAAGCATGCAGCCTCACCCACACCCACCCGGGAGCCTACGCCGCCACCCTGGGAACTGCCCTCATGCTCAACATCCTCATCGAATCCGGCAGCATCCACAAAGCCTACGACGCCCTCATCACCGCCGCTCAAAACATGGACCCTGACCTCGCCACCAGACTCAACAACGCCTTCCGTCTTGAGCAAACCGGACTCACAACCGAAGACGCAACCGCAGCACTCGGCAACTCATCCTCCGTCTACCACACCCTCCCCCTCGCCATATTCCTCTGCAAACGCTACGACGCACCCGACCAGCTCCTCGCCTACGCCGCAGCAGTCGGTGGAAACTCCGACACCATCTCCCTCCTCTGCGGCGCATTTGCCGGAGCACGCTATGGAATATCCTCCCTCCCCGCAGACCTCATCAGTCAGCTTGAGCGCAAAAACGAATTCGAAATCCTCGCAGAAAAACTCATCAGCCCAAAAAAGCCGGAACCCGACCCAACAGAAAAACCAACCGAAAATCTTCAGGAAACCCCGGATCAAACAACCCCGGAAAAACCCGAAACACCCTAACCAACTCACCTCATTTTTCCTGCACGATAACAGCCTTTAATCTCTGCAACACCACATAACTTATACATGGATATCGCGATCGTTGGCGCATCAGGATATGCCGGAGGAGACCTCATCAGACTCCTCCTGACTCACACTCAGTCAAACATAGTCTGCGCCACTTCCCGTAAACTCGCAGGCACGCCCGTAACAAAAGACCACATCCACCTCAAAAACCTCATCGACCTCGACTACACCAACCCAACTGTAGACGAAATCGACGCAGACTTCGCATTTCTCGCAGTCCCGCACACCGCAGCAATGCAGTATGCCGGCAGACTCCGGGAACGCGGCATCAAAACCGTCGACCTCAGCGCTGACTACCGCCTCCCGCAGGACATCTACGAAAAAACCTACGGCGTCAAACACACCGCCTACTTCAAAGCCCCCTACGGCATCCCCGAACTTCACCGGGACACCATCAAAGGAACAGACTTCGTCGCAAACCCCGGATGCTTCCCCACAGGAGCCACCCTTGCTGCAGCCCCCGTCGCCGACCTCGCCGCAACAATCATCTACGACTCAAAAAGCGGTGTCTCCGGCGCAGGTGACTCCGTATCCGCAACCACCCACTACCCCAACGTAGACGAAAACATATCACCCTACAAAATCACCGCCCACCGTCACCTCCCGGAAATGAAACAGGAAGCAGCATACCTGGGTTCCAAAGCCCACATCTACTTCACCCCTCACCTTCTCCCGGCAATCAGAGGAATCATCACCACAGCCCACATACTCTTCAACAAACCAGTAACCGAAGACGAAGTCCGGAAACGCTACGAAAACTTCTACCGGGGAGAACCGTTCGTCCGCCTGCAGACTGCCAAACTCGGCGGCGTCCGCGGCTCAAACTTCTGTGACATCCAATTCGAACTCGAATCAGACGGAACCCGCCTCGTCGCCGTATCCGCCATCGACAATCTCGTCAAAGGAGCCGCAGGACAGGCAATCCAGAACATGAACATCATGTGCGGCTTCGCCGAAACCGACGGCCTGAGGATGCCGGGAATGTTTCCCTGAACAAACGTACAGCCACCATCGCAACAAACAAAAAAGAACGAAAAGAAATACATACACAGGAGAATCCACATGCAAAGTATCTGTGCCGTAGAAGGCGTAACCGCCTGGGGCATAAAAGAAGGAAAATATGGCCTTGCCCTGATAAAAGCCTCCGGAACCGGAGCAGCAGTATTTACTACCAACAAAGTCCGTGCCCCGGTCGTAAACCTCATGGCGGAACGCACCAAACGCGGGAAACTTGCCGGAGTCATCGTAAACAGCGGATGTGCCAACGCATATACCGGAAAACGCGGATACGACGATGCAAAAACCATGGCATCGATCGGTGCTGCAGCTCTCGGAATTGAGGTAAAAGAATGCGGAGTCGCCAGCACCGGGGTTATCGGCCGGTATCTTGACCTGGACCTCATAGGCCGTCAGGCAACTGAGGTATCCGGAAAACTTGCTCACTCTCCCGAAGCAGAGACCGCTGCTGCAGGAGCAATCATGACCACCGACACCGTCCAGAAACATGCCCTCGTCCAACGTGAAGGTTTCTCCGTTGCCGGTATCTGCAAAGGTTCCGGAATGATAGCGCCGAACATGGGAACGATGCTCTCCTTTGTGTATACCGATGCGGAAATCTCGGCAGAAAATCTGCATGATGCACTAAAGACCGCCGTCCGACGCAGTCTCAATCGTGTGGTTGTGGACGGGGATGAAAGTACCAACGACTCCTTGTTCTGTACGGCAACCGGTGAAGCCGGAAAAGTACCGAAAAAGGAGTTTGCCGCGGCTTTAGAAGAGTGCTGCATCTCTCTTGCAAAACAGATTGCAGCTGACGGTGAAGGAGCAACAAAAATGCTGGAGGTCCGGGTCAAAGGGGCACGCCGGGAAAAAGATGCAGAAAAGATCGCCCGGGCAGTGATCACTTCACCACTGGTAAAAAGTGCTGTCTATGGAGAAGACCCGAATTGGGGCAGAGTTGTCTGTGCTGCCGGATACTCCGGAGTCTCCTTTGACATCGATGAACTTTCACTCTCCATCGGAGAAAATGAGGCAGAGACCGAACTGGTCCACAAAGGAGAAATTACCGCTGATCTGACAAAAGCAAAAGCTGCGATGGCCGGGAACCATGTGGTGTTTACCATCCGGCTGGAGTCCGGCAAAAAGGAAGCAGTCGCATGGGGTTGTGATCTGACAGAAAAATATGTGGAAATCAACGGGAAGTATACAACATGAACCGGGAAAGTGTGTTAATGGAGGCGCTTCCGTATATCCGGAAGTTCCACGGAAAGACAATTGTGATCAAGCTCGGCGGCCACGCCATGGTGGATGCCCGCATCATGAACACGGTGATTGAGGATGCCGTACTTCTGCATTATGTGGGCATGCGTGTTGTGCTGGTTCACGGCGGCGGTCCGGAGATTACCCAGAAGATGCAGGCCCTTGGGAAGGAACCGAAGTTTGTCGGCGGTCTCCGGGTCACGGATGCAGAGACGCTGGAGATTGCACAGATGGTGCTTGCCGGAAAGATCAGTAATGCCATTGTCAGTCTGATTGCCAAGAACGGGGCTCACGGAGTGGGTGTCTCCGGCAATGACGGTGGACTGGTTATCGCGGAGAAGATGCCGATGAAGAAAATCATGATCGGTGATCATGAGGAGGAAGTGGATCTCGGGTTTGTCGGTGAGATTCGTGAGATCAACTCGAAGCTTCTGGAGACACTGCTGGACGCCGGATATATCCCGGTTGTTTCTCCGCTGGCAATTGACCGGAAAGGGAATGATTTGAACATCAATGCCGATACCATGGCGGGAGAGATTGCTGTTGCACTGAAGGCGTTTAAGCTGATTTCACTGACGGACGTGGACGGAGTGATGGATAAAGACCGGACGACGGTGTTCCACCGGCTGACCCTGAAGAATGTGGATGCCCTGATGGCTGACGGTACGATCTCCGGCGGGATGATCCCCAAGCTGGAGGCGAGTGTGAATGCCGTCCGCCATGGGGTAGAGGGAGCACATGTGGTCAACGGAAATGCAGAACATAATCTGCTTCTGGAACTGTTTACGAATGATGGTGTCGGAACGATGATTACGGCATCGATGATTAGTCTGTAACGTTTGGATGAATGTTCCCTCACCCGTCAAGGGTGAGGTGGTATCTTTTTTATCAGTTGTGCGTATGACAAAGTCTCAATCGTATTTTCGGGATTCAAACACACCCCTTCGCCCGCAGTACGAACTCCCGTGTCAACTCCGGATCACGCCGCCCTCCTCGCTTCACACCCGTATGCACATCCACTGCATACGGACACACCCGTTCAATTGCCGAAACAACATTCTCAGGCGTCAACCCTCCCGCCAATATCACCGGCACATCCACAGCATCAACAATCCTCGCACTAATACCCCAGTCATGAGGAATCCCCGTACCTCCCAGCCGCTCCTTCGTCCGCGTATCTAAAATAATCGCATCCGCACACGAAGCAAACTCCGTCGCCACCTCAATCGCCGACACATCCATCACATGAACAGCCTTCACCACCCGCACATACGGCAAGACATCCCGCACCCGTTCAACATCCTCCGGTGAGACCATATCCTGAATCTGCAGCGTCGTACAACGGGACTCCTCCAAAATACGAATCAAAGCATCCGGATCCTGCAGATGTGTAACTGCAACCGGCTCGACGAACGGAGGGAGCGTCGCAACCATCGCCGCAGCATCCGCACAACTTACCGCATCCTGCGTCACATGGGTAATTCCCATCAGAAACCCAACTGCATCCGCCCCCGCATCCACGGCACACCGCAGATCCGCAGGACTCCCCGTACCGCAAATCTTCACCCGCACTTATACCACCTCGATATCATATACCGCATGCCAGCTCGTAGGAGAATACGACCGAAGCACACGTTCATGAATCACCGCATCCGGGAAAGCACGGAGAATATCAGCATCGTGTTCCCCCTCGCGTTCCACCAGAGAATACAAATGTACCGTGGTACCTGAAGCAGCAAGAGGGGCAGCCGCATCCAGAAATGCCGGTGCGTTCATCGGCAGATTCATAATTATCCGGTCAAACCGCATCGGCGAAAAAATATCCGCAAGATGCCGGGCATCCCCCAGCATCGGCAAAACATTCCGCAAATGATTCAGCCGGAGATTTCTCTGCATAAAAGAAACCGCCTCAGGATTCAGATCATTTGCCACCACGAACGACGCCTTTCTCCCAAGCATCACCGGAAATGGTCCGACACCCGCAAACATATCCAGGACCCGCTCACCCTCACGCATCCGGGAAAGGATCCTCTGCCGTTCATTCGCCAGACGTGCGGAAAAATATGCCGCAGACAAATCAATCAGCATCCGCCTCCCGTACTCATGATACATCGTCTGCGTCGTCGGCACACCTGCAAGCACCTCAAACGTCCTCGTCCGAAACTCCCCCGCAACCGGAGATGTCGCAAACAACGCTGTATGTGCAGACGGCCGGGCGGCCAAAACTTTCCTTGCCCCCGCAACATCCTTCTCCTGCAGAATCACAATACCCCCAATCTGATCATGACGGGGTAGATTTTCAACCGGTGCATTTCGCACAAATTCAGCAGACTCCGTTCCGGAGAGGACCGGAATCAGCAGAACTCCCGCCTCAACACGCGGTCGAAGACTCCGGTCGATCAAATTTTCCGCAATCAAACGTCGACGAACAACCTCTCCCTCCTGAAGAGGAACACGGACACACCATTGGGAAATCATCTCAGGCATCCCGTACCTCCTTTGCATCATGGATGAGTTTCGCCATATCCTGTGCCGCAGCAGTGATATCCGTGGCGCTCACCACCGCGGAAATCACCGCAACCCCGTCAAGTCCTGCAGCAATCAACATTGACACATTCTCGCAATTGATCCCGCCGATTCCCAGAACCGGGCAGGAAACTGCCGCACGAATCGCACGGATCATCTCAACTCCATGACCCGCACCGGCATCCAGCTTGGAATTTGTTGAAAACACCGGACTCACCGCTACATAATCGGCTCCTCCCTTTTCAGCGGCAACGGCTTCCTCAACCGAACCAACCGAGATGCCGATCACAAAATCATCTGGAACAATTCGTCGTGCCTCAGTAATCGGCAGATCATCCTGTCCGAGATGGACCCCGTCCGCCCTGGATGCCAGAGCGATATCAACCCGGTCGTTCACAATGAACAATGCCTTACCCCGCGTGATCTCACGAATGTCCCGGGCTACCGTAAACAATGACCGGGAGTTCATACGCTTATCCCGCAGCTGAATTACATTCGCTCCTCCGGCAACGGCCTGTCGGGCTATCTCCGCATGAGATAATCCGTTTGACAGCATTTCATCCGTAACCACGTAGAGATCGTATGCCATCAGTACTCAGTAACCCTTGCCGACACGGCAATCTGCTCAGGTGTCAGAGCAGCAACTGCATCCATAAATGCGGGTTTGAACGTTCCCGGTCCGGCAGCATTCCGCGCTGCAACCTCTCCGGCAATTCCCAGAGAGATCATCGCCGCAACGCAGCCATCCATATCGTTTGAGGAAACAGCTGCAAATGCACCGCATACAGCAGAGGCCATACAGCCGGTACCGGAAAGGCGCCCCATCAAAGGTACACCATTTTGTACCCCTGCGAGACGGGTCCCGTCACTGATCAGGTCCTCTGCTCCGCTCATAATCACCACACATCCCAGCTGCCGTGCCAGATCTTGTACAATCTGTTTCGGATCACCGGATACTCCGCCGGAATCAACACCGCGAACGATAGCAGCCGTTCCGGCAAGTGTGCCGATCTCTCCGGCATTTCCTTTGACCACGGATATCGGCAGTTCGTCGATCAGCTGCTCTGCGGTTTTTGTCCGGTACGGGGTGGCTCCCGTACCTACCGGATCAAGGATGATGGGGATATGACGTTCGGCTGCGACGTTTCCTGCAACGAGCATGCCTTCGATCTGTTTTGGGTCCAGTGTTCCTATGTTGAGTACGAGTGCACTGGCGATTTTTGTCATGTCAATGACGTCTTCGGGTGCGTGAGACATGACAGGGGATGCTCCAATGCAGAGGGTGACGTTGGCACAGTCGTTGACGGTTACGTAGTTGGTAATCTGGTGGACCAGCGGGGAGCTGGTTCTGACGGATTCAAGGAGGGTTGCATATTTCTGCATGGTAGAGACTCACGTAGTTTAGATACTATTTGGTGGTTTTTCAGAAAAATGTTTTAGTCTGCGGGATGAATGGTATATTATATGGATGAGCAGCTTGCGAAGATACGTTCCGGGGATCTGAAACTCTACGCTCTGGAAAAGATGATGCCTGCAGATGATGCGGTTTCGCTTCGTCGGAAGTATATTGAGGAGGAGACGCATGCGGATCTTTCGGCGGTTGGGAGGTATTCGATTCCGATTGACCGGGTGGTTACCAGAAATATTGAGAATATGATCGGCTGTGTGCAGGTTCCGGTCGGTGTTGCGGGTCCGGTACAGGTCCATGGGGAGTATGCGGAGGGGTCGTTCTGGCTTCCTCTGGCAACGACGGAGGGGGCTTTGGTTGCGTCGATTAATCGTGGCTGCGGGGCGATTCGGAAGGCGGGGGGTGCGGAGGCACGGGTTTTACGTGACGGTATGACCCGGGCGCCGGTTTTTGCAGCGAGGAGTGTGGCGCATGCGGCAGAGGTTGCACGATGGGCGGAGGATCATTTGCTGGAGCTGAAGGTCGCCGCGGAGGAGACGACGAATCATGGGGAGCTGCTGGGCCTTACGACGTATGTGGTTGGGACGAATGTGTTTGTCCGGTTTGAGTTTGATACGAAGGATGCTATGGGGATGAATATGGTGACGATTGCGTCGGAGGCTGCGGCGAAGTTGATTGAGGCGGAGACGGGGGTACGGATGGTGTCGACGTCGGGGAATATGTGCTGTGATAAGAAGCCGTCGGCGATTAATGTGATTGAGGGGCGGGGCAAGTCGGTTGTTGCGGGTGTGTTTCTTTCGGATGATCTGGTTGGGTCGGTGTTTAAGACGGACGCCCGGACCCTTGCTGAGGTGAATACGCGAAAGAATCTGGTTGGGTCTGCCCGGGCGGTGTCTCTTGGGTTTAATGCCCATGCGGCGAATGTGATTGCGGCGATGTTTTTGGCATGCGGTCAGGATCCTGCTCATGTGGTGGAAGGGAGTAATGCGATTACGACGGTGGATGTTATGGAGGGAGGGGTGTATGTTTCTGTGTCTTTGCCGTCCCTTCAGGTTGGAACTGTAGGGGGAGGGACCGGAATTGATACGCAGGCTGCATGTTTGTCGATGCTCGGTGTTGTGGGAGGGGGAGATACTCCGGGTGATCATGCGAAGGCGTTCGGTGAGATTGTGGCGGTTGCGGTGCTGGCGGGAGAGTTGTCTCTGCTTGGGGCTTTGGGAGCCCGTCATTTGGCAAAGGCACATCAGGAGCTCGGGCGGGGACAGAAATAATTTTTTCAAGGTGGTCTTGAATCCTTCAAATTTTGAAGGATTCAATCTGGGTGTTTTTGTTTTGTGTTATTCCACTCGCTTCTTTTTGTATATTTGTGCTACCGCTCTGCTCTGACTTCGTTGATTGCTGAATTTTGGATGAGGGAATTTTTGGCGAGTTTTCGGATGGTCCGAAAGTAAGGATTCAATGGAATTTTCTTGATGCGGTGTTTTTCCGGGAGATTTTTTCAGTAATTTTTGGGTATTGTTTTGTTTTTGTGTGATTTTTTATTTTCGACTAAATCCTAATTTAGGAGGAATTTACTTGAAAAACACAACTAAGACGATTGCAGTCGTTCTTGCACTGTTCCTCGTTGCAGCGCTCTTTGTAGGAGCAGCATCTGCACGTGAGGTTACACTCGGGAAAGACGCATTCGTATATGAAAAAATCACATTCCCATCGTCTTCCAGTACGTGGGTCTTAAACAAGATGTCCAGTGATGCAACGCCGTCTGTTCTGAATATCATTCAGGCAGACAGTAACGGCGCATTTGATCTCCTTGATGCCTCAGTTGGTACATACACTGGCGCCTATCAGGTGAATGATACCAGTACTACCCCAGCAACCATTAAGGGAACTGTGAACATCTGGTATCCGGACCTCACTCTGAAGGCATATCTGTTTGTGAACTTCGACAGCATTGATGGAAAGACCATCAACAAGGACACCCCAATTAAATTCTACCTTGAGTCACCCAAAGCAGGATCAGCAGCAGCAAGTCTTTGGGATGACGCTAATGTCCAGAAGAAATTTGACCCGCAGGCAAAGATTCTGTTCACTACCCCGGTAGGAGGTAAGACAACCGATCTTGGCGATCAGGGTGAATATGTCTTCACGGATATTCATGTGAATAACTCTCAGGTAAACACAAGTACTCAGGTTTCAAACTCTGCAAACGGTGTGGTCATTGGAAACAATGCTGTTGCAGGCACATATGCCGCACAGGCTGAATACTACACAGGAACCTACTTCAGTGGTCAGATGGCGGACAAGTACAAGAAGTCCAACACCGTATCCTTCACTGTTCAGAGTACCACTCTGACCCTGACCGCAAACAAGGACTCTGTTGTCCGCAGCAACCCATTCACCGTCACTATTCAGGGTGAATCCCAGAAAATTTACTTCGTCTACCTTGAATCTATCTCTGCATCAGATGTAAACCCGAGCCTTCAGCCAGGACAGAGCGGTGCAGAAGCGATGAATGTAACAGCAGGTATCCCACTGAAATCTGCGGGTGGAGACCCACTCTTTAAGTATGATGTCAGCTACTCTAACTCATACGGTTACTTCAAGACGGATGCATCCGGAAAACGTACTGCCCAGTACAACACCGCAGCAGACACGGAAGACAAAACGTACACCGTAAAAGTGTATGACATCAACAAGTCGACCATTACCACGCAGGCTGATGGTAAGATTAATGGAGCTGTAATTGACTCTTCCAACTATGACAGTGTAAAGGTTAAAGTCGAAAAGGGAGCAGTTAGAGTAACTGCAGCCGGCGATCGTTCCTACTACATTGGTGAAGAGATCAAACTGACCGGAACTAACACTGACAGCAGTAATGTTTTCCTGTTCATCACCGGCCCGAACCTTCCAGCAGATGGAATTCAGCTGAAGGATGTTTCAAAACAGTTAAAAGCAAAAGAGGCAACCAACCCGGTATCAGTGAAAACTGATAACACGTGGGAGTTCAAGTGGAACACTCAGGACTGTGGCCTCGATACAGGAGCATACACTATCTATGCAACCAGCATTCTGACCAATGGAAAATCCTCACAGCCTGATCAGTCCACTGGAAAAGCTGGGATTCTGGTAACTGCAGCAAACAAGAATGATCTGGAACAGAAATATTCACTGAGCCTTACGGTCGGTAACTCTGTTGCAGTAAAACTCTCCGATTCCGAGTATGCAACTGTTTCCGTCAACCTGAAGCAGCCGTTCCTTTCTGCAGTTCCCTCCGGAACCACCGTTGCAAAGGGCGACAAGATCTACATCCGCGGAACCGCAGAAGGCGACCCGGACACTCTCCAGCTCTATGTCTTTGGACCAAACAAGTTTGTCAGAGATTCAATCACTGTAGAGGATGATGGATCTTACGAGAAGAAACTCGACATTGATTCTGACTGGTCTTCCAATCAGTACTATGTCGTCATTGAACACCCCATGTACAACAACAAGATTGACGTACTTTACAGCGATGGATCTGCCGGCAGTGAGTTCGGAACCAGCAAGAAAGTACTGTACATCATGAATGCTGATGATTCCAATGGTGTCCAGTCCTCCTTTGTCGTAGAAGGAACCGGCAAGCTCCAGGGTTCCAATGCAGCTGATGCACTCACCAAGATGATTGACTCGCCGAACATTGATGATATCTACACCAAGCTCACCTTCACTGTACAGGAAGCATGGATTAAGATCAATAACCCAGGAGACCAGGCAGCAGGATCCACCTTCACCATTACTGGTACCACCAACCTCGCAGTTGATGACCAGATTCTGATCGAAGTTGTCTCCTCTTCCTTCAACGCAATTGACAAGACCTCCACCTCCACAACCTCCGGTTTCTCGCAGACCACCAAGGTTGTCGCAGGTGAGAGTGCTGACAATGCATGGTCCATCGAAGTCGACTCTACCAACTTCAAGCTTGATGAGTATACCATCAAAGCAGCAGGTATTGAGACCGACGTGACCACCACGACCAACTTCAACATCGTTGAAAAGGTCAACCCGACCGTAACCCCGACCGTAACCGTCACCGGCGGCCAGCCGACCACTACCGCAACCACGGCAGTACCGACTGACGCCCCGAAGACCCCAGGCTTTGGTGCATTCCTTGCACTCGCAGGCCTTGGTGCAGTCGCACTCCTCGTCCTCCGCCGCAACTAAGCAGCGCTGAAACGAAGTGAAACCTGTGTGCCGGAAACGGCATACAAAATAATATCTCAGCACAAAAAATCCGGAACAGGTCCTGCTGGACCAGTCCCGGATTTTTTCATCGCAAAATGCCAGACTTTTTTCTCAGAACATCGAAAAGACGAACGAACATATTTTCTTCAATCTGGCCGATGACGCAACCCCGGAATATTTTCGCACCGGAAACGACACACTTTTATGAAACAGCAGCCATATGTCTGACAAGGTGTTTTCGTGGGAGTAATGTGTCCATTAACACAGGAAAGATGCATGGGCAAAGACTGCAAGTTCTGGCGGGCCGATGCAAAAATCGACAAAAAAGCAGATACCTTTTACGAACTGGATACCGGAGAATGCCTGTTCATAAAAGTCGCAAACCACCTGCTGACCAAATAAACCCCAAGTATTTTTTCACAGTGAAAAACACTCTCAGACAAAACAGATCAAAACGCTGAGGGGGAGATTTGAACTCCCGAGAGACTTTCGCCTCACGGGCTTTCCAGGCCCGCGCCCTACCGCTAGACTACCTCAGCAAATGAGTATAAGATGTGGGTTTTTCTCCTTTATTAATTATGTGTGTTTGAACACACATTCGGCATCAGAAAAACCCGGGTAGACCGGGCAATATAGCCTGGCTCATCGCAGACGATTTTTTCCGAATCACGCAAAGCCTCAGCCAGGGCAACCAGCTTTCCATCCCGGGTAACAAGGGCAACACTCCCCCCTTTCGTAAATTTATCGCAGGAAATTGCACCAACCCCCGCAAGAATCGCCCCGTGGGCAACCGCATCCGCAGCAGAATCACGGATCAGAATCTTCGGAATATCAGCAATTGCCAGCTCCGGGGGGAGAATCATAGCGCGAACCCCCGCCTCATCACCGCTCTCCACAGCATCCCGAAGTTCGTGGAGAGTGTGGGTATCCTCAACCGAAAACCCGCCCGACATAGTCCTCCGCAGTTCAACCATCTGAGAACCGCAGCCAAGGACCCTGCCGATATGAACACAAAGCGAACGAATGTAGGTCCCTGCCTCACAGCGAACCCGCAGAAGAACAAGCCTGTCCTGCATATCCAGAACCTCAATCCGATGAATAACCCGGATACGCAGTGCTCTCTTCACCGCAGAACGTCGCGGAGGCCGCTGGTAAATCCGACCGGTAAACTGCTTCACAACCGCCTCAACACGATCACGGGGAATATCTGCATGCAGCCGCAAACAGGCCACATACTCCTTCTCATGCAGAAGCAGAAGCGGGGCAAGCCGGACAGCTTTCCCCAGCATCACAACCAGAACACCGGAAACCATCGGATCAAGTGTCCCTGAATGGCCGACATTGCTTTTCAGCATCTCCCCAACCCATGCAGCAACCTGATGACTCGACGGACCGCGGGGTTTATCGATGAGAAGCACACCCGTATAACTCATCGCCGTATCTCCCGGCAGGCATTCAGCGCCTCCAGAGTTCCGGCAAGTGAACCGTCACCGGTCACCGCCGGGACAACCCCGCCGTCAGTCATTGCTTGGGCGGTAATATCACCGATTGCAACCGGGAGAATTCCCTCCAGAGACGGCAGGTGTGCCATTTTAAACGAGTTTGCACTGGTGAACAGGACAGCATCCGCGCCGTCAAGATTCAGGAGTTCATTGGTTGGCTCAAGGCCGTAACACCGGTATTCGAATGCCATCCCTCCGGCAGACTCAATGGCATTGATCAGGTCAGGATTCGGAACGTCGGCACGCGGAATACCGATACGTTTTCCCTCAATCCAGCTGCCCAGATACGGAACGAAGTCACGCGAATAGTAGGTGGGAAGTGTTTCCGCGGCAATCCCTGCCGCATGCAGAGTTTTTGCGGTCTGCGGGCCGATGGCGATGACCCGGGTTGTCCGGGTGATATGCGGATCAAGAAGCGGGGCAATTTTTTGGGCAGGGAGAGCACTGGTGAAGAAGATTGCATCGAATTCAGCCCCGGCTGCAGCAAGTACGAATGTCTGAATGGTACTGCTCCGGATCTCTGCCCGAAGCGGTGAGACGATACGGACGGTATGGCCGTACCGGGAACAGAGATCTGCATCTGCAGTTCCTTTTTCAGCCAGACGGGTGATGGCAATCAACATAGGAGAGTATTGGACTGGCAGATTTAATAGTCTGTTCCGTACATACTGAGAAGTATGTACGGAGTGATTACCGGGTGCCTGCTGGGAGTGGTTCTCGGGACGATCTCCGGCCTTGTTCCGGGTATTCATTCGAACACGGTTGCAGGTCTGCTTGCAGCGGTATCCGGTCCGGTTTTGGTGTTTTGCGGGCCAGAGGGGGTTGCAGCAGCGATTGTTGCAACGATGGTGACACATACATTTCTGGATTGTGTACCGTCAACGTTTTTGGGTGTGCCGGATCCGGATACAGTGTTATCGGCACTGCCGGCTCACCGGCTGTGCCTTGCCGGTCACGGAGAGGAAGCTGTCCGTATTTCGGCGCTGGGCAGCGTGGCAGGGTTCGTGGGGTGTCTGCCGCTGTTTCTGATATTTCTGGTGGTGATGCCGCCGTTCCAGGGGTGGATTGACTGGGGGGTTGGTCTGGTGATCCTGACGGCGGCGGGGCTTTTGGTGGTGCTGAGTAAATCTCCGGGATGGGCGTTTCTGATCTTCGGGGTATCGGGTGTTTTGGGATTGTTTTCTCTGACGTATTCTCATTTTTCGTTTGGTATGCTCGGGATCGGGGAAGTTCTGCTGCCGTTGTTGACGGGACTGTTTGGGATTCCGGTTCTGTTGGCGTCGATGCGTTCTGCGTCTCCGGTCCCGGCCCAGGTGTTTTCGGGTTTGCAGATTACGCCGCGTTCGGTTGTTGTACAGGGAGTCCGCGGCTCGGTTGCGGGGGCAATTGTCGGATGGCTGCCGGGTTTTTCGAGCGGAACGGCGAATGCTCTGCTGAGTTTGGGGAAAGGGGATCCGGAGCGGGGAAATGCCCGGGAGTACCTGATTGCGACGAGTGCGGCGAATACAGCAAATGCGTTGTTGTGTCTCGCGGCCCTGTATGCGGTCGGGCGGATGCGAAGCGGGGCGATGGTGGCTTTGGGCTCGGTTGAGCTGCCGCCGTTGTCACTTCTGGTTCTGGTGGCAGGGGTTGCGGCAGTAGCGGCATATATTTTGACGATTGCAATTTCTCGTGGCTCGTCATGGTTTATGCGGCTGAATCAGCCGCTGCTTGCGAAGGGTGTTCTGGTGCTTCTGGTGGTAATGTCCGGAGTGTTTTGCGGGCCGTTTGGCCTGCTGATTCTGGGTCTGGCAACGCTGGTGGGGATGGTTCCATCTCTGGTGGAGGTGCCCCGCATCTTTTGTATGGGAGCGATAATGGTTCCCGTGATGCTGTTTTCTCTGGATCTGATTGTTTTGTGAGAAAAGAGAGGGGGATTTTTGTTTGGGGGAATGAAAAATGTTAGACCTCAATGACCGGGGTTTTGCAGGTCTTGAGGAAGTTTGCGTAACCTACCATGTCGAGGAGGCCGTGACCGGAGAGGTTGAAGACGATGGTTTCATCTGCGTTTCTCTTTTTGGCGTCGAGTGCTAGTTCGATTGCACCCCGGATTGCATGAGATGATTCGGGAGCCGGGATGATTCCTTCGGTTCTCGCGAAGGTGACCGCAGCCTGAAAGATCTGTTGTTCGGCATAGGATACGGCGCTGATGGTTTTGTTGTTGTAGAGCTGGGATACGAGAGGGTTCATTCCATGATACCGGAGGCCTCCGGCGTGAACGGCGCTGGGAGTGAAGTCGTGACCGAGAGTATACATTTTGAACATGGGTGTGATGCAGCCGGAGTCCCCGAAGTCATAGCGGTACTCGCCTTTGGTGAGGGAGGGGACTTCAGCGGGTTCGACGGCAACAAAGTTTGTGTCAACAGTTCCTTTCAGTTTCTTTTCGATCATGGGGAAAGCGAACCCTGCGAAATTGCTTCCTCCGCCGATGCAGCCGACCATATGATCCGGGATGATATCGATGTCGTTCATCTGGGCGACAAGTTCCTGGCCGATGACGGTCTGGTGCATACAGACGTGATTGGCGACGCTGCCAAGGCTGTATTTGGTTTTGCCGGTGGTATCTTTGACTGCCATTTCGACTGCCTCGGTGATGGCTGTTCCCAGTGTTCCTCCGTAGGAGGGATCTTTTGCGAGTACAGATTTTCCGTATTCGGTAATGCTGCTCGGTGAGGGGTAAACGGTACCGCCGTAGGTTTCCATGATGGAACGGCGGAAGGGTTTCTGTTCGAAACTTACTTTGACCATGAAGACGATGAGGTCAAGGTCGAAGTAGTTACAGGAGAGGGAGAGTGCTGATCCCCATTGGCCCGCACCGGTTTCGGTGGTGAGGTGTTCGGTACCGTCGATCTTGTTGTAGTAAGCCTGAGCGATTGCACTGTTGAGTTTGTGGCTGCCGGTGGGGCTTACATCTTCGCGTTTGAAGTAGATTTTTGCCGGTGTTTTGAGGTACTGTTCCAGGTGATAGGCACGCTGGAGCGGGGTCACCCGGCCAAACTGGGCATACGCTTCCCGTACCGGTTCGGGTATGTCGATGAAGCGGTGAGTGGTGTCAAGCTCCTGTTCTACGGATGTTTTACAGAATACCGGGGCGAGGTCTGCAGGCGTTACGGGTTTCATGGTTGCCGGGTTGAGGATCTCAGGAGATCCTATGTCTGCGGCAATATTATACCATTTTTTGGGGATGTCATCCACTGTCAGGGTCGTGCGACCATCTTTCGGAAACATAGATGAAGGTGGGGTGTCCAAGTATTTAAAATATGTGCATCTTTGTTGTAAAAATAACTTCGATGTATATATTTAAACATTTTAAATGCAGTAGGGGAGGATGACGCGCCGGGTTTGGTTGTGTAAATGGAGAAAATAGCCTGACTCTTTTACATATCAGCCTGTGTTGGATACAAGCCAAGGAAACAGCCCTTGACAAAAAAGAAAAAATCTCTACGACAAAAACATCGCAAGAAGCGGCAGCGTAAACACACTCACCAACGTCGTAATAAACACACCCTGAGCCGCAATATCCGGATGCACCCGATGTTCTGATGCAAGCATAACCGTATTCGTTGCAGCAGGCATACCTGCCGTCACCACCACCACCCCGAGAATCAGCGGATCTGCAATAAACGGTGCAAAAATCACATACACCAGACCCGGAAGAATCATCAGGCGAATCCCCGCAACAAAATACTGCCGAACATTCCCAAAAATCTTCGACAGATCCAGCTGAGCAAGGAATCCTCCCGTCACCACCAGTGACAACGGCGTCGTCACACTACCCAGCAGCGCCAGAGACCCGTTAATCGGATCGGGAATTGTTGTCGACGTCAAAAACAAAGCAAGCCCCACAAACGTCGAAAGAAACGCCGCATTCAGCAACATCTTCGGCTGAAAAACCGGTCGTCCCTCACCGCCTCCGTGAGCCGTCAAAAGCCAGATACCCACCGAATACGCCAGAATCGTAAACGGAATGTTAAACACTGCAGCATAAAATATCGCCTCCTGCCCAAAAATCATCGACAGAACCGGAAATCCCATAAACATCGCATTGGAAAACACCAGCATAAATCGGAAAACCCCATACTCCTCATGCTTTGCCCGAAGCAAAATCGGAGCAAACCACGCCACAACCAGAGACACCGCATAGTACCCCAGAGCCGCCACAATCAGCAACTCTGCATTCTGCAGCAGCTCCCCCGTAAACGGAATCTGCATCGAATAGATAATCATCGCAGGAATACAAATGTGCAGCAAAAACTTCGAAAGAGATGAAACTGACGTCTCAGTCAGTATCCCGATCCGTCTGCAGAAAAATCCCACCCCGATAAGAAGAAACAGAATCAGTATCTGATTCAGAGCAATAAAATAATCCATAACTCCCCCTCCTTACAACACCATTTCTGTACATATGCGACCGACCCGCTAGTTAAAGTATCGGACAGAAAAAAATCAGAAATCAGATGCCCCCGTACCTGCAATTCCGAACATTAATCAGCAGGCATGCGCATTATAACTAATAACCATGGACGAAATCGTCGAAAAAGGATTTGACCGCCTGCAGGAAATAATCAAACACGCAAAAGACCAGCAGGACACCCTTGCAGACCAGATAATCGAACAGAATGCATCTCTCCTCGCACGCATGGCTGCCGCTGTGGCCCCGATCGTCAGCGAAATCGGATCTGAATTCCTGCTCAAAGCCAAACAGGATACCAAAGGAGATCTCTACGACCAGCGTTATTACGACAAGAAAATGATTCTTCTCGGAAAAACTGAATCTCCCCTTGAGTTCCGGCCAGATGATCCCAAGAAAAAAGTCACACAGCAGTTCTGCGTACTCAGCGAAACCGGAGAGCTCTTCGAACTCATGTTCTCCAACGACGCATTCATCGTGGACACGTATGCATCTCCCCTAAGTCCTGAAGACGCACTGGCATTCTACGGGTACGACATTATCTATATGCTCTACACAGCTATGCGTGACTACCATCTTGCCGAAGAAGATATCATTTCCGCACTTAATCTCACTCTGGGTTACATCCAGAATAAAACTCAATCGGCATAATTTTTTTAAACAAAAAAACAAAGAAAAACAGTGGGCCCGATGAGATTCGAACTCATGACCTCCCGGTTATCAGCCGGGCGCACCACCTAGCTATGCTACGGGCCCCGTTTGGGTGTTACCCTAATACATATGCATTATCCCCATATATAGGTTGTGAAATGGAATTTCCCGACACCCCCGTCCTTTAGCGTAGGCTTAACTCCTTATCCTGCGAAATGCTATAAAATAGGATATCGGGCAGCTGATAGAGAATGGCAGACGAGAAAAAAAAGCAGTATCTCCTGGGAAATGACGCAATCGCGCACGGATGTCTGGAAGCTGGTGTGGACTTCGTATCCGGATATCCCGGAACCCCCTCCTCTGAAGTAGTTGACACATTGCGCCGGACGAAAAATCCCTGGTATTATCTGGAATGGTCAGTAAACGAAAAAGTAGCCTTTGAAAATGCCCTGGGGGCAAGCTGGTGCGGCCTTCGCTCCATCGTAACCATGAAACACGTTGGACTCAATGTCGCAGCAGATCCCCTCATGACCTCATCATACACCGGGGTTAACGGAGGATTCGTTGTACTCTCTGCAGACGACCCGTTTGCCCACAGTTCCCAAAACGAACAGGACTCACGGATGTATGCAAAGTTTGCTCAGGTTCCCTGCCTGGATCCCGCAAACGTACAGCAGGCTCACGACATGATCACAGAAGCATGGAACCTGTCCGAAACGTTCTCTCTCCCGGTTCTCTTCCGGCCGACAACACGCATCTGCCATTCAAAAAGCGATGTAACTCTCGGAGAAGAAAAACCCTCCCCACGAAAGGGCAAGTTCGTTCACAACCCAAAACAATATGTCGTAATTCCGGCACATACCCGACCGCTTCATGCAATACTTACCAAAAAACAGCCGGAGGTTGCAAAATATCTTGTTCAATCCAGATACAACTCTGCAGAAATTCGCGGAAAAAAAGCAGTAATTGCCGGCGGCATCTCCATCTCCTACGTAGAAGAAGTTCTGCCAAAGGATGTTTCCCTGATCAAAATTACCGCATATCCGATTGACCGTGACTGGCTTGCCAATGTTGTCAGCCGACATACTGAAGTATTGGTAGTTGAGGAACTGATGCCGGTCATTGAAGAGGCGGTGCGGCAGGCAGCATCAACAACAGTCGTCCACGGAAAACTTGACGGCTGTCTGCCTCATGAAGGTGAGTTCTCCACCGCACTGGTTGCGGGAGCCCTCGTAAAAGCAGGTTTTCTTGCGGAAAACCCCTGTCCGGTATCTCCCGAGCCGGCTGCCGTTCCTGTTAGACCCCCGATTCTCTGTCCGGGATGCCTGCACCGTTCGGTGTTCTATGCAATGAAAAAAGTGTTTAAAGATGGTGTGTTTCCAAGCGACATCGGCTGCTACACCCTGGGACTCCAGATGGGGGCTGTAGATACCACCATCTGCATGGGAGCGTCAATAACCGTTGGTTCCGGAATAGCTCATTCCTGCCCGGAAACACCGGTAGTATCCACCATCGGGGACTCAACGTTCCTCCACACGGGAGTAAATGGTCTGGTCAATGCGGTATACAACAACGCAAACCAGACAATTATTATTCTCGACAACCGCATAACCGCAATGACCGGCCACCAGCCGAACCCGAACACCGGCGTAACGGCAACGGGGGTAGAGTCCCCGAAGATTTCCCTTGAGGAACTGGCGCGGGCCTGTGGGGTTTCGTTTGTTGAATCGGTCGATCCGTATGATCTGACCGATCTCCTTGAAACACTGAAAGCAGCAAAAGAAAAGGACAGTGTGAAGGTCATCATTGCAAAGCAGCCGTGCGTAATTATGAATAAACGCAACGGTGTCAAGCGGAGCAGATATGTGGTGGACGCGGAACGGTGTCTGAAATGCGGTGCCTGTGTCCGGTATGGATGCCCGGCCATTGAAACGGATGAGAATGGCGCATCACGGACAACGGCTTTGTGTACCGGATGCGGTGTCTGTGCCGACATATGTCCGGCCGGTGCCATTCACCGCGGGGGTGCACGGCAATGAAGAAAAGTTACGATGTGCTGATTGTAGGTATCGGGGGCCAGGGAACAATTCTCGCATCCAATGTACTGGGTGATGCCTGTGTAATTGAAGGACGACATGTCCGCGGAGCTGAGACGCATGGAATGTCTCAGCGTGGCGGATCTGTTGAGACCCATATCAGGATTGACGGAAAGTACGGATCATTGATTGCCCCGGGTACCGCGGATTTACTGATTGCGTTTGATGTTCTGGAAGCTCTCCGGTATCGCCATTTTTTGAAACCTGATGGGGTGATGGTAGTAAACCGTGAGATGGTGGTTCCAACATCTGTGTACTCTTCCAAATCTCCTGTGCCGAAAATGGAGGAGATCGAAGCAGAACTGCAGTCCGGTAAGATATCCGTACATCTGGTAGATGCAACAAAGATTGCGGCCGAAGCGGGCAGTCCGCTTGCGGCAAATATTGTGCTTCTCGGTGCTGCGTCTCATACACTGCCTCTGTCCGTTTCCTCTCTTGCAGAGGCAGTTCGGCGGAATGTGCCGCAGAAAACAATCGAGATAAATGTAAAAGCCTTTGAGCTCGGTAGAAACACCATATAATTTTTCTTTTTTCGTTTGCAACGGACTTCTGTCCGGGAAAATAGTGTATAAAAATTATTTGTATGCCGTTTCCGGCACACAGGTTTCACTTCGTTTCAGCGCTGCTTAGTTGCGGCGGAGGACGAGGAGTGCGACTGCACCAAGGCCTGCGAGTGCAATGAATGCACCAAAGCCTGGGGTTTTAGCCTCGGTCGGAGTTGCGGTCGGCGTGGTTGTTGCCGGTGCAGAGGTTCCGGTCGGGGCTGTGGTTACAGTGGTCGGAGTGACCTTCTCAACGAGGTTGAAGTTGGTCGTGGTGGTCACGTCTGCCTCA
>JAEWXF010000015.1 GCA_023396065.1 Methanobacteriota archaeon
TATCAATCGGACGTCCGAAGCATCCCACTTCCTTAGTCTTTCCGTTTTTTCCGTAAGCGAAGCGGTATTCCGTGTTTTTTTCCGTGGAATTCGGTGTGTTCCGTGCTGTTCCGTGGTTACCCACATACGTCCAAAGCTCTCCGGAAAAAGTGTCGATGTACGGCTCACCCCAATCCCGGAAACAGGAAACACATTACCTCCGTACCCCCTCCACCACCGCTTCCCCTCCCTGAGTAGACACCACCCCAAGAAGCAGAGGATACAAAACGTACATTCCACCCATGCGGCATGGGAGAAATTCAACAGAGTTCCGGCAGTTGTCGAGGGATATCCATCTGAAATTCTTTGATCGTTGGTGTGGGTATGATGAAGTTGAATGAACCGCGAATGCCCGCTTCGCGGGCCGCGAATCCCAAATTCGCCTCATCGCATTTATCTTGCGTTCGGGCTACTGCTCGGATCTCTCGGCTGATCGCCTCGAGATTTTTCCTCGCAGTGAACGCCCTCACTGGATAAATGCAGGCGAATTTTTTGTTGGTCGGAATTCTTCGGACTCTACTCTATATATTTTCCCAAAACTTTTGGACTCCACCACCGCTTCCCCTCCCTGAGTAGACACCACCCCAAGAAGCAGGGGATACAAAACGTACATTCCACCCATGCGGCACGGGAGAAATTCAACAGAGTTCCGGCAGTTGTCGAAGGAATATTCTACAGCACAAAGAGTACCGAAGAGGCAAAAACACGACCGAATTTTTCGCGCCATGAGGGATTTTTCCCGGATGTCGGTACATCAGACCGTGCTGAGGGTGCAAAAATTCCTGTTTGACCACAAAGCCTATTATATGTCATATGCTAATATCAAAGCATATTCCGTTGATCGGAGTATAACCCTTGCAGAATGGTTATTCGACACCTGTCGAATATCACGTATCGCATGTCAAACATGCTAGAAATTTAAATCCTAATTTAGGAGGAATTTACTTGAAAAACACAACTAAAACGATTGCAGTCGTTCTTGCACTGTTCCTCGTTGCAGCGTGCTTCGTTGGAAGCGCAGCAGCAGTGAGAACAGTCGTAACTGGTGACGATGCATTCGTATACGAACAAATCGATTATGCCGGCATTGCCACAACTGACAAGCTGGTAAAGTTCTCTGGTGACAGCACGCCGGTTGCATTAAATACAATTCCAGCCAGTACTGTTGCAGGAGCCACATACTTTGACCTTCTTGAGGGAGCAGTAGGGACGTCCACTGGTACCTATTATCTCAATGCATATGGCAACGCATTCACGGTCAACATCTGGTACCCTGAAATGACGCTCAAAGCATATCTTGGAACCTCCTATGATTCCATCGAAGGCAAAACCATTAACAAGCTGACTGATGTCCGCTTCGTTATTGAAGCCCCGAAGGTAGGTCCGGCAACCGGTACTCCCGGTCTCGTCGCACCAGTTCGGATTGTCTTCACCACCCCAGTTGGCGGTAAAACCACTGACTTCGGTAACGGTCAGTTCGATGCTACATCCCTTGGAGGATTCAATGGTGCTGTTCAGCTCATTGCTCCATTAGCAGCACCCCAGACATCAGACGCTGCAGGTACCTACGTTGCTCAGGCAGAGTTCACCAACAGTGATTTCATTGGGATCCCGGACAAATACAAGAAGTCCAATACGATCTCCTTCACTGTTCAGAGTACCTCTCTGACCCTGACTGCAAACAAAGACTCTGTTGTCCGCAGCAACCCGTTCACCGTGACAATTCAGGGTCAGTCCCAGTATGTTTACTTCGTTTACCTTGACGGAGCAACTGAGAGTGATGTCAATCCGACCCTTCAGGATGGACAGTCTGGCATGAAAGGTCACCTCTTGGCATTTGCAGACAATCTCAATGTCCCGACTAATTCAGCAGGAACTTATCTGTTCCAGATGAGTTCCGCGGCAAGTACCCTTCAGGGAACTTCTGCCTACTTTGCAACTGATGCATCCGGTAAACGTACTGTCCAGTACAACACCAATGCAGATACCGAAGATAAGACTTACACCATCAAAGTCTATGACATTGCTGATGAGAGCACTTTCGTATTCGGTCCAAACCAGTATGGAACGGACAATGACAAAGTAAAAGTAAAGGTTGAGAAGGGAGCTGTTACCATTACCGCATCCGGTGACCGTTCCTACTACATCGGTGAAGAAATCAAACTCACCGGAACCAACACTGACAGCAGTGATGTTTTCCTGTTCATTACCGGTCCTAACCTGTTGAGTGATGGACAGATGCTGACTCAGCTGCCGATTCAGACTACCGCTGATACAGCAAGAATTAATGATGTTACCGTCAAGACTGACAACACTTGGGAATACAAGTGGGATACTTCAAACTGTGGCCTTGACACCGGTGCATACACTATCTATGCAACCAGCGTTCTGACCAACGGAAAATCCTCTGGAGCAGGCGTCAACGGTGTGAAACTCTCTGATTCTGAGTATGCAACCATTTCTGTCAACCTGAAGCAGCCGTTCCTTTCCGCGACTCCGTCTGGAACCACTGTTGCAAAGGGCGACAAGATTTACATTCGCGGAACTGCAGAGGGTGACCCGAGCACGCTTAAGCTGTACATCTTTGGTCCAAACTATTTCACCACGGAATCCATCACTGTAGAAGATGATGGTTCCTACGAGAAGAAGCTTGATATCAACTCTGACATGTCCTCTAACCAGTACTATGTTGTCATTGAACACCCGATGTACAATGGTAAAATCGATGTTGATGACACTGGTTCAGCATCTAACCCGAGAGTTCTCTCTATTGCAAACAATGCTGGTGGCGAACAGGCCTCCTTCATTGTGTGGGGAACCAACAAACTCCAGGGCTCGAATGCAGCAGATGCACTCACCAAGATGATCGACTCTGCCAACATTGATGATATCTACACCAAGCTGACGTTCACCGTCGCTGAGCCATGGATCAAGATCAACAACCCAGGCGACCAGGCAACAGGAACCACCTTCACTATCTCTGGTACCACCAACCTCGCAGTTGATGACCAGATTCTGATCGAAGTTGTTTCCTCCTCTTTCAATGCAATTGACAAGACCTCCACCTCTACGACCTCCGGTTTCTCGCAGACCACCAAGGTCGTTGCAGGTGACGGAACTGACAATGCATGGTCCATCGAAGTCGACACTACCAACTTCAAGCTTGATGAGTACACCATCAAAGCACAGGGTATTGAGACTGATGTAACCACCACGACCAACTTCAACCTCGTTGAAAAGGTCAACCCGACCGTAACCCCGACCGCAACCGTCACCGGCCAGCCGACTACTACCGCAACCACGGCAGTTCCGACTGACGCCCCGAAGACCCCAGGCTTTGGTGCATTCATTGCACTCGCAGGCCTTGGCGCAGTCGCACTCCTCGTCCTCCGCCGCAACTAAGCAGCGCTGAAACGAAGTGAAACCTTGTATACCGGATTCCCGGTATACAAAACAATTTTCCGCAAAAAAATGCCGGACCTTTTTTCCCCAGACGTATACATACCTCTACTCCCCTTTCAGCAGAGAAATGACCCGATGTAGACGACTGCGGATACATACCCGGATACAATCCAAGCTAGAATACGCCAGGAATTGGGAAAACAACGAATATTCCCAAAAGTGTAGACGATGTAGCCGCCATTTCTCCTTTGTAATCCCTATAAAAAACCACATAGGAAGAAGTTTGTATTTTAAGGTTACATCGTCTACACCTCAGAAAAAAAGAAAAATACTCAGACATTCCAGGAATTCACGGAAAAATACGCCTCCGACTTGTAACCGCTCAGGCACACTCATGCTTCTACAGAGCGGCTACACCGTCAACAAAACCTCACCGCAAAAAATCCATAAACCTATCCCGGATCTCCAACGGAGACAGCGGAATATTCGGCGACGCAGAATTCCGCGGAACAATCAGCGTATGCACAAACCGTACCCCGACCGACAACGCATCCGTCAGCTCAGCCGGAGAAACAGCACGCTCCACCGGAAAAACACCCGCCGCAAGCGCCATCATCCCCAGATCAGCCGTCGCATACGCAGGACTCATCTGATTCCCCGTACTCCCGAACGTCCCGTTATCCAAAGCAACAACCCGCAGATTCTCCGGACACACCGCAGCCATCACCGGCAGAACCGCAGACCCGAGCAGACTCCCGTCACCATCAATCACATACACCTCACGATCCGGACACCCCATCGCACACCCCAGACCGATAGCCGACGCCTGCATATAACTCCCCAGCATATAGAAATTCCCCGCACGATCCCCCGCCGCATACAACTCCTTCGACGGCACCCCGATATTCGACACAATCACCGCATCCTCCGGAACAAAACCCGCCACCGCAGAAATCGCCTCAAGCCGCGTCATCTCAGGCATCCCATACCCCGGCAGGCACAAACTCCTCTCCGGAACCGACCGGGGCGGATACAAAAGAGAAACCGGCTCCTGCGGCTCCCAGCACGACGGCACAATCAGCGCCACAAACGGCGTACCACGTTCAAACGCCCCCGAAATCACCTCACCAAGCCCCTCAAGATCCGCAGCACTCGAAAAAATCCGGTACGGAATCCCATACACATCCAAAAGTCGCGGCAGCGGCTCATTAAACGGAACCTGCGCACAAATCGCCTCATGCCACACACCCCGCCAGCTCGCAAGAATCGGCAAAGGCAGCTCATACACCCGTGACAACGACATCAGCGCATTCAGCATATTCCCAAGCCCCGAACTCTGAATCGACAAAACCGGCCGTCGTCCCGCAAGAAACGCCCCCGCACAAATCCCAACCCCGTCCTCCTCACGCGCCAGATCCACCACCTCAAACATCCTCGGAAGCAAAGCCGTCAACCGCTTATTCTTATCACACGGAAGCGACGCAATCAGATCCACCCCCTCCTCACGGAGAACCCGGAGAACAACCTCCTCATTCACAGAACCGGCACCTCCCCCGCATCAACCGTCATCGCAACCGGAACCGGAATCCTCCCCAGATCCTCAGCCACCCGCTCATACCCCCCGCCCGTCACATTCAGAACCACCGAATCACCCCTCCCCACAGCCCCGCTCTCAACCGCAGAAACCAGAGAAGCCACCGCAACCATCGCCGCCGGATCCAGATCAATCCCCTCCTCACACTCCGCAAACAGCCTCCCGGCATCCCCCGCATCCGCATTCGAAACCGCATACATATCCCCGCCGCAAAACATCATCGCCTCAAACACCCCTCCCGGAACACCGTACGGCGGAGACCGGTTCGTCAGAACCGGAGCAGACACCCGGGAAATAGCCATCTCCGCATCCGGCATATCCCTCTCCAGCAGCAGCCCCCGCCGCTCCCGCCACGCATTCACCATAGGAACAAACGGCAGATTCTGTGAAAGATGCAGACGGGGAACCGCATCGCCAAACCGTCCGTCAGCACGCAGCCGCATCGCCGCCTCCCACGCCGCAATACCCCCCGTCCCCGACCCCACAGCCTGGAAATAATGATCCGGCATCCTCCCAATCCTCACCGCCGCATCAAGCATCACCGTCCCCATACCATCCCGGCGGGCAACATTCTTCGCCCCCCCCTCCGGAACATACCGGGGACTCGCACAAATCCCATTCGCCACCGCAATCGCATCCGCATAATCCCCGCGAACCGCAACCAGCGTAACCATCCCCGACTTCGCCGGAGAAACCGTCCAAAGCTTCCCCGCCGCCGACTCCGGCACCACAACCACCACCGGCCGATCAAACTCAGCCGCCATCTGCGCAAACGCCCGTCCCGTATTCCCCGCAGACGCCACCACCAGCGTACCGCCCCCGTTCTCCCCAAGCCGAACCATCGTCGGCAAAGCCTCCATCTCCTTAAACGAACCCGTCGGAACAAAACATCCGCGTTCCGGATAATACCCCGTAAACGTCACCCACAAATTTGGAAGCCCCAGCTCCCGGCACAACCCCTCACTCTGAAACGTCATCGGCCTTGACCTCGTCGGAAGCACCCCGTGAACCGGCAGCCAGTCCGAATACCGGAACACACCCGGCAGCTCCGGCCGCACCGTAAGCCGTCTCGCCGCATACTCAGTCCGGATCAGCCCCGCATGTTCAGCACACTCAAGCGTATATCGCTCCGGAAGAATCTCCCCTCCCGAAACACAGCGTAACACATACTCTCCCATTATATCTCTCCAAATCTCCAGTCCCCGGACCGGATTTTGTCCCGCAGACGAACCGCGGCAATCTCTCCCCGCACACGGTCAGACTGCCGGAGCACAATCGGCAGAACCCGGCCGTTACTCGCATGCAAAACTCCCGTCTCTGCCGAATACACACCGTCCGGACAGGCCGACACACAGGTCAGACAACCCACACAGGCCATCCCGATACTCAGATCAGAACGAATTGCATGAACCGGACAGACCGTTTCCGCGCAGACCTCACAGGTATGATGACAACGCGACGAATCCACACGGACCCGCAGATCCCCGCCCCAGACATCACCATACGTCGCCTCGCAGCATCTGGTCCTATTGGTAACATCCGCAATCGGCAGAACAACATCCTCATCCAGCACAGACAACGCCGCAAACGCCTCCTCATCCACAACCGGAATTGCCGTCGCAACCGAAGTCAGACACTCAGCTCCCACCGACGTCACAAACCCGCCCATCAGATCAGCATGCATCCCCCACATATCCGCAGCGAGAGAAAGATTCGGCTTTTCCGCACTGCTCCGCGTACCCGTTCCGAGAATAAATCCTCCCGCACCGTTTACCAGAGCAGGAGTTCCCGGCGTATGGAACCGCAGCGTAGGATCATTCTCCAGCGGATTAATTTCCCCGCAGCCGGAGACCGTCGCCTGACTCAGCCGGCCCTGCAGGGGAAGCACCGAAAAGATCGTTGAAACCGGATCACAGCGGGGATTCATAAATGCCATATAATTCCGGAACGCTCCGCGAGTCACCAGTATTTTTGCGGACGACATATCCGCAAGCGATACCAGAACCGCAAATCTCCCGGAATCAGTCGTAATCTCCGCCGTGACCTCCGCACCCCTGACGAGATCCGCAAACAGATGCCCGCCGCCATAGGACGGATTATCCACGGATCGTGACGTGCCATAGACAATACAGTCCACATGACCGTTACTTTCGTTCGGACACGGACCGACAAATGCCGGAACCCTGTTCAGGGTCAGACGCTCTACCTGCCGGAACGAACCGGCAGGCGCCGCCTGAAACGCAAGAACTGCCGTGGTTCCGGACATTACCCCGAACGTGCCGCACGTAACCACGTCCACATCTTCAGCGGTGACTTTTTCGCCGGCACGGATTCGTTTCTTCAGTTCGCCTGCCGTAAGGACAACTGCTGTCTGTTCCACAATTTTTCTATTGATCCCTGCAACTGACCTCATAAGATAACGATACCTTCCACTCGTACATGGATTCCATAGGATTTCTGCATTACCATGTTGACAATTCCTGTGTGGGTTCGATGCATCATACAGACGCCCGGCAGAAACGGATGACGAACCCCGAACGCCGGGGTTCTGCGGACGATTTGGGCAACTCCCTCAAACCCGATCATGTGATACATTTTCAGGTCGATCAGATCCGGATTATTTCGGGAAAAAGCCGGACCGACTACATGACCGGTGATGAGTCCGGTTACAGGGTCGGCTTCCAGTACCCGGATAACATGCTGAACCGGGCAGCCTGCTCCGGTAGGTCTGCCGGTTACAATATCACCCGGACTGATGTCCAGTTTTTCCACCAGATCCGGTCGGAACGGGAGAACGATTTTCCGTGCCGACGGTTCTCCGGGAAAAGCGGTGAGCACGAAGTCATAGGGAGCACCGCAGACATCTGTCCCGGTATAGGCTGCATCCGAAAAACTGCCGCAGCAGTTCTGATGCGGGGCGGTATAGTAAGGACAGGCAGTGTTCTGTTTCGTTCCGGCGGTCACCGCAGCCGTGAATGCTTCGCAGGAGTCCATCCCGCAGGCACCGCAGTCCTTTCCCGGCGGTGTCCAAACCATCTACTCACCCCGGTAGAGATTGTCCGGGGCGGCAAGCGGTCGGATTACCCCGAAATGTTCCTGCCATCCGGTCTCTTTTTTTCCGATACAGATAGTGCAGACGCCCAGAGGCGGAACGCCGCGAAGTGTGTCTTTTTCACTTTCACACGGCTGCATTGCATGGATGACCTGCATCAGATACCGCATGCCGGTTCCCTGAATTGCATTTGTTTCGATGATGTCAATTCCCGGGGCAACCTCCCGGATGCGTTCCCGGAAGACTTCTTTTTCTGCCTGCGAGACCAGATCGATTTTGGTAACGACGGCTACGTCTGCGAGGGCGATCATCGGGGCCATTTTCAGCGGGGCATGGGTTCCCGAGACGGCGGATAGGACACAGAGACCGAGAGAGTTGGTGGTGTACGGGGTACAGCGCAGACAGAGTCCGGCACTTTCATAGAGAAGGTATTCTGCGCCAAGCTCCTCGGCCCAGAGGAGGGCGTCACGGATGACCATGATTCCCATGTGGTCGGGACACATGTCTCCGGAGTAGACTTTTTTGGTGGGTATGCCGAACTCTGCCGCCAGTTCTTCATCTTCCCATGCCTGTACGACGTCGATTTTCAGATAGGCAACCTTTGCTTCTTTTCCCAGGTTGCGAATGATCTGTTTGACCACTGCGGTTTTTCCGGCACTCGGCGGGCCGGCGATGGCAATGAGTCTGACGTTCATGCGGATACGCCCGGTCTGGTGAGGAGAAGTTCTCCTGCCCGTATTTTTTCCCGAAGCCGCATCATGTCGGCGTCCATTCGTGCGATTTCCCGAAGGGCTTCCTGTTCGCCGTTTCCGGGTGTCAGGATTTTCTGTACGGCTCCGCATCCCATGACAATCCGCCGGTCGGTGAGCAGGGCGACGTAGGGGTCATGGGTGACGAAGATGATTGCTTTGTGCCGTTCCCGCAGAGTTTCGATGACGCGGTCTTTGAAGATGCCGGCATTTTCGACTTCGTCGAGAAGGATGATCGGGGTGTCGGAGATGACGACGGCGTCGGCGATGAAGAGGGAACGGGTCTGGCCGCCGGAGAGGGAACTCATCCGCATGGATGCGGATATTTTTTCTCCGGTGAATTCGTTGGCAAGGTCTACTGCTTCGTCCATGAGGCCGGGGCGGCTGAGTTTCCGGGACCGCAGGTGCATGGTGAGGAATTCTGCGACTGTGAGGTCGGCGAGGCATTTGGTGTTCTGGGTGATCATGGCGATTGGTTTTTTCGCGGGGTCCCGGACGAGGTCTTCGGAGGGTTCGGTTCCGTTGATGAGAATTTTTCGTCCGGTGACGGTGTCTCTCTGGGCGAAAACCTCGATGTCGTTGATGAATGCGGTTTTTCCCGAGCCGGTGGGGCCGACGATGGAGATGGTGTCTCCGGGACGGATGGTGATTTCTTCGAAGGATTCGGGATCTCCGGTACGGGTGGTTCCCGGGAGAATGGTCAGGGATTGTATTCCGGCGTACGGCATGATTTTTCTAACTTTTATGTTGTTCTGAGATATGATAATATTTCCTAATATTTCCCCAGTAATAGATACAATGAGATATTTTTCAGAGTTTATTTATCCAATATTGTTAGTTATTGTGTTGTATGTGGTGAATTTCAAGGTGCCGGAGGAGATCTTCTTCAATGTGGTCCGGATAATTTTTGGGGAATCTTTATGGATTTCTGTATACTATGGTATACTTATGTTTGAGCAGAGAATTTTTGAGACCGATTTCCATGTTGCTCTGGCTGAGGAGCTGACCCGGCGGGATATGACGGTTCGCCAGCTTGCCGAGCTTACGGGTATTCCTCCGGTGACGCTGTATAAGATTTCTTCCGGGGAACGCGATCCCCGGTTGTCTACGGTCCGGAAGATTGTTCAGGTGTTTTCTCCGCATCACGGGAAGTTTATTGCACTGATTGCGGCGAAGTTTCTTTTGGACGAGGTTGAGGGGACGAAGGTCGATGTTGGTGGGGTGGAGTACCGGATTAAAGGATATACGGCGAATTCTCTGGATGATTGTATTCTTGCAGCGGTCAGGGCGCGGTCTGAGGGGGCGGCGGGAATTATTTGCGCGCCGATTTTGGCGTCACTTATTGAGAGACTGGTGGATGTTCCGGTTGCAATTATGAAGCCGGAAATGGGGGCAGTTTTTACGGCAGTCGATTCTATCACGAAACGGCTGTAAGTAGATTGTTACAAAAAGTATCGTAGTTATTACAAAGTTCATATAGATAAAGAGTCATACATCTGTGGTATGAGAGTCTCTGCTCGCGGAGTGATTTCCGGATCACTTTTGTGTATGTTTCTGGTTTTGCTCTGTATCGGCAGTGTTTCTGCTGAGGATACGACGTCAGGCCAGGTCATTGTAACCGGATATGATGTGAATCCGAAGGTTTTCTTTCCCGGAGATACGGGAATTTTGACGGTAAAGCTGAAGAATGCGGGGACGACTCCGGTGAATATTGATATGCCGACGCTTCTTGGCGGGGATTTTCTGTTTTTGAACAGTAAGACGATGGTTCCTATCGGGACGCTGGGAGGAGGCGGTGAGACGTCGGTGAGTCTGCAGATTAAGCCGAGCGGTGTTATTTCTTCGGGTATGGCGTATCCGTATTTTTCGGTTGGGTATACGATTGAAGGGGGCGGGAGTACGTCGAATCCGGTGAGGGTACAGATTCCGATTCAGATTGATAGTACGGTCTTGGATATTCAGCTGATTGAGAAACCGAATATGGTGGCTGCCGGGAGTATGGGGAAGTATAAGCTGCGGATCGGAAATCCGCGTGCGGCGGATATTTCCGGTCTGTCGGTTTCGATTGGGGGACAGGGTATTAGTACGCGGCAGGAGGGGTATTTCCTGGGGACGATTACGGCGAATAACTATACGGATATCGAGATTGATCTGGCGGTTCAGGGTTCTGCCGGAGGGTCGATGTATCCGAGTACGCCGAATGATGATTCGGGTGTGATGCTTCCGTCATATGATGGTGTGGATTCGGGTGCTGTGGTAATGCCGGAGCTTGGCGGCGGGATTTCTCCGCGTGCGGTTTCGGCGTCAACTGCGATGACCGGCGGAGGCAGCAGCGGCGGTGGCGGTTCGGCGACGCTGGTGGTTACGGCGGATTACCGGAACGGTCAGAATGCGCATCAGAGTGTTGTGGAGATTCCGGTTACTGCGTCGGGAACGAGTAGTGTGGTGATTTCGGATCTGGTCGCGACGAAGTATGAGGATACGTATAAGGTGACCGGCAGTGTTTACAATCCTGGTCTTCGTGATATTTCGTCGGTAGTTGTGGTTGCGGGTCCGCCGGCAATTCCACAGGGGTCGTATCAGGCGGCTCTGGGTGTTGTTGAGGGGAATGATAACGGGCAGTTTGAACTTAATTTCACGGTGAAGGGTACGCCGACTGCTGTTCCGATTATTGTTACGTATCAGGATGAGATGGGTATGTATCATCAGGAAAAGAATAGTGTGAGTATTATCAATTATGATCCGGAACCTACGGAGACGATGTCCGGGTATCCGATTGCGGGTCAGTCGTCTGTTCTGATTCCGGCGTTTGCTGTTGTCGGGATGGTGGCTCTGGGAGCTGTTTTCCGGTCCAGGAAAGAATGAATGAATCCACTCATTTTTTTTCAGCTTGCGGTGCGGAATCTGCGACTGAATAAGTTCCGGTCTGTTCTTGCGGTTCTGGGGATTACGATTGGTATTGTTGCGATTGCGACTACGGGGATGTCTGGTGCTATTCTGGAGAATTCGCAGTTTAAGTCGATGAATGAGATTGGTGAGTCGATTTATCTTCAGGTGAATTATACGTATTTGTGGCAGCAGCAGTCTGATGCGAATGAGTATTATTACGGGATGGATGATGGTTATGTGGTTTCAGCGGTTACTGTTTCTGGGAAGGGAGAGTATGTTCAGCCGAAGCGGGAGGGTATTACTGATAAGCAGATTCGGGAGTTGATGAAGGTTACTGCTCCGTATCCGGTAATTCCGTATAAGAAGACGATGTCTGATTTTGAGGTTGAGGAGGATCCGTATTCTGATAAGAAGCGGCCGCAGAAGGATCCAAATGATTTCTGGAGTAAGTATGTTACGATTTACGGTATTGAGAGTACGTTTCTGCCGTCGTTGTTTGTTCTGGAGTCAGGGTCGTTTCCTAAGTTGAAGACTGAGGTTTTGGTTGGTGAGAAGTTTGCGAAGAAGAATGAGGTGAAGGTTGGGGATAAGCTGATTTTCAAGACGTATAAGAATGGGCAGCAGAAGTCTGTTACGGCGAAGATCAGCGGGATTATGCGGAATACGGGTGAGGGGCTGATGATTTCGTCTGATGATAGTATTGTGGGGAGTGAGAGCTGGTATACGTCGACGTTTAATGATTATTCTATGCTGACGAAGGGGTATGAGAGTGCGGTTGTTGTGGTGAAGGATGTGAAGGCGGCGCCGGAGATGCAGGAGAAGATTGACGGGTATCTGAATGCGAAGGGGCAGCGGATTGATATTACGAATTCGAGTGCGGCGACGAAGCCGGTGAAGGATATTATTGCGTCGTCGTCTAAGGAGATGATGTCGATGGGTGCGATTGCTTTGCTTGTTGCGGCGGTGGGTATTTTTAATGTGATGCTGATGTCGGTTACACAGAGGACGCATGAGATTGGTATTCTCCGGAGTATTGGTACGCAGAAGCGTCAGGTTTTGACGATGTTTTTGTGTGAGGCGGCGATTATGTCGGTGATCGGGTCGATTGTCGGGGGGGTGCTGAGTCTGGTGTTTGCGTTGTTTAAGGCGAGGGATATGATTGCGTCGAGTGCGGCGACGCTGAATCCGAATGCGGCACTGATGCAGATGATGGGTCTGCCGGTTGAGGAGGTTTCGGTGAGTTTGTCGGATGTGCTGAATTATACGTTTTCGGCGAATGTGATGTTGTATATTCCTCTGGGTGTTGTGATTGGTGTGGGGGTGGGGCTGTTGTCTGCTTTGTATCCTGCCTGGCGGGCGGCAAATATGGATCCGATTGATGCGTTGAATGAGCAGTAATTTTTTTCTTTTTTTCGTTGATTGATTTTTTCTTGTGCGCTTTTGGATGTCACGGTAAAAAATGGGTGTGGGTTGGTTATCGCAGGATGCTTATTTCCTGTTCTGCTTTTCGGAATTGTTTGAGGATTTGTTTTTCGGTGTATCGCTGGTAGGACCGGGAGAGGTAGCCTTCGTGTCCGGCGAGGTGTTCTGCGATGTCTTTGTTTGCGGCGAGGGCGAAGCGGGTGAGGAACCATTTGCGGGTCATGTGCCAGTGGAGTTTGCGGCATTTGGTTTTGGGGTCTTTTTGTCCGTATCCGAGCCGGTCAGCTGCGTTACGGAAGTGATACTGGGGGGTGAGGGGGGAGTAGGGGAAGATGCGGGGGTCGGTGTAGTGCCGCCGTGCTCTGAGGTAGTCGAGGAGGGCGTTGGTTGCTTCGGTGGTGAGGTAGGTGGTCCGGGCTGTTTTTGTTTTGGTGATTTCTGCCCGGATGTGGACTGCAACCCGCGGGCCTGAGTAGTCGATGTCGGTTCGGAGGAGCTGCATGGCTTCTCCGAGCCGCATGCCGGAGCCGATGAGGACGATGAGGAGGGTGGCGGGCCATTCGGGTAGTTCGAAGTACATGTCGCGGAAGATTTTTCGTTTGAGTTCCATTTCCCGGGTTGCTGCCCGGGAGGGCGGCATGGTGGAGAGGATTCTTTGACGTTCGCGTCTGCTGAGGCAGTATCCGCAGTCTTCAAGCCACATCCAGGCACACCGGAGGTAGAGGTTGGCGGTTGTGGGTGAGAATTGTTCGGAGAGGGTTACACCGACTGTTCTGATGTCTGTGGTGAATTTCCGGCCTCCTTTGAGTTCTGCAAGGTAGCGGATGACGTAGGTTTCTACGTCGGGATGCAGGCGTGAGGTCATTTCCGGGTAGAGGCAGGTGAGGTAGGTGGCGACGGAGAGCCGGTAGTTTTCCCGGGTTTTTTTGTTTTCGTACATCCGGAGGTAGTCACTGAAGGGTGTCTGGGACTGGGCGATTTCCGTGGCGAGGTCGGCTGGCGGTACTAGGGCATCTGTGCCGGTGCAGGTTTCGGTACTGATGCCGGCTGGTTTGTATATCATGGCTGGCATGTTGTGTTACTCCCTTTTTGGGGATCTGCTGCACGCTGTTTTTTTGTTGGCGTGAGCATCACCGGAGTAGGTGGTGAGGGTACATCAATTGCAGGGTTGTTGTTTTTTCCAGAGGAAACACCTCTTTGCAGCTGAGGGCGGTTTGTTTCAAGAGGAAATGTACGCGGCGTTTGCAGGGCCGGGTGGTTTGGTACAGTCTGCTTTGAGAAAAAAGTCTGGCATTTTGCGATGAAAAAATCCGGGACTGGTCCAGCAGGACCTGTTCCGGATTTTTTGTGCTGAGATATTATTTTGTATACCGGGAATCCGGTATACAAGGTTTCACTTCGTTTCAGCGCTGCTTAGTTGCGGCGGAGGACGAGGAGTGCGACTGCACCAAGGCCTGCGAGTGCAAGGAATGCACCAAAGCCTGGGGTCTTAGTCTCGGTCGGAGTTGCGGTCGGCGTGGTTGTTGCCGGTGCAGAGGTTCCGGTCGGGGCTGTGGTTACAGTGGTCGGAGTGACCTTCTCAACGAGGTTGAAGTTGGTCGTGGTGGTCACGTCTGCCTCA
>JAEWXF010000025.1 GCA_023396065.1 Methanobacteriota archaeon
CAGACCACACGACATTTGAGGAATTTACTTACTGGTACAATCAGATAAGGCCACATAGAAGCTTACAAGAGGAATCAGGCAGAATGAGGACTCCAAAAGAGGTATTTTGGAAAAGAGCAGAAGGACACATTATGACCAATTGCAACTTACTATTTCAGAAAGAATTATGGGGTAAAAATGAAGAAGAATAATAAACTAAATAATTTCGTGGCTTCACAAAAACACGGAATTTCACGGAAAAAACACGAAATACCGCCGCATACGCGGCTTACGGAAAAGACGGTTTCCGTAAGCGAAGCGGTATTCCGTGTTTTTTTCCGTGGAATTCGGTGTGTTCCGTGCTGTTCCGTGGTTACCCACATACGTCTAAAGATACACAAGAAAACGTATCGACATACGAACAAAGATTCTCATTTCCTTAGTCTTTCCGTCTTTTCCGTAAGCCGCGTATGCGGCGGTATTTTGTGTTTTCTTCCGTGAAATTCCGTTTTTCGGTGTGTTCCGTGGTTACCCACATGAGGCCGAAACTTTCCATGTCCTTAGTTTTTTCATAGTAAACGCGGATGAGGGGGACCCACGCACAAAATGCATGAAAAAGTGGTCGTATAATATCATCAAACAACCAAAATATTTCGTTCAGGAAACTTTTTCATAGTAAACGCGGATGAGGGGGACCCACGCACAAAACGCATGAAAAAGTGGTCGTATGGTATCATCAAACAACCAAAATATTTCGTTCAGGAAACTTTTTCATAGTAAAATTACAGAGGCTTCTTCGCGGCCGAATATTTCCCGAGAATATCCATATAATCCTCCGGCCGGTTCATAATATCCAGAGTATCGCCGGTCCCGACAAGATCATAAAGGCTTCTTCCCTCTTCAAGGCCGAGTTCAGGGAGTGGCAGGGGAAGCATAACATGCATGGGGATGGTCTTCCCATAATGCGGATTCGGGACCCATCCCTCTTTTTTCATATAATAGTATGCAGCCCCGTGCATTTCGTTAATTTCCCCGTACTCACTGGCAAAATCGGTAGAAACAAGATTTGCCATGACAAGCTGTTCGCGGCCGGGGTTGATGGTGACATGCCCGTATCCGGGAGGAATGAGAACCGTATCTCCTTTATGTGCCGGAACAAGGATAACATCAGTATGATCACGGCGCTGGAGAAGATAGTAGGCAAATCCGTCAAGGACTTCATATACCTCCGGATAGGGCATACCTGCCGGATTTTCCGGATGATAATGTCCTTTGGTTTTGGTATACTCCCCGTTATAGATTCCCGGCGGAATGACCGTGATATCATATCTGAGATGATGGCGTTCCAGCCAGGTGTGATCCCCGTGTGTTCTCCAGAGATCACGATACATATAGTAGAGCGGCGTTTCCGGAGCAGCGGTCGGGGGTACAGCGAAGACATTTGCCATATCGGCTATAGTTCTGATACCAGGGTCCGGGAGGGAACCCGACCAGTATTTTCTCATGCGTATAGTGTATCACTTTTCTGATATATGGACAATTTGGTTTGGTTGGGACGTCTCTTCAGATTGCTCTCTGTCATGTACTGGTGACATTCCTCATCCACTTCGGGATATATACGGCAGAAATTTTGTATAATCTGCCTATGCACAGATTCATGTCTGCACATGAGAACAGTAATCAGATGAATTTTTCCCATGAGCCGGACGACGGGATATCACAGCCGGTTGCAGTCCTGCTTCTTACAGCGATCACAGTTATCTTCGCCGCAATCCTGCTCGCCCTGATTCTGGGAATGCTGCCGGTCACCGTTGTCCCGTATGAGATACCTGAGGTTCTGGCAATCACAGATATCCGGCACACAAATCCCGACGGAAAGGTGACATATGCCAGCATCGTGCGTCTGCAGCATGTAGGGATTACCCCATTGTGGAACGCGGATCATCGTGCTGAATTATATGTGAACGGGGTGTTGAAATATGCCGTCATCTCCACATTGCAGGGACATGAATTTATTTCCACTCATCACTACGGCGTTGCCACTCTTGCTGGAACCGGCATAAAAGGGTATCAGTGGCTGCCGGGTCAGTGGGGTCTGGTAAACTTTGCCGATCAGACGATCTTACCAAACGATCAGGTAGAGATACGGATACTTTGCATCTCCGAAAACCGGACCATATCAAAATCGGTCCGATATGCGCCGCCGCTCAGCGGATCCCTTAATTAGAGACCGCAGACCTCACGCAGATAAGCTGCCGCCTCCTTTTCCCGTGCCCCGCCGCACTTCGCAACAAGTCCCAGATGGTACTCAAGCAGAAACTTCAGCTCCGGATCATGAGTACGGACATACCGGGTCGCATGCACCGAAGCATCAATCACACTATTAAATCCCCGGTTCACCGGCCGCACTCCCTCCCGCACATACTCCGATGCAACCGGCATCAGCTCCACAAAATATGCATCCTGTGTCTCACGGAGAATCTTCGTCCGGAACCCCATCCATGCATCAGCACTGATAAGCCACTGCATCTGCATCCCGTCCACACAGACCGTCCGGAGATCCGCCGTATCTACATCAGAAAACGCATACAGCGCATACAAATAGGCATCACTCACAAAGTTCGCCGTCAGCCACCCGGACTCCCGGACATTCTCCGCAGTCCGGGAACCCTTATACAGCACCATCCGCGGCATCTGTCCCGGCTTCACAATAATACCCATTGGCGCCGCATTACCTTGCGTAACCGCAATTATCTCCGTAATACCTTCCGTTACCAGTCCCATTTCCATCCCTCCAGAAGTGCCGTAAAAATTCCTGCAATACAGATATCAGCAAGGGAACCCGGATTGATACCTTCCGCAATACAGTCCGCATCAAACACAGCCAGAGAATACTCTCCGGCACACACCCGCTGCGCCTGCCGCATCACACGAACCGCCGTCTCCTCATCAAACTTCTTCACCACAAACGTATCCGGGTGCGCTGCAAGCAGGCGTACAAACATCCGGGAAATATTCTCCGACCCCGGCCCCAGCTCATGCAGAATATCCGCCGCCTCCCGGGTCAGCGCAAAACCGTTCGTCCACTCGCGGGCAACCATATCATGAGACGCAGAGTATGCCATCACATCGTACATCGTCATCCCTTTCTCCTCCAGCATCCGGACCGACGCAGGATCATTCACATCCATCGGATCCTCATCCCGGACACGCACCTGCGTCAGGCCGAATGCCTCATAAAACCGGACCGCATCAGAAACGGTCGTACGACGCACAACCTCCGCAGCTCCCGCAACACCTTTCCCGGCAATCAGCGGAAACAACAGAATAAACGCGCCAAAATGGGTATTTCCCCCGTTATGCATATTTGTCCGGGCAACAGCCGCCTTCATCGCCTCCCCGATCGAAAGCCTCCCGGCATCCGCATCCGCAAAAACCGGACCTGCCAGAACTGCGGACGCCAGAAAATGCTGAAGCCGCGTATCCTCATAATCATGGCACCGGTCAACATTCCCCGGCTTCTGTGACGCTGAAACCTCCAGAAGCATCGCAAACTGTGCCAGCTCGGCACAGGTCATACCCTCAGCAGTCTGAGGGCACATCCGCAAAAACCTGCTTCATGATCTTCTCGGATAGATCACGCTTCAGCATCATATACTCACTCTTTGGCAACGACAACGACTTCAGCGTCATATCACGGAACATACAGGGAGTTGACGCCTTACAGCACCAGGCAAGACCCCCGAAACAGGTATGACTCCCCTGAGCAAGCACCGTTCCTTTTGCCAGTCCCTCCTTCAGCCCCAGATACTCCTGCCGGCTCATACCAATCGTCTCCAGCGTCGGCAGAAGTGGACACTGCTTCACCGGCATACAGCAGAACGTCAGTGACCGGAGATCCCCGCCGCGGCACAACTGCTTCGGCGCATTATACCAGCCGTTCTCCTCCTCCGTCGCCCGGATATACCGGTCGAGCAGCTGCAGAGTACTCACATCCGCAGACCGGGCAAGTGAAACCAGATCCGCACCATGGGAAAACATATCCATCATCCGGTCCGGAGTACTAATCCCGTTGTTCGCAATCAGAATCAGCGGACAGCTGTTGCGTATCTGGCGGATACGCGTATAGCCCGTATCCATCAGATCCACATGTAAAATATCAGCCCCGGCCACCCACAGTTCCCGCGCCAGCCGGCGGTCATCCACCACGCCGGCCCGCATCTTTACCGACACGCACACGCCTTCCGCATGCAGGGCGCGGACAATATCGCACAGAGCATCAGAGTTCTGCAGCAGATACTCACCGCAGTGGGCATCGATCATCGGCTGCTGGCGGCAGTGAGCATCAATCTCATAAATAACCGACGTCCCGAATTCGCGGGCTGCCGCAACATATGCCTCCGGGGTGGACCCGCGAAGATTCAGACCCAGAACCACATCCGTCCCGTCCAGCATCGCAATCTCGGTCGCAATTGCATCAAGATCATCCTCAAACTCGGTCCTGCCTGACTCTTTCATTTCCTTTGCCGCAGACCGGGTTGCATCGTCCAGAGAATATCCCCCGATAAACGCAGCGCCGACATGACTGCTCCGTTGAAGAACATACTCAGCATTGGTGATTCCCGCCATAGACGCGAGAACCACCGGCGTTTTTACCGGCTTTCCGTTCAGGGATAAAAATCTGTTCGACGCATGCATAGATTCTGTATGTATTAGTCTTCTCCGGTATTTAGTCTGACGGAGGGGCAAGGGACGTCAGGTGATACCCATACGGCATACGCTCAAGGGGAATCCCTTTTCGGAACTCATCAAGAGTTATACTTGCCTGTGTCCCGAAAAACTCCAGCACCTGCTCCCACGGCAGCAGATATGCCTCATTTTTCGGCCCTATACCACGGAACTCCGCCGCCAGAAATCCCCGACGCCCCGTATACTTCAGAAAACCTGAGATATTATCGACCTGATGAACGCCGTTCTTATCCTTATGAAAATTACTGGTGAAAAACAGACGTTTTCCCTTCAGGGATTTACACTCAATGGCAAGATAAAATGCAGGATCCAGTGAATCGACGATGATATCCACATACTGGGTATTGAAATGCGCCTGTTTGAGACGGTACGCAAACCCCCGCATCCGGTGCTCGGTGAAGTAGCGGTTCATACAGATCACCATCTCACGTTCGAAATCATTTGCCATGCTGGTTGTCAGAATCATGTTTCATCTGAAACCTGATGAAGCGATCGGGTTTTCCGGCAGAACGCGAGTGCTACGAATACTTCTAAAAATTCACACTGATTTTTAACCTCCGGGCGCCTATATTCTAGGTATGAGCAAGAAAGGTCTCCTGCTGGTCGGCCACGGAAGCAGACTGCAGTATAATAAAGAGCTGATCACAACCACCGCACGCATGATGGAGGAGATGAGCGACAAATACCTGATTAAATCCTGCTTTATGGAAAACAGTGTCCCAACCGTTCCGGAAGGCCTGGATGCCATGCGGCAGGAGGATCTGGACCTGCTGGTTGTCGTCCCGCTGTTCCTTGCCAAAGGAATTCACGTCCTGCGAGATATTCCCGGTCTGCTCGGTCTTGCAGGCGGCAGTTACAAAGGAACCTTTGTCCTTGCTTCCGGAAAAGAAATTCCGGTTGTCTATGCTGAACCGATCGGTATCGACCCGCTGCTTGCCGAGCTGATGCTCAAAAATGCGGATAAAGCACTGGAAACCCATCTGTAAGCAGGCACGGGATGCGGGTACTCGTTCTTGATACGATTCACGGCGGTTCCGTTCTGGCTGACGCCCTTCGGAGTCGTGGGGATACGGTTGATGCGGTTGATGTCTACCGGAATTCGGCCTTCCCGGCAGAGCTTGCTGCACAGAAGACCTATGATCTGACCACGGCCCCCGTTCATCTGGACCCTGCATACCCGCTTCTGCAGAGAACGCCGGTACTTACCCATCATGAACTGACGGGTCGGCTGGTAACCCCGCCAAAGCTCTCCATAGAGATTACCGGAGCGCGGGGCAAAACAACGACGGCATTTGCCGTAGCCCACATTCTTGACGGTCCCGGAGTTCTGCATACCAGCAGCGGGACTTTTTTGTATCCGTCCCGCGAGTTTCTTTTCAAAAAAAGCATCACGCCGGCATCGGTCATCCCGGCAGCCGCCGAGGCGCTCCGGCATCATGCGGACTGGCTGGTTGCAGAGGAGTCTGCCGGTGTCTGCGGGTTTGGAACACTCGGGATTCTCACATCCGACGGTGACTATCCGATTGCCGCAGGAAAACGCAGTGCCCTTGCAGCGAAACGGGAAAGTCTCAGACGCTGTAGATCCGTTCTCGTTCCGGACGGTATTCCGAAAGAATCCGGCTGGTATGCAGTGGGAGACCTCGTTTCCGTCAGGGGAGATACTCTTTTCTGGGACGGCGGCGAGATACACAATCCCCTGCTGACCCTTTCGGGATACCGCTCAGCCCTTGCGACCGCTGCTGCCGCCGGTGTCCTGCTGGGCCTGCCGGTGGAAAGACTTGGCTCCTTTGAAGCCCTGCCCGGACGAATGCATCTGTCATTGTCCGGCGATGTTCCGGTTCTGGACAATGCCGGAAGCGGAACAAATGCGGACAATGCAATCGAAGCGGCAGCATACCTGCGCCGTCAGCATCCGTCCCACAAAATCGTCCTCGTCATCGGCATGGAGGAGCACGCGGTCTGTGAGGGTTTTCCTCCGGACGAGATCGTTCGTGCGGTCAGGACCATTGGCCCGGCCCGGCTGATTCTCATCAGCGGTGCGGATGAGGTATCGCTGTCCTGCCCGGCGGATGCGGTCTGCCGGACCCTCGCTGAGGCAAAAGAGACCGCCTTCGGCTATGCGGAAGAATTACACGGCAGTATTCTGTTTGCCGTAAAAACATGGAGATAATATGACAATGAAATATGTGCAGCCGCGTCCCAGCTCAATTGTTGCTGCGTTGTACACGCTGCGTGACCTGAATGTGGACCTTGCAATACTTCACGGACCGTCGGGCTGTTCGTTCAAACATGCCAGACTTCTGGAAGAGGACGGCATTCGTGTTCTGACCACATCACTGGGGGACGAGGAGTTTATCTTCGGCGGTCAGCGGCTGCTGGAAGATGTCCTGCAGTATGCGGAGAAGGAGTTCTCCCCGAAACGCATGGCGGTCGTCGGGACCTGTGTCTCGATGATCATCGGTGAGGATATGGAGGCGGCAATTGAGGCGTCCGGCATCACGACTCCGGCGATCGCCGTGAATATTCATGCAGGATTCCGGGAAAATATTGACGGCGTACTCGCCGCACTGGAACCTGCGGCACAGATCGGCTGGATCAGTGCAGAGGAACTGGAACGGCAGCGGCGGGTGCTGGCTGCCGCAAATGCGACTGAGCGGGCCCGCGGCGCTGCCTGCAAGACCTATATTGCTCCGTCCCGGGGAGATCTTAAACATGTTGCGGCGGCTGAACTGCTTCGGCTGGCACGATCCGGCAAAAAAGGTATGGCAGTCATGAATGCCAAAAAGGAGACCGCCTATATGTTTGCCGACGAGCTTCTTGCACTGCATGACGTTGCAGCGGATGCGGACATCACCTATGTTGCGAATCTGGAACAACGCGGCCTGCCGAAGGTCCGGGGTGATGCGGCGGCGATTCTCGCGGAGATGCAGGCACGCGGGGTTGATCCGGTCTGCTGCGGGGCACTGGATGAGTACGGGGAAAACGGTCCGGCGGTTGCAGAACTGATTGCAAAGACCGGGCCGGAGTTTCTGCTGCTTGCAGGCGTTCCGCATGCGTTGGATCCTGCGGCACTGGAAGGAATTACGGTGTTTTCCATAACGAACGGGCCCCGGCAGGTGGCGCCGTTAAAGGAGCAGGGCCACTCTCATGTGATGGTGGAGATTGATCTGCATCCAAAAACGCTTGGCGTTCATGAAATCGTGGAAAGCGAGTTCGGTGCGGTGCTCCGGAGCCTGCGATGAAGTCTCTGCTGATCTCAGGGGACCGGTCGGGTGCAGGGAAAACCAGTGTGACGCTGGCCATCGCCGGACTTTTATCCCGTGAGTCGGTTGTACAGACCTACAAGGTAGCGATGGACTACATCGATACCTCCTATCTTGCAGGAGTTACCCACAGGCCGTCGTATAATCTGGATACGTTTGTCCAGACCGCGGAGGAGACGTCCGGCCTGTTTTCCTACGGCTCGTCCGGTGCGGACTACGGCATTGTGGAGGGAGTCCGGGGGCTGTATGAGGGACTTGAGGCGCTGACCGATGTCGGCAGTACGGCGTCGATTGCGAAGCGGTTTGGTCTGCCGGTCGTCCTGGTGATCAATGCCCGGAGTATTACCCGGAGTGCTGCGGCACTGGTGAAAGGGTTTCAGGCGTTTGATCCGGATGTACGGATCAAGGGTGTGATTCTCAATAATGTGATGGGTGCCCGTCATGTGCAGAAAGCGAAGACGGCGATTGAGGAGTACTGCGGGATTCCGGTTCTGGGAGCGGTGCCGCGACAGCCTGAGATGGAGCTGGCGATGCGGCATCTGGGTCTGGTTCCCTATCGTGAGGGTTCGGAGAATGCGGAGTTCCATGAGAGAATTGAGGTTATCACGGATGTTATCGGGGAGTATGTGGACATCGATGCGGTCAGGGCACTGGCCGAAGATGTGACGCCGGTCCCAAATGCGGTGACCGGGTTTCTGCAGCGGACGCCCGGTACCGGGAAGAAAATCGCGGTTGCCTATGATGAGGCGTTTAACTTTTATTACGGGGAGCTTGCTGCGGTGCTGGGCGGACTGGGTGCTGAGGTGGTCCGGTTCAGTCCGATTCACGATCGTCTGCCGGATGCGGACGGCTATATCTTCGGCGGCGGGTATCCTGAGCTGTATCCCGCAGAGCTGGAGGCAAATGATTCCCTGCGGGAGGCGGTCCGTGAGACTGCAAAGAACGATGTGCCGATCTATGCGGAGTGCGGCGGACTGATGTATCTGACCCGGTCGATTGCGTTTCCCGACGGGTGGCAGAATCACTCTCCGGGGGACCGGTATGCGATGTGCGGGGTGTTTGCCGGTGACACGAGAATGCCGGTGAAGAAGTCCCTCGGATATGTGACCGGGACGGCGTCGCTTCCGGGAGGAGAGTTTTCGTTCCGGGGTCATGAGTTCCATTACAGTGCGGTTACGATGGATGCGGATGCCCGGTATCGGTATGCGTTGTCCCGCGGGAACGGTATTGCCGGTGGAAAAGACGGAGCGATGGTTCATCATACGCTCGGCGCCTATACCCACCTGATGCCGGTTTCTTCACGGGCAATACTCGGGAGTTTCTTCGGGCTGGAGAGTGTATGAACGGCAAAGTCCGGAAAGATATCAAAATCGGTGCGGCGGTTGCGATTGTGCTGAAAAAAGATCAGCCGACAGGGGCGCTGACATGGGGGAGGGTGGCGGCGATTCTGACGAACTCACCAACGCATCCTCACGGGATAAAGGTGCGGCTGACCGACGGGTCCGTGGGGCGGGTTCAGGAAATTTATCAGGATGAGTAGACAGGCAGATTGGATTTTCTGCCGGTATACACTTGGGTTCACTGAATTATTTCCCGACGATGACCGTTGTTTTATTGATCATATGCGCAAAAATTCCACAGCCCAGAACACCCGGAATATTGTTTATGGCCTCTTCCAGAGCGGCAGGGTCCGCAATCGCGCCAAAGGCACAGTCGATGACATAATTGCCGTTGTCGGAGATGACCGGCCCGTCCTTCTTTACTCCGTTCCGCATCACCGGCTCGCCACCCAGCTCCCGGAGCCTGCGGGCCACGCTGCCGTACGCAAACGGCAGGACTTCGACCGGTACCGCCGCATCCAGTCCGGTAACCTGCTTACCGGCATCAATTACGACAACAAACTGTTTTGCCGCATCTGCCACAACCTTTTCCCGCAGATGAGCCGCGCCCCGGCCTTTGATCATCCGTTTTGCCGGATCCACCTGATCCGCACCGTCAATTGCCAGATCAAGCTCTGAATGCAGCGTCATCGTCGTCAGCGGAATACCGTATTCCTCGGCCCGCATTGCCGTCTGATTCGACGTAGGCACGCCGAGAATCTGCAGCCCCTCCGTCCGGATCCGCTCTCCCAGCCTCTCCATCGCAAAAAAAACCGTAGAACCGGTACCAAGACCGACCACCATACCATCCTTCACCATGTCTGCCGCGCGAACGCCGGCATCTCTCTTCGCTGCAACTACTGGGTCACTCATAATAATCCCGTATGTCAGCCTTGGCATATAAGCACTTGGAGACTTTGCATGCTGAAAGCGTCATCCCAAATCCACTCTTCTTTTTGTAAACTAAATATCGTTTATTTATTTAATTTTTTAAACAAATATCATTAATACTATGAGTGCCATATACTTCTCTGTAGCGTTTGGGAGGGGTCAAACCCAAAGCACACAAACATTTCCCCTCCCGGCGTTACTGTTTCAAAAGAATAGCCATTCGCTGAATACAGGGAACAGAACTCCATATGTTTTGCATCCGGAAGAATGAACGTCCACCACACAGCACCATTTCCATCGTCGTCTCCGGAATCATTTCCCGCACAAACCCCTCTGTAACCTCGGAAAAACCAAGGAAAGAAACACCTACTTTTTTTCAATGGATATACAATTTATATCGCTTGGAACCAAACACACGTATCAAAAATTTCTGGAACGTACCAATGGTTCTCCCGCCTATGCCGTAACAGATATTGCGGACTACAAATCAGGAAAACATCATCTTTCACGAATGACATGAAGTTGTCCGGACTGGAGAGATTTCCGACATCTGAAAAAAATTCAGCAGATTCTTTGGTATGTTTATGTATTTTCCAAGATTTCATATATCTCAACGTGGTTACAATAGCATATGCAGAACGAGCACCCAACCGGTCATGCCCTGACTCTTATTCTGATATCAGCGTCACTGGCAACTTTCATGTCATCGCTTGACGGCACGATCGTCAACATCGCCCTTCCGACCATCTCCGAAGTCTTCAATCTCTCCACATCCTCCGTTGCATGGGTATCCACCATCTACCTGCTGGTCATGGCAGGATGTCTCCTCATCATCGGCAAAGCCGCCGACGTCATCGGCTTCAAAAAAATATTTCTCACCGGGTTTGTCCTCTTCACTCTCGGCTCATTCACCTGCGGATTCCTTCCGGAACTCACCGGCTCCTTTGAAACCCTTCTTGCTTCCCGGGTCCTGCAGGCACTCGGCGGCGCCATGATGACCGTCATCGCTCCCGCCATGCTCTCCTATTACCTACCGGATGATCGGCGCGCCAAAGGTCTTTCTCTGGTCGTTCTCTTTTCCGCAGTCGGCATGGCCCTTGGTCCGACGCTTGGCGGATATCTCACCGAATACATCTCATGGCACTGGATCTTTTACATCAATGTCCCGATTGGTATCATCGCAATCATCCTTGGTATCATCGTCCTCCCGAAATCTGTTGCCACAGCCTCATCATTCAAGGGCTTTGACATCATCGGTGCAGCCCTTGCCTTCATCGGACTTGCCGCTCTCCTCTTCGCCTTCTCGGAAGGCCTCGCTCTCGGCTGGACCTCTGTACCGATTCTTACCTCACTCATCCTTGCCGTACTCGGCCTGGGATGTTTTGCCTGGCGCGAACTTCGCCACCCCGACCCCCTGCTTGATCTCCGCCTCTTCAAAAGCAGGTCCTTTCTTACCCTGAACATCCTGTTTGCCCTCCTGTTCTTCACCTTCGCCGGGGCAAACTATCTCCTGCCGTTTTATCTGGAACATGTCCACAACTACAGTTCCTCCTTCGCGGGGCTGATCATCACGGCACTCTCCGTCGGCATGATGATTGCCGGCATTGTTTCCGGGCAGATCTACCTCAAACTCATCGGAAAAATCCGGTATCTCGTCATGACCGGTGCTGCCCTGATCTGTATCGGATTTCTGCTCCTCACCCATCTTACGCCGGTCACCGGCCTTGGGATCATCGTCTCAGCCCTCGCGATCATCGGACTTGGACTCGGGCTCACCACAACCCCTCTGACCACCCTGATCATGGGTGCCGTCCCTTCATCCCGGCAGGGTATGGCATCCAGCCTCATCGGGCTGGAACGGTTTGCTCCGATGACCATCGGTGTTGCCGTCTACAACATCATCTTCCTCTATGGAATTCTGACGGTTGCAGCCAAAGCAGGTATCACCGAACAGCCTCCCTCCTCCATCTCAGCCTATATCCTCAGCGCAGGGTTTGATCTCGCATTCATCGTATCTGCAGTCCTTGCATTCATCCTCGTCATCCTCTGTATCTTCATCCGGGAGACAAAAGCCGCAGAAGAGTAAAAAATCCTTTTTTTGCATAGGCATATATATAGTTACGCCGAATAGTTCAGAAATGTCAGATCTTCCCGTGAAAAAGACCGCAGCTGCCGGAATCGGCCTGTTGACGTTTGTCGTTGCCCTGTCATCATTTATGTCAGCGCTCGACGGCACCATTGTCAACATTGCAATTCCGACCATCTCCGAAATATTCAGTCTGTCAACGGCTGATGTCAGCTGGGTTGCAACCATCTATCTGCTGGTCATGGCAGGTGCCATCCTCATCTGCGGCAAAGTTGCCGATGTTGTGGGGTTCCGGAAAATATTCCTTGCCGGATTCAGTATTTTTACCATCGGTTCCTTTGCCTGCGGATTCCTGCCGGAGTTTCTCGGCTCGTATCCCTCGCTTCTTGCCGGCAGAGTTCTGCAGGCAGTCGGCGGCGCTATGCTGATGGCAATTGCCCCGGCGATTATCTCAACCTTTGTCCCCCGGGAACAGAAAGGAAAAGCGATGGGTATTCTGATGACCATTGCAGCCCTTGGAACTGCACTCGGCCCGGTTATCGGTGGTTTTCTTACCCAGTATCTCTCCTGGGCCTGGATTTTCTACATCAATGTCCCGATCGGCATCATTGCAATCGTGCTTGGGGCAAAAGCAATTCCGCATCAGGATAAAAGTACGGCTTCCCTTGCAACCTTTGACAAATACGGGGCAATTTTCATCTTTCTGGGTCTTGCAACCCTGCTGTTTGCCATCTCGCAGGGACTTTCCATGGGCTGGACAAACCCGATCATCCTCGGCTGTTTCGGCATTGCGATTGTTTCTCTGGCAGGATTTGTTATCCGTCAGCTTCGGTATGCCGAGCCGCTGCTGGACCTCCGGCTGTTCAAACATCCCAACTTCCTCCTGACGAACCTGACCTTCATCCTAGTGATCGGCAGCTTCGCCGGGGTCAACTATCTGATGCCGTTTTTCCTGCAGTACGTCCGGGATTTCAGCGTTTCAAACGCCGGTCTTGTTCTGACCTCGCTGTCTGTTGGTATGATGATCACCGGTGTTCTGTCCGGAATTCTCTATAACAAATTCGGCGGAAAGAAGCTCTGCATCGCAGGGGCCGTTCTGCTGCTTGTCGGCTACTATCTGCTTTGGCATATGGATGCTGCCACCACTGCCGGGTATGTGGTTACCGCACTGTTCGTGGTCGGTCTCGGCCTTGGTATGATGATGTGTCCCCTTACCAATATGGTGCTCTCGTCCGTTGCAAAATGTAAGCAGGGCATGGTGTCCAGTCTCACCGGTCTGGAACAGTTCGCTCCGATGACCATCGGAATTGCCGTCTACAATCTTATTCTCGTCTGGGGTATTACGACAATTGCGACAGCGGAAAATATTACCGAGGCTACACCGGTCGATATTCAGATGAATCTCTTAGCCCACGGGTTTGATGTGGCATTCCTCGCTTCGTTTATCCTCGCGGTCTTCGTCTTTATCCTCTCGCTGATCATTAAGCAGACCACGCACCCGGATCATCTGGAGACGCAGGAGCTGGAACATGCGGGCGGCATTATCTAATCCCTTTTTTTGAGATACTTTTGTATCGGTGCGGGTTGCATACTGTATATACGAAACAGGTTATTTATCTCTGTATAGTCATAATTGCGGCAGTTACGGCAGGGTGTACCAGCCTCCCGGCAGCGGAGGATACCCGGCCGGTTCTGCTGGTGACCGTGCCGCCGATGCAGGAGATCGTGTCAGTCGTGGCAGGTGACGGGTTCCGGGTGGAGACAATTGTCCCTGAGGGTGTGTCCCCCCATACCTATGAACCCGGTCCCTCGGATCTCGCGGTGTTCGGCGGGGCAGTCCTCTGGTTCTCTTTAGGTGAGGGATTCCTCCCTCTGGAAGAACAGATATCCGGCGCTCTGCCGGACGTGCCGACGGCAGAGGCAGGCTCAGGAATTTCCGCAGTGGTCGAGGCAGGTAGTGACGAGGGTGAGACTGATCCGCATATCTGGATGTCGGCGGTGAACGGCATGCAGATGACACAAACGGTCCGGGACGCATTATCCGACCGGTTCCCGGAGTCTGCGGATCAGTTCTCCGCAAATGCGGATGCCTATCTGATGCGGCTTGCGGATGCGGATGCAGCGCTCCGCACGGCTGCCGGACGGATGAATCCTCCTGCATTTCTGGCAACTCACGGTTCGTTCGGGTATCTTGCCCGGGACTACCAGATAACACAGATGGTGATTGCCGAAGGAGAAAAGGAACCGGGAGCAAAGGCTCTGGCCCGGCTTGCAGACTCTGCGAAAGCGGCAAACATTCATATAATCATAACCGAGCCGCTGTCCGGTACTCGTGCCGCAGATGTGCTGGCTGAGGAGATCGGTGTTGTGCCGCAGAAGATCGACCCGCTTTCACCGCGATATCTGCAGACTCTGGAAAGAGTTGCGGAGGTGTTGTCTTCATGAAGACCGTTCTGGATGTGGAGCATCTGGTGGTGGAACGCGGGGGCCACGTGGTTCTGGATGATATCAGTTTTACCTTGTATGCAGGGGACGTGGCAGCAGTGATCGGGCCGAACGGGGGAGGGAAGACCTCTTTTCTGATGACAATCCTCGGACTGCTGCAGCCGGCGGCAGGCTCGATTGCAATCTTTGGAAAGCCGCCCGCCGAGGCGCGGTCCCGTATCGGGTATGTGCCGCAGATGCATACGTTCGATTTTGCCTATCCCATGACGGTGCTGGATATGGTTCTGTCCGGCAGACTGGGCCATATTCCGGGACTCATCAAGCGGTACCGGATCGAAGACTATGCGGCTGCCCGCCGGGCACTTGCAGCGATGGACCTGAGCGGCTATGAAGACCGGCCGATTGCAAATCTTTCCGGCGGCGAACAGCAGCGGGTGGTTATTTCCCGGGCGCTTGCCGGGGAACCGGAACTGCTGATTCTGGATGAACCGACGGTGTATGTGGACGGACCGACGGGAGAACGGCTGATGGGACTGCTGGAGGAGCTGCGGCATACAATGACGATTCTGATGGTGACCCATGATGTGGGCGCAATGTCGGGACATGTGAACCGGGTGGCCTGTCTGAACCGGAAGCTGTACACGCATGACTCGGATACGATCACCGGGGATATGGTGGCGGCAGCATACGGCTGTCCGGTTGAGCTGATCACCCACGGGACGGTGCCTCACCGGGTTTTGCAGGAGCATGCGGATGAGCCGGGAGGGATGAAGCAGTGATGGAGATTTTTTCCTATGTGTTTATGCAGCATGCGTTTCTTGCGGGCATTCTGGCAAGTGTGGTCTGCGGAATCATGGGAAGTTATATTATTGTCCGGCAGATGACCGCCGTCTCGGGAGGGATTTCCCATGCGACGTTCGGCGGTGTGGGGTTAGGCTATTTCCTGGGCTTTTCGCCGCTTGCCGGAGCGGCGGCGTTTGCCGTCGGGTCGGCACTGGTGATCGGGGTACTGAAGGAGTACGCCCAGCAGAAGGTGGATACGCTGATCGGGGCGGTCTGGGCGGTAGGTATGGCGCTTGGTGTGTTGTTTGTGGCGCTGACACCCGGCTATGTGCCGGACATTGAGTCGTATCTGTTTGGAAATATTCTGCTGGTGACGAACGCGGATCTGCTTGCCGCAGGGCTGCTTGCCGGAGTTATCGTGATGGTAGTTGCTCTGCTCTACTATCCGCTGATGGCGGCAACGTTTGATGAGGAGTATGCAACGGTGATGAATCTGCCGGTTAAGCTGCTGAATCTGATTCTTTTGATTCTGATTGCGCTTGCGGTGGTTATGCTGATTCAGGTTGTGGGAATTATTCTTGCGATTGCGCTTCTGACACTGCCTGCGGCAATCTGCCGGATGCTGACAACGCGGCTTTCGGTGATGATGGCCGGCGCCGTGCTGGTCGGTATCGTGGTCTGCAGTCTGGGGATTGTGTTTTCGTATCTGTGGGATGTTCCGTCCGGTGCGGCGATAACTCTTGTGGCGGCGGCGCTGTATCTCGGGGTTCTGGGATGCAGGCGTGCCGTGATCAGGCGGTAAACGGTTACAGACCGCGGGTGATCAGGTCCTGTGAGACGCGTGCCGGGATGAGGTCCGGCACAGGTCCCCATGATGCGGTCCAGTCCCCGATAACAGCATACACGCCGCATACTTCAGAGGCGGAAAGCGGGAGGGCGGCAAACGGTTCGTTTTCCGGACAAAGGACGTTACAGATACCGGTTGCCCATGCGTCCGCCCGAGCGGGATTTTTTGAGAAAACGACTACTGCATCTGCGATCCCGAAGGAGACGGAGGGGCCGACGGTGGCCGATGAGGTACAGATACCAAGGATGCTGTTCTGCGGCGGGACGCGGAATGCATACTTTCCTGATACGGGGGCGGACCCTGCATAGAGGCCGACCCGGATATCCCGGTCTGAGATGAGGGCGATGTCACCGCCATTGTCGATGAGGCCGAAAGCGGCCCCGGCCTGCTGCATGGCGTCAACGCCTGCCCATGCAATGGAGGCGGCTACGGCTGCCATCGGGCCGACATTGGCATTTGCTGCTGCGTCCGCCATTCTGCGGACGATCTCCGGGGCATCGATGTTCGCAGGTACCGGTGAGTAGGAAGTTCCAAAAAAAGGGTCCGCCTGGAGATACTCCTCCAGCTGACTGCGTGCTGTCATCATGCCTTCTTTTGCCGCAGTTATGTGGTCTGCGTCATCGGCAAGGATGGTGGTAATGGTCTCGCGGTACTCGAAGTGTTCACGAATCATTTTTGGAGGCTTAACGCCCGCTGCGGACAGTACATCACGCAGCGGCCGCAGAGGACACACCGTTCGGAGTTTACCTGCAGCCGCCAGTCGGGATCAAAGGAGAAGACCTGTTTCTGGCAGATGCTGATACACAGACCGCAGTCGACGCATTCCGTCAGGCTGTGGGAGACAGCGTCTTTCTGGATTTTTACGGTAACGCCGGGGGCGGCGGTCAGGGCTTTGATGAATTTGTCCGCAAGGTCGTCCCGGACGTCCAGCAGGGTCCAGCCGTCATCTCCGTCGATCTGGGCGCGTTCCACATTCACCGGAACGCCGGATTTCAGGATTGCATTTGCAATGTTTGCGTCCAGTACGCCGGTCCGGTCGAAGGTTACCATGAGTTTCATTTGTGCCACCTCTCTCCGACGAGATCCCCTAGATCATAGGAGTTCAGGAGGCCGAGCACTTTCTTGGTGGCATCGACGACGACGAGGGCACCGATGTTGTTGACCTGCAGTTTGCGTGCGGCGAGGTCTACGGGTTCGTCGGGCAGGACGGTGATGACGTTTCTGGTCATGATTTCTGCGACTGTCTGGTCTTCTTCATCGCGGGCGAAGGCTTTGGAGATGTCGAAGGTGGTGACGATACCGATCAGTCTGTTTTCTGCGTCGATGACCGGCAGATGGTTGGTGTTTCCTTTCAGCAGGCGGTTTGCGGCTTCTTTGACGCTTTCGTTTCCGGTGATGGTGACAAAGGTTGCGACCATCATTTCGCTTACCCTGCGGGTTGAGCCGTGCTCTGCCATGGGTTTGTTGACCTTGACTGCGTTGATCGGGCGGGTGGCGGCTGCCATGGTGAAGGTGCCTGCTTCGATTCTTGCTTTCAGTTCATTTGCAACTTCGCGGGCTTTCCGGTAGCTGGAGAGGGGTGAGGTCCGGATTTCTTCTCCGTCGATTTCGACCGAGCCACTCTTGAGTTCCGCGTAGGTGACTTTCCGGATGGTAGGCCGGTCACGGAACGGTGTGCCGTAGTCGACGATGCTGGTAACGAGATCTTCGTCCCTGACTGCGGTGTGCCGGACGATGTCTTCGTTTAAGAGCGGGATCGGGACGCCGACTCCCACATACATGGTGACACCGTATCCGGTCATGGTGGCGGCGCGGATGTAGTCGGGGGACATTTCCTTCATGTCTCCGGTAGTCATGAGGGTTCCGAATCCGGCTCCCGGTGAGTGCTGGGTTCCTTCGCCGACAACGGTGCCGTTGGCACCGCCGAGGAAGATCGGGGTCCCGGCGCCGATTACCGAGAAGGTCGGATCGTTCGGCAGCGGAGAGAGGGTGCCTGCACCCGAGTAGGTGATGTTTCTGTGGCCTGGCAGGAGGTATCCCATGTAGGTTTTGATTGCCCGGTCACTCATATTGGTGGCGGCGTTGTAACACTGGTAGGAGTTGCGGGGGTTGACCATGATTGCCTGATTGAGGTCGGCGAGGGTGAACTCGTTGGTGATCGACTGGCGGGGATAACAGTCGGTGCCTTTGGCGCGGGCATGCAGTTCCACCGCTTTTCCGGATATAAGGTCTTCGATGACGTGGGCCCCTCCGTATTCCATATGTTTGGTGACCGATTCCTGTGTTGCGCCAAGGTAGCAGTCCACGGCTGCGACGCCGGCGTAGGCCTCGACGTTATTGAGCCACATCTTTTCCATACGGATGGGTATTTCCGGATGACCGAAGTTGAGGAACGCTCCGGAGGAACACATTGCGCCGAAGGTGCCGGTTGTGACAACGTCCACTTCCCGGAGGGCTCCGGATACGCCAAGTTCGTCGACGATATCCGGCATCTCTTCGGCCGTTGCAACCCGCACGCTTCCATCGCGGATACGTTCGTTTATATCGTCGATGGATTTGTACATACCTATTATAGACCCGTTTCTAGTATATAAACAGAACCTATTGAGGGGATATTGCAGTATTTGGATGGAAAAACAGGACGATACAATCCCCACAAATAATACCACGGGACACCAAATATGCATATATGTACATCGGTGAGTTCATCAGAATGCTGGAGGCCATTGCCCCTCCGGAACTTGCAGACGAATTTGACAGCGGCAGAATCGGGCTGCTGGCGGAAGGGACCTATGACATCGGGACCGTTGCCTGCGCCCTTGATGCGACGCCGCATGTCGCAGAGATGGCGGCAGAGCTGGGTGTTGATGCCCTGATTGTTCATCATCCGGCATTCTGGGCACCGATGCATGGGGTTACCGGCAGAAACGCCGACATCCTGCGCCCGCTGCTGCGGGCGAATATCAATCTGTACGCGATGCATACGAACTATGATCATGCGGAGGGAGGGATCAATGACTGTCTGGCCGCGGAGGTTGGTCTGACGGATCAGGTCAGAACGAGTCTGGGCGTGATCGGTACCATGACGAAATCGTTTGCAGAGATTGCGGATATCCTCGGCTGCGGGCTGCGGGTCTGGGGTGATGTGGAGGAGGTCAGCCGGCTTGCCGTTGCCGGCGGTGCGGCCTTCGACTGGGACCTGATCACTGAAGCAGCGGAGCTGGGAGCGGAGGCGTATCTGGCGTCCGAGCTGAAGTACAATATCGCCCGAGAGTCCCCGATTCCCTGCATTGAAGCAACCCATTATGCTCTGGAGGCGCCGGGTATGCGCAGACTTGCCGAGAAGCACGGCTGGATTTTTATTGAAGATATTCCGGAGACACACATTCTTGTATGATTCATCCCTGGCAGGTTCTGAAAACGGAGGGGACCTTAAACGAGACCGTCCGGCAGGCGTTCATCCATGCATACGGAAAACGGGGGAGCGAAGCTGTGGATGCGGTCCGGGACAGCCGCGTGAAAAAGTACCGTGATTACTTTGTGGTGGTCGGAAACTCGGGTGAGTATTATATTGAGGGGGATTTCTGCAGCTGTGAGGCGCGGATGTACGGGAAGGAATGCTGGCATACGCTTGCGGTCAGAATCGCTGAGGAACTGGGAATGTATGAGACGTATAATCTCTGGTATTATAAGGACGGTGTGGATGAGGATGAGCCTGAGTATGAACAAGAATCCCCTGGTCCCTGATGCCCATCTTTAAAACCTCTGATGCCGACATGTATACAAATGGCTTCGATACTCGTTACCTGCTACAGCCGTACCGGCAAGACGAAAGTTCTCGCAGAAGCAATCGGTCGCGGCGCAGCTGAAATTGAGGGTGTTACGGTTGATGTTCTGTCGTTCAACCGGGTGACCGCTAGTGACTTTGCCAAATATGACGGGATTATTCTCGGCTCTCCGGTGTATTTCGGTGGGGTCGCATCCGAACTGAAAGAGTTAATCGATGACACAACCTTTGTCCGCGGGAAACTGATCGGCAAGGTCGGTGCCGCATTTACCACCGCAGGAGACCGGACCGGCGGGAAAGAGACCGCGATTCTTTCCATTGTCCAGGCGATGCTGATCCACGGCATGATTGTTGTCGGTGATCCGATTGCAAACTCGGAAGGAAACGAGGAGCATAACGGCGGTCACTACGGCCTTGCAGCGGACGGTCAGATCACCGAAACGGATATTGCGCACGGGGTTACCTTTGGCCGGTATGTGGCGTCCATCGTTGCCAAAGTTTGTGCCACCGGGAAATAATCTTTTTTTCAACCGAAACTCAGGTATTTTCCACTGAAAGATCTTCGCGGGGGACGCGTAGATTCGGCACAACCGCTGAAAGGCCCAAAGTTGCGATCCCGCAGAGAAGGCCAAGAAACGCAGTTGCATGAAAACCTGTCGTAAAGACTGAAACGGTCAGATCACCCACTGCTGTTCCGATTGATGCCGGGACTGCGAGAGAGAAAACAACCGCATATGCCGCAACCCCGATCACCCCGCCGAGGAAATCCGACGTAATCATCACCGACGTTCCGGTACCCGCCTCCCCTTCAGGAGCATGCTGTACAATCCGTGTCGTAGACGGTCCGCCGGATATTCCAAATGCGAGTCCCATACAGATCAGACCCGGTATCAGAGCAGCAATTCCCCATTCCGGAAGAATTACGAGAAAGATCCCGCAGAATGCAATTCGACAGACTGCTGCAATCAGTAACAGCATCCTCTGGTGACGGGGATTTCTGATGACCTGATACATGGGAAAAGTACCGTATGGTATTTGCATTTGGCCATTATGAACTTCATGGCTGGATCGTCTCTTCCCCAGCTATATATCATCCCAGAACCCATTGAATACTATCATGTTGGAGATCCTGACAGCGATCGTGTCGGCGGCGATTACCCTCTTCATAATTCTGGATCCCCTGCTGTCCGTCTCAATGTTCATCGACCTGACGCGTGGTTTGTCCGGAAAAGAGGTCCTGAAACAGGCAGGTATTGCGACAGCCGTAGCCGGGGCGCTGATGCTGCTGTTCCTGATGTTTAATGACGTGATCTTCTCTGTTCTCGGAATTGAACTGGAGAGTTTCAAGGTAGCCGGCGGTATCATCCTGTTTATTCTCGGTCTGCAGATTGTTCTGGGTCTGGAGATCGGAGGAAAAGCTGCCCATGAAGCACGTGCCGATCAGGCCCGGGAAGGAAGGGAACTATCTTCGAGTGTCGTGAAAAAATCCATGGCGGGTGTTATCATCGGAACACCGATTATGTGCGGCCCGGGAACGATTACGACCGTCATGATTCTCGGATCGCAGATTGGTATTCTGCTGACTGCCCTGGCCATCATTCTTGCGTTGTTCTGTATCTGGATTGTCCTGGCGTTTTCGTCCCGGCTGACCGCACTTCTTGGCGAGACGGTAATTGTTATCCTCTCCAAGATTGTTGGTCTGCTTCTCACCGCAATCGCGGTGCATACGATATGGACCGGAGTTATGGGGCTGGCTGCCCTGAGTATTGCAGGACTGTAAGCGTATGGTACAGTTTCGTCCGGAATTTACCGAGGTACTCGTATTTGATCTTGAGGCGTTTGTCCCGCCGGCTGACCGCCGGCGGCGAACCGGTGCCTCTCTTGCAGTAAATCCGTACCGGCCGGATCATACTCTGCTGGGAGGGGTGGTCTATCGTGCCCGGCCTCTCACCGGGGAGGTCCTTTCACCATATGAACATCACTGGATCTGGGAGGACGGGGGTGAACGTGAGGTGGTATCTTCCCTGTACCGGCTTTTTGCAGATACATGGCGGGCTGTCTCCGGGAAACGGACCTTTCATGCGGATCCTGTTGTTGCCGGGGTCGGGATTGCAACATTTGATCTTCCGTTTCTGATGGCAAAGTGCCTGCAGTATGCGGTGGCCCCGGCTGAAGAAGTCTATGAGACCATCGGTAAAATGCGGGTTTTAGATCTATCTACTGCAGGAATTGGATTTCTTCATCCCAATCGTCCGATTCTGCATCCCTGTAGCCATAATGAGCTTGCCGACGAATTTCTGGGAGAACGTGCCCGTAAGCCCACCGGAAAATGTGTCTGGGATATGGCGGATGCCCAGGAGTATGCAGCAATTGCAGAGCGGTGCGAGGGGGAAGTTCGTGAAATGGTCCTGCTGATGGATGCAATGCTGCAGCGCTGCCGATGCCCTGATACTGAAAAGAAGGAATATTAGATTCTCCGGATCTTCACGGAGTTTGCATGGGCCGCGAGTCCTTCGGCGGTTGCCAGAGTTTCTACAATGTCACCGATGGTATCCAGACCGTCCCGGGTGACGATCTGTACCTGGGACCGTTTCATGAAATGGTTTACGTCCAGTGCCGAGTAACTTTTTGCGTATCCTGCGGTCGGAAGGACATGGTTTGTGCCGGATGCATAGTCACCGCAGGCTACCGGGGTGTAGGGACCGATGAAGATCGAGCCTGCATGACGGATTCCGGAAAGTGTTCCAAGCGGATCAGCGGTCTGAATGGACAGGTGTTCGGGCGCTATCCGGTTCATCAGTTCGGCGGCTTCGTCCGGATCTTTGGCAATTACGTATCCTGAGTGGGCGAGGGCTTTTTCGATGATCTCTTTTCTCGGCGCTTCTTGGACCTGTGTGGTGATTTCGTCTCCGACCGCTTCGGCAAGCTCTGCGGAGTCGGTGATCAGGACACAGGCAGCGTTTGGGTCATGCTCTGCCTGTGCCAGAACATCGGCTGCGATAAACTTCGGGTTTGCGGTTCTGTCGGCAAGGATACCGATCTCACTGGGTCCGGCAGGGAAGTCGATCTCTGCATACTCGCGCAGCATCATTTTTGCCTGGGTAACAAATACGTTTCCCGGGCCGACGATCTTCTGAACCGGCCGGATGGTTTCGGTTCCAAGAGCCATTGCGGCGACGGCCTGTGCTCCGCCGATCTGGTACGCTTCGGTGACTCCGGCAATGTCAAGGGCAATCAGGGTGAGAGGGTTTGCCGGCGGAGGGGTACAGACGACAATCTCCGGGACGCCTGCTACCCGGGCTGCAACGGTGGTCATGAGGACGGTGGACGGGTAGGCTGCCCGGCCTCCGGGGATGTAGGCGCCAATCCGGTCAAGCGGTGTAGTTTTTACGCCGAGGGTTATACCCGGTTCCATCTCTTCAAGCCAGAGGGTTTTTCCTTTCTGGGTCTCATGGAACTGAGTTATCCGTGCTTCAGCCTCAATCAGGGCCTGTACAAGTTCCGGTGCGACTTCATCATATGCGGCGTCGATCGTTTCGGGTGCGATTTTGAGGTCGGTCAGTTTCTGGTGGTCGAACTTTTCCGTGAGTGCAAAAAGGGCTGCGTCACCGTCTGTTCTGACCTGTTCGATGATCGAGGTCACTGCATCCTTGACATCGGAGAGTGTGCCTCTCCGAGATTGTATCCAGGACTCTACTGCAAGGGGCTGCCACAACATAGTGGGATACTATTTGGTTTTGTCCGGGTTGAATGTTTTTGTGAGAGAGTGGCAGAGGTCTGTATCGTTAAATTAGTTCACCGTCTCAAAGAGCTTCCCTGTAATAGAAAAAAAAGATTATACTCCTGAGTTCAGGACATGTGTGGTTGCAGGGATAACCAGCTGGTCGGAGAATGTGTACACTTTGCCGTCCGGGAAGGTAAGCGTCGTCACCGTTGGCGAGAGATCAATGGTGAGGATAGAGGAGATGATCGGGTAGCTCTTCAAAATCTCCTCAGCCCGGGTAAAGTCAAGCGTCGGGGTGGTATATGTGCTGTTTTTGATCGTAGCGAGCCGCTCGATATACAGTGATACATCCGAATCACCGGACTCAACCTGTGTTACCCGACCGGGGGCATACTCATCGCAGGCTTTGCGGATCTCCGCTGCAGGGTTTGCAACGTTAAGGGCAACTCCTATTTTTTCCAGCCAGGACAGTGTGTATTTCACATCCACGTTCGCATTTCCGTCGGTGTCAATTGCAATATCCAGAGAATCTGCAACAATGGCAGATGCCGGGGAGACTGCAAGCAGTCCGAGAAGGAGAAGTGCGCCAAGAAGATATTGTGGCTTCATACCCTCTACTTGGAATGCAACAGCAAAAAAGTTTCTGTGATACAGACGGAAAAAGAAGTGCATCGACCGGGACTCGAACCCGAGTTTAGGCGTTGGCAACGCCTAGTGATAACCACTACACTATCGATGCAATGCTGTCCTCAGAACCGCCGCAGCGTCCAGAACTTGCGATAATATTGAAGGGTATCTCAGAATTAAAGGATGCCGGTTTAATTTCCGTTAGACCATCGTCCATACCCAGGAGCCGGTTACGGCGCAGCCGATCAGAAACCCGATGATTGCGCCGGTATTAATATATGGAAGGCCCGGCTGGGGTTTTCCGGTATTTACCGGTCTGAGGAGGAGACACAATCCGACGACACCGCCGAGAAGCGCGCCGAGTGCCGGGACACAGATACCGAAGTATGCAAGCACCCCTTCGCCCCCTGCATACACCTGAGCAGACGTGACAAGAATCGCCGGCATAATAACGTCTCCCATCCCGATCATATATGCGCCGCGATCCTCTTTTCTCTCCGTGATGCTGAATCCCGACCGCCGGTACGAGTAACTGCGGGACTTTGGAACGAGGAACATAATCGGCATTTTCTGCCGGAGAACCCCGTCGGCCAGCGTCAGCATGTGCTTCGTCCGGTGAACGGATATGGCATCATAGATCAGCAGCAGAATCAGGAGGATCAGTACCGGGATAATGGATAAGGATATACCAAAGATCGAAGCGCAGCCGGCCGAGATTATAACTCCGGCAGTGTTGATAACGTACCACTCCGGGTAATACCACAGCAACAGAATCACCACAACCGCCGCAGCGATGCCGATAAGATCAGCGGGTGTTCCCGGCAGGTAAAAGGCAGAGAGGGACGCCGTCACATAGTAGATCACCAGAGCCAGACAGAGGCCGATGATCCCGGTGATCACAGTCTGGGCTTTCCATTTGATGAGGAGAAGCAGCAGTGCCGTAAACACAAGCATGATAAAGAGGAAGACAAATGGATTTGCAAGAGAGTCCGGATCCTCAAATGCGCCAAGTCCGGCAGTAGTAACCGGCTCTATCAGCAGCAGGGACAGTAGTCCGGTTAGGATCATGAGGAGTATCATCCCCATATACGGCACAGCAGAACGGATCGAAAAGTCACTCATGTATAGGTAACTTAATATTTTAGCGGTCTCCTTAGTTAAATTATGAATATTCGTGACAGCATCCCTGAGCTCGTGCTGATCGCAATTATGGCAATCTCAAGCTTTGTGGTAGTAGTCCGCCTGTGGCAGGATGCGATAATCGCTATTGGAATTGAGCTGCTGATTCTCTGTCTTGGTGGATTTCTCCTGCAGATTACCCTTCGTCTGCGTAAACTCGAAGAGCAGAGCGCCGCTCGCGAGAGAATGATGAGGGGAAATCTTGAGGAGCTTGCACGCAGGATGATCCAGAAGCAGGATGCAACATCAGAAACGGTCATTCAGGCCGTTGAGAGCATTAAAAGCAGAATGTATCGATAAAATATGGGTGTTGTGCTTCGGCCGCTGATTGCGGATTTCCGGGAAAGTCCGGGCTGGGATATGCTTGGCGGCATTGCGGCGATTGACGCCTATAATGCCCTGTATCAGTTTTTGAGCGGAATCCGGCAGCCGGATGGTACGCCGCTGATGGATGATGAGGGAAGGATAACCTCTCATCTCAGCGGTCTGCTGTTCCGGACGGCAAATCTGGTGGAAAAGAATATTACACCTGTGTATGTGTTTGACGGAAAACCGCCCGCATTTAAGGCGGAAACGCTTGCAGAACGGCGGGTTATCCGGGATAATGCGGCGGATGCATGGGAGCGCTCTCTCAAAGAGGGTGATGAAGAGGGCGCGCGAAAACATGCGATGGCCTCGTCGCGGGTAGATGCGTATGTGAAGGAGTCTTCAAAAGAACTGCTGACGGCACTGGGAATTTCATGGATTCAGGCACCGGAGGAGGGAGAGGCTCAATCGGCGTATATGGTAACTGCGGGGGATGTGACGTATGCGGTATCACAGGATTATGATTCTCTGCTGTTCGGTACGCCGCGGCTGGTCCGCAATATTACTGTCTCAGGTCGGCGGCGGTTCCGCGGAAAAGTTCTGCAGGTCTACCCGGAACGGCTGATTTTGGCGGATGTGCTTGCCGGTCTCAAACTGACACGCGAGGAGCTGATTCAGACGGCACTGCTGATCGGGACTGATTATAACTCAGGGGTAAGCGGCGTCGGCCCGAAAACGGCAATTAAACTGGTGCGCGAGGGAAAGTTTGCTGAGAAGATCACGGAGTCGGAAAATGCGGCTGACCCTGAAGTCCTGATGCAGTATTTCCTTCACCCGCCGGTGGAGACGGATTATTCCCTGACAAAGAGGTCTCCGGATCAGGACAAAGTCTTTGAGATATTATGCGAGGAGCATGGTTTCTCTCATGACCGGGTGACGGCCGGTCTGGAACGGCTGGGCGCAAAGAAGGGTCAGGCGACGCTTGATGCCTGGTTCTGAATACGGACCGAAAAAAATACAGTGATCAGGGAAGTTTCTTGATTCTGACCGTCTCTTTTTTGGGTGCTTCCTCCTCCGCTTTTTCCTCCTCAGAACGCAGATGACGGATTGGCCGGATCGTCACCGCACTGACATACACTGCATCAGAGTTTGTCAGCTTATGCATCACCGTTCCCAGCACCTCAACCTGTGCCCCGACCCCGATCAGCGGGTCAGGCAGCGCAAATCTCCGTATCACAATCTGTCCGGTTCCATCCATCAGAAGGTACGACGGTTTGTTCATCAGAAGACCGGTTACCTTGAGGACTTTTCCTTCCAGAATCACCGGAACACCGGTCATCGCAGAGGAAACCTGACGGGCACGGACAAATTTAGCTCTGGTTTTCATTGCAGGAATCTGCTCCAGAATCTGTTTTTCCGTCAGATAATTCATACCCAGCGGCACGCCGATCAGAATAATACACAAGGGTACTGCCAGATATACATACATTGGATTCTGTGACGAGCCATACATCATCGCGCACATCGCCGCAAAAAACACCGTGACCGCAAACAGCAGCGGCGGCACACGAACCGAAATTCCACGGATTCTCATCTGTTTTACAGATGGGTGGAGAAGCCATATAAAATAACCGCGGGTAAACCCTTCATATTCTCCCGGCACCCACATATACATTGAGCTGACGTGCCGAAACATATGGTAAAAATTCCCCCGATGCTTACCGATACGATTACCTGCGGTATTGCTTCGGTCGATAAAACCCTCTTTGCCGAGACCGGTCCCTGCCCCCATTGCGGAGGACGGCCAGGCCCGTATGACACGAAAGAAAAACATTACGCGACCATCCGGGAGGGTGATGCTACCCGGAAAATAACCGTTTTTGTCCGGAGGTTCCGCTGTACCTCCTGTGGGGCTCTCCTCTACGCGGACGAACCGTTTTACCCGGATACCCGGCTTGGTTCTACCATTGTCGACCTTGCAATTGCGCTCTCACTGGTCAACACGTTTTCCCACGCGGCAGAACTCATCAATGGAATGGGTATCGAAATTGACCGAGGTTCGGTCAGAAAATATGCACTCTCGACCCTGCCGGTTCCGGCGATTACCTTCTTTTACGGTCTGCCGCTTCCGGTCTCACTCTTTACTCTTACCGGGCGGGCCGGTTCGCTCAATCCCGGCCCCGCACACGGGGCAGAAGTTCTCGCATCCAGTGGTTTTCCATCCGCATACCGGACACCTGCGGACCTCTCGGGAACGTCGCTTGCCCGCCAGAAGCAGAGGAAAGAACAAAAACAAAAAGAAAAACGGGAAGCCCAGCATCCAGCAGACGACCGTAAGTAATACGGAACCGGCAGCCAGTGCAAGGGATATGGGGAGCTTCATTGTCTGTGTTCTGCGAGCTGCCGTACGGCAAATGCCGGTAAGGCATCTGCAGGGATTTTGACTGCTGCGGTCAGATCGATACCCCTGACCAGCGGGGCAAACACCGGAGAGCCGATGCCGCCCACAAGAATGGTATCTGCCTTTGAGGCATCTGCCACGCGTTGGACCGCCGTACATACCAGCGTCCGCTGGGCGTCCCAGAATGCATGTGCAACTGCTACCGCCCCGCCTTCCCCAATCTCTTCAAGATCGGCACACACTGTTCTTGCCAGACGGCGCAGGCATGCTTCGCGGCTGACGTTTTTTCCGTCGGGTGTCGCAGAGGTATACTCTGCATCCCCGATATGGCCGAGGACATAATGAGCATCTCCGCTGCAGGCAAAGTACTCGGTTGAGAACGGGGTGGGTACTCCGTCAATCGTTGCAGAGTTTGCCAGCGTTGCGACCGGAGTCCGGAGCATTCCGGTGTATACCAGATATCCGTGCTGCAGCCGGAGCGTATCGGTCATGCCGGTCAGTTTTGCAAACTCTGCAAACGGGACAATATCGGCGGTTGTGCTGCCGATATCCAGCATCATTCCGTGTGGATATTTTGTCCGCAGCCAGTCGACCGAAGCAAGCCAGTTGGCCGCTGCAAGGTCCGGACATGCGTCTGCGTGAAATGCCCCGTCGGTTCCGTAGAACTGTGCGTCCGGAAAGGTTCTGCGGACAGCATTCACAATATAGCGAATTCCCTCCGCTTTATTGAAAAATCCGTCGGCAAGTTCGCCGCTCATGACGACTGCCGCATCTTCTCCGCGATATTCTGCCAGAATTTCAGCGAGGTTTGATTCCTGCCAGAGCGGGCAGTAGTGAATGTGGACGCCGGTATCGTCGACAACTTTCAGGTTTGCCCCGCCGACATCGATACCGATCATGGAACGGTAACTCCGCCCCGTTCGTCAAACACTGCAGTTTTGCCGTTGTAGTTGACCTTTTCCGGCGGAAGGCCGACGGTTGCCTTCAGGAGAATATCCGCGATTTCATCATCAACAACCTGAACAATGCCCGCAAGACTCATCGTCGGGCGGGGGTTGACGTCAACCACCCAGATCTTTTCACCGACGATCATGTCAATACCGATATATCCCTGACATCCAAGCCGTTCAATGGTCTTTTTGGCCACGTCGATCATCTCCTCCTCACGTTCCGGGTGAACCGGGGTTTCACCGCCCTCATAGATGAAGACACCGTCGGTTCCGGGATGAGAGTACTGACGGTTGATCGTCAGAAAGACGGGGGGCAGACCACTGTAGTATCCGCATGCTTCGCCGACAACACGGCTGCCGACGATACTGACGCTGTAGTGTTCTCCTTCAAGGTATTCGACGGACATTTCATCTTTCCCTGGCATCTCTCCGTCTTTTGCGATGCGGACGGCGACGGAACCTGCTCCTTTGACCGGTTTGATAACCCGTTTTCCCGGGAAGTCAGCGGGGACCTCTTTTGGGACGTCAATACCGATACTTGCGAGAATTTTTGCGGTCAGCCGTTTGTTTGCGCAGACAGCTATACTGGTACTGTCTGCTCCGAGATTATGGGTTGCAAGCTCCAGAGTATGGGTAAACCGGGAGAGCAGGACGTCCGGGGCGATGACCAGGCCGTAGTCACACTGCGGCGCGAGCCGTGCGATCTCTTCATTGAAGTCGCCGGACTTTGGCATGATCACGGTATGGCCAAGACGTTCAAAACTTTTCTGCAGTGCAGTTACCATGGCTTTTCCTTCCGGGGCAAGTGCCGGGTCATGCACTGTGGTATATTCGGCAATAAGCACCAACATGATACTAATATACGCTTTTCCCGTTACATCAGGCTGCCGATTGGGACAGCCGGAGAACCCGAAAGAGTATTACCATCAGGGATTGAACGTTATCAGCAGGAGAGTGCGGATATGGGACTGCGGCCAAAAATTCTTCTCACAAATGATGATGGTGTAAATTCGGGCGGACTCTGGGCAGCATATGAGGCTCTGTCTGCGTTTGCGGATGTGACGGTTGTGGCGCCTGCGGTACAGCAGAGTGCGGTCGGCCGGTCGATTTCAATTTTTGAGCCGCTGCGGATGAATGAGGTTGTGGTAAACGGATACCGGGCCTGGGCGGTGGAGGGAAGGCCGACCGATTCGCTGCTGCTTGGCCTGTATGCATTGAAGATCGAGCCGGATCTGGTGGTCAGCGGGATCAATCTCGGAGAGAATATTTCATTTGAGTCGATTACGACGTCGGGGACGGTTGGAGCTGCGATGGAGGCGGCAAATCAGGGAGTGCCGTCCCTGGCATTTTCTCTGCAGATGAGCTGTCAGGGCGATAAGTTTACGGATCCCCGCTGTCACAAGGGGGATTTTACTCAGGCAAAACATGTGGTGACTGAGATTGTCCGCCTGGTCCTGCGCTGCGGTCTGCCGAAAGGGAGTCATCTGCTGAATATCAACATTCCTTCGGCTCCCATGCGGGGGTATGAGGTTACGATTCTGGGAGAGCGGCTGTTTGATACCAGTGTGGAAACGAGGATTGATCCCCGGGGGAAACCGTATTACTGGATTAACGGTGATCTGGTCTATGTTCCGGAGGAGCATTCGGATGTGACGGCTCTGCGGAACAATATGGTGTCAATAACACCGCTTACTCTGGACAATACGGCTCACCGGTCCTGTGCGGAGCTGAAGGGTATGGTTGCGTCTCTGAGATGAGGCCGGACAGAATGGTTCGGGAAATTTTTGTTCGATGCGGCTTTTGGGACTGATGGGACATAAACGAAATCATTTCTTGGTAATACAACCAATAGGACATCAATGCATCCAACCAGCTCCCCCCAAAAATCCGGTCTGCTGCCCGCGGCCTGTATCTATGCCTGGGAACTGGCACTGGCATCCGAACGGCCCGATGGATTTCAGACGCCGTTTGGCACATTTTCCCCGAACATCTACCTCACCGGGACTCTGACCGAAAAAACCGTCAGAAACCAGAAAATATCTGCCCTCCGGGTAAGTGATCCGACCGGCGTATTTCCGGTAAGCATGAACTGGCAGAATACATCCCTCATGCACCAGGCAGAAACTCTGGACATCCCGTCATTTATCGCAGTATTTGGAACCGTCAGATTCCGCCGGTCTGCAGGGACCATCCTCACCGAAATACAGCCGGAACTCATCAGAACGGCCGACAGAACCACACGGGACCAGTGGCTCCGCAGCGCCGCTGAATCAGCACTCCTGCGACTCGAACAGCTGCCCTCCTCCCCGAAACGACATGAATTTGCCGGACTCATCCTCCATGCCCTGGAAAATATCAAAGAACATCAGCCGCCCCGGAGTCCGGAAACAGCTCCGGCTCTCTCCGATGAACAACTGCTCAACATCATCACCGAGCTCTCCGGCAAAAAAGGAGCCATGATCGCAGATGTCATCTCCCGGGCTGTAACCCTCGGAATGACCGAAACCACTGCGAAAGCAGCCCTCGCACGCCTCATGGAGGAGGGCGAGTGCTATACACCCACCACAGAACTCATCAAAGTTGCCTGATTATGCATCCGGAATTTTATGAAAACGGACCTGCCATCCTCATCGAACGTTCCGTACGGACCCTTGTCATTGCTGATCCCCACTTCGGGGTAGAAGCAGATCTTCACCGGCATGGTATCCATTTTCCCAGTGCCACTGCATCCCGGCTTTCCCGACTCCTTTCCATCATCGATGAAAGCGATCCGGACTATCTGGTGGTACTGGGTGATCTCAAACACATGATCCCTTATGTTACCTACCAGGAAAAGCAGGAAGTCCCCGGCGTTCTCAAACAGATCCGTGAACGAACCGAGTTCCGGCTTGCTCCCGGGAATCATGATACCGGTCTTGAACCATATCTCAAGCCGGAAGAACTTCTTCCGATGAACGGCGCAGTTATCGACGGCTGCGGATATATGCACGGTCATACCGTTCCTGCCCCGGATCTGGCAGGCTGTCTTATCCTCTGTGGTCATCATCACCCGGTTGTCAATATCTATGATGACGTCGGCTGTGCCCTCCGGGGAACACCCGGGTATCTGCTCGCAGAAGTTGATCCTGCTCCTCTCAGCCTCCCCAAGACCGCTGATCCCACCCGGATTCTCCTGGTCCCTGCATTCTATGAGCTTGCCGGCGGTATGGACGTCCGGCTGATTCCGGGAAACAAAATATCCCCGGTTGCCCGGGCCATCCGAACCGATACTGCTGAGGTGTTTCTCAAAGACGGGACATACGTGGATACCTGGGAAGATCTCCTGCCTGATCCGGGTGAGAGAGTATGAATACCGCCGACATCGCTGCGGTTCGGGAAACACTTCATCCGAAACTTCAGGCGGCTCTGGATACACGCGGATTTGATGAGTTCTCTGAAATTCAGATACGGGCTGTTCCCGAACTTATCCGGGGGACAAATGCCGTCCTTATTGCGCCCACCGGGACGGGTAAAACCGAAAGCGCGCTTTTGCCAATCTTTCATCAGCTGCTGACCAGACCCCATCCTCCCGGCTTTTCCGCCCTCTATATCACACCGCTCCGTTCCCTCAACCGGGATATGATGAACCGGCTGGAATGGTGGGGTCATGAGCTTGGGCTGAAGATTTCCGTCCGCCACGGTGATACCACGCAGGGAGACCGCCGCAAACAGGCGGTCCATCCGCCTGACCTCCTGATTACCACTCCGGAAAGTCTGCAGGCCATGATGATGGGAAAAGTTCTCAGAAAGCATCTCGCGGGCGTTCGGTATGTGGTCATTGATGAGATTCACGAGCTTGCCGGCGGGAAGCGCGGCAGTCAGCTTTCTGTAGGACTGGAACGGATCGCAGAACTTTCCGGTGAGTTTCAGAGAATCGGTATTTCCGCAACCGTTGGAAATCCTGAGACGATCGGGCAGTTTCTCTGCGGCAAACGTCCCTACACGATCGTTCAGGTGCCGGTTGCAAAAACCCTGGACCTCACCGTCCGGTTCGCCGGGGAATCCTTTGGGGATCAGACGAAACTCATTGAAAAGTGCATAGACTCCCACACGTCCACTCTGGTTTTTACGAACACCCGCAGTGTCGCAGAGGCGATTGGCCACGCACTCCGCAGCCGGGGTGATATTGATGTTCACCATGGTTCTCTTTCCCGGGAGGTCAGGGTGGATGCGGAGGACCGGTTCCGTGAAGGGCTGACCCGCGGTATGATCTGTACCAGTTCTATGGAACTTGGCATTGACATCGGCCATGTGGATCATGTGATACAGTTTAACTCTCCGCGTGAAGTGGCGCGGCTGATCCAGAGAACCGGCAGGGCAGGCCATCAGCTGCATGCGACGTCCCGGGGAACGATTCTTGCGACCGGTTTTGACGACTGCATCGAGTCCATGGTCATCGTCCGCAAAGCCATGGCCAACGAGCCGGAGAAGGTCCGGCCCCATATCAATGCAGCAGACGTCATAGCAAATCAGATCGCCGCACTTGCGGTAGAGCGGGGCGAAATTCCGATCACGAAAATTGAAGAAATCTTCTCCCGGAGTTACTGTTTTGCCGATGCGGGGCCGTTGATTCGGGATGTGATTGCCCAGATGGAGAAGCATTATCTGGTCCGGACTGAGGGGGATATGCTGATTACCAAGGCCCGGGCACGGAAGTATCTTTCTCTGAATTTATCTATGATTTCTGACGAGAAGAAGAGTTTTGTCTTCGATGTGGTTTCCCGAAAGCCGGTCGGTACGCTGGATGAATCGTTTGTTATCAGCTGGATATCTTCAGGCGCGGTTTTTGTGGCACGTGGTCAGATGTGGCGCGTCTTAGACATTGATGAGGACCGGATTATGGTTGAGCCGGCAAAGAATGCGAAGGGCGAGCTACCGTCATGGGAGGGGGAACAGATTCCGGTGCCGTTTACGGTTGCGATGGAGGCAGGACAGCTGCGGCGGGAACGAAATTTTTCCGCATACCGGGCTGATTCGCGTTCGGTTGCATTCTCTGAGAAAATCCTTGCTGAGATGCAGAAGAATCGTTCGGTTGTTGCAACTGATCGTGTGATCGTGCTGGAGGATGCGGATGAAGGAGTCGTCGTCAACCTTTGCGGCGGTCACAAAGTGAATGAGGCTCTCGGCCGGGTACTTTCGATTCTCCTGTCGGCACGGTACGGGACCTCGGTTGGCATTGAGACAAATGCGTACCGGATTCTGCTGCGGCTGCCGAAGTTCCTGCGCGCGCCTGACGTCGAAGAGGTCCTTCTCTCCCTGGAACCGGATCATGTGGAGGCGATTTTAACCCTCGCTCTCAAAAAAACGGCTCTGTATAAGTGGAAGCTGGTGCAGGTCGCAAAGAAGTTCGGGGCAATTGATGCGGATGCGGATTATGAGAAGATCAGCATACATCGTCTGATGGATCTTTTTGACGGGACCGTGGTGGAGAGGGAGGCATTTCGTGAGCTGTTTTTTTCGAATATGGATGTTGCCGGTGCCCGGGAGGTTCTGGAACGGCTGAGAGATCACAAAATGGAGACTACAACCAGCCGGCTGAGTATTATCGGAGCTGAGGGTCTCTTCACCGGGCGGGATGTGATTGTGCCGCCGGGCGAGGATCAGGCGATTCTTGCCAGTGTGAAGCATCGGATTGCTGAGCAGGATATCATTCTTGCCTGTATGCACTGTAAAAAATGGAAAAGCCGGACAAAGGTGGGTCGTGTGCCGGATCAGCCGCAGTGTCCGGTCTGCGGGGCACGGCTGATTGCGGCGCTGAAACCCTATGATGAACCGATGTATGCGGCACTGAATAAGGCAAAGAAAACCACTGAGGAAAAAGATGCGGCGGCACGGATGCTGCGCAACGCCAATATGGTGCTTTCCAGCGGAAAGCGTGCCGTTATCGCTCTTGCCGGCCGCGGTGTGGGGCCGGAGGCTGCGGCGCGGATTCTGAATACTTTTGCTCAGGGAGATACCTTTTACCGGGAAATTCTCAAAGAGGAACGGAAGTTTGTCCAGACTCACCGGTTCTGGAAATAACTCCGGACGCTTTCGTGAAAAAACCGCGAATAGCACAAATAGCGCGAATAAAAAATCGCCAAAGGCGATTTTTGTCACCCGGAATTTGTCAGTTGGTCAAAACGGACGGGACGAGCGGGATAGGAGATCATGAAAACAAGCCAGATGCTGCTGTATCTCACTCTATCTGACAATCCCAAGTCAAAGACTTGGACGGCACACAAGCCCAAAGGACTTGCACGCAAATCCCGATTCGAAAGAACGGTGATAAAAATCGCCTTTGGCGATTTTTTTATTCGCGGTTTTCACACGAAGACGTCTGCAGGGACAGCCACTCCGCACCCACCCCGGCATCGTGGAAATTATTCAAAAAAAGGTATTTCTTATTTCTGTTCTTTCAGAATACTTTCAAGCCGTGCTTCCAGGAAGTCCAGACCCTTGCGGACATCATCCAGATTCTTGCCACCGGTCAGAATGATTTTTCCTGAGGAGAAGAGCAGGGCCACAATCTTGGGATCCTTAATGCGGTAGACCAGGCCCGGGAACTGTTCCGGCTCGTACTCGATAGCCTCAAGCGACAGGGTTGCCACCACACGGTTCAGATTGATGAACTTCCCGATATCATATGAACAGACGATATTGGTCACCGCAACTTTTGGTACATCCAGGGTCTTGACACCGGCTTCTTTGAGTGAGGCAAGAATAATCGTCAGTCCCTCCTGCAGGGCAGACTCATTTCTGATACCGGTCAGTACGACTTTTCCTGACGAAAAGATCAGTGACGCCATTCTCGGCGCATCAATACGATATACCGCTCCGGGGAATCGCTTGGTATTCAGCTCGCACCCGTCAATTTTCTCTGCGATCTCTGCCAGATTGATCTCATCTGCAATAACGCCGGATGCAACGATATTTTCGATCTTCAGTGTATCGTATGTTTTCCCATCCATCTCTATCTAATAGAGCAGATGCAAGCATAATACTTCGTGTCCGAGGGTGCATCCCCCGGGGTTCGGGCACGTGTTAATATCTGGGGAAATCCCATAACTATACGGCAATTATCATGACCGAAACGCAGGAACATCCTCCAATCGGAGGCAATATTGGGAATTATGAGGAGACGTACAAATCGTTTTCGATACAGGTCCCAAAATACTACAACTTCGCGTTTGATGTGATCGATGCCTGGGCAAAAAAAGATCGCAACCACTTAGCGATGATCTGGGTTAACCAGCAGGGTGCTGAGAAGAAGTTCACCTTCTGGGATATGATGATTCACTCAAATGAGGCCGCAAATATTCTGATGAAGTTCGGAATCCAGAAAGGGGACCGGATTCTTCTGATGCTGCCGCGTGTTCCCGAATGGTGGATCCTTGTTCTCGGCATTATGAAGCTTGGTGCCGTATTCTGTCCTTCACCTCACATGCTGACAGTAAAAGACATTGCCTACCGCATGAAGGTCGGCGGCTTTAAAATGGTTATTACCGACAGCGAGAATATGAAAAAGGTGGATGAGGTTGCGTCGGACTGTCCGAATCTCCAGCTTCGGATGATCGTCGACGATGTTCCCGGAGAACGTCTGCAGACGCCGTGGATCGGATATCGGAATGAGCTGCTGTATCCGGCACCGGTTACAACCAAACTGGTCAGCAGTGTGGGCCGCAGAGTTCTTGCCACCGATCCGATGCTGATCTATTTCACCTCCGGAACTACAAAGGATCCGAAGATGGTACTGCATGACTATGGTCATCCGCTGGGTCAGACGGTAACGGCTAAGTTCTGGCATGATTTAACGGAGTTTGATGTCCACTTTACGGTCTCAGATACTGGATGGGCAAAATGCGGCTGGGGGAAGATCTACGGTCAGTGGATCTGCGGCGCCTGTATCTTTGTCTATGATTACCGTACGAAGTTCCATGCGACCGAGCTTTTGCCGCTGATCGAGAAGTACGGTATTACGTCGTTCTGCGCGCCCCCGACGATCTACCGGATGCTGATTATCGCAGATCTGAAGAAGTTCTCTTTCAGCGAGCTGCGGACCTGTACCAGTGCCGGTGAACCGCTGAACCCGGAGGTTATCCGGATCTGGAAAGAAGGAACCGGTCTTACGATTCGTGAAGGATACGGTCAGACCGAGACCTGCTGCTGTATCGCAACCATGCCGGGAATGGAGGTCAAGCAGGGATCAATGGGACGACCGGTACCCGGCTGGCATATTCAGCTGCATGACGATGAGGGCCGTGAGGTTCCCCAGGGAGAGACCGGTCGGATCGCCGTTTCGCTGAATCCGAGACCGGCAGGTCTGGTTCGTGAGTATCTGAACAATCCTGAGGAAAACGCGGCTATGTTCGTCAACGGCTGGTATTATACCGGTGACAAGGCGTACATGGATGAGGACGGGTATTTCTGGTTCGTCGGAAGAAATGATGATGTGATCAAGAGTTCCGGGTACCGGATCAGTCCGTTCGAGGTTGAGTCTACCCTGCTTGAGTACCCTGCGGTAAAAGAGAGTGCCGTGGTCGGGTCCCCGGATTCCATCCGTGGTATGGTGATTAAGGCGTTCGTTGTGCTCCACGACGGGTATCAGCCGTCCGAAAAACTGGTGAAGGATATTCAGGATTATGTGAAGCGGACCACCGCTCCCTACAAATATCCGCGGCTGATTGAGTTCGTTCCGGAGCTTCCGAAGACGATCTCCGGTAAGATCAAGCGTGCCGAGCTGCGGAATCAGGAGATGCAGAAGTTTGCCGAAGAAAACGGAGATGCATAATCCTTTTTTTCGGCTTACGCCGAATCTCTGAAACCTCTACGTTTATTTACCAGGACCGCAAATATGATAGAGCACAAGAGTAATTCCGGTTTCCGGGAGTTCATTGCGCGAAGGTAGCCAAGCCAGGTCAACGGCGCCAGATTCAGGGTCTGGTCTCATAGGAGTTCTGGGGTTCGAATCCCTTCCTTCGCACTTCTTTTCAGCACAGTTATACATTTGAAACGCGATAAACTGTGTATGGTTCGTGCAGGATACATGTGTGTGTGTCTGTTTTTCCTTATCAGTTGTATTGCCGCTGCCGGATGTCTTGGTTCCGGGAACTCTGCTGACGATCTTCTGACGGCTGATATGCAGAAAACCTTACAGGTTCTGTCCGGGAAAATCGGGGCTGAACTGGAAACGACCGCCCGGGATCTGATCAACGTTGCAGACAACCTCTCCCCGGTGAGCGTCAGTCTGGATTCGGCGGAAGCAAAAACAGAGCTGGAAACCTATTATCAGGAACATCCGTGGGCAATCGATATTCTGGCGGTCAATGACAGGCTGATGGTGGTAAACGCCGCGCCGGTATCGCGGGAGACTGCCATCGGTTCTGATATGTCCGAGTATACACAGGATCGCGCGTCTCTCAGGGCAGGAAATCTGTATCTGGCTGCTGTCTTTGAGCTGGAAGAAGGGAGTCTGGGTTCTGCCCTTAGTTATCCCATCCCTGCAGAAAACGGATATGTCTATGAGGATTCGCTCGGCGGCGCAAAAGGCTATGTTGCAACGGCCTTTCTCCCGGCGAAACTGATTAACGATGCCGCTTCTGACGTTCTTGCCGGAAGCCCGTACATTATCCGGGTTGTTCAGCCTGACGGGACGCTGATCTATGACCGGGACGCCTACCAGCTGCACAAAAACGTTACCGGGGACCTGCCGCCCGAGGTGTTTATGAAAGAGTCCGGAACTCTGAAAAATACCGTCCGGATCAATGAGACCGAAAAAACCGGAATTGTGGTATGGGATACCCTGTCTATCGGCGAAACAGCGTGGCGGATTGTCGTGCTCAATTTCTGAGGAACATACTCCTCACCACATAAAACAAAGAGAGAGATACATCCCGGTCTTGCCCGAATGGATCTCTCCGTTTTTCAGGAGTGGCTAACGCTGCTGAGCCCAGGCCCCTTCCGAGCCGTCGCGATACAGACTCACCACTTCCCCGATCACAATAATTGCGGGAGGCTTTACTCCCACCCGGGCAGCTGTATCCCCGATCGTTGCGAGCGTCGCACAGGTCACCCGCTGATCTTTCCGGAACCCGCGCTCAATCACCGCAATCTTCGTCTCCGACGGCTTTCCGTTTTCGATCAGCAGCTCTGCAATAACCGGGAGATTTTTTACGCCCATAAAAATGACAATCGTCCCGGGGCTTCCGGCAAGCCACTTCCAGTCAATGGAGGAAACCTCTTTCTCCGGGTCCTCGTGTCCGGTCACAAACGTTACCTGACTTGCCCAGGATCGGTGTGTTACCGGAATACCCACACACTCAGGCACCGCAATTCCGCTGGTTACCCCGGGCACCACTTCAACCGCAATGCCATGAGCCCGCAGTGTCTCCATCTCTTCTCCGCCGCGGCCGAACAGAAACGGATCCCCGCCTTTGAGCCGGACGATGCTCCCTCCGGCCTTGGCTTTTTCCACCAGCAGCGCTTCAATTTCATCCTGCCGCATGGTGTGATGCCCGCCGTACTTTCCGACATCAATCTTCTCTGCGTGATCCGGCAGTGTTGCCAGGACCTCATCTCCCGGAAGCTGATCATACAGAATAACGTCTGCTGCATCAATTACTTCCCGGGCTTTTGCCGTCATAAGTCCGAGACCTCCCGGACCCGACCCTACCAGAAACACTTTACCTGTCATTTTTCTGTAATCCGAGACTCACTCTCGCCTCCTCAATCAGATCGGCAGCCTCCTCGCGAAGTTGTATTCCGATCTCTTTTGCCTCCTCAAACGAGGATACGTTCTCCCGAACTCTTACCTGCCGCATGCCGTCAAGTGACAGCACCTCGGCAAGCAGGTTTCCCTCCCGGCAGAAGATTCCCTGCGGCGTAAAGCATCCGCCGCCGACAGCCTCCATAATCACCCGTTCGATTCCGGTATCAAACGCGGTCCGGGGATCGTTCAGGGATGCAAATGCTTCCCGGAGTTCCGGAGTGTCCCGGCATACTACCGCAACCGTCCCCTGATTCGGTGACGGTACGAAGTGTTCCAGCGGCATTGTCACCCCGTTTACCCGGTATCCCAGCCGGACGAGACCTGCCTCGGCCAGTACAATCGCATCATACAGACCGTCGTTCAGCTTTGCCAGTCTGGTATCTACGTTTCCCCGCAGGGATTCGACACGCACCGTCGGTGTACAGTGATAATACCGCAGCAGCTGGGCACGTCTGCGGGTACTTGAGGTGCCAATGGCATAGATTTCATCCATCGGACGGTTGAATGCAAGATAATCCCACGGAGGGTCACGCGGCAGAATTGCTGCGGTGATCAGGCCTTTTGGCCGGACGGCCGGAATGTCTTTCATACTGTGGACGGCTGCGTCAATCTCGCCGCGGAGAATCGCATTGTCCAGTTCGCGGACAAACACTCCCTGGCCGCCGATCTGATGCAGGCCGCGGTCAAGCACCACATCCCCTTTGGTGGTAATTGTTTCCGATACCGCCGGAACATCCCTGTCCCGCAGCATGTCCAGAACGTGATTTGTCTGGGCAAGTGCCAGTTTACTTCCGCGTGTCCCGATCCGTATCGTCAGCATTGCGCGTACACCTGGCAGAGTTTTTCCATCTCAGCTTCTCCGTGGCAGACGGAGAGGAAGTTCGTCTCAAACTGTGACGGCGGCAGGAACACTCCTGCTGCAAGCGCTCGTTCCCAGAACGGCCGGAACGCTGTTGTGTCGCACTGTTTTGCATCCGTGTAATTCCGCGGTGCTGATTCCCGGAAGAAATACTTGAACATCGATCCAAGAGAGACAAATGATCCCGCGGCCCGTGACGGGATACTTTCTTCAATTGCCCGGGTTTTTGCCGCAAGTTCTGCATACAGACTTTCATGCGTATGCAGATACTGGTTCACCGCGATCCCGGCTGCCATTGTCAGCGGGTTTGCATTGAACGTCCCTGCGTTATAGACCGGACCGGCGGGTGAAATCATTTCCATGATTTCCCGACGGGCGCCGAAGACGCCGATCGGCAGACCTCCGCCGGCAATTTTGCCTAGGGTGGTAATATCCGGCCGGATCCCGAACTTTACCTGAGCGCCGCCGATACCAAGCCGGTAACCGGTGATAACCTCATCAAAGATCAGCAGGACATCATGGGCTTTTGTAATCTCACGGACCGCCTGCAGGTACCCGTCGTCCGGCAGAATCGGGCCGATGTTACCCATTACCGGTTCGATGATAAACGCCGCAATGGAGTCATTCTTCGCAAGCAGTGTCTCAAGTGCCTCGGGATCGTTATAGGGAACCTGACGGGTATGTGCTGCAAAGTCAGGGAGAACTCCGGCTGAGTCCGGGGTTCCGTGCGTGGTTGCACCAGAGCCTGCGGCGATCAGCACCGCGTCATGCGCTCCGTGGAATCCTCCTTCGACCTTTACAATATCAGGTTTTCCGGTAAATCCGCGTGCCAGCCGGATTGCTGCCATGGTTGCCTCTGTCCCGGTCGAAACGAACCGCAGCATGTCCATCCCCGGATGATCTCCCGTGATCCGCCGGGCAAGCTCAATCTCAAGCTCTGTGGGAGTTCCGTAGAGCCATCCTTTTTCCAGCTGTGCGGCAACGGCTGCCTGGACTGCGGGATTTCCGTGGCCAAGCAGAAGCGGACCGTAGCCGAGACAGCAGTCAACCAGCTGCTGCCCGTCGATTGTTTCCAGAACTGCTCCGTGTGCCGATTTCACGTAAAAGGGATACGGCTGTATGGCACGGACCGGACTGGAGACGCCTCCGGGCAGGAGGGTTTTGGCGGTGGTAAACAGTTCTTCGGAGTTCATTTCAGCCACCTTGCTACATCCTGGGCATAGTAGGTGATGATCAGATCCGCTCCGGCCCGTTTGATGCTCAGAAGTGATTCCATGACGATTCGTTTTTCATCGATCCATCCGTTCTGCGCTGCAGCTTTGATCATTGCATACTCGCCGGATACCTGATATGCTGCGGTCGGCAGACCGAGTTCCTTGACGCGGGTCAGCACGTCCAGGTAGAGGCCAGCCGGTTTGACCATCAGGATGTCTGCTCCCTCTTCCATGTCAAGGAGGGATTCCCGGACAGCTTCGCGGCCGTTTGCGGGGTTCATCTGGTAGGTGGACCGGTCGCCAAAGGCGAATCCTGAGTCTGCTGCTTCCCGGAACGGTCCGTAGAGGGCTGAGGCAAACTTTGTTGAGTAGGACATGATCGGCAGATCGGTGTATCCTGCGTCATCCAGTGCGGAGCGGATGGCGGCCACCATTCCGTCCAGCATGCAGGAGGGGGCTACCATGTCAGAGCCCGCGTCCGCCTGACTGACGGCGATCTTCTGCATCAGTGCAAGTGACTGGTCATTGTCCAGGTCCGGACCGTCGCAGGTTTCGCTGATGATTCCGCAGTGGCCGTGGCTGGTGTATTCGCAGGCACAGAGGTCGGTGATAACGATCATGTCCGGAACTGCGGCTTTGATGGCACGGGTTACCTGCTGGATTACGCCGTCCGCAGCGAATGCTCCGGAGGCTGCTTCATCCTTCATTTTCGGGATGCCGAACAGGACTACCGACCGGACACCGTCAGTATAGAGAGATTTTGCCACGGCAGCTGCATCCGCAACCGGCCAGCGGTACTGACCCGGCATGGATGTGATGGGTGTTTTTTCCGACGCTGTTTCGTCAAAGAACAGCGGCATTATCAGGTTTTCAGGAGTTATCTGCGTTTCGGCAAATAGGGGACGGAGAATCCGCCTCCGGAGCCTTCTCATTCGTGTTTGAGGAAACATACTTGTTCACCACGGGTTATTGCATCAACCAGTTGTTTTGCGGTTGTGATATCAGTACACTCGGCGCTTGCCCGGATAGAGAGGGTGGCGTCGGCGAGGAGTTTTTTCGTCAGTACGCGGGTCAGGTCATCGACGATGGTGAGAACAGCAGGGTCACAGGTTCCCAGCCGTCCGAGGGCTTTGTCCCGCTCACGTACACGGATTGATTCTGCCCACGTATAAAGTCCTGCGATGAGGTCACCTGCGGCGGTTCTGTTATAGAGCCGGATGAACTCCGGGAGATAGGCTATTGTCATCTCTTTTGCATGTGCGGCTTCGGATTTGCGCAGCTCCATGTTTTTTTCTGAGACGGTCTTGAGGTCATCGATGGTAAAGAGATGAACGCCGGGGATGGATCGGCAGGTGTCGTCCACGTCCCGCGGCTGGGCAATGTCAATGAGAATGAGTTTTCTTGGTTCGGGATCCAGCGGCCAGAACCGTTCATTCATTGCACTGGTGAGTCCGTCGGGGGTGATGATGGTGTGCGGGGCTGCGGTGCAGGAGATGACTACGTCGGAGAGGGCAATGCAGGGGTAGAGCTGGTCCATTCTCATTGCCCGGCCGCCAATTTCACCGGCGAGTTCTACGGCATGGTCATAGGTCCGGTTGGTGACGTAGATTGCCCGGAGGTTTTTTTCTGCGAGTGCCTGGGTGACAAGTTTTCCCATTTCTCCGCCGCCGACGACAAGGATATTTCTGCCGGCAAGGGTTCCGAGCAGCTCTTCGGCAAGTTTGACTGCGGCAGAGCCGATAGATACCGCTCCGCGGTTGATGTGGGTTTCCGCACGGATGGTTACTCCTGCATGAATGGCGGTGTTGATGCAGATGTCGGTGACGGCATCACTGGTTTTGCATTCGGCTGAAAGCAGCAGGGATTTTTTGAGCTGGCCAAGAATCTGGTCTTCGCCGACGATCATGGATTGTATGCCGGAGGCAAGTTCCAGAAGATGGGCGAGTGCTGCGGGTCCTTCATGGAGATGGAATCCGGTTCGTCCGATGCTGTGGAGGTAGTCCGAGAGTGCTTTTCCGGTTCCGTGTACGAGAATTTCAACCCGGTTGCAGGTCTGCAGGAGGACTACTCCTTTGAAGTGTCCGGCAGCTTCGGTGAGGAATGCGGCTTCGTTTGGGAACCGGAAGCTGGAGAGCTGCTGCTGATCAGCGATGGTGTGATCAAGGCCTGCTATGGCGACGGGGGTAAGAAGTTCTGCGGCGGCGGTCATAGGTATCGGGCTATGAGGTCATCACAGGTTTTTCCTGCGGCACAGGCGTCCCAGATTGTGTCGTCATGCAGTACTGCCCGGAGAATTTCCGCGCGTTTTTCCTGGCTGTCGATGGTTGTTTTCAGTGTTTCCCGAAGGGTTTTCTGCAGCCGGATCATGTTGTCCAATCCTTTGAACTCGTCTGTGAGCTGTTCGCGGATAAATTTCGGTACGGCAGGGCTGCTTCCTGAGGTGGATACCGCGATAGTATATTCTTCTCCGGCAATTACGGAGGGGATCAGGAAGTTTCCGACATCTGCGGCGCTGTTGTACCATTTTCCGGTTTCCTGGGCTATGCGGCATATCCGTTCGTTTTCTGCGGTGTCAGAGAGGGCGGCGATGATGAAGTCATGCTTTTCGATCATTTTGCGCAGGTCATCGTCTTCGATGTCTGCAGTATCCAGCTGTTTGATGGAGGTCCCGGGGAGTGTCAGGGCGTCGGGGCTTATACTGCGCGAGACTATGGTTATCCTGCATTTTCCTGCAAAATGGTTCGCTTTCCGGACTCCTACGTTTCCCGCTCCGAAGACGAGTATACGCCCTTTGGAGAGATCAAGGATCAACGGAATCATTGGTATAGTTTGGGCGGGCGTGTTACTTTAAGGTGCTGTTTTTCATACCTTTCTTTGCTGGATCTCTGAGGGGTGATCTGGTTGGCGAGGGGCTGTTCTCTCTTGCTCTTTTCCGGAGAATATGTATTTGCTCAGTCAGTGTTGGAATATCCCGGGGTTATGATTTCCCCAAACATATATTGTCTCCACTGAGAAGTATCCGTGAATCAGCCGATCACGGAACCCTGTCATGCTTACCGAGCCGAAGATGCCTATTGTTTTTACGCCGTACACATTTTCTATGAATGGGAGTTGCTCCTCAAGTTTTCTGAGTACTTCCTGTCTGATACTGGTATATGGCTGTTCCATTTCGGTCTTCCTCCTGAAAGGTCTGTAGGAATAGTATGTTACAGAACCTGATGCTGATTTCCGTTGCGGGGATTGGGTGATGTGAGTCTGTGTTAAAAAAAGATATCCTGGGATTTATTTCATCAACCTTAGGAATAATTCTACCGGATGAACATGAAATAAGAGAGAATAGACAATCCCGGTTGAGTGGTTATTTGTCTTGGCAGGCAGGAGATATTTCAGATAAGAGGGACCTAAGCTGCACATTCAACTCTGGAATGTCGTTTTCGGCAATTTCCCAAATGCGTACTGGGTCCACTGAAAAATATCCATGAATCAGTCGATCACGCAGTCCGGCCATTTCTCTAAATGGGATGTCAGCGTGCTGTTCCCGTGTCTGTTCTGAAATGTGTTTCGCAGCTTCACCGATTATTTCCATTGCACGAATAAAGGTGTATTGATACATTTTATTCGATTCAAAGTCATTCCACGATATTTTGGATGAGATATCCAGTATGAGTTCAGTCTGTTCAAGAATGTGAGTGAGAAAGATACGTTCTTTCTTCATGCTATGGCCGGTGAGTTCCCGTAGACAATGGCATCCATTTTGACGTAGGGTTTTATGTATGGGTCGATGTAGTCAATAGAGATAAGCTCTACTTTTCGGCAGAAGAGATTTTCAAGGTATTCAGCCAACCCGATAAATTCCCGAAGTCTGCCTCGTCCCTTTTGAAATCGGTAAAGTATGTCGACGTCACTTATGAGAGTGTCTTCACCCCGCGCTACTGAACCAAATATACCGATTGTCTCAATGCCAAAACGTTCCCGGAGCTCGGGCAGGTTCTCTTCCAGTTTTGAGAGAATGTCCTGTTTGATGCTGATGTATTCCTGCATTGCCTGATAGTTATTTGTGGATGCCAAAATGTATTAGGGTTTTGGATGGGATACTGTTCGAAGAACAAAACTGTATGTTTGAGATGTTTATCTGAAACACGTGTCAGGGACGTTTAGGTTTCTTTTCCCTTCGTGCGTCTCTGTGTTTTTCAAGGAAAGTCGGAGGCGAGTGTTTTTTGATGGTTTTTGTGTATTCTATTGTGTCTGTTCTGCGACACAGAGTGATTAAAAATATCTACATGATACCAATATCTTCCGAAAAAACAGGGGATATATTACCCCATCAATCCCCGGAAGTATTCGACCGTTTCCCGGATGCCGTCTGCGACGCTGTATGCCGGTTCATAGCCAAGTACTTCGCGTGCTTTGCTGATGTCTGCCACCGAGTCACGGATGTCACCTGTTCGGGGATCTTTGTAGATGATATCTACGTGTGTATCCACGGCTTCCATGATCATCTGTGCAAGCTGATTCAGCGATGTCTGCTGCCCCCGCCCGATGTTGAACAGTCCGCATGCATCGCTTTGCATGGCTTTGAGATTCGCCTGAACGACGTCTTTGACGAAGACAAAGTCCCGCGTCTGCATGCCGTCGCCGAAGATTACCGGTGATCTTCCCTGAACGATTGCTTCGGTGAACTTCGGGATGACTGCAGCGTACTCAGAGTTCGGGTCCTGCCGCGGTCCGAAGACGTTGAAGTAGCGGAGTGCGACGGTCTGGAGGCCGTAGAGGCGGGTGAAGGTGTCACAGTACATCTCTCCGGCAATTTTGGAGACGGCATAGGGAGAGAGCGGCTGGGGAAGCATGTTCTCTCTTTTCGGGAATACGGGGTCATCACCGTATGCCGCGGCGCTTGCAGAGAGGACAACTTTTCGGACTCCGCAGTCCTTTGCGGCGAGGAGGACGTTGAGTGTTCCTGTGGCATTGATCTCATGGACGAGCATGGGATCTTCGACGGATTTCTGAACGCTGGCTACGGCTGCAAGGTGGAAGATTCCTTCGATGTTGAACTCTTCACAGATTGCATGGAGGAGTTCTCCGTCGGCTACTGATCCTTGGATGAACTCTGCCTGCGGGAAGACGTTGGTGCGAATGCCTGCGGTCATGTCATCGAGGATGACTACGTTGTGGCCCTGTGTGAGAAGCTCTTCGGTGATGTGGGAGCCGATGAAGCCTGCGCCGCCTGTTACGAGGTATGTTGTCATGGGGGTGCTCTTGTCTGTTGTATTGTAGGTATGGGATTATGAGTATTGTGCTTCGGGGGTGAGTTCAGGAGATGGTTTGGAACGCGGGGAAGGAGGGATGGGGATTCTTTGTTCATATGATCAAGGCATCCACAGCCATGAAACTCCATACTTTTTCCCGGGTATTCGCAATACATATCTCTGATTTTCTCGCGGTGAGAAGATTTCTCTCCAGAGTGTGCTGGTTCCTGGATTTAGATCATCCACACCGGTACAAACCAGTTATCCTGATCAAGCGGCAGGAGGTCGTTTGCCATGCAGATCACTGCTCCGTTTCCAATGTCTGTTTTCAACTCAGCCAGTTCTCCGAATTTTTCAGGATGGGTTACCGGTGTGAGTACGCTGAAGTGTCTGGCTGCCTGTGTTCCGGGTGATGCTGATTTTTTGATTTTCATTGGATAGAGGGTGTTATCCTGAAGTATGAGGAGGTCAATTTCTTTTTTATCTTTGTTGCGGTAGTAGAATACCGGCGGCTCCTGTCCGTTGTTGAGGTAGCTTTTGTAAATTTCGGCAAATACGTAGCTTTCAAAGAAAGCTCCGGCCATTGGGCCTGCTTCTAATGTTTCCGGTGAATTCCATCTCAGAAGATATGCACAGAGTCCGGTGTCCAGAAAATGCAGGAGCGGGGATTTGATGGTTCGTTTGAGTACATTGTTATGATATGGCTGTACGAGGGCTACAATATGGGAGGAGATAAGAAGGGACAGCCATTTTTTGGCTGTCGGGCTTGAGATTCCTGCGTCTTTGGCGAGGTCTTCATACACAACAGGCCGGGCTGTCCGTGCGGCAACTGATCGTACGAAGTTGTAGAATGCCAGTTCATCGGCAACTTGGGTTAGATCCCGGATATCACGTTGTATGTAGGTGTTGAGATAGGATTGGTAATAGAGATCTCTGCTGATTTCAGTATTGGTATAGAGTACCGGCATGGACCCACGAAAAATCCGTTCATAGATCTCCATCAGTTCCATTTTTTTTCGCTGTTTTTCGGCGTTTCATCAAATAATCGGGCTTGGTACTGAAGGGCTCGGAGGGAATACGGCTGATTTCACTTGAGGAGAGGCCCAGCATACTGACGATTCCACCCCTTCCTGCCAGCGATTCACTGACGTTTTTCATCAGAGGGAATGCCTGTGATCCGGTGAGCCAGAAGTCTCCCGGTTTGTGGAAATGGTCAACCTGCATTTTGATGTACGGGAGAAGGTCCGGGGCATATTGTATTTCATCGATGAGGAGTGGCGGGGGGAATCTCTGGAAGAATAGGGCAGGATCACGGGCTGCAAGGGCACGCAGTTCCGGGTCATCGAGCGTGATGCAGGTTCTTTCCGGACCTGCCAGATGTTTGAGCATGGTGGTTTTTCCTACCTGCCTGGGCCCGGTGACCAGGAGGATGGGAAATGTGTTTGAGATGGATTGTATTGTTTGTTCAATGGCGCGAGAAATGTACATGATGTATATTCGGGCGGATATATGATATATTCTTCAACCAAACGAAATTCATATTTTTGTTTGGCCTGGGTCATCGTGAGTGTTTCTACAGATTATTGTGGGTATAATTCATTTTTATGAATTATTGTTATAATTATTGTATTATGTTATATATTTTTACTTATGTGTGTTAATTCGTGGTGTGGTTAATTGTGGGTTTTCCGTGAAAATTTTCAGGTAATTTACTTTTCAGTGGCATTTACTACGAGAAGGGCAATACAGTTTGCATTTCGCTTTTTTCAGATTACAAAAGGGTTTTTTGCATCGGCAACAGATTTTTGGTGCATCAGATATGTTAGGAAGCGAATAGAAACTACAGATTATATGGCGTAGGGATTCGCAGTTAATCTGAATTTTTTTGTTTGTTCTTTGCACGGCCATATTCTGCTGATATTTGGATGCATAGTAATTTACGTCAATTTTCAGGTTTTTAAGATCTTCCATTCGATTTTCTTCCTGAGGATATTTGACGTATACCTGGGTTATAAACTCTATACACAAATATATTATTGAGATGTAGGGTGCTATTTTTTTCAGATCATTTATCGGATCCGTCTTCTTTGTCTCAATATGAATAATCGCATATATATAACATTGACTCAACCTCACGAGGGTTTGCGCCACAAGTCGAAGTTTCTTTTCATCGGAAATAATTTTACAGTCATCACAAGTTACTCTGTGTTTTAAGCCATCACGATATTTTAAGATGGCTGTTTCCAAATAGTATATTTTTTTGTCGGGATAAATTCCGAGAATCCGACCATTTTCACAAAGACTCATGACGTGACATGTTTGATATATGTATCCAGTATTGTTGATATTTAACTCTGCCAACATACTGTTTTTTTCCGGAGATTCATCAGTTTCGGCACTCCTGCTGGCATAATTCCTTACTATTTCATCACAGAGCACATTTTCCCAATTAGATTCACCAAGTGACTCTATCAACTGTGTTAACAATTCCAGATTACCATGGGATCTGGCGAGTTGGGCATTCATATAGATCTGGAACCGAGTAAGTGCATATTCACTATCGTTGTATATTTTCCGGATATCCGCAGCTAATTTCAAGTATTTTTCCGCGGTTTTATGGTCTCCGGAGTTCTGATATATGATACCAATCTGATGATAGATTCTGGCAAGCAGCAGGTCATATTTTTTCCCGTTCGTCACATTGACTGTGATATTTTTTACTTTAAGAGCTAAGGAGTGATAGCGTTTCAGTATATCCTGTCCGGAAATCCTGTTCTCATGATATCTGTGGAACTGTTCATCCAGAATCAGGTAGATTTTGTCCTCTCGGGATTGTTCCTTATAATCAGATTTTCCAGAGGGGTATGTATATATTAATCTATTTTTACTTGTCATGTTTCGGGACCAACAAAAATATTTTATAATTACTTATAATCATCATCAATTGTGTGTTGTTTTGTGGTAATTATTTTGAACTATAGTTGTGTTCAATACGTCCTTGTTGAACTCTGTATATTTGTTTATTATCCAATTTATTTTCTTTAAAACTGAATGTGGTACTCACAGTAAATTTACACCCAAAATAATTATTATACTTTATTGTGATGTTCATCTTTGTATCTGCGATCTGTTTAATATAGTCGCTCTCTATTGGTATTATAAATTCTTCACAGTTATTTGAAAGTATTGCTGGTATAGTCGGCTCTCTCCAATAACTTGAATATTTATTGAAATCTTGTATGTTTTGTGTGACACTGCACTCAACCACCGCATTAAGTGCCGAGGTATCTCCACTATTCGTTACCAATAATGTTATGTTATGATTTTGTGGATCACTAAGGTCAACCAATGGTTCATTAATAGTTGGGATAAGGTGGGGGCATCTGCTTAACAGAATCTGAGTTTTCGTAACCCAGAACATCCCTAGTGCCAAAATTGCAGAAATAATTATGGCAACAGTTTGTATTGTAAGTATCGGATTCTCAGAAATATCTAAAAGTATGGAGTACATAATATCTGTTAAAAATTGTATAATACCCTCATTCGATCCTGATGTATTAATATATGCGTTAAATGTGCAAGTCATTGATAATTCCCATGGTGTCAAGAATATATATGTATACATCTATATGATAGAAAGGGATATAATTTTCGTCTCAGAGATAATAGTGTGGCATTCCGAAATTAGGTTACACTTTTTTCCTGCCCACTACGGTGTGCTGTATCAAAATTATTTCTCTGCATCATTTTTCCTCCATGACTCGCGCGAACATGGCGACACAGTTCGCTCTAATTAGGTCTACTACTTTCCTATAGAACGCCCTTTTTGGCGTTTCCATCGTTTTCCAGTCTAAACTCTGATGTGGCCTTCTTTCATTGTACCAGGTGACAAATTCCTCAAACTCAGTAAATCTCGGATAATTCTGTTGGTATGTTTGAAACCACCGCTCCATCTTTCCATTTGTCTGCGGATGCTTCACTCGTGCGAGAATATGCTTTATTTTCTTCTCCTTACAGAATCTCTCAAATGAATGATCTGTGTTTCCTAAACAGTCTCGAACATTCGTGTAAAAGCGAGGGCGTTAGCCCGACGCGGTGAGCAAGCCAGGAAGGCTGGCGAGTGACTGGCTGCCATGATCCGTAATTACCTCCTGCATGGGGGAAATATGCTGATATTATTCATGGGCTTTCCTTAGAAGAGAGATCGAATTCTCAGCTGTTACTGCATAAAATTCTCCTTCGGCAAGAATCATACAACTTGTATCATCCAAGACATCATAAACCCAGATTTTTGAATTCTCGTGCTCGGGTGAGGAAGATGTCGCTTCCTGCAAATACCGATCCATGTGAACAGTAGAGAGACTGTGTTCTCTCTCACAACTTACCCAGGGACGGCGTCGAAAACTCTTCTTTGGGTCTTTGTTCGTCAATCCTTCCTCCAAAAATACGCGGTGAACAGCAGATGAGCCAATGCGGATTCCCCGGACAACACGAGGATATTCCGTACTGGCGGAAGTCCCCATATTCAAGTCAAGCTTAATACAGATAATCTCATGACGAAGCTTATCGGAAATTACACGACATTTTCTCCCACGTTTATTCAATCGAGGGCTTTTTCCACTCGCACGCGAATATTGCAGTAATTGGTAAGTGCGGGACGGGATCGCACTGAAATGGCAGGAAACATGGTTTACAGGATGATCCCCATTGGGAGACCATGGTTCATGGTTTGCGCAACATTCTCGTTATCGAGGGGCACACAAAAATTGATTTTATCCTGACTATATTGTTCTGTAATTATTTCCCGTTCATCATCTGCACCGGCAGTTCACGTATCCGTGCCGGGTTCCCCATTGCCATCATTCCTGCCGGAACATCCTTCGTAACAACAGAACCCGCGGCAACAGCTGCCCCGCGTCCAATATGAACTCCGGGAACCAACGTAGCATTTGCACCAATCGCAGCAAAATCCTCAATAGTAGCGCCCACAAGACCTCCAATTCCCGTAGGCGGATACCGGTCATTGGTGATAACCACATTTGGTCCGATGAACACATTATTTCCGATCTTCGTATTTGTCGGGATGAATGCCTGACTCTGGATGCTGACATTATCTCCAATGGTAACATTGCCTTCAATAACGGTTGACGTCCCTATTGCCGTGTGATTTCCAATGAACGTTTTCTCACGAATCATGACGTTGTGGCCGGTCTGGCACTGATTCCCCATTACCACATCGCTATAGAGAATGGATCCTGAACGGATCGTACAATCATCACCAATTGTAACTCCCGGCCAGTCTTCTTTTCCCAGATGATCCCGAGAGGGGAATCCAAGCTGGACCGGTTCGAAAATAGTTACATTTTTCCCAATGATATTTTTGGCAGGCATCTTCTCTTCCTCAAAAAAGTTAGCTGAGATTGTTTTTATCTCCACGACCGATACCCCGGTAGATCCATCCTGCATTCAGGAAGGTGTCCGGATTGATAATATTTCTCCCGTCAATAATGACCGGATGTTCTTTTCCGGTCATCACTTTCAAGGCATCTGCTGTCAGTTCCTTGTATTCATTGTGTCCGGTGAGGACAATGACTGCATCTGCATCCTTAACCGTCTCCTCAATACTCTTCAGGATGACAAGCTCAGGGATTTCCGGAAAGTCCTTTACCCAGACGTCATGAACGGTGGTGAGAGCTCCTTCATCCTGTGCAAGATGGTAGTATGCCTCGGACGGGGTGTTTCTGGCGTCATCCGTGTTTGCAAGGAATGCCCATCCCAGAAGTGCAATTTTTTTGCCCGCAAGCGAATCACAGCGCAGTGCGTTCTTCGTCAGGGTCATCATGTGCTTTGGCATGAAATCATTGATATGACGGGCAAGGACATACAGGGACTCTTCTCCTGCCGGATAATCCAGTTTGTCACCGCCAAGCATATGCATTCCGCGCTCAAGGTGATAGGTGTCTTTGGTAAGACAGTGTCCGCCGACACCTGCTCCCGGCCAGAGCATTGCACGGGTGATTCCTTCGCCCTTCAGGGAATCTACACCGGTTCTGACATTGTAGAAGTTGATCCCCATTGCTTCACAGTATAATGCAAGCTGGTTGGATGCAGCGATCTGGAGGTCACGGATGGTGTTTTCCGTGGTTTTTGTGACTTCTGCTTCCGTTGCACTCATGGGAATGACTTTTCCCTTTGTCATGATCGGGCTGTAAAGTTCTACTGCCCGCGCGGTACTGATGTCATCGATACCACCGACACAGCGGTCATGCTCCTGAATGTTCTGGAGAAGTCTTCCGACCATGACACGTTCCGGGGCATGGGCAAGGGCGAAGTCAACACCGGCAACAAGTCCGGACTCTTTTTCCAGAATCTCCCGGGCCATTACTGCGGTTGTTCCAGGGGTAATGGTGGATTCAAGGACTACCAGCATTCCAGGCTTCAGTTGTGTTCCTACGTTTTTGATGCCGTCAATGAGAGCTCCAAAGTCCGGAATAAGGTCTTTCGGATCTTTGAAGGGAGTCTGGATGGCAAGGCATATGGCGTCCAGTTCACTGATTTTGGAAAAGTCGGATGTACACTCGAACTTTCCTTCTGTGACTACTTTTTTTACCAGGTCGTCAAGTCCGGGTTCAATCCCTTTTAATGGACATTCGCCACGGTTGAGCATCTCAATTTTATATCCTGAGCTTTTCGATGCACGCTGGAATCCATAGACTTTTTCGATTGTCGGAACGTTTGCCATAAGCATTGCGGCAGGGATACCAACGTACCCCATACCAATGACGCCGGCTTTGCGGATCGGGCCACGGGATTTGATAAGCTGAACTAATTTGTCAGACATGGTTATTTCCTGAGAGAATTTTGTGAGTATTTTTGTTGTTCTTTTTTAGATGCCTGCTGCTTTGTGAATTTCTTCACAGACACGCATGTTGTTGGTTGCCTGTTCCAGTGTGATGGGGAAGGGTTTCTTTTCTTTTGTGCAGTTGAGGAAGGTCTGGAGTTCGAGTTTGAGAGGTTCTACTTTTGGCACCATGACCTTTTCGACTACATTTTCCTGAACATACCGTTCGTCTTCGACATGGTAAACTCCGGGTTTTCTGTAGATGTAGACTTCCTGGGTCATGAAGTCACCTTCAATGGTGAGATCTTCCTGTTCAATGCTGATGCAGCGCAGCTTTTTTGATGCTTTTCTGCTTGCGGACAGGTACATCGGGACATTTCCGTTGTTGACCAGTACGCCCATTACATCTTCGGTTCCGCATGCTGAGAGGGTATAGTCTCCCTTGATAAAGTGGTTGAATGCGATGTCGATGTCATGGATCATCAGGTCTTCAACAACCGGTGTTCCAATGATTCTTCCGGATGCCGGGTTGTGACGGTGAATTGAAATGTAGAACGGATCTTTGATGATTTTTGTGATTTCCGGGATGATCGGGTTGAATCTTTCAATGTGGCCTACGCCAACGGTTACGTTATCCGGAATGTGGTCGATGAGATATTCTGCATCTGCTACCGTTGAGCAGACCGGCTTTTCGATGAGCGCGGATACTCCGGTGGAGAGTACTGCAAGGGCGGTATCTTTGTGGAACTGTGTGGGGACACAGATGCTTACTGCATCAACAACGTCCAGAAGTTTGTCAAGTGTCGGGGCTGCTTCGACCCCGAGTTTTTCTGCTGTTTTTTGTGCTGATTCTGCGAATACATCGTAGAGGACAACACCGTCAATTCCTCTGAGTTCAGAGTAGACACGGGAGTGATTTTGTCCCATGACACCGGTTCCGATTACACCTACTTTCATTTGAGATTCCTCTTTGTGACGCATTCAAGAGTTTCAGATAATATTTCACACGATACATTATGAGTGTTATTGTCACTCGGTGTGACAGAATCTTTTTCATTTATTTCATTTTCACGAGGGGCAGGTTCTGTTCCAGAAGTTCTACCGTTTTTTCTGCTCCATGTCCGTCTCCAAATACCGGGGTCCAGTTTTCCGGGTGAATATCTGCATTGAGTGCTTTCTGTATTTCCTGCGTGTTGTGTGAGTGTACCAGTACGTTCCAGCCCCCGGTGAGGGTTTCTATCCATTCTGTGTTTTCCCGAAGGGTTACACAGGGGGTTTTGAGGAGATATGCTTCTTTTTGTACTCCTCCTGAGTCTGTGACGATTTTTTCTGCATTTGCAGTCAGATGAAGCATGTCCAGATATCCCAGAGGATCCAGAAGGTGAACGTTTTCAGGAATGGTAAGGTTATATTCCTGCAGGTATTTTTTTGTGCGCGGGTGAATCGGGAAGATGACTGTTTTTCCGCATGCGCCAAATGCCTGCAGTATTGCTGTCATGTTTTCTTTTGAGTCAGTGTTTGAAGGACGATGGATGGTTGCAGCAATGTACTGTTTTTTGGCGGTGCCCACGATTTCCAATATGTTTGAGTATGTCCCTGCGCGTTCCTTGTTGAAGAGAACGGCATCCGCCATGACATCCCCCACGTGATATACTCCTTTCGTGATCCCTTCGTTTTTCAGGTTTTGTACTGCGGTGTCCGTGGGGCAGAAGAGGAGATCGGATATATGGTCGGTCAGGATACGGTTGATTTCCTCCGGCATTCGTTTGTCAAAAGATCTGAGTCCTGCTTCTATGTGAATGACCGGAATATGGAGTTTGGCAGCTGCCAGTGCTCCGGCAATGGTGGAGTTGGTGTCACCGTATACTAACAGTGCGTCCGGACATTCTTTTTGTAGGATGTCTTCGATTGCTGCAAGCATTGCTCCGGTTTGGTGACCGTGTGAGCCGGATCCTATACCAAGGTTGTAGTCCGGGAGAGGGATATCCAGTTCCCGGAAGAAGATTTCTGACATTCCATAGTCATAATGCTGACCGGTATGTACGAGTACTTCTGTGTGGTTTTTTCTTAGTGCCCGGGATACCGGGGCACATTTGATAAACTGAGGGCGCGCGCCGACGATGGTTACGATTTTCATGATTTAGCGGAACTATCTGGTTTGCCTGTTTTTTACGAGGAGATGTTGTTGATAACGTCTGCAATGTATCTGCATTCATCCGCCGTTACTGATGGGTGGACCGGGAGGCTGAGGACGCGCGCGGCACAGTCTTCTGAGACCGGGAGACTGATGCCGGCATTTTCTTTTGCAAAGACCGGTTGTTTGTGCAGGGGTATGGGATAGTGAACTGCGGATCCGATTCCTTTTTCGTTGAGGTAGGCCATGAGTTCTTCACGGGTCATGGGGAAGTCATCTTCAATTCTGATGACATACTGGTGGTAGACATGTTCTGCTTCCGGCGCAGTGTACGGGGTGGTAATTCCTTTTGCATGGATCAGTGTGTTGAGGATGGATGCGTTTTCCTGTCTGCGCGCGGTGAAGCCGGGCAGGCGTTTCAGCTGTTCCAGACCGATTGCTGCATGGACGTTGGTCATGCGGTAGTTGTAGCCGATCATGGTATGTAGATATTTTTCGGTCTGACCGTGATTACAGAGGATACGCGCGGTGTTTGCGGCGTCAATGTCAGAGGTTACAATCATGCCGCCTTCACCGGTTGTCATGTTTTTGGTCGGATAGAATGAGAAGCAGGCAAGGTCTCCCAGTGCCCCTGCGCGCACGCCGTTCCATTTTGCTCCGTGTGCCTGGGCACTGTCTTCGATGAAGGCCAGGTTGTGTTTTTTGCAGATGTTTTTCAGGGCGGGTGCATTGCAGCACTGACCGAAGATGTGGACGCCGATTACTGCTTTGGTTTTGCCGGTAATTTTCTGTTCGACACTTTTCGGGTCGATGTTGAAGGTATCCGGCAGGACATCTGCAAACACCGGTTTTGCGCCGCACATGCTGACCGAACTTGCGGAGGCAAAGAAGGTGAAGGCGGGAACGATTACTTCGTCTCCCGGAGCAATTCCTGCGGCAAGAAGCGCTGCATGGAGCGCGGTGGTACCATTTGTTGTGGCAATGCCGTATTTCGCTCCGCAGAAGGTGGCGAATTCTTCTTCAAAGTTGTGGACTATGTCACCTGAGGCCATCATTCCGGAGAGGATGACTTCACGGACTTTTGCGGCTTCTTCCTCGCCGGCAACAGGTTTTGCGATTGAGATCATGGATGAAGATATTATTCGTTTGTTCTGTGTATTGGATGTTGTGATTGATTGGTGTGAAACCCGGTTTCCGCATTCATGATGGTGGCGAGGGTGTTGCTGGTCTTGATCATATCTCGGAATAACCAATGGCGTACCTCATTCTCAAGATAGGACAGGCAGATAGACATTTTTTTTCCAATTTTGAAGGAAAACATCTTTAGAGTTGTCTGAAAATCCTTCCACTTATGGGTAGTTCATGAGTATAATGTCAGCAGCAGATGATATGTTCCGATGGAAAACTAAGAACATCAAAGAACCTCTTTTTTATTTGAGAACGTTGAATACTATATCAAATGATTTCTGTCCCTCAGTTCGTCACATGCAACAGGCGCTCTCGGATGAATTTCCTGTGGAGATGTGATTCTTTCATCTTCGTGAGATTCGTACAGCGAGGGATTGTGAGATGCGGCATTCCGGGAGGAGGAAATGCCTTTAACCAGGGGTGTTGTCAGTATCAGATTGCAGAGGCTGTTAAGAGGGAGGTGAGTTGGCATGTATCGTGAGAAGAGGATCGGGGTTGTGGTTCCGGCATATAATGAGGAGCTTTTGATTGTTGATACGCTTTCGTCTATCCCTGATTTTGTCGATAGAATATATGTGGTGAATGACTGTTCGAAGGATAATACTAAGAGATTAATTGAAGAATATGCTGTGACTAATCCACGGGTTATCCCTCATCATCATGATGAGAATGGTGGTGTTGGTGCGGCAATTATTACTGGATACAAAAATGCAATCTCCGACTCGATTGATGTGATAGCAATCATGGCTGGTGACAATCAGATGAGCCCGGATCATCTAAGTAAATTGCTTGACCCCATTATATCGGGAGATGCAGATATTACAAAAGGTAATCGTTTAACAAAGGATTATTGGAAGGGTATGAGTTTATGGCGTCACTTTGGTAATTGCTTATTATCATCTCTTACAAAAGTTGCATCAGGATACTGGTATGTGAATGACCCTCAAAATGGGTATGTTGCAATCTCTTTACTCGCGTTAAAAAAGTTTGATCTTGACGCATTATATAAAAGATATGCCTTTGAAAATGATGTCATGATCAAAGGAAATATTTTGGGGTTGCGCATGATGAATGTAGCAATTCCTGCAATTTATGCGGGTGAGGTGTCGGGCATTCGTTATGGTAATTTCATTATCACAACGAGTATTTTTCTTCTGAAATCATTCATCTGGAGATTGTGGGAAAAGTATTTAACTCATTTTAATATGATGGGATTGATCTATATACTTGGTATCACTGGAATGCTAGTTGGGGTTGTCGCATTTATTTGGACCCCATTGATATTCTTCATTGGTGTGATATTATTCATTTTGGCTTGCCTTATGGAAAGGCATACCCAAAAAGAGTTTAAGCAAGGTGATTGGTGATGAAAGTTGGTATCTTTGCAATAACTCCTGCTCAAATTCATTTTTATAAAAATATAATTGATCAGCTTGAGGGTGAGGGGCATGAGGTCTTTATACTCGCCAGAGATTATGGTGACACTCTTGAACTTCTGGAAGAGATGAAGATTCCCTATCATTTATTTTCAAGACCCCCTGCATCTAAAGCTGGGAAAGTACTTGGATTTCCTAAAGAATTACTCGATGCTTTTCTTGCATTGCATAGATGGGGAGCAGATATTGTTACTGGCTTCGGGATGTATGAGGCGTTTATCTCAGCAGTCCTTCGAATCCCATGTGTTGCATTTACCGATTCTGAATATTCAGTTAACTCAAAATCATATGTGATTCAATTTAAACTTGCATCGCCTTTTTTAGATGCAGTGGTCACTCCCAAAAAATATAAAGACAATTTGGGTTTTAAGCATATTAAGGTAAATAGTTATAAAGAATTGGCATATTTACATCAAAGATATTATGTACCAAATAAAGACATATATGGTATGCTGGGGATCCCGGAGTTCGATGAATATGTTCTTTTAAGATTTAATGCCTTCGATGCAGTTCATGATTATGGTATTACTGGATTTGGTGAAAATGATAAAATTGAATTAACATCTGTACTTAGTAAATACGCACATGTCTTTATCTCTTCGGAGATGGTGCTCCCCCACGATTTAGATAAATATCAACTTCATGTGCAAAAGAATAGGATTCATGACGTACTATACTATGCAAAACTTTTAGTTACTGATACACAAACAATGACTACAGAGGCAGCTCTTTTGGGAACCCCGGCTGTACGGTGTAATGCTTTTGTTGGAATTCATGATATGAGCAATTTTGAGGAATTGGAACATGATTATGGATTGATATATAATTTCAGAGATCCACAAGAGGCTATCAATAAAGCGGATGAGTTAATGAAGATGAATGACCTGAAGGAACGATGGGCTGAAAAAAGACAGATGATGCTGTCTGAAAAAGAAGATGTTTGTTCAGCGTTTGTAAATATTCTTGATGAGACATATTTAAATTCAAAAAAATTTCGTGGTTAAGATGTGTGTGATTTCTGGATTTACTGGGCACGACGAGTACCTCATTGCAGACTGTATCCGTTTTGTTCAGGGGCTGTCGAACGAATTAAAGCTGCATCGAAGACCATCTCGCCGGGAAAAATCCATGACCTTATGTATTATTCGACCCAGTATGTTGGGTGGAGGAGGGCGATGATGCGACGGAGGCAATTTGTATGAGAGTGCATGCGGTTGTTGTTAACCCTGAGGCGGTGCGAGGAGATGGCGAGCATACTTTCGGGGTGTATCACAGGTATTATCATGAGTTTGGGTTGCTCTGGGCATACAGGGATGTCGAGGAAGGGTTGGGACTGATTGATTGCTTATTAATGGATGCTTACTTACGGGAGAAAGGAAAGGAGAAAAGAAGTGGGATGCTTTCTGATGCGGGTGATGGGACTGAAATGTTGATTAAAGATGTAGAGAAAATTGAGGAAAATTGCCATGTTTAGAAAATCATTATTTATTTCTGCACATAATTTTGGATGCAAATCATTTTATGACTATTATAAAGAATGTGGGATAAGCCAGTGGCAAACCTATGCTGAATTAAAAGAAGCTCAGGATAAAAATTTGAGACACATGATTTCATATGCGTATGAAAATGTGCCTTATTATCATAAGCTATTTACGTCATTAAAATTGCTGCCAAAAGATATCAAGACATCTGAAGACCTGGAGAAATTACCTGTCCTTACAAAAGACATTATCCGACAGAACTGGGATGATTTTATGCCCATTGGACTTGCATCAATGAAGTATGAGAATCATTCATCTGGAGGGACAACGGGAACGCCATTTCGATATCGTTTATCGTGGAATGACAGGTTTTTTAGTGGAGCTATATTGTATCGTGGATGGGGATATGGAGGGTATGAACTTGGTGACAGGATGGTTTTCCTTGCAGGTGCATCTCTGGGCGTAACACCAAAATCCATCATAACAAAAAAAGCACATGAATTCTCCAGAAATCTAAAAATGCTTTCAGCGTTTGATATGGGAGACCTTGAGATGAAGCAGTATTCTGATACCATTAATAGTTTCCATCCAAAATATATCCGAGGATATCCATCAGCATTGCATTCGTTTTCTACGTGGATTGAAGAGAATGATATCTCAATATCCCCCTTAAAAGCTATTTTTACGACGTCTGAGATGCTTTATCCAAATGTAAGAAAAAAGATCTCCTCTGTATTTCAGACCGATGTTTACAATAATTACGGATTGAATGACGGTGGCGTCACTGCCTTTGAATGTGATCAGCATTCCGGGCTACATATCGATATGGAAAGAAGTGTAATGGAAGTTGTAAATCCCAATAATCAGCAACTTACCGATGATGAAGGGCGCATTCTGGCAACGAGCCTATTCAATTATGCTATGCCGTTTATCCGGTACGAAACCGGGGATGAAGCAGTTATTACTACGGATGTTTGTTCTTGCGGAAGAGGGTTACCATTACTGCAGGATATCAGAGGACGAAGCGTTGATGTGCTGATTACTCCAGAGGGTAAAAAAGTCCATGGTTGGTTCCTGCTATACATTTTCTGGGAATATGATCGTGGTATTAAAGAGTATCAGGTAGTTCAGAATTCGGTAGATACCCTTGAGATCAAGCTGGTTGTAACCGATGACTTTGATGAGAGTCAATTAGATGTAATTTGTGCAGTGATTCACGAAAAAAGTGCCGGATGGCATATTGAATTCAGGTTCGTAGATCGTATTGAGAGAGCTGGAAATGCGAAATATAAATATATTGTAAATAATTTGCAGGAATGTGAATGACAATCAAAATAATTGCTGTTGGAGACATAATGCTTGGGGATCAAGATTTATGTGCGGGTTTCGGTGTTGGCAGTCATATTAAGAAACGAGGGGCCAATTACCTATTCGATGATGTTCGTGACATCTTAAGCAGAGGTGATATAGTATTTGGAAACCTTGAATGCTCAGTTAACAGGGATGCCAATATAGATTACAAGAAAACTTTCTTCTGTGCTTGTCCTGCTGTAGTCCCTGCATTAAAAAATGCAGGATTTAATGCATTGTCTGTTGCAAACAATCATATCATGCAGAATGGGCTTGAGATATATAATCATACAATTAACTTATTGGATGAAAATAAAATCCTGCCGGTTGGTGTCAGGAATGATGTGCGAATTAAAAAAATCCATGGTTTGGACATTGCTTTTTTTGGATACTCATTCATAGATGATAAAATATGTGGTGTTGGGTATAATAAAATAATTGATGATAAAAAAATATTTGATGATATATCTAAGATCAGGGCATCTTCTGATTTGATTATCATCTCTCTACATTGGGGGTTGGAATATGTGCCTTATGCATCCGTATGGCAAATTGAAACAGCCCGAAAATTAATTGATGCTGGGGCAGATGTTATTCTGGGAGGACATTCACATGTTTTGCAGGGTTATGAAATTTATAATGGAAAACCCATAATCTATAGTTTAGGTAATTTTATTTTTGATCAGACTTTTAATCCCGAAACCACAATTAGTGCAATATTTGAGATAAATATTGGGGAAAACGTGGAAATCAAATGCATGCCCATCTTGATCAATCCAGTGCATTATGCTCTGAATTTATCATTAAGCGAAGAGCTTGTCAATGCTGTTTCCACTGCACATAGAAATATTGAGGGTAATAGTATTTCTAAGTATGAAACGTTAGTTGTAAACTATCTTTCGGCAGATAACCCATTTCATAAAATGGCTAAAAAACATATGAAACGTCATTTCTGTAAACATTTTTATAAATATATGATGAGACAGAATGTGCACATAATATTTGAATATATACGCAATATTGTGAGGTAAATTTTATGAAAATAGCTTTAGTTATAGGTCTTTTTGATCGAAATGCAGAGCATTTTGTGGAGCAAATAGCCTTTTGTGAAGAGGTTGATGATGTGTTTGTAATCCGTGATACCCCTGCGAAAGCGATACCAAAAGTACATTATATCACTCCCATTAGAAAATTTCCGAAGGTATTCCGTGCACTGATTAAGTTCATTTTGTTGTTACGAGTCTCGTGGAGAGAAGATATTGATTATATTCACTCCTTTTTACTATTCCCTCATGGGTATATCGGATTGTTATGCGGAATATTAACCCATAAAAAAACCGGGGTCTCTTTTATCGCAGGTCCAATTGAATTATTTAATCTGGAGGTTTGCAATGTTATTGGAAAATATCCATATTTGCCATATAATAAATCAATCTCTAAAAAAAAGAGAATATTTTTTCTGAAATATTACTTAATTAATAAATTTTCAATTCTCACCACAACGGGTGACTATACCAAAAGTGTATTGGAGAGATATGGAATTTCTAACAGTAAAATATATGTCTTGCCCCACACTGTGGATGACCGATTCAAACCAATTGGATGCACCAAGATCTATGACCTTATTGTAGTCGGGAGACTAGCCCGAGTAAAACATCTAAGTACGTTTATTCGTGCTTTGGCGCTTATTAAAGATGAATTACCATCTGTTCACGCTGTAATTGTTGGTGATGGTGAATGCATCCAATCATTAAGACAACTTGCTCAATCATTAAGTTTGGGGGAAGAGACATTACATTTTGCCGGCTACCAAATGAATGTGTGGGAGTGGTATAACAGAAGCCGTATTTCAATAATCTCCTCAGAAAGGGAGGGGTTTCCATACACAGCTATTGAATCACTGAAATGTGGGGTGCCAGTCATCACTTCCAATTGTGGGGATATATGCGATATTGTAAAAGACAGATATAATGGTTGCGTCATTCAAGAATATGATGATGTGGAAGGATTTGCGCAGGCTATTGTGGAGTTATTGCAAAATGAGGATGAACTCAAGCGAATGACAGAAAATGCAGTGCCTTCAGTTGCCTCGGTTAATCATGAACATGTGTGTGAAATATGGGACAACATATTAAGAAAGGTGAATGACTGATTATGTTTGAGATCATTAGTTATGAAACGGTGCCTTATGGTGTTTCACTCGTTGATTGCGTAGAGAAGATTTCCAAGCAGATATACATCATATATTATGGAATAAACCATTATGGAAAAATTTCCTACCGATGCAATCTGAGTCTGCAGCGTGACAAAAAGATACTTCTCACGGTCGGTAATTGCGTGGCTATTACGGGGCATCGCTATCTGATTGAGGCCATGAAGAAGATACATAAGGAAAGTTCAGACGCTTTCTGTAGCATTCTGGGCAGTGGTGAGTTATATCCAAAGGAGAAGGAGCTGGTGGCACAGATTGGATTATTGGATTGCATCTGGATGGTTGGCGGGAAACCGCATGAGGAGATTCCGTTGTGGATGAATGCGTGTGATGTGTTTGTGCTGCCGAGTTTGAATGAGGGAAATCCCACGGTGTTGATGGAAACTTTGGGATGTGGGAAACCGTTTATTGGGACACGAGTTGATGGGGTTCCTGAGATGATTTGCTCGGAGGAGTATGGGCTACTGTGTGACGCAGGGGGTGGTAAGGGGCTTGTAAGATGTATTAATTCGGCCCTTGATGTGGATTGGGATTCGGACAAAATATGGGATTATGCAAGAAACTATACGTGGAAAACCATTTGTAAAAATATCTTCCGTATCTATCTGCGAATATTCATGATCAAAGATACATATGGTGAGAGATGATGAGTGGAAACCTGCAGTACTAGTCTTAAATGGTAAATATAAATGGTCTCAAATAAATATGAAAAATGTGGGTTGTTATCGGCATGTCTTCTCCTGATATGTGGGAATATTTGTTCATATCTCAGTTACTCTGAAGTCTATACCACAGATGTTTATTCCCGATTATTCCCAATATTTTTCCTGTTTGAGATTGTTATTATTGGAGTTCTCGGGTGGTATATCATCTGTCTGAAGAGATACTCTTCAATTGGTAACAGCCCGATCCTGCTGTGGGTAGCTGTATTTATCGCATTATGTGCACGGCTTATGATCCTATATCTGCCGCATATCTCTGGAATTGCTGGATATGCTGGGGATCACAATACTCATGCCGTATATATCTATGAGATTGTTAGTAATGGCGCTTTTCATACTGGAAATGACTATCCTTTTGCCCATATTGTAGCTGCTGTCACTCATCTGCTATCTGGAGTTACGATCCCATCAGTAATATATTATCTGATAGGAGTATTTCTTATTGTTTTTGTAGGAGGGGTGTATCTGCTTGCAAAGATCCTCCTAAATTCAGATATCAAAGAACAAAAGATAAAATCTAACGAAAAATCTTCCCTCTCTTTACTCCCCTTATTGGTTCTGTTGATTGCGTTTATCGGAATGATGGTTCCGACTATCCATTACGCCCCACATAATGTTTCCAATCTGTTGTATCCAATTATTTTTGGTATTTGCCTAACATATGCTGGAACACACCATCGAAGATATGCAGTATTAGCTGCCATCATTCTTATTCCGTTTGCGTTTTATCACCCGGCGGGTGCGTTGTTCCTTTTCGTGTCATATCTGGGTTATCTGATTTTCACGTCAGCATTTATCCTGATTGATAATAAAAGCCTCACAGCGTGCTGGATATTTCTGAGAAGTAATTGGGTGCCTATCCTCTTTTTTGTCGGGATGATCGCAATTTTTTTGTTCTGGTCAATCTCGCTTCACTCCCGATTTGATGCCAACATCCGTCAGATGTTTAATCAGATCCTGGGGTCAATGGAGATTTCAGGAAGATTTGATGTGATATCTACGAAACTCAACAAAGCAGGAGTTACTAATATTGTAGATATCATGATTCTTGGGCTCAAAATGTACGGGTTACGTGCTGTCGCTATTCTCATATCACTCATTTCATTTGTTATCCTTTATATTTCCCGGAAAAGTTCCTCGCTCTGGACACCTGCATTAGGCGGTATTTTTGGAGTTTCCGGAATGTACGTGTTTTTTTATGGTATTTCTTTGATTGGAATTGCTGGTTCAGAGAGCATGTCCTTGGCAAGATTTGAGCCGCTTCTTTTAACATTCACACCCATATTTATTGGATTTCTCCTGTATCATTTCCGTATGCACAGATCTCATCTGTTTTGGTCACGCAGTTTGATTGTGATAATCTGCATTGCGCTGAGTGTGTTTGGAGTTGTGTCGTGCTTTGCTGCATACCCCTCACCATTTATTGAGCAGGGCACACCAACCAATTCTGCATCTGATTTATCACCATATCACTGGAGTTTTATTTACGGCACTGCAGAAATCTCGTATATCAATCCTCCGCTAACTGCGATATATAGAATTGCCCCATTGGCATATGTTTATTACGAGAGTCTCAACACACTAACAGTCACGGGTTTGAGTGATTCTTTGAAGAGTATACCCACTCTCTCCGATCATTTTGGTTATAATGAGTCGGAACAGATTCTTTCAAATATTATTGGTAGTGATATATTTATTCCCATTCTGGAGTATGACCGGATTATCTATGATAAGATATATACAAAATTGGATCGTCTCAATAGTCGGGACTTCCGTCAACTGGAAATGGATTGGTCCGTGAGTAAAATATATACAAATAAGGGATATTCAGATCTGTATCTGACCATGTGAATAATCAGGGCTTGATAGCACCCTTATTTTTGTTTGCTCGAACTATTTCATCATATACACCTAGTTCGGTATTCACCCTCTTATCCCATGATCGTTCTTTCATAATCTTGCATCTTGCGTTTTTTCCAGTCTCTTCCAACTTCTTCCGATTATGGTATGCCCAATAGAGAATATTAGACATGCCTTTTACATCACCTGGTTGAACCAGATATCCATCAACCTTGTCCTCAATCAGTGTTTCCATATGGCCGCTTTGAAATGTTACCACAGTTGTTTCACAAGCCATTGCCTCCTGAGTGGCACGCCCCATGTTGCTCGAAAGTGAGGTTCCTATGACAACATCAGCTTTATTATACTCAGAAAGCATTCCTTCAGGTGTTTGAAACCCTGCATATATGACATAATCTTCAATTTGAAGTTTTTTTATCTCGTTATTATACCCGGATGGTGCTAGGAAGACAAATTCCAGTCTTGGTTTCTCAATTTTGTCGTCCTGCATAATGCGGCATATTAATTCATTTATCACGTGTAATGCAATCTCGGGCGATTTTACTGCAACCAAACGATGGGGAAATAAGATCCGAAATGGTCTGTCTGCTTTATGACATATGACTTTGTGGAACTCATTCGTGTCAATCGCGTGATAGACTACTGTGTATGGGATATTTTTTTTAATTTTTCCAATCATATCATCAATATCACTTCCATCATTTAGCAGTACATATGCATCGGGATGAACCATCAGCATTAGTAATTTTTGTAAATTGTACGAAAAACCAATTTTATGATCTCTTTTGGTATATCCTCCATGCACCATGATTATAATTGGCATATTTACACCAATCAGTTTCTTCAGTAGCACCATATACAATCCCAGTAGTAGTCCATGAACATGAACAATGGTCAATTCTCTCAATTGTTGTTGTAATAAATTTGCATAAATAATTGATTTTTCTGCAAACATCCAGAGATCTATAAATTTCAATAATGATCTTGTTAACAGTTTTGATTTTTTGTATGGTCGCAATATATTCATTCCATTAATACTGTGGTCAGTTTCCCCAGTTTTCAGAACTGGGTTAATCAAATATTGCATTTTTATGTATGGGTCAATATGCATATATAAATCAACAGTGTGGCGAATAGATCCCCCCACACCAGGAATCGGCTCATATATTACTCGAATTATTGTTAATTTCTTTGATGAGGTGACATTCTGATTGCTCATTTCTATCCTATTCCAATAGGATTTAGAATATTGGGAAAAACGGCATATTCACGGAGATTTCTTTTTAGTGGGATCCGGATAATATCCCAAATTGTGACAAAAGAAGACTTTCCATCATTTTGAGCCACGGCGTTTAGATAGTATTATATGGTAATTTTCCCAATATTCTAAATCCTATTGGAATAGGATTCAAATTACAATTTGGTTCGAGAGATTTTATGAAACAAGTATTATTTATTGCATATTATTTCCATAAAAAAGAGTCCGTCGCTTCAAATCGCCCGAATGGAGTGTTTCATTATCTCCCAGAATTTGGATGGAGCGTAACGCTCATCACTCTTAATAAAAATCACAAAGACTACATTAGCAGCAGAATAGTTCAATTTGGTAACTCCTGCTCTGCAGAACTTTTGCGGAGATATCCTGCGGAGGAAGAACAACAACCCCAACTCCTTCCAATGCAAAAAGATGCATCTGTTCACTCACCGTGTAATGTGGTCGTAGGGTACAATCTATTTGAATCTCTTTCAAAACAGGAGGTAACACGAAAAGTTTTGCATTGGCTTAATACATTACTCCAGCCCTTCTCTTCACCAACCCGGTGGAAATATTCAGTCTTGAACATCATAAAAAAAGAACTACGACAAAACAAATATGATGCACTGTTAAGCACCTATAACCCGGCAACGGCCCACCAAGCAGCTTCTGCCATTTCAACAACATATGGAATCCCCTGGGTTGCGGATTATCGTGATCTATGGTCTCAAAATCATTATTACATTCCTCCGGGACATACTATAAGCGAAGCAGTCACACAAAAGGAACTCTCGACTCTTCGTCCAGCAAAGTATCTGACAACAGTGTCACAGCCTCTTGCAGAGAAGCTCCATAGTTTACATGGTAAACAGGTTCATGTTATTCCAAATGGCTTTGATCCTGAAGTAATAAATACCAACACACCATTACGCCCAAAATTTACGATAACGTATACCGGAGCGCTGTATCATGGAAAACGCTCTCCAAGATTATTGTTTGCAGTTTTTTATGAACTTTTAAATGAAAATAAGATCAATAGAGATGACGTCTCGATTGATTTCTATGGGTCTCACGACAGTTTGTTATTGGAACTGGTTTGTGAGTATCATCTTGATAAAATCATATATTGTCATGGTTCTGTTTCAAAAGAAAAATCAATTCAACTACAATGGTCTTCTCAGATTCTTCTGCTGTTAACATGGGATAACCCTGCCGAGGTCGGTGTTTACACCGGTAAAGTCTTCGAATACCTTGCCGCGAAACGCCCCATTCTATCCTTAGGATATCGGGGGAAATGTGTCATATCCGATCTCCTTGAAGAAACCAACGCAGGCGTCCATCCTATGGACTATGAAGCAGTGAAACAGCAGGTCCTGGACTGGTATACCGAGTGGAAAGAAACCGGTGTTGTCTCCTATCGGGGAATTGATGAAAAAATTGATCAGTACAGCTATCGTGGCATGGCGAAAAAATTTGCGGAGGTTTTGGACGCTGCAATACAGAAATAATTAGTTTGCTGTTTAGTATCTCCAGATCATTCCAATGAAGTCTGTGGGCTTAATTTGGTAAAAGATATATTCTGTGGTGTTCTATAATCATGAATATGCCAGTGCTGCGCACAATTGCAAAGTTATGCCTCCCATTTGTCAAATTACTCTGTAGTGTGTTTTATGACAAACAATACCTTGTTGGAAAATATTTTGATGAATCATTTTCTGGATGGCAATGGGCCTTAAAAGGAATTTTGTGGCAGAAAATATTTGGTTTCAATCGCCATATCCCATGGCCGGCATCTCCATTCATTAATATAAATTCAAAGAAGAACATCGTATTTGACATAAATGACATAAATAATTTTCAGACGATGGGTTGTTATTTTCAAAATTTTAGTGCAAAAATTGTGATTGGTAAGGGGACCTATATTGCTCAAAATGTGGGGATTATCACAGCAAATCATGACCCTCAGAATCCAGATGACCACTTGCCCGGTAAGGATGTCACTCTCGGAAAGCAATGCTGGATAGGTATGAATTCTATGATATTACCAGGGGTTGTACTGGGCGATCATACTGTCGTCGGGGCCGGTTCTGTTGTAACAAAATCATTTCCAGAAGGTCATGTAATTATTGGAGGCAATCCCGCAAAAATTATCCGTCATCTTGAAATCTCCAGAGAACAAAATAGTAATATTCATGAAGATAATGCCTGAAGAAATTAACAAAAAATCATTTGTATTTGGTGCAGTAACTGGTATTATCGCACTTATTTTGATGATTATCGGTGGGGGGGGGGTAATTTATCTCTTGCACATGAATAATGCAGACTACTCATATTTAGACAATAATCAATATACTCAGCGTCAGGGATTATTTGAAATCATCCCACCTGCAAAAGTAGACATTATTTTTCTTGGTGATTCAATCACCCAGAGATGTGAATGGCAGGAATTATTTCCCGAATACAATGTTCAAAATCGAGGAATTGGGTCTGACATATCGGAGGGAGTTCTTAACCGGCTTGATGTAATTTATGCCGCAGAACCCAAAATTATTTTTTTGATGATTGGCGTGAATGACATCAGTAAAGGAGTCTCTGTTTCTGAATATGTCGCAAATTATAGGGAAATTATATCAAATATCCAATGGCACACTCCAAATAGTTCAGTTTATGTTCAGAGTATCCTCCCAGCAAAATCAATACCCTCTCTAAAGACAGAGGAATGGAATTCCTGTTTGAAGACACTTTGTGATGAGCTGAATGTTCAATACATTGACATATATTCGCTATTTATTGATGAAGGCAGAACAGTAAATGGAGACCTTATCAGTAATGATGGCGTACATCTGACTGGAATTGGGTATAAAGTGTGGGCGGACGTTCTCAAAACTTACCTGAGATAAGATTTCACCTCCTTATTTTTCAGAAACAATAACCCATAATAAACTGCAGCACAGATACAGACTAACACGAAAATACACATATCTGGTACGTTGAAAAAAACTGCGGTAAAAACGCCGAAACTCATCAGTATCGATAGCAGTACCCACTTCCATATTCGGTAAATAACTGCAGTTGTAGATACCGAGATTTTTTTATACAGATACAATAGCTGAATTCCATATACAGCAATCCCTGAGAGTGCAAACAAAACTAATGCAAGAAGTACATTGCCTACAATGCCACCAATGGCAAGGGATATTATCCGTGTGACCAAATTGAGTGTAGTTATCTTCAATCCGAATCCCTGGATTTCCAGAACAGATGTTAATGTGCTTAATGGCGAGGAAATAAACCATGCAATTGCCCAGATTGCAAGAATTTGGCAAAAAACTCCTGCTCCCTGCCACTCTGAACCGAATACAAATGAAAATAATGTTCCACCCGACGCCAGTAGCAAAACTGCGGGGCAAATACTGACAACAAGCAGTATTTCCGAAACACTTTCAACAAGCCGATTTAAAGTCCCATCATCTTTGGCAGCAGCAGAACGCTGAAAAAAAACCTGAGATATCGATGAGCCTATAAAACTCATTGGCAATTGAATCATCTGAAATCCCAGTGTATACAATCCCGCGACGGTCGAAGAAAAAAACCCAGTAAGCATTAAAACAGGCATCTGCCACGACACCGTGTTGATGAATGCAGACCATGTATCAATCAACGGAAATTTCTTATACCTCACCATCTGTTGCTTTATATTCCCTGGCGAAAAGCTTCCCAGTATCAACGTAAGATCATTTTTCAGCATCTGACGTGCCAGAATCACCGTCCCGATTCCCTGCCCAATAACCTGCCCGCCGATCAATGCCCCCGGCACTACCCAGCCAGCAGTCCCAAACCCAAACCGTAAGCTGTTTGCACTCACCGACTGTAGTGCCTGCGTAACCGCCTGGGTTCCAAACCGCTTCCTTCGTGTATTCCAATACCGTAATGCAAGATACAGCCCGTCGATAAACACCGCAACCGGCACCAGAAACAGATACTCCGCTACCGCCGAATTCCCCAGCAGCCCGGCAATCCAATCTCCGCACAAAAACATCACCGGAACACAAACCAAACTGACACAGACGAGAATGATCAGACACAGCAGAAAAACCGCACCCGCATCCTTATCATCCTTTGGCAGCAGAATTGCCAGCTCATAACGCATACAGGCAATCACCACAATAATCGAAACAATCGACGTAAATACCGATGCAACTCCGTAGATCTCCGGATTGAAGATTCGAGTAATAATCGGCGTAAGACATATTGCGACAACCTGTGCCACCATAGTTCCGGAGACCAGTTTCCCCACATCGCGTCCGAAGGATTTTTTTTCAGTCTCTGAGGTATCTGATTGCGGAATTGGCTCTGTCATATTTGTACCGGGGATTTTGATTTCTCTGAGTTGGATATTATGTCGGCACTCTATATATTAATAATAACTGATAACTGGTTTGATCTTTCCTTCTTTCCAGCTGAATAGGTTCAATCAGCCCTCCTTCCGGCGTTGGACAAGACATCTCTGTTTATTTATAGTTTCGGTATCATTGGGCACTCTTATTCTTCTTTCAAGGTGGTTGGGCGCCTGTTAATTTAAACCATCTGTGAAATTGGGTTCATTTGTTTCAGCCACATTCATTCATCCTACCTTGATAACCTCCATGCTAGATAATATGACCGGCTCGCACGTCCCTTGACATCTCTGAGGATACAACAAGATGATCTTCGTGAATTTTTTCTGGAAATTTTTGAGGATACCTCTCATGTATCATATTTTTCTTAATACTTAATATAATACAAAAATAATGTGGGATTATCGGATATGTGCACTAGATCCCTTTGTAATTGCTTGCCAACCACTTCTATGGCTATCTCCCTCTGGCATTAATTTTACAGGAATTCCAGCATCCCAGAGATTATTTAGGTACTCTTTATATTTTTGGAAAACATCTGGTGATTGTATATTGTGTATTTCGAATACAGGAGATTGAGTAACACCCACATTAAAAAGATAGGGTGCTGCATATATTGCACCATATTCTGAGTGAGCCTCATCATAATTCACATCAATTCCTATACATCCACATGTAAAAAATTCATCAACAAATCTGATTTCAATATTTCCATGAGATAGGACTTCCTCCGGCAAATCCAAATAGGAGGTTAGGATTTGGTTCTTCTTTGATTCCAAGGTGACATTCGTATTTATAATGAAATGGGATATCTTTTCACCATGTGGATATAATGCCATTATTTTTATTTTAATACCCTTATCTGCTAATTTGATCAGGATACAGGCATTATCTCTAGAGAATATAAAATTAATGCCAAGAATAATTATTTCATTTTTGGATACTTTTATATTCCTCATTATATTTTCACTACCTGACCTGGAACCAATATATGTCTTTGATGGGGATCCAACAATTGGGATTTCATTAGATGGATATGGATTGATAATTTCCACGAATATTGGGTGGTATTTGCTCCAAGCTCTTTCAAATCGATCGTAAAACCCATTATTTTCCTCAATTATTTCACAACATGTATTTATTGATTGGAATAATTTTAAAAAATCATTGTGATTTGCATGTGCATGCTGATAGTTATATAACGGATGACATTCTGGTATTTTTTGAGAGTCATTTATAAGGATGGTTGCTATGTGTACATCAGGCCCGTCTTTCAGCTCAGAGAGTAAAACAGCGCCTGCTTCAAAATTAATCCATGGTGATGATAGATTGGTCTGTGTTAGACAAACTATGCCGAAATTCACACAGGATAACGAATCACGAATGTTTTGATACCAGTCATCCCCAATCATAATATTATTTCTTGAGAAATAAGAACTTATGGATGTTCCAAATACCTCTTTTAACATATTATTAAGACATTCTGCAAATTGTTTGCTCAGATTACCAGACCAGCTGATGAATATTCTGAATTTTTTATCTGATTCCATACATGTTTCCTATATCTAGATAATATTATTTAATAACTATTCTGATCTGTGAGAACATATTCCCTATACGGTACCAAAAACTCACCCTCTCTGGAATTCTCCGGGTTGACTCTCCTGAAGAAATTCTGCTTTGTATATCTCCTTGTGTTCAAGAGAGAAAGGGTGAACAACTGTAACTCCTTCTGTATCATGCCTTTTCTCCTACTTCATTTGGGCCCCTCAAGCCTTTGGCTCTGAAATGAAAGGTCATGAAACAGTCAAGCACAGAGATGATGGAGAAGCGTGTGAATCTACTAGGACAACTATATCTAAAAGAGTATCCAATGTTTCAGAAGTTAGGGATTAAGTGTTTGAAGGTGGTGGGGGAACATGTGCTGTTCTTTACCCATTTAAAAAAGATAACTTTGCCCGTACAGCAGCCCCATCCCCAACTCCATTTTCGGGCACTTTCACACCGCGCGGTCCGGGATTTATATACCCATCCCGCAAAGAACACCATACAAAACCAACCCTCCCGGTCGACGCCGCCCTCTTTTCCGCATCCGAATAGTTCCACAACCAAATATAACACACATATTTTTTCAACTACAAATAATTACAAAAATACAGAGAAAAACAATATTAATATGTATCAAAACCCAACAAATAAAATGCAGGAGTCATACTCCCCTACAAAAAACCCGAACCCAAAACCCCTAACCCACAAATTGCATAGCATAGACACACAACAACAAACGAACACTCATGAAATCAACAATCTCACCCCCCCCAAGGGACAAAACACGACTTCAGCGCGGACGCCCGCGCTCCCCGTACTGCACCGTCATCACGACCCTCAGGCTCAGTGACAAAATCTCCGGAGAGATCCGCACCATCAGTGCCCAGGACGAACAAAGCATCTCCGAAACCACCCGCCAGCTTCTGCGCGAAGCACTCAACGCACGAAAACAGACACAAAACACCGCAG
>JAEWXF010000029.1 GCA_023396065.1 Methanobacteriota archaeon
GTGATATACAGTAGTATCTGAGATGATGGGGGAAAAACCGATGACCGATGATCCGTACACCAGTATCAAAGCGGACGTTCTCGCAAAACTTGAGCGGGAACTCCCGTTCCTCCGGGAAACATATGAAATTCAAACCATTGGTCTGTTCGGGTCAGTCAGCCGGGGTGAAGACACGAAGGAGAGTGATATCGATCTTCTCTACACGTTCCAGAACGGTTCAATCAGTCTGGAGCGGTTTCTGGATCTTGCCGATCATCTGGAAAAAGTTTTTGGACGAAAGGTAGAACTCGTCTCCGGAAAATGGCTGAGTCCGTATCTGCGGCCCTCCGTGGAGTGGGATCTCATCCCGGAATGAGCAGCAAATCCTTCCTCAAAAGTATACTATTGTAACTACATGCTTTTTCAAAAAGCATGTTGTTGCAATGTCATGCTTCCACAGATTAATGAGGGAGTATAACCATATACTCTGGTATGCCTGACCCGGACATCACCCAGTATCTCCTTGATAGAAATCCCTGGTGGAGCGGCAATATCTCACTCCCTGGCATCCGGCGGGAAAAATATCTGAAAAAAATCCGGCAGTATCTCAACACCGGAGAGATCACTGTACTGAATGGAATCCGCAGGTCCGGAAAAACAACACTTCTTTTCCAGACTGTCTATGATCTCATTGCGCAGGGAGCTGATCCAAAAAGCATTCTCTTCGTCAACTGTGACGAACCTGAGGTCCGTTCTATGGACATGCCGCTTGGTACCATCCTTGAAACATATCAGCGGAACATCTACGGCGGTGATCGTCCCCTCCTGGTCTTCGACGAAATACAGAGCATCCCCGAATGGGAGTACTGGATAAAATCCTGGTATGACCGCAAAAAATATCAGATAATGATCTCCGGCTCAAGCTCATCACTGCTGAATTCCCAGCTTTCAACGGCGATCAGCGGACGGTATCTCAGGATACCTGTGTATCCTCTCGATTTCTCCGAGTACCTGCTGTTCAAAGGGATCGAAGTGCCGGGCGAGCCGCTTCAGCTCATCGCAAAACGATATGAACTCCTTGAGCATCTGAGGAATTACTTTGAAGAAGGCGGCTTTCCTGCCGTTGTCGCTATGAAAGACAAGGAATTGCGTCATGAGATAATCTCTGGATATTATGACTCGATTATTTTCCGCGACATAGAACGCATGCATGATATCAGAAATTCCCGCATCCTGCACGAACTCATTGACTATCTGATGACAAACATCGCTCTCCCCTACTCCTATGCAAAAACTGCAAAAATGCTGAATACCGACGGAGTTACCATAAAAGAGTACCTCTCGGCTGCATCGGAAGCGTTTCTTCTCTACGAACTGCGCGTCTTCAGTTACTCTCTCCGTTCCCAGAATGCCGGCCAGAAAAAAATCTATGCTGCAGACCTTGGACTCCGGAATACCGTATCATTTCGCTTTTCCGCAGATGAAGGAAGACTTGCAGAAAATCTCGTCTACCTCTCCCTCGTCCAGAATACATACAGTCCCCACTTCTGGAAAGGAAAACATGAAGTTGATTTTGTGATCCGTCACCGCAGCGGATTGCTGTCTGCTGTCAATGTCTGTTACACGGATATCATTCCGGAACGGGAGTTTGCTGGACTTCATGAGTTTGCCGAAACATTCGGCGAAAAAACTGCAAAGAAAATCCTCATCACAAAAAGTCTGGAAAAAACAGAGCAGGACGTTCAGTGCATTCCACTGTACCAGTGGCTGCTGCTCTCAGGAAAATTCTATCTGCCGGAGTGAACGCTGGAGTACCCCTGTGTAGATTACACTCCTCAACATTCTGAAAAAGTTGCGGGGTATAGTTCTACACCATTGACCAATACCAAAAAGGACATCCACAGATACTTTCCCTGAATCTGAATGATGTACGAAATATACTCCCGAAAAAAAGACTCGCTCTCAAAAAAAATTATTTTTTCTTCCCGGGCACCGGTCGTCTTCCGCGCTGTCCCGTCTTCCCGCCGCTGCCCCGTCCGTACTTTTCCTTCAGAGCCGCAATCTTATCCGGTGCGGACGGTCCCGCAACCCCGACGATCATCCGCGTAAAACTCTCCGGTCCCATCAGCAGATTATAGGCATTCTGTGATTTATTGAACCGCACCAGCACCGAATCGATCGCCACCACCGACCCGTACGGCGCCGAAAGCAGTGCCTCATGTTCCGGATTCCGGTGATGCGCCGGAAGCGCAACATAGGTCGGCGTCTCCCCCGTCCCGTCACAAACCAGAAACAGATAATTCCGGGCATCCCCGATATCCGCCGACATCACCGACACCGTCACATGAATCCTCCTCCCCAGATGTTTCTTCAGCTGGGACAGCCGTGCCCGCTTTGCCGCCGCCGGCACCCGGTATCCGCAGCGGCGGTGGCCATCGGTACGCAGCACCGCATAGGAAAACTTCACATCCGTATTCACAAACCGGAACTTCTCCTCTTCCCCTCCCAGAGCAAACATCAGCTTCGTCGGTGAAATATCCCCGTACGTCGCAAACGTCCAGCAGGGAGACACCTGACAGTGAACACCCCGCAGATCATTACAGGGAGCATACAGCGTCAGACCGCGGCGCTTCAGATCGCGGGACAGATCCCGCAGCATCGTCGCGTTCGCCAGATCCGCCGGCTCTAAAATCACCAGATTTCCGTCAGATTCCAGATGACGGGACAGCCGCATCATCAGATCCGCCCTTCCCTCTGTGTCCGCCGCCGGCAGTTCATTCACCATATTCGCACACACAATCAGATCGAATGTACCCGAAATCTCCGCGCTGCACACATCCATCGCAATCGGCCGGGAAACCGAAACTGCCCCTCCGGCTTTTGTCACAAACTCCGGAACAATCGCCGCGTACGCCTCACAGTGCGGCTCAGACCGCTCAATTGCCACAACCTCCGCCGTCATTCCCTCACAGAGTGCCAGAACCTCCGCAATCGCAATCGCAACCGTCCCGGGACCTGCGCCCACATCCAGCACCCGTATATGATCCCGGACAAGACCATCACGTATCATCCGGATAAATAGCTCCGCAACCTCCGCAACATATCCTGGCATCTGATACGCCATATACCCGAACACACTATATGCCCCCTTATACCGGACATTTTTCTGCTCGCCCTCTTTCCAGTAGGAATTTTTCTGGGAAACAATCGCAGACCGGATACGTTCCAGCACCACGGGATCCTGCCACTTCTTCCCCGAAACCTTCTCAATATACCCGAAAATCAGCTTCTCCAGCCGGGGATCTATCCGCCGCCGGGCCAGAAACTCAGTCAGACGCTTACTCTCGTCCTCACTCAGCATATGCCGCTTCGCGGCCCCAACCGTATCTTCCATACCAAAATCCAAAAAAGAAATTTATGCCAGCGGATGGATAGAACATCCATCCTCCTGCGGCTCCACGTCAAGCTTACTCTTCACAGCCTTCGGGGAAACAATACCTGAGTTCCCGCTCGGATCACTGAGAATCACCGTAAATGAAATCTCACTTTTCCGGGCCCGGTCAATATCATTCAGAAGCGCGACTGCCCGCTCCCGCTCATCGTCCTCACAGGACGACAACGCACGGCGGACTGCATCCTCGGCGCGGAGCAGCACCCCCTCAATATTCGACACAAACCCGCTGCAGGCCGGACCCGGATGAATATTAATCCCGAACTCCGGAATATCAATCTCTCCCTGCATGCTTCGGACAACCCGGGCATCCAGATCCTCCGGAGTCTCAACTTTCATCTCCCAGCGGACCGGTTCATGATCATTGAGAACCATCGTATCAGTGATCTTGAATCCGCAGTCGGGACAGACACCGCTGATCAGAAGAATATCGGAAAAATAGGGAATATTTTCCGTATCATAAATATACTTGATCTCTTTCCCGCAGTCAGGGCACGGCCCTGGAACAACCTGACGCATCGGGTCTTCCCTTACATTCCCCCGATCTTTTCGCGGGAAATCCGAACGCCCGTCGGGGTAATGATTACATACCGCTGATCGCCAAGACCAATGATATCACCGTTCACATCTTTGGAAACGGCACGCAGATCACCCATCACGCGATCGAACATAATCTTGTCCAGCTTCAGCTTCGTAATGTCAACGATGACAATATTGTTATTATATACTTCATCTTTGACGCGCGGACAGTCTTTAATGTCGGCGATGCTCGCGACTTTCACATACATGACAGCCGGCTCCTCAGCTCCTGCGGTTCCTTCATAGGAGGCGAGATCCAGTTTCATATATTCATCTTCAGAAGGGGTGTCCTTCTTAGATCCAAAAACTCCGTCAAGAAATCCCATATGAAAAATAGTTTATTTGTAGGTTATTTAATTCTATCTGTAGGGAGGGGTCACAACTCCAGATTCCAGAGCTCATCACCGATGTAATGAATATTTTTCGCAGCTTTTCCCTTCTCCAGCGCAAGAATACCTTCTGCATCATACAGAGGAAGTACAACTGCCAGAGGCTTGTCGTGGCTCTCATCCACCACGAGCGCGGGGGAACCCGCACGAACATCATCCGTCACCGACACAATCCCCGGCCGCATCACATCAGCCCCGTTGATCACATACGGAATCGCGCCCATATCCACAACAATCCGTCTGCCGGTAAACGGCCGGAGAACAGCGCCCCGGAGCGTAGGAAACGCCCAGGATTCCATCTCAATCACCAGCGGCTTCCTGTCAATAATATAGATATTGAACTTTGACGCAGTCTCCGCAATCTCAATCATGGGGGCAGTATAGAGCATCGCTTCCTCTCCGATACTTTCGGTGAGTTTCTTCATCAGCGTAGTGAGCTGGCTTTTTTTAATCGCATGACGTTTTTTGATCGTAAGTTCTACCATTCTGTCTAATCGGTTTGTCATGGGGAACTATAATGGTTCAGTTTCCGGGAAAACCAGAAGATTGTTCTCGTTCCCAGTCACATGAACTATCTATGGATATGCCTGATATGAACTGTCGTGCAATCGGCATCGTCAGTTCACCCTTCAAGGAAAAAGGAGACGCACCTTCCCAGGGACGGCATACCGAGGAGCTCAGTATCATTGAAATATTTCCTGAGTTCCAAGATGGACTGGACGGACTTGCTGCAGGCGATGATCTGTTCATTTTCTGCTGGTTCAACCGGTCCGACCGGAACGTTCTGAAAACACGGAAACGCGGGGATCCTGCAGAACCGCTCCGCGGTGTGTTTACGACACGGTCTCCGGCGCGTCCGAATCCGCTAGCTCTCACTCTAGTACAGCTGGTAAAAATTGAGGACGGCTGTCTCACTGTTCGCGGACTGGAAGCGCTGGACGGTACCCCGGTAGTGGATATCAAGCCCTATTCGGCTGGGATCGACATGCCGCGGAGTGCATGATCCAGTGGTTCCCTGCGCTATCTTTATGTGTGCAGGAAACGAATACTTTTAGCACTCTTCCATGAGTCCGGAGGGCTCGTGAGATATTCCACTCCGGAATATCTACCTGAGAGAAACGAGGTATTCCTTATGACAAAGCGACCGCTTGAAATTTTAGATCAGGTCCTTAACCGCCAGCCGGTGATCATATCCCTGAAAGGCGGGAGGGAGATCCGCGGGGTTCTCCAGGGCTACGACGTTCACATGAACCTGGTTCTTGATAAGGCTGAGGAAGAAGGAGAATGCGGCATTGTCCAGCTCGGTACACTGATCGTCCGGGGAGACAACGTCATTTACATTTCTCCGTCTGTAGAATAAATGAGGTGATTTCACAATGACAAAAGGCACGCCATCAATGGGTCTGCGCAACAAGCACTCCCACATTATCTGCCGCCGCTGTGGCAAGCAGTCCTTCCACGCACGGCACGGTGTATGTTCATCATGCGGATTTGGTAAGAGTTCCAAGATTCGCGGATACAGCTGGACGAAAAAAGCAGCAGATAACTAAACAAGGTTCATAGTATGAGTGGTATTGCCGGCATCGTTGATTCCTGCGGTGTCGCCTACCCCCTTTATTATGCCCTGCATTCCCTCCAGCACAGAGGGCAGGAAGCAGCAGGCATTGCGACTTTTCACGGGAATTCCGTATTTCTGCACAAGGGTGCAGGTCAGCTTTCCGAAGTGTTTCAGGAGAGTGTTTTGGCGACGCTCCCGGGAACGGTAGGTATCGGTCAGGTTTTGTATACCCAGAAGATTCACCGTGGCCGTGTGGAAAATTTCCAGCCGATGAAGTTCTCTTTTCAGGGACACTCCCTGGCAATTACGGTAAGTGCGGCGCTGACGAATCGTCTGCCGCTCCGGGCAGAGTATGAGGGGAAGGGGCACATCTTTTCATCAACGACAAACGCTGAGCTGATTGCGGCGATGATCGCTCACGAGCTTATGAAAGGTGCATCGCCGGATGATGCATTCGTCAACACGATGATTCGCCTCGAAGGGGCATATGCAGGTGTGGCAATTCTGGACGGTGTTTTGTATGCATTCCGTGACCCGCTGGGGATCAAGCCGCTGTGTATGGGTTCGACCGGGACAGGGTATGTTGTTGCTTCAGAGAGTGTGGCAATCGATACGCTCTCGGGTAAGTTCATCCGCGATGTCATACCGGGTGAACTGGTTCGGCTGGATGTAGACGGCTGGTCAGCACGTCAGGTTCTGGAAGCGGATCACACGGCATACTGTGTCTTCGAGTATGTATATACCGCCCGCCCGGACGCTGTTATCGATGGCGTTCTGGTGTATGATGTTCGGAGAAAGATCGGCGAGTGTCTTGCGAAGACACCAGTGTCAGCAGATCTGGTGTCTCCGGTACCGGATTCGGGGACAGCTTTTGCGACCGGGTATGCATCTGCTTCCGGAATTCCCTATATGGAAGGGCTTCTGAAGAACAGATATGTCGGTCGGACGTTTATTATGCCGGCCCAGAGTCTCCGGGAGAATGCTGTCCGGATGAAGCTGAATCCCATCCGCCGTCACATCGATGGAAAATCTGTGGTGCTGGTGGACGACAGTATTGTCCGCGGTACGACGTCCCGCCGGATTGTGGAGATGGTGGAGGAGTTCGGTGCAAAAACCGTGCATCTCCGGATCGGGTCCACGCCGATTGTGGCCCCCTGTTACTTCGGGGTGGATCTCCCGACTCGTGATGATCTGATTGCCAATGGCCGTTCGGTTGAGGATATTCGTGCCATGCTGGGGGCGGATACCCTTGAGTTTATCAGTCCGGACGATCTGGTGAAGGCGATCGGTATTCCCAAAGAGGATCTCTGTATGGCCTGTTCAAATGGAGATTATCCGCTGCAGATTTCTGGTGAATGCTGCTCTGCCTGCAGAAAGATTCTCCCGGCAAAACAGTTGAAATAATTTTTCTTTTTGGTCTCTCTGAGGGGGGTTTCCGGCGACTTTTGGATAGAAGCTGTCCTTTTTTCAATCTCTTTACTCACCTTCTGGGCAAGGCTCATCTGCAGATTTTTCGAATGCAGTTTTGAGGCAGCGTTTTCCCCTTTGGAGAGTTTCAAACAAATATTCCGTGTTAACTTAGTCAATTAAATTTAGTTGATATAAACTCAATAATTTATTTATAATCATCTGGTCGAATATTACTGGTCGATTACCTGCCAGAGCCAGCGATCACTGTGGCGTGATGAGTTCGCTGGTTCAATGGTGCATACCCGCGGAATCGGACGGCAGGAATGTTTCTGCCGCACTCATCATTTTGCGAATCGAGGGATTCATACATGGCGATAAGTACAATGTATCCAAAATACTCCAAAAAGACTGATGGAGCCACTGTTATTATGGAGCAGAAGCTGCTCAAAAAAGTGTCTCATCTTCGTCTGGATACTGCCAAATGCAGCGGTTGCGGCATTTGTTCAGAAGTGTGTCCACAAGAAGCGATTATTCTCGGTCTGGTCGGAGCTGTCTGTCGTGGTGCTGTAAAAGGAGGATCACCCGTATCTATTGATCCGGCCAAGTGTTCTTACTGTGGTATCTGTACCATTCTGTGTCCGTTTGGCGCACTTGATCTTGAGGTTGATGGTCAGCCGTCTCTCCCTGTTTTGGAACAGGAGGGATTTCCTCAGTATAGTATCACTGCTGAGATTGATGAAAATAAATGTGTCCGCTGCACCACGTGCAGTGAAGTATGTCCGCACGATGCGATCGTTCGTGAGGTTCCTGTCTATGAGGGGACCTCTCCAGAGGGAGAAAAACGTCAGAGTGCACTGACTACTGAGATTTCTTTTGTCGTTGATACTGAGAAATGTACGGTATGCGGTATTTGTGCAACACTGTGTCCTGCTCTCCGCATTGAACGGATCCCCTTCAATGCCCGTGATCCGAAGTCTTCCGGGGAAGTTGTGTGGACCACTGAACTCTGTAATGCCTGTCGTGTCTGTTCTGACGCATGTCCGCACGATGCAATTACCGTCCAGCGTGCTGCAGCAGCAGACAAGCCAACTCTGCCGGGTAAGGTCTCAATCGATAAGGATCTGTGTATTACCTGCACCTGGTGTAAGCAGGTCTGCCCGACCGAGGCAGTTACGATAAAGAAATTCTTCGACGGCGAGATTGTTTTCAACGCCGCGAAGTGTCCTGGTGGCTGTTCCACGTGTGTTGAGATCTGTCCGTGCCATGCCATCTATCTGCCAAGTCCTATTCCGGCAAGATTCCTGAAACGTGACAGCATCGAGCCGACAATCGCTGTCAACACTGATCTGTGTATCCTGTGTGGTGCCTGCGTGAATGCCTGTCCGTCCGAGGATGTCATTACCATCCACCGTACCGGTATTCATGTTACGGGTCCGGAGACTGATCTGTACAAGACCATCGCCGCTAAACTGTTCATTCCCCGGACGTCTCGCCTTCAGGAGGATACGTTCGGCCAGGTTGAACTGAAAAAACTGGAGTGAGGAAAAAGAATGGCAAGTGCAAAATCATACAAAGACGCGAGCTTATCTGCCCGCCTTGCAGACCGCTACTACCGCCCTGCTCAGGATGCCGACCC
>JAEWXF010000026.1 GCA_023396065.1 Methanobacteriota archaeon
CCCGTCCACCCCGACCGCAACTGGAAGTCAGGGAACCGGAACGCCGACGCCGACGCAGGCTCCTGCACCGATTCTCGGACTTCTCGCAGGACTTGGTGTCGCGGCACTCATTCTCCGCCGGAACTAAATAGTTCCCACTCATAATTTTTTCACTCTTTTCTTCTTCTCAGGGATATTCCTGTGACTGGTATCTCTTCTTCTGAGAATCGGTCAGGTATCGGGTACCACATACATCCATACTTTCTGAATGGAACTTCCGTGACGGACCAAATCCTAAAAAACACAACCATCTCTACCAACCGAGAATAAATCCCCATCGCATTTACTGTTTTTCATGGGGGAGCTTGATACGCTGATATCAGGAACATTTCCGTGATTCCCGATATACGGACCCCCCCTCAAGAAAAAGTATCAGCACACACATGAAATGTTTTGGAAAAAGAGTGGCGAACAGGCTCTCTCCCGAACGGAAAAAAAGATCACCGCTTCAGATGTTCCCATGCCCGGATCAATCCAAAACACCCCGACAGCATCATATCCCCGTGCGGCACCGCCACATACGCATCCGGCAGCAGTTTCGCGCGGTTCGGCCCGGTCACCACCAGCAGAGAAGAAGCCAGCGGTTCATGCACCACAGCCCCGTGCCCGTCATCCGCATACACCTCCTCCCCGGTCAGCGTCCCGTCCTGCAGCCTCCGCAGATACGCTTCCAGCTTCTCCGGCGTCAGTGCTCCCGTATGATGCTCAAACACCCCGCAGATCCGCTCTCCCCGGATCGTAAACGCCAGCGTATGCCCGTTTCCCGCATTCACCAGCGTCACCCCGCGCTCCGCAGCCTCCGCAACCCGCGGATCCTCCAGAGCCCCCAGCAGCGCCGCAGGGCCCGTATCCATCACCATCGTCTTCGGTCCCGCCTGCTCCCGGACCGCATGCATCCGCGTCATATCCGGCGTAGGCGGATCATGCACCAGAGAATACACATCCCAGCCGCCCGCATCCAGCATCTCCGTCATCTGCAAAAACCGAAACTTCCGGTTACTCATCACCGGCGAAAACCCGTGATCCTGCACCGCAATCAGTCGTTTCTTTGGAACCTCCACACCAAACGGCTCCAGTGCCGCCGCAAGCTCAGCGCCCATCCAGTCCCCGAGAACAAGCTCCACCGCATCCTCCGGCGGCTCCTCATCAACCCGTACCCCCATCTCAGAAACCCTCTCCAGATTATCATGCAGCGTCAGTGCCGCCGCCCGCGTCGCATACACCTCCGTCCCTCCCGCAATCGCCAGCTGCACCGCCCGGCCAAGCGGTCCCCCTCCCATCGTATACCCGGTCAGAGAAACGGGGCGACCCGTCTTTGCCGCCCGACGAACCCGGCCGGCAAACACCTTTGTCGGCGTTGGCAGCACAAGCTTCACCGCATTCTCAATCTCACCACGCTCCTCATATATCAGAATATCCTGAGTACCGGTTCCGACATCAACTGCAATCAGACTCATTTCAAACAACATCCGGTTATCAAACTATTTGCCGGGGAAAAAGAAAGATTTTCCCAAAACACCACACCGTTCATACGGCTTGGCTTCGCGGATCATCCTATCAGCCCCCAAAACCCCAAAGACACAGAACCTGCCACCTGCGGTGAACCCGCCACAACAGAAAATCTGAAAACTCGAACAGCAAAAAAGTGGAAATCAGCCGGATTACTCACCGCTGATATCCTGATCATCATAGTCCATCGGCGGCAGAATCAGCTTCACCTTCAGAATCTGCCGTCCCCGCATCTTCGTAACAACAATCATAATCCTCTGATCCGGCAGAGAAATTGACTCACCCAGCCGCGGAATATGCCCCAGACGTGAAAACGTCAGACCCCCGATCGTCTCATAGTTCCCGGGATCCTCCGGCAGCTCAACACCAAACCGCTCATTCAGCAGATTCACCCGGACCTGGGCATCCACCATATAGATACCCTCCCCAAGCTCAATGATATCATCAACCTCATCACCGTCAGACTCATCCATAATATCCCCCACAAGCTCCTCAAGGATATCCTCAAACGTCACCACCCCCGAAAAGCCGCCGAACTCATCCAGAACAATAGCCATATGGACCCTGCGGACCTGCAGCTCCCGGAGGAGATCATCGATCTTCTTCGACTCCGGCACACAGTACACATCAAACATCAGCGTCTTCACAAATGCCCGGTGATCCCCCGCCGTATACGCATTAAACAGATCTTTAATATTCAGCGTCCCGACAATATTATCAATCTGACCATGATACACCGGAACCCGGGAGTATCCGGTCTCGCGGAAACTCGCAACCGCCTCCTCCAGAGACGCCGTATCCTCAATCACCGCCACATCCGGACGCGGCGTCATAATCTCCTTCGCCGTAGTATCATTGAACCGGAGAACCGAATAGATCATCTCCCGTTCATCCTCCTTAATGGCCCCTTCCATCTCCCCGACATCAATCCACTCGCGGATCTCCTCCTCCGTCACAGTTGGAACAACCGCAGCTCCATCCTTACCTACATGCCGTACCCGGTCATATATCCAGAAAAACGGCGAAAGAATCAGCGTCATATAATAAATCGGCGTCGCCACAAACAGCGCCACACGTTCCGTCCGGCGGGTAGCATAGGTCTTCGGCCCGATCTCCCCGAAAATCAACAGAAGAAGCGTAACCAGACCCGTCGCAATCGCAACACCCGCATCACCAAACACAACAAACGCAGCAGCCGTAGCAATAGCTGACGCTCCGACATTTGCAACATTATTCCCGATCAGAATCGCAATCAGAAAATGATCCGGCGAATTCTTCAGTTTCTCCAGCCGTTTCCCCGCAGCTCCCTCCTCTGAAAGCGCACGGACCTTTGCCCGGGTGATACCAACCAGCGCCACCTCCGACGCCGAAAAAAATGCTGAACCAATCAGCAGTATTACAAAAATAACGATGTTCGTATATTCAATCATATTGTCCACGCCGCAGCTGCGGCAGATCTATTTCGGTATCCGGAATGCATCAGCCAGCTCATGAATAAATCTCTTTCATACGTATGTATCTGTCTCTGCTTAAATACATCGGAGACCGGAAAACCACTCCTGCTCCCGCCGGAGAACATCGGTTTTCTCCGCCAGCGTCAAAACCTTTGCAAAGTTCAGATCCTCCAGTTCAAACGTAACCAGACCATCATACCGAATCTCGTGCAGAACCTCAGTAAAAGCCTCCCCCTCCGGAGAAGCGGCAAGCGGCGCGTGCATCCGTACCCCGCTGCTTGCATGGATATTCACCATCCGGTCCCCGCAGACCCGGGGAAACCCAAACGGATACCCTGCCGCCTTCGCGTGCGCGTAGTCCCACGTAAATGACAGCCATGCATACTCATCCAGAACCGCCCGCACCTCATCCGCAGAAACGAGCTGCGCATTGACCGCCGGAGGCATGTTCTCAATCGCCACCGTGACAGACGTACTGAACGCAGCATTTCCAATCCGCTCCAGATACGCAGCAAGCCTGCTTCTGTCCAGAGGCCCTACCGGACGTTTTGCCGTACGTTTCCCGGGATGAACAGTAAGCACCCCGCCGCCGAGCCGCTCCAGCATCTCTATCGCCCGGCAGGTATACTCCGCAGAAAGCTGTGCCACACCCGGATTAAAAGAACAGGGATTCAGATCAAAGATCGGAGCATGCATCGCAAGAGGAAAAAATTTCTGATACCGGGAAAGCAGATCTTCGAGCACGCGCACGTCAGCCCCCTGCATCCAGAACTCCGGAGTTTCCATCCAGAACTCTATGTGGTCCAGACCGGCCGCATTCATTGCGGCAAAAATATCCTGCGGCTGATACTCGTGAAGAAACATACTGGACGCGCCTATCCGGATCATATCAATCGTTAGGTTTCTCTTATTCGAATACATACGTTATGTATCATGGCAGGGAAACAGTCTCCCGGCGGGCAGCAGATGCTCTGTTTCGATGTGTCCGATGAGGAGTCCGGCGCATCATCACATACACTCTGCCCGCCGGAATGTATTCCGGCTGCACCTGAAAAACCCCAGTCTGCAACTTGGACGAACCCTGAGCAGAATGAACTTTCAGGTGAACCCCGGGTTCTGAGTGTCGCGGAGCTTGCGGCCCGGATCTGCGAAGTTATCGATACCCCGCTTCTGACGAATGTACTCGTTTCCGGAGAGATCACCGGATACCGGCCTCACTCCTCCGGTCACATGTACTTCTCGCTCTCCGAACACGGGGACGATAAAGCAACAATTCCCTGTGTGATGTGGAAATATGCGGCAAAAACGGTTGTCTTTCCGGTAAAGGATGGTGTCCTGGTCCGGGCTGCCGGATATGTGGATTATTACCCTCCGTACGGAAAGCTGCAGTTCGTTGTCAAAAAGCTGGAACCGGCAGTTTCCGGAAAAACCGGCCTATATCTCCAGAAAGAAGCCTGGAAAAAACAACTGACCGATGAAGGCATTATCCCGCGCCCGGAGGGTGCCCGCCGTGATCCTCCGCTGTTCCCAACCTGCATCGGGGTTGTAACATCCCGCACCGGCTCTGTCCTGCAGGACATCAGAAATGTGGTCGGCAGACGCTACCCGCTACCGGTTCTGCTCGCGCACACCGCGGTTCAGGGAGAGGGAGCCCATCTGCAGATTGCAGCGGCGATCGCCTCGCTACAGGACCGGGTGGACGTGATCATCGTTGCCCGCGGCGGCGGCAGTTTTGAGGACCTGTTCGAGTTTAATCATCCTGATGTAGTCCGGGCGATTGCCCGTTCAACGGTTCCGGTGATCAGCGCGGTAGGTCATGAGACGGATACAACGCTTTCGGATTATGCGGCAGACCTGCGTGCACCCACACCATCCGCAGCAGCGGAGACAGTGGTGCCGGACCGCGCCGTCCTTCTCCGGAACCTTGAAGACCTGCGCCGCCAGATACGCGACCGGGTTCAGACACGGTTTACCGCCGAGCGGCGTGTTCTCACGGATCTGTCGCAGCGGGTTGACCCGGTTCGCCTTTCCCGGAAACTCGATCAGATGCATCAGCAGACCGCAGACCTTGGAGAACGGCTGAGCAGCGCAATGCGCCGGAGAATTACCGCGGAGCGTGACCTCTGTACAGCTCTGGGCGACCGGATCTGCCGGGGCGCGAAGAATGTGATTGCAACAGCACGGCTTGAGCTGCAGACGGAAAAGGAGATTATTCTCGGCAGAAACCCCTTCAAGCCGCTTGACCTCGGCTATGCTCTCGTCTGGAAAGACGGAACAGTGGTCCGCTCAGCCGGATCCATCCAAAAAAATGACCGCCTGTCCCTGAAGCTTGCCGACGGGGAGATTACAACTATAGTGGAGAGTGTCAATGACAGAAACACCTGAAGACCAAACGTATGAATCGATGATCACCGAACTCCGGACAATTGCAAAGCAGCTGGACGATCCGGAAACCTCCATTGAAGATGCCGTAAAACTGCATCAGCGTGGTCTGGTACTGATTCAGCGGTGCGAGGAGTTTTTACAGAAAGCAGAACTTACCATTACAGAAGTTCCAGTTCAGGAAGCACCGCCCGAAGAGTAACGGTCATCACATCTCCCTGTTTCAGTTTTTCAATCAGAGCATGGGGAATTTGAGCCGCGGTATGATCTGCGTAGATACCGATCGTCCGCGGACAGGTAAAGCTGCTTCGCCGCCAGACGAGATCCGTCGGATGGGTAAGAGTGATTCCCTCGTGTCCTTCGGAACGGATATCTACCGTGATACCCTGAACAGTGAGAGTGGTGATGAGGATAGTACCGGCAGAGCCGACTGCTTTGCGGAACTCCGGTGAAAGATCTGCGGCCCCTTTATCTGCGCCGACAGCAATGATACAATCGCCGTTTGGGGAAAGGTCAGTCTCTTTTGTAATTTCAAAGGTACTTTTATGCAGCGCCCTCACATTTGCGTGGCCGCGGCACCGGATCTCTTCAACTATCTCCATTGTCCTACTGGTGTATGTGGGTACTTCAACGAAATGATTTGGGTTGAATCCGTCATTCCACCAGCCAGTCCAGCATCATTTCCGCAGCAATCGGCGTAACAAACGCCTCCATCAGCGCTGCAACGATCAGCAGCGGCACAACCACACACAAAAACCGTGTCCCGTACCACACACAGACCTCCCCGGCATTCCGCATGGCAAGCGCATCCGAAAAAAGGGCATGCGCCATCTGGAGCCCCAGAGCGGATGACATCAAAAGGGCAGCAATCTCAAAAATACCATGCGGCACAATAGACGCCGCAAACAGCGAAACATCATAGCCCCGCAGCATCACCTCAGCAATACCTCCGATCACATACCCGTTTGAGACCAAAATGATCAGCGTCAGTGCCCCGAACGTAATCCCGCCCATGAACAGAATCAGGCAGACCTTCAGATTATTGAAAAAAATCTGCCAGGACAACAGCGCCGGCTCTCCCACATCAAGCTCCGTAATAACCTCCTGAAAGGACGACGACAGCGCGTCTCCCGTATGCGGCTCCGCAAGGGACGCCGTATATCCAAAGATACAGGAGCCAAAAAAGAGAACGGCAGCCACACACAGTGCGGCCAGATACATGTTCCGATCAGACATCATCAGACAAACAGAACCATCCGCATCATATCGCGGATACCGGGCGCAAGACCCACCGTAATCATTGCCAGCAGCACAAGATGCCAGAGTTCATCCATTCCCTCCTCTGTCCGGAACTTCTCCAGAACCCAGATTGCAGGAATCAGCACAGCAATCTTCAGCGGAAACATCACAAACGCCGTTCCCGTCATATCAATCAGCGACCCGCCGAGGACATGCTGCTCAATGTAGTGCATCGGGTGAATATCCAGCCCGAAACTCGTCGCAGACGCATCGGTCAGATGACCGATAATCAGCAGCTTATAGAGCGGGTTTGTAAGATACTCCCATTTGAACCCGTATCTGAGGAGTGCCCAGAACAGAGCCGAAGTGACCGCCGCCATTCCCAAAATACAGGCTGCAACCCAGAGGGCAAGCTGAGTCTGCGTCAGACCCCACCAGACCCACAGCACAAGAGACACCAGCGTTGCAAGGATACCTCCCCACATGTACGGTTTCGTATAGGAGTCCGTGACCCCCTTGCGCTCCAGCGTCCGGGACAGCCAGAGCACAAACACCGTATAGAAAAAGATCACAAAGTAGATCAGCGGTGTAACCAGCAGAATCCACCACGGTCCGGGGATCATACCTGTATCCTCCACCGCCCGGATAACACCGCCGAAGATGACATAGGGGATCGTCGCGAGAATGAACGGTGTATCAATCCGTATTCCGGTCTTCCGCAGCCAGCGGTACACCAGATACAATGCTGCAATGAGGATTACTGCATAGGTCACCGTTTCATAGATGTTGTACGGCTGGTCCTGCAGTACCGCATCGATATAGTATTTTTGTATGAACGCACTTATTTCATTAAACATGGGAGGCCCCGTCGGTGAACTGTGAAGATAATAGGATACCTGAAGATAAAACCTTTGAGACATTTCATGAGCCGCAGAAGATGGATAAATCAAAGTGGATTCAGCTTCCGCGAAATGTAATCCTTGGACACGATGCGCTGCTTCAGCTGCCGGAAATTATCGCAGACCTCGGCGTACCCGGTCCAATTCTGCTTCTGTCGGGTGAAACAACGATGCAGGTAGTCGGCAGAAAAATCATTGATCTGCTCAAAAACCGCCGGATTCAAACCGCATTCGTCGGCAGAATCACTTATGCAGAAATTGAGCGTATTGAAGGTATTGCCAGAGATAGCGGAGCGTCTCTCATCATCGCTGCCGGCGGCGGCAGAGTAATTGATACCGCAAAGGTTGTCTCCTGCCGTGTCGAGATTCCGTTTGTCAGTGTACCAACGTCTGCTTCCCACGATGGTCTGACCTCGCCCCGCGCGTCGGTTGCCACAGAAAACGGAAAAGTCAGTGTTGCTGCGGCCCCGCCGCTTGCAATCGTTGCCGATACCGGGATTATTGCAACCGCGCCGCACCGGCTGCTGGCATCCGGGTATGCCGATACCATTGCAAATTATACCGCGATCCTTGACTGGGAACTTTCCAGCCGTCTGACAGGAGAGAGTGTGAGCGAGTATGCATCCACGCTCTCAAAGATTACCGCAGAAATTCTGGTGAAAAATGCGGATCTTGTTCGCAGATACGATGAAAATGCCGTGTGGATGGTCGTGAAAGCGCTGTTTTCCTCAGGTATTGCAATGAGTATCGCGGGCAGTTCCCGGCCTGCGTCCGGCGGTGAGCATAAGTTTGCCCACATGCTGGAGCGGCTTGCGCCGGGAGTGGCGCTGCACGGTGAAGCGTGCGGCGTCGGGACAATCCTTGGCATGTATCTGCACGGCGGTGACTGGCGCGGTATCCGGTCCTCGTTGCGGTGTGTGGGCGCGCCGACCACACCTGCGGAGCTGGGTATTTCTGATGAGACTGCCGTGGAAGCTGTTCTCCGGGCAAAGGAGATACGGCCGGAACGGTTTACGATCTTTGATACCGGGATTACCGAGGATGCAGCGCGGGCCTGTGTTCAGGCGTTGTATGAGGTATGAACTATGGATGAACCTGATAGAATTGTAACGATTGTCGGCTCGGTACTTGCGCACGAGGGTGCGGAGTTCGTGTATGCGGGGTCGATTCCCGCGTGCGAAAACTGTAAGGTGGCAAAAGTCTGTCACAACGTGAAACTGCGGCAGGGACGCAGGTATCGTGTGGTATCTATCCGTCCGACGAAACATGAATGTATGGTGCACGCAGACGGTGCGGTTGCGGTTGAGGTGACCGAGGCATCGATTACTGCGGTGGTTCCGACCAGTCAGGCGACCCGGCGGACACGGATTACCTATACACCGGTCTGTGATGACCGGTTCTGTAAAGGCTATGCATTTTGCCATCCCGATGGTATGACCGAGAAGGGGAGGTATGTTGTCCTGGAGGTCCTCGGCTCGTATAATGACATGTGCCCTGCGGGTCGGAAAAATCTGAAACTTGTCGAGCTCAGGAACGTGCCGACGTGATTTTGGTGGTGCAGATGTGATGTTTGGATAGAGGGACTCTGTCTGCAGTTTGATGCTGCCGGTATTCGACCCGGCTCCTCTTCTGTTCTCTTTTTTGTCTCTCCCTCATAACAATCAAATGGGAGAAAAAACAAAAACTACTGCAGATGTCACTCCCAGAGGAGCTTCCTAAAACATACGACTTTGCCGCCGTGGAAAAGCGGTGGCTGGCCGAATGGAATGATCGCGATTTCTATTTCGATACGCACTCGGAGAAACCCCAATACGTCATTGATACCCCGCCGCCGTATCCGACCGGCAAACTGCACATCGGCCATGCGCTGAACTGGGTCTATATGGATATTATTGCCCGGTATAAGCGTATGACCGGCTATAATGTCATGTTCCCGCAAGGGTGGGACTGTCACGGTCTGCCGACCGAGGTAAAAGTCGAAGAGACACATCACATCACGAAGAATGATGTCTCCCGGGAAGAGTTCCGCCGCATGTGCCGCGAGCTGACCGTGGATAACATCTCCAAGATGCGCCAGTCGCTGCGGACGATGGGATTCTCCGTCGACTGGAGCCATGAGTACATCACGATGGAGCCGTACTACTATGCAAAGACGCAGCTCTCGTTCCTGCGCATGCTGAAGGCCGGCTACATTTATCAGGACGAGCACCCGGTCAACTACTGTACCCGCTGCGAGACGGCAATTGCCTTTGCCGAGGTTTCCTATTACGACGGAAAGACTCTTCTGAACTTCTTCGATTTTGATGGTTTGGAGATTGCGACCACGCGCCCGGAGCTGCTCGCCGCCTGCGTTGCGGTTGCGGTGCACCCGGACGACGACCGGTACAAAACGATGGTCGGGAAAAACCTCCGTGTACCGATCTTCGGTCATGAGGTTACGATTATCGCGGACGATGCTGTTGACATGAACTTCGGCTCCGGTGCGGTGATGATCTGTACGTTTGGTGACAAGACGGATGTGTTCTGGTGGAAGAAGCATCACCTGCCGCTGCGAAAAGCTCTGACCACGAAGGGCACAATGACTGCACTCTGCGGTAAGTATGAGGGCATGACGACCAAAGAGTGCCGCGCTGCGATTCTCGCTGATATGCAGGAACTCGGTATTCTGAAAAGTCAGAAAGAGATTGAGCAGCGGGTTGGCGGATGCTGGAGATGCAAGACGCCGATCGAAATTCTGTCGGAACGCCAGTGGTTTGTGAAGGTAAAGGGTGACGAGATTGTCAAGGCTGCCCGGGAGATCAAATGGTATCCGGAACACATGCTGCAGCGTCTGGAGAACTGGGCTGAGCAGATGGAGTGGGACTGGTGTATTTCCCGTCAGCGGCTGTTTGCAACCCCGATTCCGGTCTGGTTCTGTGACAAATGCGGTGAGATGATTCTCCCCGATGAAGCAGATCTTCCGGTCGATCCGACGATGGAGAAGCCGAAACATGCCTGCCCGAAGTGCGGCGGGACTGAGTTTACCGGGGAGAAAGATGTCCTTGATACATGGATGGACTCGTCGATTACGGATCTGCATGTGACCGGCTGGGACGGTTCGGGGATGCCGCCGTATTTCCCGGCACAGATCCGCCCGCAGGGTCATGATATTATCCGGACGTGGGCGTTCTATACGATTCTGCGGTCGATGGCGCTTCTGGGTGAGAAGCCGTGGGACGGTATTCTGATCAACGGCATGGTTCTCGGCGAGGACGGGTTCAAGATGTCGAAGAGCCGCAACAATGTTATCGGGCCGGAGGATGTCATGGGTCCGTACGGAGTGGATGCACTCCGTCAGTGGGCTGCTGCCGGTTCGTCGACCGGTCAGGATATTCTCTTTAACTGGAACGATGTGGTTGCGGCTTCCCGGTTCCAGACGAAGATGTGGAATATTGTCCGGTTCTCTCTGATGCAGATCAATAAGGAAAGTTCTGTCCCGGAGGGAACCGGTCCGTCCACGCTTGTCGACCGGTGGATGCTGGCAAATCTTTCTGCAACGGTTGCGGCGGTTACGGAGGCCATGGAGAGTTATCTCTTTGATAAGGGTCTGAAGATTATCCGTGACTTTGCGTGGAATGTGCTGGCCGATGAGTATCTGGAGCTGGTGAAGGGCAGACTGTACAGTGAGGAACCGGACCGTGCGGGAGCTGTCTATACGCTGCGGACGACGATGGATGCGCTCTGTACGATGCTGTCCCCGTATATTCCGTTCTTTGCACAGGAGTGTTACCACCATCTTTCCGGCGGCAAACGGATTATTGATCATCCGTGGGTGACATTTTCGTTTGCGGATGCCGATGCGGTTCGTGACGGTGATCTTGTAGTGAAGATTGTGGGTGTGCTCCGGAAGTACAAGCATGATGCCGGTCTTGCCCTGAACGCGCCGCTGGGCGAGGTTACGATCTATACGCCGTCGCACAATGTGGATGATGCCGGTGATCTTGGCCGGACGATTGCGGCTGTGGTTGTCTGGAAAGCCGAGGAGCCTGCGCTGGAGAAGAAGATCGGCGAGGTTATCTTCAATAAGAGTGTTGTCGGGAAGACGCTGCGGAAATCCGCCGGGGCATTTATGGCTGCGGTGCAGGCCCTGTCCGATGAGGAGAAGGTGAACCCGCCGGCATCTGTGATTACTGCAGACGGTGAGGAGATTCCGGTGCCGGAGGGTGCATGGACGACGTCGTTTGTCTACTCGGTTTCCGGAGAGGCTGTGGATGTGGTTATGGTGGATGATGTCATGATCACGATCCGGAAAGCCTGACCTTTTTTCCCTTTTTTGCAGATGTACGGTGTCTGATATCCTGACTCTGACACTAGATCTATCCTCCCCTGCAACGCATGCACCAGTAGCATACCAATTTTTGAATATGAGAATTTGACAGATACCTCAAAAACAACCTGTCACTCCGGGAAACACAAAGCGGCGGGGAGAATGCTGACCGGGGACGCAGGGCAGAATTGATATGACCGCAGGGTTCACTACTACTAACAAACGCGTTCGAGGATGGTGACAGACCGAGTAATGAAATGGTATTATAAGCTCATTTTGCCGGCATTGGTTCTCATTGGCTGGGAAATTGCAGCAATTCTGATAAACAATGCCTATATTCTTCCAAAAGTGGAAAACGTACTGGTGGTGTTTCTGACACCGTTTGCCGACACCTTCGGATGCGGCAGTATCGTGGAAAATTCGATTACCAGTATTTACCGCGTTTCGCTTGGTTTTATCATCGCAGCGGTCATTGCCGTGCCGGTGGGAATCCTGCTTGGCCGGTATGCCGTGCTGGAACAGTTTTCCGACGGCCTGATTCAGATTCTCCGGCCGATTCCGCCTATTGCCTGGGTTCCGCTATCCCTTGCATGGTTTGGCATTGGTCTGAACTCCATTGTCTTCATCATCGTCATCGGATGTATCTTCCCCATTTTGGTAAATACCATTGACGGGGTGAAACGGGTGAAGAAAAGCTGGCTGGAAACCGCACGGATTTATCAGGCAAGTGAAGCCCAGGTCCTGACAAAAGTTCTCGTACCTGCCGCAGGTCCCGCCATCTGGAGTGGTCTGCGGGTCGGATTCGGGATTGCCTGGATGAGTGTGGTCGCCGCTGAGATGCTGCCCGGCACGGTCTCCGGTCTGGGATACCTGATTCTCTACACCTACAACTGGGGACAGGTTCAGATGGTCATTGCCGGTATGATTGCAATCGGTATCATCGGAATTTTCATGGACCAGTTCTTCCAGTATGTCCAGAAACGCAAATTCGGCTGGGAGGCGCTTGACAAATGACGGATGCAGATAAGATCTGGGTGAAAATTGAGCATGCAACCAAGCGGTTTGATACCCGGAACGGACCGGTAACGGCGCTGGAGGACATCAACCTCGAAGTCCACGACGGAGAGTTTGTCAGTCTGCTCGGGCCGTCCGGATGCGGTAAAACAACACTTCTCCGCATGATCGGGGGTCTGGACGTCCCGACCTCCGGGACGATAGCTATCGACGGCAAGATTGTCAACGGTCCCTCTCCGAAGATGACTATGGTGTTTCAGGAATACTCTCTCTATCCATGGCGGACCATCGCGGAGAATGTCGGGTTCGGTCTGGAAATGATGGGAACACCGCAGAGTCAGCGCGAAACCGAAGTGGCCAACCGCCTGAAACTTGTCGGCCTTGAATCCTTTGCGGGCAGTTACCCCTATGAGCTGTCCGGCGGTATGCGTCAGCGTGCCGCGGTTGCACGCGCGTTGGCCACCGACCCGGCTGTCATGCTGATGGATGAACCGTTCGGCGCACTGGATGCCCAGACCCGGAACAAAATGCAGAGAGAACTTTTGAGTATCTGGCAGCAGACGGAAAAGACGATTCTCTTTGTGACCCACAGCGTCGACGAAGCAGTGTATCTCTCCGACAGAATCATTATTCTGACACCGCGTCCGGGAAAGGTGCATGAAATGTATGACATTCCTCTCCCGCGGCCGCGGGACCGGACCAGTGTTGAATTTGCCCGGATCCGGAAGAATGTTCTGGAAGAAATTGAGATGCTGGAAACGGATAATACGAACCTTTAATATGGTGTCCGCCAAACCTCATTAGCACATTTAGAGAGCGAGGAGTTATTCAAAATGGTCAGAAAACCAGCACGAATGTATCGTAACCTTGCCAAAAAGGCATACTGCCGCCGTGAATACATGGGTGGTGTGCCTGGGCTTAAGGTTGTACAGTTTGATATGGGCAATCTTTCCGCAGAATTTCCGGTTGCAATTCATCTGGAAGTTCTGGAAGCATGCCAGATCCGCCACACCGCAATGGAAGCGGCACGTATTAACATGAACAGACGCCTGATGAAGGATGTCGGAAGAAACAACTTCCACCTCAAGATCCGGGCTTACCCGCACCATGTGATCCGTGAGCACAAACAGGCAACCGGTGCCGGTGCAGACCGTGTTTCGGAAGGTATGCGCCTTGCATTCGGTAAAGCAGTCGGAACTGCGGCACGTGTCGCGCCGAGACAGCGCCTGTTCACTGTCTGGACGAGCGAGCAGTATATCACGCAGGCAAAGGACGCACTCCAGCACAGCGGATACAAGCTCCCCACGCCGACCCGTATTATTGTTGAGAACTAAGGCTCTGGCCTGGCTCTCCCAATACTACCCAAATACTATTTTACCACTTTGTCCGAAAAAGCGAAGTGTTATTTCATGACTTTGCCCATACTATTCTCGTATGGAAGGCAGCCTGTATGAGCGTCTTGCCAAAGCCGTTGAAGAGGCTGTGGCTGACGCAGAGATTTTTCTCCCCCCTGATGTGTCTGCGGCAATCCGCTCCGCCGCAAAGCGGGAAACTGATCCTGTTGCACAGGGTGAACTGCAGAATATTTTGAAAAATCTGGAGAAGGCACAGGAGCTGCGGGTGCCGATCTGTCAGGATACCGGAATTCCTGTGGTGTATCTGACCGTTCCGCCGACCGTGCCGGTCACGGAGGAGCTGTACCGGGCGGTGGCGGAGGGTGTCCGGCGGGCGACGCGGTCCGTACCACTGCGGCCGAACGCTGTGGACCCGGTCACCCGGAAAAACAGCGGCGATAACACCGGCGCGGGGCTGCCGCCGGTTCATCTGATTCCGGGAGATGCGCTGCGGGTAACCGTTTTGCCGAAAGGTGCCGGGTCGGAGAATATGTCACAGATACGGATGCTGCTGCCGTCCCAGATTGGAGATATCCCTGCGTTCGTTCTTGATACCGTCGTCGCTGCCGGTGCACGGCCCTGCCCTCCGATAATTGTCGGTGTCGGTATCGGGGGGACGTTCGACGGTGCGGCATCTCTTGCGAAGGAAGCACTGCTGGAGCCGATTGATACCATGGATGCGTATGAACAGTCGCTGTGCGATGCGATTAACAGTCTTGGTATCGGTCCGATGGGATTGGGCGGCGGTACGACGGCACTTGCGGTGAAGGTGAAACGCGGGTTCTGTCATACGGCGTCCCTGCCGGTTGCGGTGAATATCCAGTGCTGGTGCTGCCGGCGCAGTACCCGGGAGGTTCCCGTATGATTCGTCTGACCACGCCGCTGGGAGCCGAAGTGCTGGATCTCCGCGCCGGAGACCGGGTACTCCTCTCCGGGACGATCTACACCGCCCGTGATGAGGCGCATCTGAAGATTCGTGAGGACGGATTTCCGTTTGATCCCAAAGGAGCTGTGATCTATCACTGCGGCCCGGTGGTGAACACCGAGACCCGGACAATTGTTGCCGCGGGTCCGACCACCTCCTCCCGGATGAATGCCCTGACCGCCCCCATGTTGGATGCGGGTGTTCGGGCACTGATCGGAAAAGGCGGGATGTCCGCAGAGGTCCGGGAGGAACTGCGGGGCAGGGGCGTGTATTTTGCGTTTACCGGGGGCTGTGCGGCGCTCGCGGCATCCTGTATGACCCTGGCCGGTTGCCACTACCCTGAGCTTGGCATGGCAGAGGCGGTCTGGGAGATCCGGCTTCGCGAGCTTCCGCTCGTTGTGGGCATTGATGCCCACGGCGGGGATCTGTTCGCGGATGTTGCGGTGAAAACGTTGGAAAATTACCGGAAGCTGTCAGTAGAACACGCACCTTTCTAATGTAGGGTCTGCGTGTTCGACTGAGAATACCTGCGCGAGGAATTTCCGTCTGCCGTGCTACATCCTCACACAGGATAAAACTGGTAGTCCCCATACGAGAACTTTTAGCCTCCTCAAAACGCATAATATAAGCAGTATTAATGAAGCTCGTCATCGATGAACGCCGCTGCAAGGGATGCAACCTGTGCACACTGGTTTGCCCCTATCGGATTTTTCAGGAGGGAAAACTCCCCGGACCCCGCGGTTATGTAATCCCGGTCTTAGACCAGCCTGAGCGTTGTACCAACTGCCGGCTGCAGAAGATGTATCAGCGGCAGCTGTGCGGTATGTGTCAGCTTACCTGCCCGGATCAGGCAATACACTGGATCGAGGAAAAGCCTTTCGAGGCCCAGAAAGTGGTGATTGAATATTGACGCCTGACCATATCGACGGAAAAGTGGAGTTCATGAACGGAAACACCGCCTGCGCAGAGGGTGCCCTTGCCGCAGGATGCAGATTCTTTGCAGGATATCCGATCACGCCGTCCACCGAGATCGCCGAACGCATGGCAGCACGTCTGCCCAAAGTCGGCGGAACATTCATCCAGATGGAGGACGAACTCGCCAGCATGGCGGCCATTATTGGCGGCTCATGGGCCGGCGCCCGGACTATGACGGCAACCTCAGGCCCCGGTTTTTCCCTGATGATGGAAAACATCGGATATGCCGCCATGACCGAAACGCCCTGCGTCGTGATTAACGTCCAGCGCGGCGGCCCCTCAACCGGCCAGCCGACCATGGCCGCACAGGGAGACATGATGCAGGTCAGATTCGGTTCCCACGGAGACTACAGCATCATTGCGCTCTCCCCCTCCTCGGTGCAGGAGATGTTTGATCTGACTGTAAAGGCCTTCAACCTCGCCGACCGGTTCCGGACACCCGTGTTTCTCATGGCCGATGAGACCATCGGACACATGCGGGAACGCGTCGTTCTCCGGGAAACCGTGCCGGTTACCCCCCGCAGAGAACTGCGCGAGGGAGAACTTCCCTGCACGCCTGACGAACACGGCGTTCCCGGATTCGGCACATTCGGAAACGGTCACGGCGTTCACATCACTGGACTGACCCATGACGAGCGGGGATATCCGGCAACCGACTCCGCAGGTCTGCATGAACATCTGGTCCTGCGGCAGGTCCATAAAATAGAGGATTTCCGAAACGAAATTGCAGACTGCGATGTCGTCAACCCGGACGCAGAGGTTGTGTTTATCTCCTACGGAGCGCCGACCCGTGCCGTGCAGCAGCTGCTCGCCGACCGTCCCGGCGAGTTCGGCCATTTGAACCTCAGAATAGTCTGGCCGTTCCCGGACGCAAAACTCAGCGAGTTTTCCCGGGTGAAGGCATTTGTCATGCCGGAGATGAACCTCGGCCAGATGGCGCGTGAGGTCCGCCAGCACACCAACGTCAGAATCGTAACAGTGCCCAAACTCGGCGGCGCCCTGCATACCGTAGCCGACCTTCTGAAAGCTGCGGATGTGGCAAAAACCGCAACCGCCCCGATAACCGAGGTACGAACATGACACTCGAAGACTGGTACCGGCAGGACCGGCTCCCGCACATCTACTGTGCCGGCTGCGGCAACGGAACAATTCTGAACTGCACACTGCGTGCTGTCAACGAACTCGGCTGGGACCGGGACAAGACCACCTTCGTCTCCGGTATCGGCTGCTCCTCGCGGGCGCCCGGCTACGCCTCAACCGACTCACTGCACACCACACACGGCAGAGCACTGCCGTTTGCAACCGGGGTCAAACTGGTCAAACCCGAGCAGAATGTCGTAGTGTTCACCGGAGACGGCGACCTTTCCGCTATCGGCGGAAACCACTTTATCCATGCCTGCCGGAGAAACATCGACCTGACGGTCGTCTGTATGAACAACAACATCTACGGCATGACCGGCGGACAGGGAAGCCCCTGCACCCCGTACGGGGCGATTACTACGACAACCCCCTATGGCATGCATGAGATGCCGTTCGATCTCTGTGCAGTGGCGGAAGCTGCCGGTGCAAACTATGTAGCGCGCTGGACCTCCTATCACGTCACCGAGCTGACGGAAGCGATCAAAGCAGGTCTGGAAACGCCGGGGCTGTCCTTCATTGAAGTTCTGGCACAGTGTCCGACCTCGTTCGGCAGTAAGAACAAGATGCGGCAGGTTTCCCAGATGATCGACTACTTCAAAACACACGTCATCCTGAAAGAAAAGGCTGACCGCAACGCCGCTGCCGGCATTCCGGTCCCCGAAGGACACTTTGTGGTGGGAAAACTCGTTCAGCGCAGTAATCCTGTTCTGGGAGGCAGATCATGAGACATGAAATACGATTCTCCGGCCTTGGCGGTCAGGGCATTATCACCGCGGCCGTCATCCTCGGGCGTGCTGCCGCCCTCTACGGCGGAAAACACGTAGTGCAGACCCAAAGCTACGGCCCGGAGGCACGTGGCGGGGCATCGGCGTCGGCCGTTATCATCTCGGATGAACCGATCTTCTATCCGAAGGTAACCAACCCTGAGGTGTATGCCATCATGTCGCAGGAGGCATATCGGAAGTACGGGGCCGAAGCACCGAAGGATGCACTGATGCTGCTCGATCCGGGCTATGTGACCAGCAGACCGGACTGTCCGTTCTACGAGGTTGCGGCAACCGTGGAAGCAAAGAAACAGCTGGGAAAGCCGGTGTTTGCCAATGTGATCATGCTCGGCGGCCTGCTGGAGGCTACCGGCATTCTCCCCTATGATGCACTGGAACATGCGGTGCTGGACAGCGTGCCGAAAGGTACTGAAGAAAATAATAAACGGGCGCTTGCCATCGGTATGGAAATTGTGCGGGCGCAGATACCATGAAATTCCGTGAATACGAAGCAAAACAGATCTTCCGGGAGTCTGGAATCCCGGTTCCGAACAGTGAACTGATTACGCGGGCCGGCGAAGCGGCAGCTGCCCTGGCACGGATTGCCGACCATGTGGTCCTGAAAGCCCAGGTCGATGTGGGCGGACGCGGCAAGGCAGGGGGCATTCTCCCGGCAACGGAGGAGAACATTGCCGCAGTTGCCAAGGAGCTGTTCGGCAAGACGATTAAGGGTCTGCCGGTCTGTCAGGTGCTGGTTGAGGAGGCACTGGACATTCAGCATGAGTATTATCTCAGCATCACGATTGACCGTTCGGCAAAGATGCCGGTGATCCTCTTCTCTGAAGAGGGCGGTGTTGAGATTGAGACGCTCGCGAAGGAACGTCCCGGGGCACTGCGCCGGGCGTTTGTTGACCCGTCCTTTTCGGATGTACCGGGTTTCACCCTCCGCAATGTGCTGGGCGATGCCCCGAAGGCAATCGGTCCGGTGATCAATGCACTCTACCATGTGTACCGTGAGCATGACGCTATCCTTGCGGAGATCAACCCGCTGGTTCTGACCCCGAAAGGCATTCTTGCTGCGGACGGAAAGATTGTGCTGGACGATAATGCACTTGCGCGTCAGGGAATCTCTGAGAACCGTGATCTTACGGAACGGGAAGCCGAGGCGGAGAAGCACGGGTTTTCCTATGTGGAGCTGGACGGAAGCATTGGTGTGATCGGCAACGGTGCCGGTCTCACGATGGCAACACTGGATATCATTGCCCACTATAACGGGAAAGCTGCGAACTTCCTGGATGTCGGCGGCGGTGCGGCCTGTGAACGGGTGATGCATGCGGTCCGGCTGGTTGCATCCATGCCGGGCGTGAAGGTGATTGTGGTGAATCTTCTCGGCGGCATTACCCGCTGTGATGAGGTTGCCCATGGTATTATCGATGCAGGCGTTCCCCAGCCGGTGATTGTCCGGCTTGCCGGGACGAACGAGGCGGAGGGCCGCAGGCTTCTGGAGGAGAAGGGATACCGGATGCTTGATACGATGGATCAGGCTATCCGTGCAGCCGTGGAGGTGGCAGGACAATGATCTACGCAGATAAGGATACCGAGATTTTAGTGCAGGGTGCGACCGGTTCGCAGGGAGCGTTCCACATTAATCTGATGAATCAGTATGCAAAAGAGGTCGGTGGTCGCGGTGTTGTCGCCGGTATGACGCCTGGAAAGGGAGGCCAGATGGTCCACGGGCTTCCGGTGTATAATACGGTGTGGGATGCAATGGATAAGCATGATGTCGGTGCGTCGGTTATTTTTGTGCCGGCGGGCGGCTGCGGCGACGCGATTATGGAAGCGGCCGATGCACGGATTCCGACTGTTGTTGCGATTACCGAGCACATCCCGGTGCATGATGTGATGCGTGCACTTGCCTATGCAAAGACCTGCGGCACGAAGGTTATCGGACCCAACTGTCCGGGATTCATGATTCCGGAGGAGTGTAAACTGGGCATTATCCCGGCGAACCTTTGCCGCAAAGGAGATGTCGGTGTGGTTTCCCGGAGCGGGACTCTGACGTATGAGGTTATTTCCGAGTTGTCGCTTGCCGGTCTTGGCCAGTCAGGTATTGTGGGTATCGGCGGCGACCCGATTATCGGTCAGACGTTTTCGGAGGTAATGGATGTGTTCAAGGCCGACGGCCGGACCCGTGCGGCGGTTATGATCGGTGAGGTCGGCGGGAATCTGGAGATTCGCGGCGCCAAACGTGCGCTTGCTCTGGGCATTCCGACCGTTGCCTATATTGCCGGGATTTCTGCTCCGAAAGAGAAGCGTATGGGGCATGCCGGCGCTATCGTGGAGGGCGGAGAGAGTGATGCGGCATCCAAGATTGAGCGGCTGCAGGAACTGGGGATTTCGGTTGCAACCCGGCCGTCCCAGATTCCTGAACTGGTGCGGGAGCTGCTATGAACGAAAAAGACCGGACACTGCTGCTTGCGGCCGATACTCTCGCAAAAACAGTGAACGCTCTTGCCATTATTTCGTTTGTAAATAAAGGAACTGATGTTCCGATTGATACCCCGGTCATCTGGGTCCGGGATATCCAGCCGGAAATTCTGCGTGATCATACGATGATTGCGCTGGTGGACTACTGTTCCCATCACATTCTGGACGCGGTTGTCCAGTATAAAATTCTGACCAAGGTGCAGAGCGGCACGGTCGTTGCGGTGTTCCCCTATGCCCTGCTGATCTATGACATCGAAAATACGGATGATCAGTTCAATATTGAGCAGTATGCTGCAATCGCTGATGTGGATGCCATTCATGCGGTGCTGTCGCTTGCTCTGGAGATTGCCCGTGAAGGACGTGAGGGACGTGCGATCGGGACGGCGTTTATTATCGGTGATATTGATGAACTGAAACGCTGGTCTCATCAGGGTGTCTTAAATCCGTATGAGGGTCATCCTCCTGAGGTGCGGGATGTGCGGGTGAAGGAGAACTGGGAGAGCGTGAAAGAGTTCGCCCAGCTGGACGGGGTGTTCATTATTGATCGGAACGGTATTATTGCTGCGTCCGGGAGATATCTGGATGCGGACGGCCGGGACGTGAATCTGCAGAGCGGTCTGGGCGGCAGGCATCTTGCAACTGCGGCGATTACGAAAGTTGCACCGGCGATCGGGATTACGGTTTCGGAAAGCGGCGGTGTTATCCGGGTGTTTGTGGGCGGGAATGCCGTTGCCCAGATCCGGACTGATATCCGGCTGGTTCTGTAAACATCTCACTCTTTTTTTGCAGATATCGTTTGCCAATATGTGAAAATTATTCGAAAACCAAAGCGCACATTTTTATACTAAAAAATCAGATTATTCTGAAGTGATTCAAAAGTGAAGAGAAATATCAGCGTAAAGCATCTCTCTCAGACTCCTATTGAGAAACAGAAGGTAGAACTTGTCGAGCGCAAGTGTGTGGGCCACCCGGACAGTCTTGCGGACGGTGTTGCAGAAGCGATTTCCCGTGCGCTGTGTAAGGAGTACATGCAGGAGTGCGACGGCGGTGTCCTGCATCACAATACCGATCAGGGTGAGGTTGTTGCAGGCGAATCTGCGCCGACGTTCGGCGGCGGAAAGATCATTAAGCCGATTTATTTCCTGCTTACCGGTCGTGCCACCCGTCAGTTCGACGGGAAAACCTTTGCAACCGATGCGATTGCGGTTCAGGCTGCACGTGAGTATCTCCGCACTACGATGCCGACCTTTAATATGGAGACGGATGTCATTGTGGACTGCCGTATGGGTACCGGTTCTACGGATCTCTGCGATGTGTTCAACACCAAGAAAGGTCACACTGCAATTCCGCGTGCAAATGATACCTCCTTTGGTGTCGGTCACGCTCCGTTCTCTCAGGTCGAACAGATTATCCTTGGTCTCGATGAGTACATCGCTCAGGAGTTCCGCCCGAAAAACCCGATGCTCGGATACGATATTAAGCTCATGGGTCTTCGGGAGATCAATACTATTACGATCACGGTGGCAGCAGCAATGGTTGACCGGTACTGCTCCGGTATTTCCGACTACCTTGAGATGAAGGAAAAGATGGAGGAGTCCTTTGCACAGGTCGCAAAGAAGTACACCAACCGTAAGGTAAAAGTTGAGATCAACACTGCTGATGTTATCAGAAAGAAGACCACTTCGGTGTTCCTGACGGTGAACGGAACATCCGCCGAGATGGGTGATGACGGATCCGTCGGCCGTGGGAACCGCTGCAACGGTCTGATTACCCCGAACAGACCCATGTCAATGGAAGCAACGTCGGGAAAGAATCCGATCAACCATATCGGGAAAATCTACAATCTGCTCTCCACCGAAATTGCCCGTGAGGCATGTCAGAAAGTTGATGGTATCGAGGAGATGTATGTCCGCCTGCTCTCTCAGATCGGCAATCCGATTGACTACCCGCTGGTTGCAAGTGTTCAGTGCATCACGAAACGCGGGTATGACTTTAAGGAGTTTGCACCTGAGGTTGAAGAGATCGTCAACCACCGTCTGGAAAACATTACCGATATCACCCGCCTGGTTATCGACGGAAAATTAAAGACGTTCTAAGTATGACAACCGCATCGAAAATCCGGCTGGCAATCCCGAACAAAGGACGGATTGCCGAGCCGATCAATGACCTGATGAACAAAAGCGGCATTCACGTCCAGATGAGTGCCGCCCGGCAGCTGATCGCAAAGACGGTGGATCCGCAGATCGAAGTGCTGTTTGTCCGTCCGATTGATATTCCTGAGTATGTTGCAAAGGGTGTTGCCGATATTGGTATTACCGGTGTCGATATGGTCGCGGAACGCGGGTCGGATGTGGAGGTTCTGCTGGATCTGAAGTTCGGTTCTGCCCGGCTGGTTCTTGCGGTCCCGGAAAAATCGCCGGTCCGGTCTGTGCAGGATATGAACGGCATGCGGGTTGCTACCGAGTTTCCGGGTATCTGTAAGCGGTATTTCCGTGATGCAGGCGTTGATGTGACGGTGATTGAGGTTAGCGGCGCCTGTGAGGCGGCCCCCCAGCTGGATGTTGCGGATGCAATCGTGGACCTGACGTCAAGCGGGACAACCCTTGAGATTAACAAACTCCGGATTGTGGATGAAATCCTTTCCAGCAGTACGAATGTGATTGCGAACCGGACTTCTCTTGCCGAGAAACGGGAGAAGATTGAGGAGATTCTGCTGGCCTTTGAAAGTGTGATTATGGCAAAGGATCAGTGTTATCTGATGCTGAATGTGGATACGTCACGGCTTGATGAGATTAAGGGTCTGATTCCGGGTCTCGGCGGTCCGACGATTATGGAGATTGCCGGGTCCGGTTCGGTTGCGGTGCATGCGGTTGTTCCGCACGAGCGGGTGTATCAGCTGATTAATCAACTGCGGCGCAGCGGTGCCCGTGATATTCTCGTTTTGGATATTACCCGGATGGTGCGCTGAGATGGAGATTTTTCCTGCGGTAGATATTCTTTCGGGAAACTGTGTCCAGCTTGTCCAGGGAGAGCGGTCGACGGCTACGGTGTACGGGTCACCGCTTGAGAATGCCCGGAAGTGGCTTTCCCGCGGTGCACGGAATCTGCATGTGGTCAATCTGGACGGGGCGTTTTCTACGGCGGGAAAAAATGTTGAGGTGATCCGGGAGCTGGTTTCACAGACCGATGCGTTTGTGCAGGTCGGCGGCGGGATTCGGAGTCTTGCTGATGCCCGCGGCTGGCTTGATGCGGGCGTTGACCGGATTATTATCAGTACGTTTGCGACGAAGGAGCCGGAGGCGGTTTCTGTTCTCGCCCGGGAGTTCGGCAGCGAGCGGATTATGGCAGGGGTGGATGCCCGTGCCGGTGAGATTGCTGTTGCCGGCTGGCAGGAGACGGCGGGGGATTATCTTGCCTGGGCACAGCGTTTCGCGGAGCTTGGTGCGGGGTCCCTTCTCTATACGAATGTGGATGTGGAGGGTCTCCAGTCAGGAATCGCGTCAGAGCCGGTCAGAGCCCTGATTGAGGCGGTTTCTGTTCCTGTGGTAGTTGCGGGCGGTGTGAGCAGTGCAACGGACGTAATGGAGCTGAAACGGCTGCATGCGGCGGGGTGTGTGCTTGGGTCGTCGCTCTACAGCGGAAAGATTCGTCTGGAAGAGGCATTAGAGGTGGCATGACTATGAGAAGAACTGAAGTTGTCCGTGAGACAAAGGAGACACAGATCCGATTGATTTTTGATCCGGATCTGCGTGGAGAGATCGATATTGATTCCGGTATTGCATTTCTGGATCATATGCTGAATGCGTTTGCCCGGCACGGCGGTTTTTCCCTGACGGTTGCCTGTACGGGGGATCTGGCGGTTGATCCGCATCATACGGTTGAGGATATTGGGATTGTCCTTGGCTCTGCGGTGAAGCAGGCGGTCGGGGATGCCCGGGGTATCCGCAGGTTTGCCCATGCGATTATTCCGATGGACGAGTCACGGGCGACGGTGGCACTGGATATCAGCGGACGCGGGTATCTGGTGATGGAGGGAGCATTTACCGGGATTTGTACGGGTGGGATTCCGAATGATCTGTTTGAGCATTTCTTCTACAGTTTCTGTATCCACGCAGGGATTACGGCGCATGTACTGTTTGCCGGGGTGAATGATCACCATAAATGTGAGGCGGTGTTCAAGTCTTTTGGCGTTGCTCTGGGTGAGGCGCTGATGATTGTACCCGGGCGTGAGACGGAGATTCCCAGTACGAAGGGATCTCTCTGATACTTTTTTGAAAACAGATTCTCGATGCATAGGATGCGGTCTGGTATCCGGTTTGGATACCATGCGATCCTGTGTTGTTCCACACCCCTGATTTATTGGAAAATCAGTTAGTTGTCTTTGGTTGCGAGTTCGATATCTTCTGCTTTGATGGTCTTGCGGCCTGCGTGCTGTGCGAGCTTGAAGGCTTTTTCTGCAAGTTCCTCAATGTATGCTTCTGCTTTTGCGACGAGGGCATCTGCTGCATCTTCACCGACGCGGTCTGCACCGGCTTTCTTTGCGAGTCTGACAACTGCTGCTTTTGGTAAGTCTGCCATAATTATTACCATTGAAAAAGTAGTCTGAAATACTATATAAATGTATCTCAAATAACAGGTATTTTTCCAGAATATGACGTATACATTGGCAGATTTCCATTTGCCACGAGCATTTTGACTTTTCCCGGAAAAATTATTGTATTTTGTCCGGTTTTTCAAACAGGGGGTAAATTACCGTCATTTACTTTTTGCGAGTGCCGCGGCAAGTTTGAGTGATCCTGCATATCCTGTTGATGCGCGCGAACTATCGACAAATACGAAGGGAATATTTACAACCGGGGCGCCATGTCCGGTCCCGTGTCCGAGGAACGTCAGTGTGCGGAAGATGAGGTTTCCGGAGATGCCATCGGGTGCGATGATGACGCCGCAGTCACGGACGGCGTCTTCGATGAGGATTTCGCGATGGACTGCTCCGGTCTGTCTGGCAATTTCTTCTGCGTCATGAATGGTCCGGTCGACGACCGGGTGGCGACCGATGTCGCCGAGGCGGCCGCCTGAGAGGACGGCGGTTTTTTCCGGGATGCCGAACTTTTGTGCAAGGAGCCGTGCGTCCCGGATGAGTGCGGTTTTTTCTTCGATGGTCCAGCCTTCGTCAACGCCGACGGGTGCGAGGAAGAACAGCCGGTGGTCTGCGGTTTCGAGGAGGGCGATGCGTTCGAGCCGGGATACACCGCAGGATGTTTTGAGGTATCTGAGGGTTTCGTTGGCGGGGAGTGTGCCCCGGACGGCGCCGTCTATTTTTCCTGCGATGAGGTCGTCTACCATCCGGTCACAGGGTTTGGGGCAGGTTGCCAGTTCGACGAAGGGGGCGGGGGTATGGTCTTTGGCGGCTCCGGGACAGCAGTAGCACCGGATGGTGAGGTCCGGGGAGGCTGCATCTCCTGCACTGCGGATCACTTTGTCAGCGTCCGCGCCGCATCCTATTCCAATTGTGGTCATGTGATGTTGGTTATGCCTTCGGCACAGAAGTTGAACAGGGTGGTCTGTTGGTCTCCTTTGACGAGTGTGAGCTTTTTGGTGGTGTTGACGGTTCCGATGACCTGGGCTGCCATGCCGACGTTCCGGAACTTTTTGCAGACGGCGTCAACACTGCTCTGATCTGCGGTCATGATGAATCCCATGCCGGGATACATCCGGACCCACTGTTCATAGCTGATGCCGAGTGCGGTGAGGTCAGGGTGAGGTATTGCGGTGAGGTCTACGATGCCGCCGGCACCGCTTGCTTCGAGCAGCATGCCAAGCGTTCCGATTACCCCGGGGTTGGAGATGTCTTTTCCGGCGGTGAGCAGGTGATGTTCTCCGAGATCTTTCATGACGGCCAGCTGGGCACGGAGGATGTCGTGCGGCTTCATGGTGACGGAGTCCCAGTTCATGGGGGCGGAGGGGTGAACGCGGCCGTTGAGGTCGATTGCAGCGATGATGGCGTTGCCGTCCTGGGCTTTACTGCTGTAGATGACGTTTTCCAGTTCGGCGACGCCGAGGATGGAGACATCGATGACGTTGTAGGGGGCGTCGGGGTGGAGATGGCCGCCGACGACGGGAACGTCAAAGGCGGTTGCGGCATCCCGCATGCCACGGGTTACGTCGTTCATGAGGTCGTCGCTGACGGAGGAGAGGACGTCTACCATGGCGACGGGTCTGCCGCCCATTGCAGCGATGTCATGGACGTTGACAAGGATGGCGCAGTACCCGGCCCAGTAGGGGTCAACTTCCATGAGTTTGTTCCAGATGCCGTCTGCTGCAAGCAGCAGGGCGCTCCGGCCGTTTTGTATGACTGCAGCATCTTCGCCGTAGGAAGCAACCACGTCGATATTGTCAATGTGCAGCGCCCGCACCAGACTGCCGATTGCCTGTTTCCGTCTGACACCATCGTATTTTCGGACTGCATCGGCAACCGATTCCGGGGTATAATTCTCTGCATCCATGAGGACAGTTCACCGTGAGCGGGTCGTCCGCTCTGTTGTACTATTGTATTCCCGTTCAAGTGTGATAAGACTCACGATTAGCAGTGGGACCCGGGTGGGCGGTGTGGGTTTGGTTCAGATATTTTCGCTGAGAAATTCTTACACACATTAGCAGTATCAACGAAGGTATTTCGTGTTAATTCATCCTGAAAATGTTCCTTGTTTCCATTACCGGGGTTTTGCTTCGTGTGTATTTCGTGTTTTTTCTGTGGGGATGCAAATGGCGTGTATACGGTCCTTACTTGGGTTTTGCTTCGTGTGTATTTCGTGTTTTTTCTGTGGAGTTCCGTTTTTTCCGTGTGGTCCGTGGTTACCCACATACGTCCAAAGGCACACAAGAAAAACACAGACAAACACAAACCAAAGTCCCACAAGCAAACCTTCGGTTTTCCCGCAGAAATACCGCCGATCACATCGTACTTTGCCTCACTCCCTGCTTCGCAGGTCGCAAACAACATGTTCTCAAAAATGAGAAATTTACAAGAAATCACTTTGTGTGATCAATATAAATCGTACCTTCTTGCTGGCCTATGGGTTCCCCATCCGATGAATACTGCGTAATGGTAACCACGAGACAGTCTACTTTTTGAATTTCCCACACAGTTATTTTCGTATTATGATCAGTCGGGATGTGGGCATATGGCGTTATTGCCCCATCTGTACGGTAGGCAAGACCAGTAATTCTCAGGGATTTACTCCATCCATCCGGAATCTCTATGACCAAGCCATGGTTATCTGAAGCTAAATATACATCTGATTGATTCAAGGTAATCGGACGACCACTCAGAAAGAGATCCGAAAAACTCAGGTTCAAGGTTCCGTTTTTATTATTTTTTATATATAACTTCTCTAACACGCCATCCAGTTGGGAATGCGGGGTGGGAAACGTAACCGCAGTTTTTAAAAGAACAACCTGTGTCCCGTCCGTAAATGTTCCGCGAACCAGAATATGCGTAGAGTACGGTTTTCCAAGCTCTGATGCACGCGGTGCTGCCACATTCAATGCAGTACTTGGCGTTCCCGGTACATAGGAGCCCGGTGCATTTCCGTTTATCTGTCCTGCCACACGGTATATCCCATAGGGAGAATCAGCGTCAAGTACCTCCAACGTAACCAGATTGGGAATATCGGTTCCGGAAACAAGGGTCAGGGTTACATCATTCCCGGATCCGGCGGCTGAGGCTATCAGGCCTACCTGCTTTCCGGACTGCAGACTGTCTGCCATACCCATTCCTAGCCCGACAAAAATGCCTATTAATAGAACGGTCATCGCCACAAGCAGAATTACCGCAATTACCGGAGCAACTGCGTCGGATGAGGACCCGCTTGACTTTTGCTCTCCGTAATTCATTGGTACTACATATAATCCTCACCCACTAATAGTGTTTTCCCGGGTTCTTCACCCATGTTTATCATGGAACGCCGCCAATATCTATACACGAATGGACTGGGCAGAACGCTACCGGCCGCAGCACCTCTCTGACATTCTCGGAAACGGTGCCGCGGTAAAGCAGATCATCGACTGGGCACGGAACTGGACTCCTGACTCCCGGCCGCTTCTCATCACCGGAAAACCGGGAATCGGGAAAACCTCCGCAGCTCTGGCTCTTGCGCGGGACATGAACTGGGAAGTACTCGAACTCAACGCAAGCGACGCCCGGACCAAAACCATCATAGAACGTGTCGCCGGAAACTCTGCGGCAACAACCAGCCTCTTTGGTGCCGAACGCAAACTCATCATCATCGACGAAGCCGACAATTTAGAAGGAAACGCCGACCGCGGCGGAGCCCGCGCCATCGCTGACATTCTCAAAGACGCAAAACAGCCGGTCATTCTCATCGCAAACGATGCATACGGCGTCTCCGACTCCATCCGCCGACTGTGTGATCCCGTAGCGTTTCGTGCAATCACCGGCTCCACCCTGGAAAAACGCATGCGGGAAATCTGCGCACTCGAACACATCACCTGCGGCGCAGATGCCCTGACCGCCATTGCCGACAGCGCTTCCGGCGACATGCGCTCGGCGGTCAACATGCTGTTCGGTGCCTCTGCCGGGAAAGAACAGATCTCCGCAGACGACGTCAACACCTCCCAAAAGGACGAACGTGCCACCATCTTCGACCTTGTCGGCGGCGTGTATGCCGGAGCACCCGACGCAAAACTGCAGAAACTCTCCCGTGAATGCGAAGAAAAACCCGACACCGTCCTCCAGTGGATCGAAGAATCCGTCCCGGCAGTCTCGGATCCGGCGCGGCGGCACGGCGCATACCATGCCCTCTCCCGTGCCGACATCTACCTTGGCCGCACCATGCGACGGCAGTATTACACCCTCTGGCGGTATGCCACCTCCCTCATGACCTCCGGCGTTGCCGCAGAAAATGCAGGCGCCGGCTTTCGTCCGCGCATCATGCCGCCCTCCCGCTGGAAACGCATGGGAACCGCAAAAAAACAGAAAACCGTCAGGAGAACCCTTGCCGCAAAACTCTCCGAAAGCTACAGCATCCCCGAAGACCAGATTCAGGCACAGTATCTTGACCTCCTCTCCCGGTTCGCCGCAGACAGCCCGCTTGAGTTCTGCGAACGCCACGACCTTGACGCCGACCAGATGACCACCCTGCTCCACGACAAAAATCAGGCCGCCGCCGTCTTCAAACAGGCACAGGCAAACGCCAAAGAACGGGAGATGAAAATGAAAAAACTCTCCGCCGCAAAACGTGCAGCCGCCCGGAAAAAAGAAGAAGAACTCCAGGCCGTCGCAGCTCCCGTCCCGGAGGCGCCCGTACCAGCAGAACCGGTCCTGCCGCAGGAGGCCGCACCACCGGTTGAAGAAAAGAAAAAAGCACCCACCCAGGCGACTCTGGACTTCTTCTAAAACCCGGGTGATGACACCCGTACCGGTGTGAACGACCACAGACTCCCTTTTTTCCGATACGTCCACGATGATAATACTCTCTCCATATCATCCCACCGCGAAAATACCAGCCACAGCGAGCGCCCGCCCCGCCCGGCAACCATTTTCCCGTGAATCCCTGACATTTTCAGCATGTATTCGTATATCTCAATATGGTTTATCTACCCGGTCCTGCTCACTCCTGCTCACAGGACATCCGCGAAATCCGCCCATCTCCAAATATCAGTGTCTTGAAACGGAACAGCACGGAGTGTAAGGAGTGTTCGGGGGAGTTATGAGTATGGTCAGTGAGAATTTTCGCGCCAGAAAAAACATCACCCAGGAAAAACTCGCCAAAGCCGTCGGCGTCCGCCGGGAAACCATCGGCCACCTCGAAAACGGCAAATACAACCCCTCCCTCAAACTCGGATTCGACATCGCAAAAACTCTTGACGTCCCGGTCGAAGAACTCTTCGAGTTCACCGACGACTAGACCGCCCGGGTCTTCATCAGCACCAGGTGAAGCGTCACCAAACCACCAATCACACACAGAACCAGCGTCATTACCGGCTTGTGTAGAACAATCATAGAAATACCGAGCATCACCCACAAAAAAAGAAGCCCTCCCACCTTCTGCCGGAGGGGAACCCCTGTTTTCTTCCGATAATGCTCAATATAGGAACCAAAATACCGATTCCTCTCAAGCCACGCAGCCAGCTCCGGAGAACTTGCCGAAAAACACACCGCCGCCGCAATCACAAACGGCGTCGTCGGAAGCACAGGCAGCACAACACCCGCCGCACCAAACGCAAGACAGACCACACCCGCCGCCTTCAGACACCACCGTTTCACCGACATATCAGCACATCACCGTATCGCGGGCCAGCTTCGACGCAGCAAGCGCAATCACCGCAACCGCAAGCCCCGCCACGCAGGCAACCGCAACACCTGCCGGCGTATACACACTCGCACTGCCCGAAGCCGTCGCCGCCGCAACGGAAAACAGCGCAACACCAAGCACACAGCCCACATTCATCACCGTAAAGATCAAACCGCCGGACGACCCCTGCAGCTCAAGCGGACTGTGCACCGTAATCCGCTGAATACTCGGCCCCTCGTTCAGCCCCATCCCCAGACCCACTATCAGCAGACCAACACCCATCAAAGGGAGACTGGCCGCAACAACCGCCATAGCAAGCAGGGCCATACCGGCCGCAAGCAGAGCCGCCGCCGCATTACACAGCCGCATACAGCCGCACCGCCGCACAAACGCACCGGCCGGAATCCCGATCAGCGCCATAGCAACCGGCGGCAGAAGCATCACCGCCCCCGCAACAGCCGTCGGCAGCTGATACGTCTCCGTCAGCAGGAACGGCATCACATAGATCACCCCGAGATACACAAGCGTAATACACAGCGTCGAAACCGCAGCCCACATCACCGTCCGGTTCAGCAAAAGCCGGGCCGAAAGAATCGGATCCGGATGCCGGAACTCCCGGCGGAGGAACAGATACCCAAACACCGGAGATGCCGCAAGCAGCACAACAACCCCCGCACTCCATCCCGCCGACACCCCAAGCTCCAGACCCGCAAGCAGTGCCACAAGCGTTCCCGCCAGATACACCGCACCAAGCGAATCAAACGGCTTCTCGCGGGTTGGCAGATCCGCAGGATCCGGCCTTGGAATCAGAAACAGCGCAACCAGAACGCCCACAATCCCGACCGGGATGTTGATGAAGAAAATCCAGTGCCAGCTGATAAACTGCGTCAGAACACCACCAATACCGGGACCCAGTGCAAGCGCCGCACCCCCCGCCGTCGCAATCACCCCCATACCAATAGGCTGGAGACGTTTCGGCAGATGCAGCGTAATCAGCATCGTTGCCGTTGCCACCATCATAGCAGCTGCCACACCCTGAAACACCCGGAACCCGATCAGCGACACAATATCCGTAGAAATCCCGCAGAGGAACGACGCAACCGTAAACAGCACGAACCCCGTGGTAAATATCACACGCTGCAGACCGGTCCGGTCCGCGAGTTTCCCGAACAGCAGAAGCGTACTACCGAGCGCAAGCAGATACGACGTCATCACCCATGACGACATCGCAGATCCTGACCCGAAACTCTCCGAAATTGTCGGCAGCGCAATTGAGACAATACTCGTATCAAGATAATCCATAAACACAGCCGCAGCTGCAAGAATCATCAGAAGCTTCTGAGCGAACGAACGTTCAATCAACATAAGAAATCACCCGGAACGGGAGGAAAAACAGGGAGGATACAGGGTGTATCTCACCCTGTTTTCGGTAAGATAATCTTTAGTAGTACCGTGCCCGCTTGCTCATGCGTTTCGTCGTATAGATCGGGCGGACAGGCTTGTCGCCGACCTCGGCACGAATAGCAGCCACAAGTTCATCAAGGGACATATTCTCCTTGTACGGCTTATTCGGCTCGGCCTTCGCGCGGATCGAAACCGAGTATTTCCCGGACGCAAGCTCACCGTCACCAATAACAACCGTATAGGGAACCCACTCAATCGCCGCCTCGCGGACCTTCTTACCCATCGACTCATCGCGGTCGTCAACATCGGCACGAATCCGGAACTCATCATTGAGTGTATTCATCAGTGCAGTTGCAGCCTCAACATGGCGCTCGGCAACCGGCACAACCCGCACCTGAATCGGCGAGAGCCAGACCGGCAGCATCGGAACTGCCATTCTGCCGGTACTTTCGAGAATTGCACAGAGCACACGCTCCAGAGAACCGGTCGGAGAACAGTGGAGAATTGGCGGGTGAATCTCATTATTGTTCGTATCGCGGTAACTGATATGGAACCGGTCGGCACTCTCCACATCAATCTGCACCGTCGGATTCTCAATCGGGCGGTTCTGGGAATCAATTGCCGCAAGATCAATCTTTGCAATCCAGTAATGGACACGGTCAGAGAGAATCTCGACCAGCATCGGCTTTTTGGACATCGCAACAATCTTCTTGACCCAGTCCTCGTGCTCATCGTAGAAGGCTTTCGTGCAGCGGAATGCAGCCACAAGCTCAGTCTTGAAATCCTCGCCGGTCTGCCAGCCGATCATCATCTGCTGCTCAAAGCACTCGCAGGCCTGATCCATATCAGCGGTCAGGGAGTGCATATCGGGCATCGTGAAACCCCGCAGACGTTTGAGACCAATGACTTCGCCGCGCTGCTCGTGGCGGAACGAGTAGGTGGACAGCTCATACATCTTCATCGGAAGATTGTTCGGCGAGATGTGCATATCGCGCATAGTACAGAACATACCAAAACATGCCGCAAAGCGGAGCATCATATCACGGTTATTGGACTTGAACCGGTACTGGCGTTCGCCGAACTTCGCAGCATGCTCATTGATCGCAGGATCTGCAAGATCATACATGACCGGGGTCTCAACCGGCTCTGCCCCGTGAGCAAGTGTCAGGTGCAGGGCATAGTCTGCGAGGAGATCACGGATCAGTTTTCCTTTTGGTCTCCACCGGAGATTCCCGACATCCGAGCTTGGCTCGTAGTCAGCAATCTCTTTGGACCGCATAATGTCCACATGGATCGGTTCGCCGCCAACGGGCTCTGCAGTACCAAGCTCCTTCTGGACAAGGCAGCCGAACGGCGTGGTGTTGGTATTATATTCGTGCCAGTCATGCTTCTGGCCGTCTGGGGTGAGGACAAACCAGTCATGCGTAACCTCTTTTTTGGACGGCTTTTTCGCGGTCTCGCCGCCTTCACCCGGAACAAGTTCGCGGGAGAGTTCGGAAAGCGGGTGGCCCTTGCAGGTGATGGTGAATTTTTTGTAGTATCCAAACGGTGCCCGCTTGACTTCTAAGGACGTAGTAGTGGTTAAGGTGTTCTCAATCTCTTTCAGGACAGCTACTGCAATGTCAGGCTTTGCAAGGTCGCTGGAGAGATGCGCATACGGGTAGATCATGACCCGGGTTGCCTCAACTTTGTCTGCGACCGTCGTTATTTCAGTAACAGCCTGAGCTACAATGTCATCAGTATCTTCTTCGTCGACGGACTCAACTGCGCAGAACGCAACAAGTGCATCCTGCATGGCATCCTTAGGTACGATTTCAGCCTCTGCCATTTTGGTTTTGGAGAGTGCTTCGTACTCTATGTTGTCTGAATGAATGAGGAGAATTCTCATAATACTATCGTCCTTTTGTTCGTCTGCAGGAGAAAACCTGCAGGTAGTTCCCGGCGGCTGCCGCGCAGCCGCTGGAGAATCCTATATACATGGGGTCTGAAACCATATTAAAGTAAAGTAATGGTCAGACCAGCCAGAGAGTCAGTCCGAGCAGCAGTACAACCTGAATCAACCAGAGCAGACTGGCATATGGCAGGAGGGTTTTCCCGACAGAAAGAGTCTGCCGCAGATTCATCGACAGCCCCACTCCCGCCATGGCAATGGTCAGAATCGTTACGGAGATGTGGGTAAGTGATAACTGCACCGCATGACCGAGATCAGGGGATGCGGTGATAAGCGCGGTCATACCGACTGCCATGACGACGAACAGGATCAGGAATCCCTGAACCTTGGCTTTTACCCGGTCGGTCGGGCAGGTTGCCGCCGTCTCCTGGCGACGGCACCACAGCCACCCAAAAACGGATGCAACAACGACGAGCATAGCAACCCGGATCATTTTATAGGCAAGTGCAAGGGCACCCACATCCTCGCCTCCGGCCATCGCGGTATAGAGATCAGCCGCGGGAATAACGTTGCCGATTTCATGCAGGGTCCCTCCGATGAACACTTCAGCCTGGGTATCTGTCATTCCGACGCCGAGAGCGACGGCGGGAATCAGAAATACCCCGACGATGCCGAGCAGGCTGACGACTCCCACAACTGCATGAAGATATTTCTGTTCGGCATGGATGACGGGGGCTACGGAGAGTGCGGCGGAAACACCGCAGATACCGGTACCGGTACCGGTCAGTGCAGATGTCTCCCAAGACTGACCGAGTTTTTTCCCGAGGATCATCGCAAGGATGATCGTCGCGGCAAGGACTGCGAGGATGAGGATGAGACCTGCGGGGGATGCGGTCATGAGAACGTCTGCGGTTACACGGGCGCCCATGAGGATGATGGCAATTCTCAGGAGATATTTTCCTGCATACGACCCGCCCGCGTCAAAGTACGTTCTGTTGATGAACAGGCAGATGACCAGTGCAAGGACGATCGGGCCGATTTTGGTCAGAAAGGAAAATACCGGATGGTCCCGAAAGAGTTCGGCGGGCAGAAAGGAGACGCCTCCATCCCAGAGAGTGCCGCGGGTTAGCAGGAAAGAGATGATGCTTACAACGATACAGATGAGGAGACCGGGCAGGACTGCGCGGTTCGCGGATCGAAAATATTCCAGAAAATCCTCACGGTATGATGTCATTTTGTACCTGTTGCAGGCTCGGGGGGATAAAGGATACGGATGCGGTATTGGGACATATTCAATATCCGGCAGACCCAATACTGATACCATATTCCTTCGAGGAGAAACTACATTTATGACAGATACATCTTCAGCCGGAGGAAAAGGCACGATTGTCTTAGCCTTTTCCGGAGGTCTTGACACCTCCGTCTGCGTTCCGATTTTAAAGAACATGTACGGCTACGACCGTGTGATCACCGTCGCCGTTGATGTCGGACAGCCCGCAGCCGAAGTGAAAATGGCTGATGACAAGGGAAAACTCATCGCCGATAAACATTACACGATCGATGCAAAGGATGCATTTGTGCAGGAACATGTGTTCCCGGCAATCAAAGCAAATGCTCTGTACGAAGGTTACCCGATGGGTACGTCCCTCGCCCGCCCGCTGATTGCAGAAGAGATTGTGAAGATTGCAAAAGCGGAAGGTGCAACTGCAATCGGACACGGATGTACCGGGAAAGGAAACGACCAGCTGCGGTTTGATTTTATTTTCCGGATGCACGGATTTGATATTGTAGCCCCGATGCGGGAACACAACATGACCCGTGACTGGGAGATTGACTACGCCGAGCAGCACGGAATCCCGATTCCGGTCAAGAAGTCGACACCGTGGAGTGTTGATGAGAACATCTGGTCCCGGAGTATTGAGGGCGGTCGCCTGGAAGAGACCGACTACCACCCGCCTGAGGAGATCTATCACTGGACAACATCGCCTGCGGCTGCACCCGATACACCGGAAATTGTTTCGATCACCTTTGAAAACGGTGTGCCGACCGCTCTGAACGGGAAGAAGATGAACGGCGTGGATTTAATCGTGGAGATGAACACGATTGCCGGCAGAAACGGAGTCGGCAGAAATGATATGGTGGAGGACCGGGTTCTGGGTCTGAAAGCCCGGGAGAACTACGAGCATCCGGCTGCAACCGTCCTGATCGCGGCACATGCAGATCTGGAAAAGCTGGTTCTGTCCCGGTTTGAGCTGAAGTTCAAGCACATCGTGGATGATCAGTGGGCGGAACTTGCCTACATGGGTCTTGTGCACGAGCCGCTCTACCGCGACCTGAATGCATTCATCGATGCGACGCAGACGCGCGTTACCGGGACGGTGGATGTCCAGCTGTTTAAGGGCGGTCTGCACATTCTCGGCAGAAAGTCGCCGAATGCAATCTACTCGCAGGACATGGTCTCCTTCGATACCACGACGATTGATCAGCGGGATGCAATCGGCTTTTCCAAATACTTCGGACTGCAGGGCCGGATGGTCTGGCAGCTTCAGAACAAATAATCTTTTTTTTCCCGGGGCAGCTCGCTTTCCGGAATCGAAGAGGCTAACATCCATCAGGTCCACATAGTACACTCAAATGCTGACATTTATCGGGCTTGGACTGTATGATGAATATGATGTATCCGTGCGGGGTCTGGAGACTATCCGGTCTGCGGACGCGGTGTTTCTGGAGGTATACACCTCGAAACTGATCGGAACAACGGTGAAACGGCTGGAGGAGTTTTACGGCAGGCCGATTACCCTTTTGTACCGGGAAGATGTAGAACTGCATCCGGAACCGGTTCTGGATGCAGCGGAGAGGGGGAACGCGGTGTTTCTGACCGCCGGAGATTCCATGGTCGCAACAACGCACTCCGATATCCGGATTCGTGCCGCCGACCGGGGGATTCCGACCCGGATTATTCACGGCTCATCGATAACTACGGCGGTCTGCGGCCTGTCCGGTCTGCAGAATTACCGGTTCGGAAAGTCGGTCTCGGTACCGTTTCCGTACGGAAAATGGTTCCCCATGACGCCGATTGAAGTCATCAGCGCAAACCTTGCCCAGAATCTGCACACGCTGGTTTTTCTGGATATTCAAAAGGATAAAGAACGCTACATGACAGTCGCTGAGGGCGTAGAACTTTTGGAAGAACAGGCGCGGCGGGCGGGAACCGCGATTCCCCTGTATATCGGTATTGCCCGTGCCGGGTCGCCCGCCCCGGTGGTGCATGCGGGGGATGCAGCAGAGATGATGTCCTTTGATTTCGGTGCACCATTACATATCATGATAGTGCCCGGCGGACTGCATGATATTGAGCGTGAATATCTCGTTCGGTTTGCGGGATTATGCTGATTGAGGAGTTTGGTGCACAGTTCCGCCGGGACGCGGCTGCTTTGCGGCCCGCAGTTCCTGCCGACACACCGCTTGGCGCAACCGCGGCGCAGATCCGGGAAATGATTCTCTGTTACGCATCCGACGGCGAGCTGTTTTTCCGAAACGGGGACTGGGTGAACGCCGCGGCTTCCGTTGCGTACGGGTACGGATGGCTGGATGCAGGTGTATATCTGGGATATCTTTCCGGCCGGGACCCTGCAGCAATGCCGGTACTGGACTCAGCCCTCCCTGCCGGGCTTGCGGCTCATCTGACGGAAAAGACCAGCCGGTATAACCGGATGCTTGCCGCAGCGCTCGGGTGTGTTGTGCCGGCACCTGACCCGGAGACGGTGATGTACCGCGCATTTCTGCAGATCGGTGATATCGCGAAACGGTGTCTCAATTCCGGGGAGGACCAGCTTGGTTTGGGTGATGAGATCAATGCTCTCTCCTCCTTCAGTTACGGGTACGGGTGGCTGGACTGCGGTGTTCGTGCCGGCCTGTCCGGTATCACCGGCGACCGCCACCTGTTTACGATTTGAGACTTTTCCTTTTTCTTTTTCAAGATTTTTTTTATTTTTCTAAAAATATTGTCACGATAGGAAAGTATATTAGCTCATGGCCGAATGGAAGAAGTATAGAGAAGAGGTGAAATCCCAATGTCCGAAATCTACAAAAAAATGGTTGATGAGGCAATGGCTGCCCAGCATGCAGATGTTGCCGTCCTCAAAGAAAAGCGTGGTACGAAGTTTTCCCTTCAGGATGCTGCACCCTACGTAAAAGCTGTGGAGGGTATGACAGTCGCCGACGGTCAGAGTGCCGCGGTAATCAATCTGCACAAGGCTTCGGTAAAAACCCACTTTCAGGTATTATCGAATCTGACAAAATATGTCCGCCCTGAGGATGATCCGTTTGTGGAACATTATCAGACGCCGGTCATCCTCGAAATTCTCGCAGACGAGGATAAAGCGTTTGCCAAGAGTCTGAACGTGTTTGCCGACTCCATTCAGAAACACGAGGCAATTGTCGGCCGTGAAGCCGCACGCTGTTATGCGGGATTCTACGGCCCCACCTGTGTCGTGGACTTTGCCCTGATGCCGGGATCGACAAGCAACGTTGTCAACCAGATTCTCCGGGAAACGGAGATTCCTGATGACCATAAACAGGCGATTCTTGCCGCAAAATCCTGGGGTATGAACACGTCCTACGGTATCGGAGACCTGTTTGCAAAGCGGATTGAAGCGGGAGATACGCTTGCAGAAGCTTCGGCAAAGGAAGTTGCACAGCTGCAGGCATTATACCGGGAGCCGGTGAATGCCCAGGTGAACCTGATGTACAACGCCGGGATGAGCTCGTTTGATCCCCGGAAGTACATGGAGAATTACCGTCAGGGTATTGAACCTGCGGTGAAAGCAGCGATTGCCGATGGCGTCCACTATGGAAACATTGCAACAATTCCAGCGTATTGTGTGGGGGATGTCTCGCACCACATTTCCCAGTCCACCTACAATATGTGCAAAGACGATGTGATCATGGCGACGATCGAGGCGGTTACGGAGGTCATGAACCGGACCCTGCATGCCGCAATTCCGACGGTGAAGAGCGGATACCAGCTTCTGGATGCGGCGACGGGTGCATCTGCTGCGGCAACCGAGTATCTGCTGGAACTGGACGGATTTAACGCTCCGATGATTGTGGATCTTCTGACGAAACGGTATCATAATCTGGTGATGATCCGGCCGACCCGCGGCGCTGCTGCGGAGCTGCACAACTGCGATTTCATGGATATGATTTACCGCGGATGGAAGATCATGGATAAAGCGGGACGAGTGCGGAACGGATCAGGGAATAAACTTGCTCCGCGAACCGGCAGTTCGCTGATTGATCTGTCGCCGATCCATGAAAATGAGGTCCTGATGAATCCGCAGCGGTATGCGTATCCGGCATGTGCGATCACGGTCCGGGCTTCGGCGCTGCTGCGGCTTGCGGATTACCCGTGTCTGCTGACGAGTGAACCGGTTACGGCCACGATGATGACGAACATTATTGCTCTGGAAAAGGAGGTTCCGGCAGCGCCGGCACGGGCGTGTAAGAGTTGTGCGACGGCATGCCTGGTCGGATCCCGCCACCAGTACTGCCAGTATCGCGAGGCTGTGTAAAATGAAGTGCTATGTGTGTGAGCAGCTGGGCATTGACCGGGAAGCGACGGGGATTTGTATTGTGTGCGGGATGGGTCTGTGCACAGAACATATGATCCGGTCGGATGTAGAAATCTGGGAGGGAGGGTATCCCTTCCCTGCGAAGAAGATGAAGAAGGCGGTGCCCCGGATTTTATGTCCGGAGTGCCATAATGCCTTGAACGGGTGAGCTTGATGAATCTGCTGAAGAGGAGCATTGCCGAACTTGTCGGCACCATGCTTCTTGTTTTTATCGGGTGCGGATCGGTCTGTATTCTGCTGATGCTTGCTGCGGGAACGCCGCCGCCGAATGGGTTCGGGATCGGCATCGGTACTCTCGGCGGTCTGGGCGACTGGCTTGCAGTGAGTCTGGCGTTTGGTCTGGCGGTGGCCGTGGTGATTTATGCGCTTGGCGGCGTATCCGGTGCCCATATTAATCCGGCGGTGAGTATTGCTCTGTGGGCCGTGAAGAAGTTCCCGACGAAAGATACGGTCGCCTACATTGTTGCCCAGTGTATTGGCGCCTGTATTGGTTCTGCGCTGTTCTTCCTGGTTGCAGGCCCGGACTCCCTGACGATCGGAGGACTCGGAGCTACGGCACCGTTCCCGGGAATTACCGTCTGGCAGGCACTGCTGGCCGAGATTATCGGAACGTTTGTCCTGATGCTGGTAATTATGGGCGTCGCGGTGGATCGCCGTGCGTCTCCCGGTTTTGCGGGGCTGGTTATCGGTATGGCGGTAACCGCAGTGATTATTGCGATCGGGAATATTTCCGGCGGATCGATTAATCCTGCCCGGAGTTTCGGGCCTGATCTGGTGGCTGCGGTGGTGAACGGGTCCCCTGCTCTCATTACGACGTTCCCGATCTATGTGGTCGGGCCGATTGTGGGTGCGGTGATTGCGGCACTATTCTACACGTATGTGGCAGAACCGGTGGACTGAGTCTTTCGGGTATGCGGTCAGACCGGGTGGTGATGCGGAGTCACCACCCGGACACCGGCTGGCACCCTGATCAGTTCCGCGTAGAATCGAAGAACGTATCCAGCTGTTTTTGCAGTTTGTCTCCCCGGAGATCCCATGTCTCATGAATTCTCCGGCGAAGTTCCATCTCCAGCTCAGGCAGTTTATCGCCCATATATTTACTTAAAATCTCCGGAATGTTCTTTTCCAGGTCAAGATCCGCAAACAGTGAAGCATTATCAACTACTTGGGCACTTGTCTGAAACGAAAGAGGATACCCGTTTGCCATTGCCATATAGTGGACCACCTCTCTTGCCACCCGTTTTGATCCTGCCTTAAAGGGCTGCAGCTGATGGAATGCCTGATACCAGATGATCATCTGTTCAAACGGATGATATCCTTTCCCCACTCTGTGATAATACCGGTCAAGCGTCTGTTGAATCGCCTCTTCCATCTGCGGTTCGAGCTTCTCGGGCGTATCAATCTTCTCAAGTATCATCTCCCGGAGGCGCAGAGTAAGGGATACTGTTACTTTCCGAGGGTGTCTGTTCCGCAGGCTGGCACAGGCGTAAATATTCTGAATTTCATTTACGTCCCGCAGAAACTTTTCGTTGGGAATTTTTCCCGTATCCAGCATCTGGACAACCTCGGGAAACGTAAACGTGCACCCTACCGTCTTTACCGACTCATGAATATAATGGTATTCATGTTCCCGGACATGCGCCCGGTACTCCTCCGGTGTCAGATAGTCATGGTAGCGCATATCCAGATACCGGTACCGTTCCAGCTGAACGTAGGCATTCTTATTGGGATTGAGTTCATATCGAAAGGTTTTGACCCGGTAATCTGCAATTTTCTCACAGCATTTCATCTCCAGATCAAATCCGTACAACAGGACAATCCGTGCAATTTCCGCATCAGTCGGAGGCGTCCCGCACTTGATCAGTTTTGCCGCCCGGAACTTCCGCGAGTTGCTGTTCACCTCCCGCAGCAGGTAATACTTCCTCGTCCCGTTCTGCAGTCGGTCCTCAACCCGGTACAATGCCTCATTTTCCATTCCTATATCATACTAGGGTCCTGAAAACGCATGTAGATTTCGCAAGAAGCTGTCCCGGCACAAAAATATGAGATGAGTTTCCAATACCTCTGTATCATGGTGCGAGTATTTTTCGCAGTTGAACCTGCCGCAGAGATCCGCGAAGCTGTAGCGGCGGCAGGTGTTCTGCTCAAGCCGTCATCGGCCCGACTGGGACTGGTGGATGCATCCCTGCTGCATATTACTCTGAAATTTGTTGGTGAGGTCCCGGAGGCCAGGATTCCCCAGCTGTCTGCTGTTCTCCAGGACCTTCAAAGCGTTCCGTATGAGCTTACCGTCCGGCACGTGGACGTTTTCGGCAGACCTCCGCGGGTTATTAAAGCCGAAATCTGTGACGGCGGGGCTTCCGCTGCGCTTGCCCGAAGGATTGATACTCTCACCGCTCCTCTTGGGATTCCCCGCGATACCAAGCCGTTCTCGCCCCATATTACGATAGCCCGCGTCCGGGAGTATGCTCTTGATCTCCACCCGATACTTGCTGAACTCCGGTCCCGGGAGTTCGGGACCTGTCTGATCGATACCGTACAGCTCAAAAAGAGTACCTTAACCTCCTGCGGGCCAATATATGAAACACTTACCGAGGTCAGACTGTGAACCGTAATACCGTTGAAACGGAGGTGCTGGCCCGGATTCTCCCGACTGAGGGGGAACGGGATGCTGCACAGAAGATGGGAGAGAGGCTGATTGCAGCCGTGTATGAGGTAGCGGGCGTTCCCGCGATGATGACCGGGTCTGTGGCCCGGGGGACGTGGGTTCGCGGCGATAAGGATATTGATATTTTCATGCTTTTTCCGCCGGAACTTCCGCGTGAGGAGCTGCAGGAACGCGGGCTTGCTGCAGGCTACGCGGTTGTGGAGAAGTTTTCGGGGACCTCTGAGGAGAAGTATGCCGAACATCCGTATCTGAACGCGGTTATTGAAGGGTTTGATGTTGATCTGGTTCCCTGCTATCATGTTGCGTCGACTGCGGAGATGCAGTGCGCTGTTGACCGGACGCCGTTTCACACCCGGTATCTTCTGCCGAAGATCGGGTCTCTGCGTGAGGATGTTCTCCTTCTGAAGCAGTTTGCGAAAGGCGGCGGGGTGTACGGGTCGGATCACATGACCGGCGGGTTCTCCGGGTATCTCTGTGAACTCCTGATCCTTGCATACGGCGGGTTTTCCGCGTTTATCGAGGCTGCGTCGATGTTCCGGTACGGTGAGGTCATCGATATTGAAGGGTTTTATCCGGATACGCGGTCCGCCCGGAAGAAGTTTTCCGAGCCGCTGATTGTGATTGATCCGACCGATAAGAACCGTAATGTTGCCGCCGCTCTGACGCCGACCCGTTTTGCGGAGTTTATGGAGCTGGCCCGCGATTACTGTGCGGCTCCGGATTCTGTATATTTTACGCCGGATGCACCGACGTATCTTTCCCGGTCTGAGTTCGGGCAGATTCTGACGGCGCGGGGTACTGCGATGCTCGCACTCCGGTTTGCAACGCCGCCGTATGTTGCGGATACGGTTGTTCCCCAGCTGCGGAAAAGTATGGAGTCTGTGCGGGGTATGCTTGCTGCCGAGGATTTCCCGATTCATCGTGCGGAGGTTTCGATGGGTCCGGAGCATTGTCTGATTCTGTTCGAGCTGCTGGTTGCCCGGCTGCCGGAGATTGTGGTGCGGCCCGGTCCGCCGGTCTGGAACCATGAGAATGCTGACCGGTTTGTGGAGAAGTATCTGGTTCATGAGGAGTTTGCCGGTCCGTGGATTGAGGAGGACCGGTACTTTACTGAGGTCCGCCGCAAATATACGACGGCGGAGGCTCTGCTGTCTGATTCCCGGAAAATTTTGTCGGGTGCTCTGGGGAAACATGTCCGGGTGGTTCTGGAGGAGTCCGGGTATGAGGTTCTCGCAGGAGAGGATATCTGGTCTGCGGAGTTTGCTGCGTTCCTTTCGTCGTTCTTCGCCCGGTCGTCTCATGCTGTCCGGAAACTGCGGAGTATCCGTGAAGCTGCTGATTCCGGGGATGGTTGCTATTCGAACATACCACTTCCTAATGTGGGGGAACCCCGCAACGGAAGGCCTTAAGCGATGACTGAGTGGAGCCGCGTCGGCGACTCACCGAGTGAGGAGCCAAGCAAGGCGCGAAGCGACTTGCGGCGCGGCGGAGCGTGTCGGAGACGACTCACGAAGTGAGGAGTCGAGCAAGGCGCGAACTGCTCAGACTGAAATGAACCCTTCCCTTATTTTTGTGAGTTCCCGGGATTCTTTGGGATTATTTCGTAAAAACGCGAATAGCGCCAATAGCACGAATAAAAAATCGCCAATGGCGATTTTTATTACCGTTTTTTCGCCTGACAAATTCTGAGTGATAAAAATCGCCTTTGGTGATTTTCATTCGTGGCATTCGTGCTATTCGCGTTTTTACGAAATACGCCCAAAGAATCCAATTTCCGGAAATCTTCCCCGGAACACCAACGCAGATTTCCGAAAGCGCGGAATGGGAAAGCGTCGCTTCCGGCCTTCGTGTGGTCGCGGCCTTGCGTGACTGCACCCTCGTGCACTCTCAGAACTGCTCACTGTTCGCTTCACTCACAGCCGCTCGCTTCGCTCGCTCTCGCAGATCTTCCGGCACTCGGTCTTGTCCCCTGCGGCCGCAAACCGCACAGGCCTGCAGCCACGCTCCCCCATCCGCAGGAACAACCGCGCCGACCGGCTCAGCCGCTGACGCGGCTTCGCCCGACGTCGCTTAAGGTCTTCCGTTGGTGAGTTCCACCCCCTATACCGGTGATTAGAGAAACACCCGTAGGGATCCGAGCCCGGAGGGCGAGTAAGTCGAAGATATCAGTTCCTGTGGGGTCGCTGCTGCCCCGTCCGGGGCAGCGACCCCACATTAGGAAATGGTATGTTCGAGTGACAACCACAAATTCCCGCATCCTTTGTCTGTCCACATTCAAGCCCAAGTCTTCGACCCGGGCTTCTTCATCTGCGTCCGCCGGACGTGACGATCTTCATTTCGGTTTCAGGCGATCTTTGCACCTGCATTCGGTCCGGGCATGCAGGTATAAATCTCGTGTACGGTGAGTTTCAGCAGTTCCTTCTTCGGCAGTCCCGGTTTTTTCGCATCCATCATCTCCATCATTTTTGCATGTTCCGGGGTTCCTGACTCCAGCGTTGCGGTTCCTTTCAGCTGGACACAGTTTCCGATCTCCCGGCTCCAGACAAGGAGGGCTGCCTGCGGGTTCTCCCGGACGTTGGCGGCCGTTTTATTCATGAAATTGTTGGCGATCCAGATGGTATCGTTGTCCATGATCCACAGGCCGCCCATCGGTGCCGCGTTCGGGACCCCGGTCTTGGATGCAGTGATCAGGTGACAGACGCCGACTTTTGCAATCTGCTCTTTGAGTTCATCAGTAATCAGTGCCATGAGGGTATTTTGTCGCTTCCCGGATGTCAAGTTTGCGGTGCGGACGTTTGGGGACGAGTTGAGATTTATTAGGATTTACGACGAATACATATACATGATTTCAGACGTGAGCGACACTGTTCTCGCACAGCTCGAGAACGACGGGGTGAAATCGGTTCTTCTGCAGTTTTCAGATCTGGAAGGAAAGCCGAAAAATGTCGCTATTCCTACGAAACAGATGAAAAAGGCACTGACCGACGGTATCAGTTTCGACGGTTCATCGATTCAGGGATTTGCACGTCTGGAGGAGTCGGATATGCAGCTCCGGCCCGATCCGGCGACGTATCAGATAATCCCCTGGTCCGATGAGAAGTTCCGGGTTGCCCGGTTTATCTGTGATGTCTACACGACGCACGGGGAACCGTTCGCCGGTGATCCACGCTGCATTCTGCGCCGGCAGATTGAGAAGGCGGCTGAGCTCGGATACCAGTTCAATGTGGGTCCGGAGATGGAGTTTTTCCTGTTCCGTATGGTGGACGGGCATGCTTCAGTGAATCTGCAGGATCACAGCGGATACTTTGATCAGACGCCGACTGATCCCGGAGAGGACGTCCGGCGCGATCTGGTGACGTCTTTGTCGGAGATGGGGTTCAATATCGAAGCCTCTCACCATGAGGTGGCACCCAGTCAGCATGAGATTGACTTTACCTACGGCGATGCTCTCGGTATGGCCGATAAGGTGGTGACGTTTAAGTTTGCGGCAAAGACCCTTGCCCTCAAACGCGGTCTGCATGCAACATTTATGCCAAAACCGATCTTCGGGATTAACGGATCGGGTATGCATGTGAACTGTTCGCTGATGCACAAGGGAGAGAATGCGTTCTTTGATCCGGCGGGTGACCACCAGCTGTCGGATACAGCCCGGTATTTCATCGCCGGTCTGCTGAAGCATATCGACGGTATTACCCGTATTGCAAACCCGACGGTGAACTCCTATAAACGGCTGATTCCGGGGTATGAAGCTCCGGTGTATGTCGGCTGGTCCGCCCTGAACCGGTCTGCCCTGATCCGGGTCCCGTCATCCCGGGGGCGGAGTACCCGCGCCGAGCTGCGGAGTCCGGATCCGACCTGCAACCCGTATCTGACGTTTGCCGTGATGCTTGCGGCCGGTATGGACGGTGTGGTAAACCGCATCGAGCCACCGGAGAATGTGGACCGGAACATCTTCCGGATGACGCCGACGGAACGTACGGCGGCGGGTATCCGCTGTCTGCCGTGGAACCTGCAGGCGGCAAATGCGGCGCTGATGCAGGATGAACTGCTCTGCAGCGTCCTCGGGGAACATGTGGTTGCCCAGATCAACCGTATCGGGGAACTGGAGTGGGGCGAGTACTCACGGGCAATTACCGACTGGGAAATCAAGCGGTATCTGGCAAACTACTGATCCGCGGTTACCCACCTCGGGCCGAAGAATCCCGGAAAACTCTCTCGACAGACGGCGCGACCAGCTCCGGTTCTCGAAAAAGTGAAACGCGAATACCTATGACATAAAAACAGGATATTCGCGAATATTTTTCCTGAAATTCGTGGATATTCGCGGTTTATTTTACTATGAAAAAACTACGGGCAGGGGAATCTTCGTTCGGGTATCGGCACCCAATACTCCCAAAGAATCCCGAAAAAAAGCCCCCGTATGGGGGGGGGTCCGGAATCTCATTTAATTAAACGGATGAACCGCACTGTCCTTCTTTGCGAGGACCTCATCCACCTTCGGCTCGCCGGCAATCGCGCGTTTAAGTGCCAGCTTCGTTGCCTCATAATTCCAGTCGTGCACCTTCTTCTTATCGACTGCATCCCACTCGATAAAGACCGACGCGATAATCAGCAGATCCTCTGCCTTCTCCTTCGGGATAACTCCCTCGGCGACCGAATCCATCACTGCCATTGCAACCGCATGCTGTGCCGGCCCGAACATCATTACCGCCTGGCCTGCATTTTTCATAGTAACCTTGTTCACCATCAGCGTCGCCGGTTTTGGTGGAAGATTCGGCGTGACCACTGCCAGAAGCGGCGTGTGGCCCTTCTGCGGCGTTGCAAGCGCACTGACAAATGCCTGCTCCACCGAACTGCCTTTCGGCCCGATCACCAGATCAATATGGGCAACCTCCGGCCCTTCACCAACCAGTGCTTCGCCGAACATTACCCGGGTAAACGGAGAAATTGCTCCGCCGACCGCATTATCAACGCTTTGTAAAAATCCCATAGTAGAACTTCCTTGAACTTTTCAGACAATCCTGGTTGTCTCTGCTCTGAATTTATGGCAAAGCTTCCATAAATAGTTGTCAGTGTCAGCAGAAATCCCTCCCGCAGAGTTCCCCCGGTGTTCCCGCACATTCCGATGAATATCTCTGATATTCATCATAAAAAATCATGATATTTCTCAAATAACCGTTCGATTTTTCCGGAAAAATCGGAAAAATGAAAATGCCGCAATGCCACCTATATTATATACACATGACCAATATGATAGTAATCATCGGGCGTCTCTGAGCGGCGTCCGGGATGGGAATTACATCATGTTAAAAGCAATTGAGATCAAGAAAGGCGTCTACTGGGTAGGTGCCATCGACTGGAACCTCCGTGACTACCACGGCTACACACTCCCCGGAACCACCTACAACGCATACCTTGTGATCGGTGACAAAGTCGCCCTGATTGACGGAACCTATCCGGGACACGAATGGCAGCTCATCGAACGCATCGAATCCGTACTCCCGCTGGAGAAGATCGACTATATCGTTGCCAACCACATTGAAATCGACCACTCCGGCTCACTCCCCCTCCTTACCAAAAAGCTGCCCAACGTCCCAATCTACATGACCGAGATCGCAAAGAAAGGCTTTGGCCGCCACTACGACACCAGCGCATGGAACATCCACACCATCAAAAACCTCGAAAATCTCCCACTTGGCGGCGGCAAGACCCTCACCTTCCTTGAAGCCCCGTTCCTGCACTGGCCGGACTCCATGTTCACCTACCTCGGCGAAGACAAGATCCTCTTCCCGAACGATGCATTCGGTCAGCACGTAGCATCCAGCGAGCGCTTCGACGACGAACTCGGTATCGACGTTGCCATGGAACATGCCGCAAAGTTCGTTGCAAATCTGATCGTCCCGCTCTCCCCCAAAGTCCTCAAGAAACTTGGTGAAGTCACCGAACTCGGCGTCCCAATCGAAATGATCGCACCGTCCCACGGTATCATCTGGAGAAGCCATGCAGCCGACATCATCAACGCATACGTGAACTGGGCAAACGGCGTATCCAAGAACAAGATCACCATCGTCTACGACACCATGCACTACTCCACCGGTATCGCCGCCCAGTACATCGCAGAAGGTGCCATCTCCGAAGGCGTAGAAGTAAAAGTCGACCTCCTCAAAGACGGCCGTTACGAAGGTGTTCACAGATCCGATGTGGTCCGCGACATCCTCGACTCCAAAGCAGTCGTCGTCGGCTCCCCGACACTGGAGGATTACCCGCTGCCGACCGTTGCCGGATTCCTTTACTACCTCATGGGTATCAGACCAGGCAAACAGACGCAGAAGAAGATCGGTTTTGCCTTCGGTTCCAACGGCGGCAAAGGCGGAGCACCCAAAGTCATCACCGAACTCCTCCAGAAAGCAGGTGTCCAGATCTGGCATGACCCTATCGAGTTCACCTACCGCCCCGACCAGGCAGACAAAGAAAAGTTCTTCGCCCTTGGTCAGGAACTTGCCAAAGAAATCAAAAAGATGCCCTGAACACCACAGGTGCATATCCCTATCTCTCCCTTTTTTTCCTCAGCGGGCATAATCATACCCTGCACGTTGCAGAGGAACCCGGATGACAGACCCACTCGAAGACTTTTATGAACTGATACGAACAGAAATGACGGTTACGCTTGCTACCGCAGCGGATGGCCGCGTAACCATGCGGCTGGTCAGCCCCGTATACTATCAGGACTCCATTCTGATCTTTACCGCCGGAGACTCAACCAAGTATCAGCAGCTGAAGAGCAACCCTCTCTGTTGTATCGCTGCCGGTTCCGTTTTTGCAGAAGCCGCCGCAGAGTTCTGCGGTCCGACAACCCTGCCGGACAATGCCCGGCTGCGGGATGCCTACAGTGCAAAGTTTCCCGATGCATTTACCGAAGATGTCCGGTTCGGCGGCAGAAATGCGGAATTTATACGTCTGCACCCGATACGGATAACGGGCTGGACATTTGAAAATGATGTCCCGGCTGAAGACGGAATCCCGACGATACCGTTTGAGGTTGTCCTTCCGAAACCGTAATTTCGCCGCGCGCAGGCATCATTTTCCCGGATACCAGCCCATATGTAGTCAATCCTCAAAACAGGGAAAATCTCCCGGATTTTTACCGGGATCACAAAATTCGACAAACGCAGAACTCATCATGAACAATCACAGAACTCCTGTGCGACCACAGGCTTTTTAACAAATCTACATGATAAATAATGTTAATCCTTTCCGTCGCTGAGAATGACGGAAACGTGAGCAGATCAGCTCACCCCACAACAGGAGTCTCACCATGACAGAACATATCAAAACAACCATGCTCTCAGAGGCTGACGGCTACGACCTTCTTAGAAAGTACCAGGTACCCGCTCCCGCCTTCGAAATCGCACAGAGCGCCGACGCTGCCGCAGCCGCCGCAGCCAAAATCGGTTTCCCCGTCGTGATGAAGATCGTATCCCCCCAGATCATTCACAAAAGTGACGCGGGCGGTGTCGTCGTCGGTATCAAAACTGCCGAAGAAGCACAGGAAGCATACAATACCATCATCACTTCCGTCAAAGCATATAACCCCGACGCAGAAATCAAAGGCATCATCGTCGAAGAAATGGCCAAATCCGGCCTGGAACTCATCATCGGCGGAAAAATCGATCCGGCATTCGGCCGCGTCATCACCTTCGGTCTTGGCGGCACCCTCGTCGAGTTCTTCAAAGATGTTGCCATCCGCATCCTGCCGTGTTCTGATGACGAAATCCGGTCCCTGATCAAACAGATCAAAGGATACAAACTCATCTCCGGCTACCGCGGTGATGCACCCAAAGACGAACAGTTCCTCTTTGAGACGATCCGCAACGCCTGCACCTTCTTTGAACAGAACGAAACCGTCGTCGAGTTCGACATCAACCCATTCCGCCTCTACGAAAAAGGCGGTTGTGCCGTGGACGCCCGCGTCATCGTGCAGGAAAAACCAATCCAGCTCCCCGCACACTATAACCCGTCCAAGATCGTCCCGATCGACTACTACAAACCGCGTTCCGTTGCCGTCATCGGTGCATCCGACGACAAAACCAAGATGGGATATGCCGTCTTCCACAACCTCCTCCAGTTCCCCGGCAAAGTCTACCCGGTGAACAACAAACGCAGTGAGATTCAGGGAGTCAAATGCTACCCCACCCTCTCCGCCATCCCGGGGCCCGTTGACATGGTGGCAATCACTGTTCCCGCCCAGCTTGTTCCGGGCATCATGGAAGAATGCGGCCAGAAAGGCGTGAAAATGGCCGTCGTCATCACCGCCGGATTCAAAGAAATGGACGAGGACGGCAGAGCCCTCGAAAACCGCATGGTGGAAATTGCCAAAAACTACGGCATTCGTATCGTCGGTCCGAACTGCCTCGGTCTCATCCTCCCGCCCTACAAACTCGACACCACCTATGTATCCACCTCCCCGCTGCCGGGTGACGTCGCGTTCATCTCCCAGTCCGGCGCCATCGTCAATGCCGTCGTCGGCATCTCCCTTTCCGAAGGCTCCGAAATGGGCTACTCCGAAGTCGTCTCCGTCGGCAACCAGTCCGACCTTGACTTCCTCGACTACATGAGCTACGCCCAGCGCGACCCGCACACCAAAGCCATCATCCTCTACATTGAAGAGATCAAAAACGGTGTCGCCTTCATGGAAATGGCAAAGGAAATCACCAAGGTCAAACCGATCGTTGCCATCAAAGCAGGTTCCTCCCAGCGCGGACAGGCTGCCGCCGCTTCCCACACTGGGTCCCTGTCCGGTGCCTATGAGGTCTATATGGAAGCCTTCCGTAAATGCGGCGTAACCCCGGTAAAAACACTCCCCGGTGCCTTCAAAGTTGCCAAGATTCTTTCCGACAGCCGCAGAGCACCTAAAGGCCGCCGTGCTGTTGTCATCACCAACGCCGGAGGATTTGCAGTTCTTTCCAACGACTACGCCGAAACCTGGGGCATTGATATTGTGGACCTGCCCAAAGAACTCATCAGTGAGATGAACACCTTCCTGCCGCCGTTCTGGAACAAGAACAACCCAATCGATCTGCTCGGCGACGCGGACGAAGCACGGTTCCGCGGGGTCTTCGACGTACTGTGCAGAAACCCTGAGCTCTGGGACATGGCAATTCTCGTCAACTTCCCCAACAAAGTGCTGAGTCCCGAACAGGTCGCCCGCGTCTTAATCGATTACTCCAAACAGACCGACAACCTTCTCGTCGGCACCCTCGTGGGCGGAGACTGCATGAAAGCCGGGGTCTCCCTCCTGACCCAGCACAACATCCCGGTCTTCGAAGAACTGGAGTTCACCTACAGAACACTCGGCCACCTCAGCTGGACTGCTGACCGTTAAACCCCTCCCTCTTTTTTCCGGCGTATCCAGTCAACACTCTTTTTGACCTTGGCGTGCTAATATGAAACTATCATGACCGCATCGCCCCTGGTACTGACCGCAGAAAATGCTCTGAAATCTCATGATTACACTGCAGCGGAGGCAGCGTATCGGGAAATTCTGGCTGACAGCGTATACTCATCTGATGCTTCTGTCTGGCATGCCTTCGGCGACGTCTTAGCAACCGAACAGAAGTACTACGAAGCAGTCGATGCATATACCTCCGCTGTTCAGCTGGATCCGGAAAACGCCGGATACATGGCAGACCTTGGGGAATCACTCGCTACAATCCATGAATATGAAGAAGCCAAAATCTGGTTTGAAAAAGCTGCCCAGATCTCCGATACCATACGATACCAGTTCAAAGTCGGCGACATGCTTGGCTACCTCGGCAAATACGATGAAGCCCTTGTTTTTTACACCCTCCTCTCTTCCCGATATCCGGATGAACCGGATCTTCTCCGCCGCAAAGCAAAAGTTCTCCATCATCTCGGTCGTCGGGCTGATGCCCTGACAGTCCTGACTGAAGAGATTGCCCTGCGAAAAGCGGTTATCGCCCGCGATCAGGATGCGGAATCCCATTATCAGCTGGGCAAAACCTATGGGATGTCTGGTCTGTGGTATGAGGCCGAAGAAGAACTTGCTGCTGCCGTCCGGATGGATCCGGCGAATCCTGAGTATCATCGGAAGTATGGCGTTGCTCTGCTTACCGGGAAACACATCGAGGCAGGTCTTGCAGAGTTTGAGACTGCCGCAGAGCTTGCCGGGACGGATTTCCTGTTTCTCGTTGGTCTTGCGGAAACTCTGGTGAAACTGCACCTGTATGATGCGTCTATCCGGTTTTATACGAAATCGTTGGCTGTGCATAATGTTTCCGGCGATGCATGGACCGGTATTGCCTATTGTCTTCTGATGCAGGACCGCCGGGATGAGGCACGGGCGTTCTGGGAGATGGCAAAGGCCGCCGACTGTATTCGCGGTCTTCCCTGGGTGGACAAGGTCCATAAGAGCAGTAAGACCGAAGCGCTTGATACTGCATTTCCCCCGGAGACTGCGTCCCCCTCATGTACCAGGTCCTGACTGACCCCGCACGACAGAAACAGCTGCTTATCGTCATAGCACTGGCGGTATTTATCGATTCTCTTGACGGTTCGATTGTGAATATTGCTCTGCCGACGATTGCCCAGGGGTTTTCCGCTGATATTTCGCTTGCTGCATGGGTCATTATAGCGTATTTTTTGTTTCTGGTAGGGTTGATTCCGATTTTTGGGAAGATTGCGGATCACGGCCGTCTTCAGGAGGTGTTCTGTTTTGGGTTTCTGGTTTTTACGGCGGGGTCGGTGTTGTGTAGTGTGTCGCCGGAGCTTTCGGGTCTGACGGTTTCCCGTGCGGTTCAGGGGGTGGGTGCGTCGATGATTGCGGTTACGGCTCCGCTGCTGATTGTCCGGCTGCTGCCGAAGAATCACTGGGGTCTGGGGATGGGGCTGACGGCGACGGCGGGGGCGGTTGCTTTGGTGTTCGGGCCGGTGCTGGGCGGTCTGATTACGGAGTATCTGAGCTGGCACTGGTGTTTTCTGATGAATGTTCCAATCGGCGTTGCGGCGATCTGGGCGGGTCTGCATATTATCCCGAAAGCCTGTGAGAGGCCGGCGAAGATTCGGTTTGATCTGCCGGGTGCGCTGCTGATTTTTGTGGCGATTGCGTCGTTGGTGTATGTTCTGGAACGCGGGGGTGCTGCGGGGGGCGTGAGTGGTTCGGTGGTGGTTTGTGCGGTGGTGTTTTGTGTGTCGGCTGCGGGGTTTGTGGTCCGGGAGCTTTCTGCGGCTGATCCGGTTTTGAATGTGCGGGTGTTTGCGTGTCTGCCGTTTACGCTGGTTACGGTGTCGTATGTTCTGATTAGTGTGGTGTATGCAGGGTTTTTGTATATTGTTCCGTTTTATATGTCGATTGTCTGCGGGTTTTCTCCGGCGATTTCGGGGTTGATTCTGTTGATTAGTTCGGTGATTACGGCGGTTATGGGTCTGCCGTCGGGTGCTTTGTCTGATACGGTGGGCTGCCGGTGGCTGGTAACGGTTGCGGGCTGTGTGCGGGTAGGGTTTTGTGTGGTGATGGCGGTGCTGATGCCGGAGTACGGGGTGGTCTGGCTGATTGTTCTGATGGTTCTTTCGGGGGTTACGTTCGGGGTTTCGGGGGGACCGTCGGCTGCACGGATTGTGGAGCATGCGCCGAAGGGTGATGGGGGGACGGGGTCGGTTATTTTGATGCTGGGGCAGTATTTTGGTATGGTGGTGGGGGTGGCGTTGTATGCTTTGGTGTTTAATCTGGGGTCGCCGGAGACGGCGGGTGTTGCGGTGAGTCTTTTGACGGCGGAGGAGTTTTTGCCGGGTTTTCATCTGACGGGATGGTTTGGGGTGATCTGTTCGGTGTTGGTGGTGGTGTGTTCGGCGGTTGTTGCGGATGCGGTCCGGAGGCAAACCTAATACGTGCCCAATAGGTTAATATATTGGTTTGCGGTGTTGTTCGAGAGAATATGGTTGAACGAAAATGATAATATCAGGGAGGGTCAATAGAGGTATACGATTCTGCTCGAGGGAGCAGGTCACCCAAGGGTATTGGATTTGTTGGAATGCTCCGGTTGACGCATACCGCGTGTGATGCGCGAATGCATTAGTTCATTTGGCCGAAGTTTGTAAGCTTCCCTGGCACGGATGTTTCAGCGGGTCCCGGGTGAGACAGTCAGTGGTACGGTTGTGTGCTGTGCTGACGCAACGGGAGTTCATAGATGTTCGGAGACGGAATGAGGATGGCTGTGGTAGCTTTGCGGCTGTTTTTTTCCAGGAAAAATGCGATATATCTGCGGTATGACATGTCATGTCAGAAAAAAACTCAGGTATATTGGATTATACCGACAATGTATGTATCGGGGAAGTGCGGCCCCGAAAATTCCGCACAGGATTGAGCTATGGAAGAATATGAGGTTCGTTCGACGGTGAGTCTCCGGGAGTATCTGGAGAATTACAGTCGTCGGGTGTATTATGTGGATGTCCATTTTCTCGTGAGCTGCGAGATGGCAGACTATATTATTGAGAAGTCCCGGACGACGGGGCGGAATCGCAGTGAGGTTCTGCGTGATATGGTACGTGATGCGATTGATCGTGATGTGGTTGCACGCAAAGAGAAGGGTCTGAGATGTGATGTGCTGTAAAAGAGTGGAGTGCCTGCCCCGTTTCATCGGTGAAGTCGAAAAGAGGTACAGGCTCTATTCTATATGCTGCGGGTGCTCAAACGTCTTTCTCTCGTTCTGTTGACTGTTGACAGTTGTCTGTTGACAGATTTGACGGGAGGGGGGAAGGGCGGGAGCACCTTTCTCAGAAGAGGTATGATATTGGTGCCTACGCACCTATGTTGTTATTCTTTCTTTCTGAAACTATATATACCTGAGTTATTGTCGAGAAAAAAATATGGATGAATGGCAGGGAGAAGGCGAAGTGTCCGGCGGTGTCGGGCGGTCGTGATGGCTGTTAACTGTATCTGTGTACTGTGTACAGTCGGGTCTTCTGCTGTTCTGCGGATGAGTTATGATGCGAGTTGCGTTAAATGCGTATGCGAGTGAGGATGAGATGGATGTCCTCGATGGTGTTCTGAAGGCCTGCGGGTTTCAGAATCGTACTGATTATATGACTGCCTGTGTTGAGGCGACGATTTACGGGAATTCGGCGAAGGAGTCGTGTCTTCCGCCGCAGTTCCGGGAGTGGGCTGCGGGTGTTCGTGCTGCGGCACGGTGTCGCGATACGCTGGTGGAGACGGCGTTTGCGGTGTTTGATGAGCTGGTGTTTGCGGTGGTTGCGATGCGGGGGTGTGAGGTTGCGTTTTCTCAGGTTCGTGTGGAGCTGGAGGAGGCAATTTTTACGCGGTGCGGGATGGTGCCGAGTCGGGAGGATCTGTGGAGGTTTCTGCGGATGTATTCGCGGGTTCGTCGTCCGGAGCTTCTGGAGTATCAGCGGTCTGCGATGGCGCGGGTGTATGCGGAGCGCCGGGTTGAGGGGGGAGTGGAATGAGTCGGCGGGTTGCGTGTGTGCATACGGGGGATTATGTGGCCTGGCGGTTGTTTGCGACGGGTCGATGGGTGTTTGATGTGGCGGCGGGGGTGATTTATAGTCGACGGACGGGGAAGCCGGTGCGGTTTTCTGTGGGGCGGGATGGGTATCTGCGGACGAAGGTGCAGGTGCAGGGGATGCCGGTGTCGATTCTGAAGCATCGGGCTGTCTGGGTTGTGGCGCATGGTGCTGCTGCGCTGCCGCTGGAGTATGGTCTGGAGGTGGATCATGTGAATCATGATCGGGCGGATTGTCGGCTGGAGAATCTGCGGCTGGTGACGCATGCGGTGAATTCCCAGTCGCGGCCGGGCTGTTTGTCTCCGGCGGAGGGGCGGGAGATTCGCCGGCGGTATGATGCGGGTGAGATGAGTGTGGATGCGCTGGCGATGGAGTTTGGGATGTCGTATTCGGCGGTGCTGAGTCTTGTGCGCCGGAGGACGTACCGGGATTCTGCGTATGAGCCGGAGGGGGTGTGAGGATGATTTCTGCGGGTGAGTTGCTGAATGATGCGGTTCTGCCGGTGTTTTCCCGGCCGTCGGATCCGTTTGCGGAGGCGGTGTGGTGTGCGGAGCTGGAGGCTGCGGCGGGGGAGCTGGCCCGGGTGATGAACCGCCGGTTTCATGATGTGGTGAACCGGATTTCTGCGGAGGGGCTGGTGTCGGAGCGGTATGTGGTGACGTTTCCGGCGGTGGCGGTTCGCCGGGTGGATGTGGGACGACTGCGGGAGGAGCTGCCGGAGGTGTTTGACCGGGTGGTGTATGTGCGGTGTTGTGATGCGGAGCGGATTTTGTCCCGGGAGCGGTTGTATGCGTTGTGTTGTGCGGCGACGGGGGGACGGGTGCTGAAGGGTGAGGAGATGGACCGGTATGTGATTGTGGAGGAGAAGCCGTGCCGCCCGGTGGTTACGCGGCTGGACGGGGGTGCGGTATGAGCCGGCGCTGGTATCTGGTGCCGGAGTTGTATGACCGGGAGCAGCTGCTTGAGCTGCTGCGGTCCGGGATGTCGGTGCGGGAGATCGGGGAGCAGGTGGGGTGTACCCGGACGATGGTGCTGACGGCGATGAAGAATCACGGGATTGTCCGGCCGTTTGTGCGGGAGGTGCCGGAGGTGCTGCGCAGGCGTTTGCGGTTGTGAAAGGGGTGTGCTGTGGGTCCCGAGGAGTTCCGGAGTCCGTTTCCGGAATTCTTCGGGCGTATTTCGTGAAAAAAACCGCGAATCTACGCGAATTTGGCATTCGCGTGGATTCGCGGTTAATTCAACTTCATATATCCAAGGATGCCCGAACACCATTTTCATCAGGATGTCAAAGTCAGGATAGTACACAAAACATTTACACATTTCACCCGGAGACGTTGAGAAAAAACCGACAAATTGTATCAATATCCTGCAAAAATTCAGGATTAATACCTTCCCAGCCCTACAGAATAGATGAGACTGCAGCTCACCAGAAACTACAGGAGATAAGAAAAAAACATGGCAATCAATTTTGTCCCAACCTCTGTTGTGAAGGGCGCAAAGCGTATCTTTACTGCACCGATCGTCTCTGCATCTGTCTTTGACGCGAATATCGCCGCGGTTACCGGCGCAGATAATCCGCTTGATACGGTAAGTTTCCAGAGTTCCGGTGCCACTGTTCCGGGCGCCGTTGTCGGCTCCGAGAGCTATAAGGCCACTGTTATGTATGTGGAACCCGTGAACGGGAAGACGGTCGGCAGTCTTGTTCTTACTGCCCCGACCCGGAGCGCCTGCGATGCGATTGTTACCGATCTCCTCGCGGCAACTGCGATTACTGCGCAGTTCGGCGAGGGTGTGGATGCGGTACAGGATACCGCCAAGAGTAACTGGAATGTTGTGGTAAAGCTCCATGATCCAAATGGCGAGAACTACACGCTTACCTTTACCCGCAAGGAGCTTCGTATCGGTTCCTATGAGGATGACGCAATTCTTGCGAAGGTGGAGACATGGGCGGATACCGTTTCTTCCCTCAACTAATTATCGGGTTTGTGGGATTTCTTCGGAAGTTCCTTTGCCCGCGGAAGCGGTACTGCAGTACCCACTGCAAACTCTGTCTTCACCGGACGGAACGAGGCTGAATACAGCCCCGTTCTTTTTTTTGTTGTTTTATTCGCTGCCCGGTTGTTCCGGATGCTGGCGGCATCCGGTTAACCAAAAATCTATCCTAGAGATTTGGAGAAATAAAATATGTCAAAAAACATATTTAAAGTTATAGGGGCCTTGCTCGTCCTGGTCCTTGCAGTATCGTTCAGCGTCGGCGCCGTATCGGCGGTTCCAACTCAAACAACCTACAGTGGTAACGTTGAAATCACCAATGGCATGCTTGCATTAACGTATGATGTTCCTTCATGGTCGTCAACTGATCCAATCGGTGACTTCTATCCAGCAGCCTCAGCTCTTGGTGTTCTTCGTGAAACCTCATTGGAAGATCCAACCCTTATCTATGCTGCGACCTATACCAGTAGCACAGGATCTATTTCCATCACAAACATTAATGGAACAGAATCAGGCAAGGTATGGTACCCATATGTCTATGATGGAACAACTTTCACCTATGCACCCACGACCGCAACCCTTGCAGGAAATAACACGGAAGTCCGCTACCTGTTTGCACCAGCTGACCTTTCTGACACCAGTTATTTCAGCGTATTTTTAGCAGCAACAAAAATAGCGTACATCACTGTTACCATTGATAATCCGGCATATGGAGTAACCGGATCAGTGACTGTTCCGGCAGGATCAAACGCCATTGATGTCCTGAATGCAACTAAAGCAGCTGGTTTGATCAGCAGCTTCAACTACACCTGGGTTGAAGACTACTACAACACGGGAACCTTTTACGCATGGCTTGTTGACATTGACGGTGTTCCATCCTATGACTGGGATACAACCGGGTACGGCTATGGTCTTCTGAAGGATAATGTTGCAACCGCATCTCTGGACCAGACCTTCTTCAACGAGACCTCGTCTCTCTACAAGATCTTCATGGGTGCAAGCACCTATGGCGGTAACTATGGTGGAACCTCCACTGGTGGATACTACGACGATGGTATCACCGAATATTTGACGCTGACTGTCACGACCACAAGTACATAAACTCATGTACAGACGTAATGGACCTGGGATGTGATTCTATAGGAACTCTCTCTCTCTCTCTTTTCCATTACGTATTTATTATCTTTTCTCATTTATGATGCGTAAATCTCTATTATATGGATTTGTCGCTGTATTGTGTCTTATGATTCTGATAGCTCCGGTCATGGCAGAGCAGACCACCTATCAGATGAATGGGGCACGAACAGGTCTGGCGGATGATACGTTAACTGTGAATATCGTTGAAAGTAGTGATATGGATGGATATATTGCGGGTTTATCTCAATCTGAGATGGTCTGGATGGATATAGGTATGCTGCCCATGTACTTCGATTATGTGTACCTGAAAGATTATCTACAATATTCTTCAATTACTGCGGAAGTAATTGCTCTGATTAAGGAAGGGAAATCACTGTCTGAAGTAGTTGCCTATGTCGAGTCACAGAGTGATCAATTTTTTGGTGGTGGTATCAAATTTGGATCATCAGTTACGTTTTCAGAAGTAGCTCCCGCAGTAATACTGGGTCCTGACTGGAGTTACGATACATCATTGTATCACACAAAGATTCCGGGAATGGGTGCTGTCGGCAGTACCGCTGTTCTTGCAGACGGCAAAGCGTACTTTGTTACCAGTCCCACGGAAAATGAAACCCTTACTGATGATAACATAGGGGTTTATTGTGTTAATATCGGTAGCAAGACTGTGGAATGGTACAATAGCGAACTTCGTGATGGTGGAATATCCGGACTTACCTTGGTCGATGGCAAACTCTACCTTGGTTCCCTCTCCGGAAAGCTCTACTGTCTGGGAGCAGTTGATGGAAAAATCCTCTGGACTTCTGATAAAATAGATCAGACTGTGAATACAGGACTTTCTTCCACCCCGCTGGTACTCGGAGACACCGTATATGTAACCACTCAGACACCGGCGGCATTATGGGCCTTCTCCTCTGACACTGGAACGGAGATTTACAACAACACCGTTGAAAGCGCCGGTTACTGTGTTGCTCTCCTCTCCTCTCCCTCCACCGATGGCAATCGGGTCTTCTCAGCCGGCACATATGGTATTTCAGCATATGATCCCAGCTCCCAGACAAATACGTTGCTCTTTCCTTTGAGTGAACCTGCCGGAACTCCGGTTTATGCTAATAACAACATCTTCTTTGGAACGGCATCCTCCCTCTATTCAATCAACGCCACCACTGGTGAACAAAACTGGAAGATCAGCCACGACGGATATGCTACATCCCCCTCCATTAAAGGACATACTCTTATTGCAAATGGACCAAACGGCCTTACCGCCTACAACACGGAAACCGGCGCCTGTCTCTGGACTCACGTACCACATGCCAATGAAGTGCAAACCATAATTGGGCTTGGTGAGAGACTATCTGCGGATGACACTACTATAACCGTCTCACAAAACTCCCCGATCATTGTTGGAGATATGGCATTTTACACTGCAAACATCATGGATGGTTACATGTCTGGCTGTCTGTATGGTGTTAACCTCTCTGATGGGACGGAACCTGAGGAAACGAGTATTGATGCAACTGTCCGTTCCAATCAGAATGGGGGCGTATTTCATCCATTTACCGGAGCAGTTTTTAATGGACCGATCACTACTTCCTCTCCAGCAGTCTCATATAACATGCTTTTTATCGGTACTGGCTCGTCCCGTGATAGTATAGGTGAAGCTCAGTATCTCGCAGACGGGTTGTTTGGACTGGGTCTTCCCGGAACGTTTACCAAGTATTTCTCCAGCGGCGCCGTCACCGTTCCACCGTCTCTCACTCTTGACATACAAGGTATGCCTGTCTCTTATGCAACACCTCTCGGTCTTCTTGTAGTTGCCTCTGGTGATAAGAGTGAGACCATTACCGTTTCCGAAAATACTCTAACATCCTACGACAGTATCGAAAATGATGCTACAAACATGTGGAATGTACGAATTAATGGAGATATCGCCTCTGATATTACCACTAACATTAACGACGGTGATCGTGTCCTCTTCTACTACGGTCCGACCGTCAATACTGGCGATGCACTTTACGCCGTACAGATGACCACGGACATCGCAAACGCCTTTGCAGAAATCAGCATAAAACCTGACTACAAACGCGCCTTCACACCCGCAGAAACCGCAGCGCAGACAATGACTGCTGTAGTCACTGACTGGCAGGGAACCGTCATCACACCGGATGCCGGAGAACTTGAGTGGACATCAACATCCAACGCTTTCCAGCTCAGCCCAAGCGGTCTTGACCTCACCTACACACCGACAGGCGCAGCCGGTGACAGCGCGGTATTTACCCTCACCTACACACCGACAGCCGGTGATGGCAGTTCTGTAAGCGTTCAGACCGAGCCGATAAGCATCTATCAGAGAACATCGCCAATCAAAACCGATGACTCCATAGAAACCACCATAGACTACTTCACATGGAAAGGCAACTACGCAAGAACCGGTGTAGCAAACGGAACCGGTCCGGTCACCAGTGACATCCTCTGGGACGTTGAGTTTCCCGCAGTCGGAACCCACATCTCCCTCGTCTCCGGTTCACCATCCGTATATGACGGAAAAGTCTACGTCTCTGTCTGGGACGGAGGCATGTCCCCGCAGGGACTCAGAGTAGGAGTATTCTGTTTCGATGTACAGACCGGTGAAGAAATCTGGAACAATCCAAGTTACCAGTCACGTTCAGGACTCACCGTTCAGGACGGCAAAGTCTACACGAGCGGCGGCTCCTGCCTCGTCTGCCTCGACGCAAACGACGGACACCTTATTTGGCAGACAAAAGATATCAGCTTATATGCATACGTAGGACTCACCACAACACCTGTTGTCTACAACGGTGTAGTCTATGTGCAGACCTCCACTGTCACCAAAAAAGACGGCGCAGGATCAATCGTTGACGCACTCTACGGCTTCGACGCAGAAACCGGCGAACAGGTATTCAGAATGAGCGGTCAGGTACCCGATGGATATAGCGGCGGAGCAGGAATGTTTGCTTCTCCCTCCATGTCTCCTGACGGCGTTCTCTACGTCCCCGGAGCAGGCGGTGTTTACGCAGTTGACACAAGCACCAACGCGAAACTCTGGGAGTTTGACTCGGGCGCGCGTTCTACCAAGAACACCGGTTCAACGAAGATAGACGGCGGCAACAACATGTATGTCGGCGGCCCGGTCTACAAAAATCAGAGCGTCTACTTCATCAGAGGAGGCTATCAGGACACACCAAGTGCAATTTACTGTATTGACGCCGTAGCTGGCACCGAAAACTGGCACAAAGACATCGGCTTAAACTCAGCACCGATAACACCGGTCATCACCGATGACAAATTAATCACCCTTGGTGCAGGTGTCAGAGCCTACGACCTCAGCACCGGAGAAGAACTCTGGTACGTTGAAAGTGACGGCTCAAACCGTGCATCTCCGATAGTGGCCGGTGATATTGTCTACTACGGAACCTACACCAAAGGCTACATCTACGCAATCAACATCAACACCGGAAAAGAGGTCTGGCACTATCAGGTACCAAAAACCGCATCAGCAAGTGAGAACTGGTGGAGCATTGTTGAAGCAACCCCGGCCATTGAGAACGGTATCCTCTACATCGGCGCAGAAAATGGCCACTTCTACGCCTTCAAGACACCGACTCTGGAAGGTATCAGCTTCAGTGCCCCGGCAGAGATCACCGCAGGAACAAAAGCGGTCCTCACCGGCAGCAACGCCGCAGGCAGCACATCTGCCTCCTACAACTGGGACTTCGGCGACGGCACCAAAGGAACAGGCGCAGTCGTCAGCAAAACCTGGAAGACCGCAGGCACCTACACCGTCAACGTCACCGCAGTACTTGGTGACCAGAGCGGAGTCGGCAGCAGAACAGTAACCGTGAAAGCAGCGCCTGCAGCGCTTACCGACCCGAAACAGGCCGTGATCATCGTCCTGGACAGCGTCCCCGACGACCGGAAACCGGTCCTCGTCTTCGACACCGGCGACAGCAGCGCAGACACCATCGCTGTCACCATCAGCGCCTATAAGGCCATCGCCCCGGAGGGTTTCACCCCGCCGCCGAACAGCGCGAAAACCGTTCTCTACCTGACCGTTGACTCAGTCGAAGGTGTCACCGACAAAACCTCACTGAAATCCTACGCGAAACTCACCGTCAACCTCAGCGTCGGTGCAGACACCCGCGGCAAGCTCAGCTTCTGACGCTACTACGCCGACAGCCTTGCCGCAGGTTCTCTCCCCCAGCTGCTGACGCACACCGTCAACGAAACCGGCGACGGCTGGACCACCTACGACATTCAGGTCCCCGGCTTCTCCGCCATCGTCGGCTCCGTCAACGAAGCCGACCTCCCGGTCATTAACCCGCCCTCCGAAAGCGGTACCGGCGGCGGCAGCAGCGGAGGCTCCGATGATACAGGTCTCACCTACACAGAAATCAACCCGGGAACCGGAGTCTTTACCTACACGACCAATCATCCTGACTGGCCGGCGGTCACGTTTACGGTCAACAAAATGACCGCGTTCGGGGTCCTGTATGCCGCAGTCCCTGACATTGTCACCGCAGAACGCTGGGGCGGTGTGTATGTTCACGCAATTGACGGCCTTGCCCCGGCAAACGACCTGGAAGGCTGGATGTATCAGGTGAACGGCATCTCCCCGGGTGCAATGTCCAACAACTGCCCGGTCAAAACAGGGGACAAAGTTGTCTGGTACTACAGTGAAAACATGGACGCATCCGTAGCCCAGAGCAAAAAAGTCTATGCATATACGGTCACCACCGGCAGCAGCGCAGGCGGCTCCGGCAGCGGCACCAACACGGCCCTTGAGGTCGTCACCGCCAGTGTCTCACCGGCAAGCTCCTCTGCGGTAAGCCTCAGCCTCCCGGCAGGTGCCGCGATCACGAAATCCGGCGACACCCAGACGATCCGCATCGACACCAAAGAAGCCGCGGGCCGCATCAGCGTCTCCGGCAGATCGGTAACCGTCACCGCACCCGGCGTTCTCCTCACCATCCCGGTCACC
>JAEWXF010000027.1 GCA_023396065.1 Methanobacteriota archaeon
ACATCACCGGACTTACCGTCCGGCTCCCGGTCTCATCCGGCTGGACCGGTGCCCACAAAAACATCAGTGCGGCGGTCATCACCGGCGGCAAAGCAGAACTCGTCCCGGTAACTCTGATCGGCATCAATGAAAAGGAACAAATCCTCTTCGAAGCCGAACTCAAAACCCTCCCGGACACAGTGCTGCTGGTATCCACCGCAACCGCTGCCGCAACACCCGCGGCCACCACCGTTCCGGTCACCATCGCGACTACCGCCGCAGCCACCGGAACTTCGGAGCCGACAGCAACACAAACCCCCATCCCGGTCATCGGTGTTCTTGCCGGTCTGCTCGGGGCAGCGGGACTTCTTGGGCGCAGAGCATGAAAGACCGCTGCCTCCATCGGGAACCCGGGAGACCCGTCAGCTCCCGCCCCCTCGTCCAGTACGAGGTCGCCTCACGGCACGGTCTTCACGGCGTCTCCCGCAAAACCTACCCGGTCATCCAGACTGCTGATGAAGCGAACGGCAGATCCTGACAGAGAACCGGGTCTCTGATCTCTCTTTTTTCATGAAATACACCCGAAAAATTCCGAAAAAGTATCCTCCTCTCCTCTCGTGTGCCCGTCATTCCGCATTGCAGCCACCACTGTCAGCATCAACCTTTTGCGAAAGCGAACAGCCGGAGCCGCCGCGCCATGGAACTGAGATAACCCGGCCCCTATCGTGAGTTATTCTCTTTCGGTATAGGAGATGGGCGCCCTTCGTGAAGAATTTCTGAAATCTGCAGATACAGAACCGGCACGTCACGCACTGCGGTATCCCATACAATACGCAGATCAACAATAGCATAATTATGAATAAGAATATTGTGGATACCGGCCATTTCATAGACCGGAAATTCGGGATTTTCGGCACGGAACTTCTCAGACAGTCTATTTGCCGCTTCGCCGATTACTTCCAGCGATCGTATCATGGCATCCTGATACAGGATATTCCGCATAAATTCCTCTCGTGGAATCCTGCCGTTATCTCAAAGATACGTTCAGACCTTTCGGCAATATCGGTCAGAGCAACAATATCCTCCTTCACGCAGCTCCTTTCTCCACAATTCCGTAAAGGATTGCATCTCTTTGCAGAGATTGCGTCAACACAGGGGTTACAAATTCAATCGGGCATACATTTCGTAAAATGGACCACGGAATCCCGAAAACCCCCCTTGACATACGTCCGAAGCTTCCCATTTTCTTAGTCCTTCCGTTTTTTCCATATGTCCGGGTGTAGTCAGTGGTTACCCACGCCACATCCCGTCTGCCCGCAATTCACGCAATCGGGTCAAAAAAGGAGATTATGAAAAATTCTCAAAATAGTATCAGAAAAAAAGAGGATCACTCCTCATCATCCGAAAAGAGTGTCTGCTGATCATCCACCAGCTCCTCCGGTTCCCCCTCAGTGGCAGCCGGACCCGCATCATCCTCTCCTTCATCCGCCGGCACCACCGCCACACTCGTAACCTTATCGCCCTCATCCACACGGATAATACGGACGCCCCGCGTACTGCGCTTCTGGATTGAAATATCTCCCGCCTGCGTACGCATCACCACACCTCCCGCAGTCGTAATCACAATCTCCTCATCATCCCCGATCGCAATCGACGACACCACACCGCCGCGTTCAAGATTCGTCACAATATTCCGGACACCCTGCGTACCGCGTCCCTTCCCGCGGAACTCATCAAACGGCGTCCGTTTCCCGAATCCCCCTTCCGTAATCGTCAGCAGATGATCCTTCTCCACCAGCGTCAGCGCCCGCAGCGCATCTCCGCGCCGCAGCGTAATACCCTTCACACCCTGGGCACCGCGTCCCGTCGATCGGACCGTCTCCTCCGAAAACCGCAGACTCTGGCCAAGCCACGTCGTCAGCACCACATCACACGAACCATCCGTCACCATCACATCCACCAGCTCATCGCCGTCCAGAATCGTAATCGCATTCAGACCGCCGGTCCGCGGGCGGGAGAACAACTCCTGCGACAGCCTCCCCACCTTGCCCATCTTCGTCGCAAAGAACAGATACTTCTCCGCATCAAAGCTGCGCAGCGGAATCACCGCACTCACCTCCTCATCCGTTAGATTCAGCAGATTCACAATCGCCTTACCCTTACTCTGCCGTGACCCCTCCGGAATCTCATGCACCCGCAGCCAGTACGCCCGGCCGCGGTTCGTAAAGCACAGCAGATAATCATGCGTACTTGCCAGGAACACCTTATCCACCGAATCCTCATCCTTCGTCGTCATACCCGTCACCCCGCGACCGCCGCGGCGCTGCTGGCGGCAAGAATCCAGCGGCATCCGCTTAATATAATCCTGCGACGTCAGCATCACCAGAACTTGCTTATCCTCAATAAAGTCCAGCGTATCCATATCCGTATTCGCCGAATAATCAATCCGCGTCCGCCGCTCATCCGCATATGCCGCCCGGATCTCCGCCGTCTCAGTCGTAATCACCGACAAAATATGTGCATCCGCCGATAAAATCCACATAAGCTTATCAATAATCACCTGCAGCTCAGTCTTCTCATCAAGAATCTTCTGCTGCTCCAAAGCCGCGAGTCTGCGCAGCTGCATCTTCAGAATCGCATCCGCCTGAACCTCAGTAAACGCAAACTTCTCAATAAGCGCCGCCTGCGCAGCCGCAACCTCCGGGGACGCCCGAATCGTTGCAATCACCGCATCAATCATATCCAGGGCCTTCAACAGACCATCCAGAATATGCTTGCGTTCCTCAGCCTTCCGCAGATCAAACTGCGACCGCCTGCGGACAACATCCATCCGGTGCGCCACAAAATTCCGCAGCAGATCCGGCAGTGAGAGAATCATCGGCTTCTTATCAACAATCGCGAGATTGATAATACCAAATGAACTCTCCAGAGGTGTATGCTTATACAGCTGATTCAGAATCACATTCCCCTGCACATTCTGCTTCAGCTCAATAATCACCCGGATACCATCCTTATCCGACTCATCGCGAATATCACTGATACCCTCAATCTGCTTGTTCTTCACGAGATCAGCGATCTTCTCAATCATCACCGCCTTGTTCACCTGATACGGAATCTCGGAGATCACAATCTGCTCAAAATTCTTCTTCCGCTCCTCAATCTCCGTAACACCGCGAACGACAACTTTCCCCTGACCGGTCAGATACGAATTCTTCACCCCGTCTGTCCCCATGATAATACCGCCCGTCGGGAAATCCGGCGCCGGCAGAATCTTCATCATCGCATCAACATCCATATCCGGATTCTCAATGAACGCCGTCACCAGATCGCACACCTCACCGAGATTGTGCGGCATCATATTCGTCGCCATACCAACCGCAATACCGGTCGTACCGTTCACCAACAGATTTGGAATCCGGCTTGGCAGAACATCCGGCTCCGCCGACGACTCATCAAAGTTCGGGACAAAATCCACCGTCTCCTTCTCGATATCCTCAAGAAGCGACTCCGCGGACTTCGTCAGACGGGCCTCCGTATATCGCATTGCTGCTGCCGAATCACCATCAATCGAACCAAAGTTTCCCTGACCATCCACCAGCGGATACCGGTAGGAGAACGGCTGCGCCATCTTCACGAGCGCATCATAAATCGACGCATCACCGTGCGGATGGTAATTACCCATGGTTGCTGCCACAGCTTTTGCAGACTTTTTGTATGCCTTATCGCTGGTGTTGCTCTCATCATGGTACATCGCATAGAGAATACGGCGGTGCACCGGTTTCAGACCGTCCCGGACATCCGGAATCGCACGTCCGATAATAACCGACATCGCATAGTCGATGAAGCAGTTCTTCATCTCATCCTCGATGTTCACCGGGGCTGTCCGATGGGTAATCTTCTTTACAATCGGCTGCTGCTCTTCAGATGTCAAGGTTTCTCACCTCCCCTGCATGGCGCTTGATGAAATCTTTTCTCGGCATCACATCATCTCCCATGAGTTTTTCAAAGATCTCGTTTGCATAGCTTGCGTCCTCAATCTTTACCTGCTTTAAGATACGGTGCTCCGGGTTCATCGTCGTGTTCCAGAGCTGCCCGGCGTTCATTTCACCAAGACCCTTGTAGCGCTGGACAGACACTCCCTTGTCGCCGAACTCTGCGGCCACAGCACGCATGTCCTCTTCCGTATACACATACTTCTCCTGTTTACCTTTTGCCACGCGGAACAGTGGCGGCTGGGCAATGTAGATATAGCCGTTGTCGATGAGCGGCTTCATGTACCGGTAGAAGAAGGTCAGCAGAAGGATTCTGATGTGTGCACCATCCACATCTGCATCGGTCATGATGACAATATGGTGGTAGCGGGCGCGTTCGGGATCAAAGGACTCGCCGTATCCGGCACCGACCGCAGAAATCAGCGTCTGAATTTCTGCGTTCTTCAGCGCCTTATGCTCAATTGCCTTTTCGACGTTCAGAATTTTCCCGCGGAGCGGGAGAATTGCCTGGAACTTCCGGTCCCGTCCCTGCTTCGCAGAACCGCCTGCGGAATCTCCCTCCACAATGTAGATCTCGCTCTTCGCCGGGTCGCGTTCGGAACAGTCGGCGAGTTTGCCGGGCAGACCTGACATCTCCAGAGTACTCTTTCTGCGGGCCAGTTCTTTGGCGCGGCGGGCTGCTTCGCGGGCATTTGCCGCTTCCTGCGCCTTCTTAGCGATAGAGGCAATGACTTTCGGGTTCTCCTCAAAGAACTCAATCAGTGCCTGATAGACCATTGAGTCCACCAGACCCTTCACATTGCTGTTGCCGAGCCGCATCTTCGTCTGACCTTCAAACTGCGGGTTTGCGATCTTGATACTGATAACGGCGGTGAGACCTTCGCGAACGTCTTCGCCTTTGACGGAGACATCCTCTTTGAGATGTTTGTTTGCGTGGGCGCTGTTGTTGATGGCGCGGGTCAGGGCAGAACGGAATCCTTCCAGATGCGTCCCGCCTTCGCGGGTATTGACGCTGTTGACGAAGGTGAACAGGGTCTCTGCATAGGTCTGGTTGTACTGTAAGGCAATCTCAACTTCGATCTTGTTTTCGGTATCGGATTTGTCCACATAGATGACGTCGCTGTGGAGGACTTCTTTGCCTTCGTTGAGATGGGTCACGAACTCACGCAGACCGCCCTGATAGCAGTACGTGTCGCTGTCCCCGGTCCGGTGGTCGGCTACACGGATCTCAAGGCCTTTGTTGAGGTAGGCAAGTTCACGGAACCGGTGGGCGAGAATGTCGTAATCAAACTGAACCGTATCAAAAATACTCGCATCCGGCTGGAAGGTGATCCGCGTACCGGTCAGTTCATCGGAGGTTTGGGCGGTGGTGTTGTCGAGCCGGGCTTTGCGTTCCCGGAACTCGGCATCCGTCTCGGGACTGCTCTCCAGTTTTTGTACGAGGCCGCCGCGGGAGAATATCATTGAGTAGACGTTACTGTCCCGGTACACTTCAACGGTGAGCTTTGTCGAAAGGGCATTGACAACGGAGACACCAACACCGTGCAGACCTCCGGAGACCTGATAGGTGTTTTTGTCAAACTTTCCGCCGGCGTGCAGCACGGTCATGACCACTTCGAGGGCACTTTTGTTCTGCTTGGGCATGATGTCCACCGGGATGCCGCGGCCGTCATCTTCGATGGTGCAGGAGCCGTCCTTATTTAAGGTTATGGCGATGTGCCTGCAGAATCCTGCAAGCGCTTCGTCGATGGAGTTGTCCACTACTTCATAGACAAGATGGTGCAGGCCGCGTGTATCGGTGCTGCCGATATACATGGCCGGGCGTTCACGGACCGGTGCTAAACCTTCCAGTACCGTTATGTGAGACGCGTCGTAATTTTCAGTCATGGGATGATGTCTCCAAAGTCCGCACAGGTCAGAGGATCTGTGCGGGTAAACTCAGTATAATGAACTTTGTTTTCAGAATCCGGAACGTATCATTGGCGGACTCTGAAATTTTTTATACCGTATTATATTAGTGCTCTAGGCATTTAAGTCCGCCCTCTGTCTGAGGGAGAGGAGATAGTGATTTTTGGTGAGGGCGGCGGGCCGGGCACATACGAGAGATCCCTCTCCCGTTCAGTGATGAACGGCGGGTCTACACGTAAAAACAGTTCTGAAAAACTATCCTGAACGAGAGGGTGGCACCCCTCCCGTTCCAAGACATGATTCCCGGATTATATTCTGACCGGCCGGTGTTTAACCACCAGTTGTTTCCTTTCCATAAACATATCGATAAGGTATTTTGGCCCTTCTCTGCCGATACCCGAGAGCTTTAAGCCGCCGTACGGCATTTCATCCGCACGGAACGACGGGTAATCGTTGATGATAATCGTTCCGCAGACAAGTTCCAGTGCCGCTTTTTCCAGGATATCCAGGGAGTTCGTAAAGACACTTCCCTGCAGACCGTAGCGTGATTCATTTGCCAGTTTGAGCGCATCTTCAATGTCAGAGTAACTGCGGATAACGATTATCGGTGCAAAGACTTCACTGTTACAGATACTCATCTCTGACGAGGTCCGTTCAATGACCGTCGGATGCAGGACGGCACCGTTCCGGATGCCGCCGGTCAGCAGCCGTGCTCCCCGCATGAGTGCCTGTTTTATTTTTTCCTCGGCATGGATTGCATCTTCTTCGGAGATCATCGGGCCGATATCGGTCTTGGGGTCGCGGGGGTCCCCAACCGTATATTTCCGCATTTCTGCCAGTATCAGGGAGAGGCATTTGTCGTAGATGTCAGTGTGGAGATATACGCGCTGGACACTGATACAGCTCTGCCCGGCATTTATCACAGCTCCTTTGGATATCTGTTCAGCGGCATAGGCGATATCTGCATCTTTGTACACAATCGCCGGTGCGTTTCCTCCCAGTTCCAGGCCGATACGGCGTCCGGGGAACATTTCTTTCAGTTTCCATCCGACCGCAGGGCTTCCGGTGAAGGAGAGGACTGCAAACCGTGTGTCCCGTACCAGGGTCTCAGCACTCGGACCGGCACAAGGGACAATATTTACTGCGGCAGCCGGATATCCTGCTTCAAGGATGATGCGACCGAGCAGGAGGGCGGTCAGGGGTGTTTTGGACGAAGGTTTCAGTACAAAGGAACATCCGGCGGCGATTACGGGACCGAGTTTGTGGCACACCAGGACCAGCGGGTAATTGAACGGGGTGATACACAGCACCGGTCCCGCCGGAACACGGTAATAGTAGCCGGTGTAACTGTTTCCGGTTTCTGTCCTGTCAAGGGGAAGAATTTCTCCGCTGATGCGCAGCGTTTCTTCTGCGGATATTCGCATGATGGTGACTGCACGGGTGATTTCCTGGTTTGCCTGGGTATGGGGTTTGCCGGATTCATGGATTATTCTGTGACAGAACTCATCACGATTTTCTTCAATAAGGTCTGCAATCCGATGCAGGATATTTGCACGACGGGATGCAGGGATGTTCTTTGTTTCGTCAAATGCGAGTGTCGCCGAGTCTGCTGCACGAAACAAATCTTTCTGGCTCGCCAGGTACACTTCTGCAAATACCTCGCCGGTATAGGGGAAGATAACAGGTAATACTGCCGGGCTAGTAGTTTGCTGCCCGCCGAGATAAAATGGTTCTGCCATGGTCGCTCGTGTCCACGTAATGATGGTGTAGAGTCTTACCTTTCACTATAAAGAACTAGGTATGTTGACATTTTTTTGTCATGCAGGCCGACGGGCGAAATCTACATGGATTCTACGTGAAATCGTTATGCTTATATGGGAATACGTCGTTCTTATTAGAGCAGTCATCCCGACTTAACTCAGATGGTAGAGTGCGCGGCTGTAGTAAGATTCACGCCTGCGGGCGTACTGCGCGGCTACCGCGATGTCCCCGGTTCGAATCCGGGAGTCGGGACCATTTTCAATGACGCAATCAGACAATCCTGCTCAAGTAGTGTAGTGGCCTATCATGATGCCCTGTCACGGCATCGACTCGGATTCGAATTCCGACTTGAGCGTGTTTGTTTTTTGGTTGTGCGGGATGACCTGCGGAAAAATTGTGCTCAAGTAGTGTAGTGGCCTATCATGATGCCCTGTCACGGCATCGACTCGGATTCGAATTCCGACTTGAGCGTATGTGTTTTTTTCTGTTTTCCGGTAGAACGAGGCCGAACGCTTCATAATCTGTCTGTTCCAAATAGTATGCTATGATTCTGAAAGGACGCAGTATCTCGAAGGGCACCGGTACCGGCGAGCTTCTGGTCACCGATGTTCCGATCTCCTTTTTGGGAGGAGTGGATCCGCAGACGGGGATTATCATTGATACACACCATCCGCTCTCCGGTCAGTCGGTTGCAGGAAAGGTTCTGGCATTTCCCTACGGTAAGGGGTCAACGGTCGGTTCCTATGTGATGTATGGCCTCAAGCGCAACAACGTCGCTCCCGCAGCGATCATCAATACCGAATGTGAAACGATCATTGCCATCGGTGCAATAATTTCCGGCATTCCCATGGTCGATCGATTGAGCGGTGATCTGTCTGTTCTTTCCGGTACCGTTTCGGTGAACGGTGACGAGGGTACAGTTTCTTCTGCTGAATGATTGCGGTCTGGCGGTACATCCCTGCGGCGCGGAACACGTATGCCGCGTTGTATGCGGCTTGTGAGCGGTATGGGCATATCCTTGAACCGGTGGATGTACCGGAGGGTGACGTAGTCTGTTATAGTCTGAACAGTCTGGACTATCCCCGGTATGCGGCTGAGGTTGCCGCTGCAGATCAGATTACCATTGTGGGCGGACCGCATGCATCTGCCGTTCCGGCCGAGGTGGCTGCGGTTGCGGATTACGTGGTTGTGGGAGAAGGGGAGCGGACACTGCCCAGACTGCTGGATGCGCTTGCCGCAGGGCTGTCGGGTGCGGGGATTCCCGGTGTGGCAACGCGTTTTGGGTTTACGCCGGTTGACCATTCGGTGTATCTGGATGCGTTTCCCTGTTTCACCCGGATGAAGGGATACATTGAGATTTCCCGTGGATGTCCGTATCACTGCGGGTACTGCCAGACGCCGCGGCTTCACGGGACCCGGATGCATCATCGGACCCGCGAGGAGATTGTTCGGATGGCATCCCGATATCGGGATGCCCGATTTGTTACGCCGAATGCATTTGCCTATGGTTCTCCGGATGGACGTGTGCCGGATGTTCCCAAGCTGGAACGGCTGCTTGCATCTATGCCGGAGAACCGTATTTACTTCGGGACGTTTCCCTGTGAGGTCAGGCCTGAGTTTGTTCTGCGGGAAACTGCGGAGCTGGTTGTGCGGTACTGTGCAAATACCCGTCTCCATTTTGGCGCCCAGTCCGGGTCGGATGCGGTTCTGGCCCGGATGCGGCGCGGTCATACAGTAGCGGATGTGTATCATGCACTGGATGTCTGTGGGGATACGGGTCTCGAGCCGGTGGTGGATGTTATCTTCGGATTTCCATTTGAGACCGATGAGGATGAGGAGGCGACGCTTCGGCTTGTCCGGGATGTGGCTCGGATGGGCCGGGTGCATGTGCATCATCTGATGCCGCTGCCGGGAACGCCGTTTGCGGATATGGTTCCCCGGACGATTATTCCTGAGGTGGATAAGGCTCTCGGAAAACTGGCGCTTGGCGGCCGGGTGACCGGATGCTGGCACCAGAAATTTTGAGATCCGGTAAAAAAAAGGATACCGGAACCATTGTGTGGGGATGCGGATCCGGTGCTATTGTGTATGAAAAGTTCTCTGTGTGTGCTGTGTGTTGAGTGTGTAGCTCTGTTTTTGTCCGCAAATTAACCTGTGGACGGGTTCGGGTAAAACTCCCAATTGTTGTGAATCGTTGTTTCCGATCGTCACAACCACTTATAAGATATATCGTATATGTATATAATCTTTTACATAATGTCTGAGGTCATTGTCATATACCAAGTTGCGCAAAAGGAGTGAGAGGATGGTGATGCACGGGATATCCGTGCATTCTGCCTGTGTGTGGGAAGCCGGGCATTTCATCCTCAGGGAGAGTATATGCTGTATCTGTGTGTGGTCTGTAGTATGTGTGCTGTGTGTCTCGTTTTCCGGCTTGGTACAAGCCGTTGGGTGGTGGTTTTCGTCCGGATGGATTTTCGTCTCTCACGGTTCCCGTCCCTTGGGAGGGTTCCTTCTGATGGACCGGAACTGTGCAGTACGTGTATCCAAAGACGCTTGTTCCACGTCAGATTTGCTCATGAGATGACGAGAGGTGTCGTTTCATGAAGCGCCGAGGACTTGTGTGTCCCGGCCTCAGCAGGGCGAACCTGCTGATGAATATAGATAAGCATCCCTGCTATAAATATCTGCATTTTGTACCAAAAGAGAATCAGGTAAGAATTCGAGAAAAAATATATGAATGTTTGGATATTTCCCAAAATTATGATTTTTTTGTTTTGCGTACCCGCACCGCAATACCCCGGGATGACCGAAGCATTTCGTCAGCACCCATTGCCGCTTTTCCTGTGGCGCAGTATCCGGGGCCGGTAACATACACCTCGTCTCCTTCGCGGATTGCAGGGTCGCAGGTGGCAATACCCGGTGCAAGGATATCTCCCTGCGGGACGAATCCGTCGCTGATGACGATGCGATATCCGTTCAGGTATTTCCATCCGTCGAGCGTCGGGCGCAGGAGACCGGTTGTCGGGTCGGTTGAGAAGATCTGCTGTTTTTTCTCGTAGATCTTCTGCGTGGGGTATCTGCCTTTTACCATCCAGCCTTTGGTATCTACGATTTCGCCGAACTGCCAGGCCAGGGTGCCGCGAATCGGATCAGACCGGCGTTTCCGGCAGTCGCGCAGTGCAGCGTTCAGCGCTCTCAGGGAATCGGGTGAAACCGGCCGGTCATCGGTACAGGTGAACTCAAGACTGACTCCTGCAATGGCTGCGGCGGCGATGGCTACCGCTTTTGCACCTCCTTCGAGGTGGCAGATAATCCGGTCGTACTGGTGTTTTGCGAGGTAGGCGGCGACGTATTCGGTGAGGATTGCGGATTCTTCTCTGTCCCAGTATCCGGTTACGGGGACGTCGTAGTGGCCGGCGGGGTAGATGAGTTCCAGTTCACGGGGGACGACGCCGAGCGGTGAGGTGATAATGACCTCATGTGCCCGGCCTTCAATGACTCTCTGGAACTTCTGATGGGTCTTTGAGAGGGAGTATGGTTTTCTTGATGCACAGGGCAGCAGAACGCAGATGTCGTTCCGCGGCGGGATGTATCTGTTCACCACGCGGTCTTCGAAGAATGCAATTTCCGGCCGGGTCATGGACTCTGCGGAGTTTGCCATGAACCGGGACGACCGGACGGCAGGCAGTGCAGCTGCCGGAAGCGGCGATCTGTCCAGTCTGCGGAGAAGGCTGACCAGTTCTGCGTGCAGCCGGCATCTCTGTTCGAGGAGTTCCCGCAACTGCCCGTTTTCTATCCAGGTTTTGACGACTGCGATTTCGCGGTCAAGGGCAAGGCGGTTGTGCAGGGCGAGATTTCCAGTCTGGCAGCCAGGACAGTTACAGACGCCTTTTGTGAGATACTCTGCGGGGAACTCCCCTTCCGGTGTGCAGAACTTGCCCTGCACGGTCCGGAGATCAACTGCGGTGTAGTCGAAAAGGTCAAATCCGGTTCCGATAAGCATTGCGACGTTGGACGGCAGTGCGCAGGCAGGAGCATAGCGGGCGGCGTCCGGCGGACAGCCGGTAAGCAGCGGTTCGAGAGATTCAAGGGTGCGCCGTGCATCGTTTTGGGTGGTTCCCCAGTTTGCGAACAGCAGGATGTCGCCGGATGCTGCATGCCCGCATTTTTTCGGGTGGACTGCGACGGGATCTGTTCCCGGAACAAGGTACCGGTCCACGTCGCTCTGCGGTGCGGAAAGTGGCACATTGGTACACGCCCGGTTTTTGAGGGAAGGGAACAGTGCTTCGGTGTCCAGGGCGGCGGGTGTCTGGATTGGTTCGCGGTCTCCGATCCGAAGCATGCCGATACGTCCCAGTCCGTCACGGATCCGGACGTCAAAGGTGTTCATACAATGACCTCGCAGTCCGGGAAGGCTGCCCGGAAGAGGGGTTCCCACCGGTCTGTGGTGGAGATGGTTACTTTTGTTTGGGGGTTTGCGGCAAGGAGGGCCGCCAGGCCGCGTATGCCGCAGGCAACCATTGTTTCGTCCCATGAGGGGATTTCACAGGGACCAACCGGGAAGGTTTCGGCAAGTTCGTACGGTACGGGGCCGAACGGGGGTTTGAAGCCGACTACTTCGGTGAAGCGTGAGGGTATCGGGCCGCCGGCGTCGATGAGGGTTGTTTCGGTGAGCTGGACCCGGGGGATCATTTCATGGTAGCGTTTTACCTCGGTTCGTTCGCAGGACTCTGCGCCGCGGTAAAAGAACCGGCGTTTGGTTGCCCGGTCGAGGTGTTCGAGTTCTGCGGACCGTTCGAGGAGCCGACGGTATCCGTCGAGGAGTCGCGGGTGTGCCCGGCAGCGTTCGTCGACGAGTTCCCAGAGGGTGCCGTCCTGGACTGCGGCACGGACACGGGAGATTTCAGCCATGGTGACAGCGAGGTTGTGGTAGGCGAGGAGTTTCTGCCGGTCGGGGGATTTGCGGAGTTCGTCGGCGGTGTGCGAGCGGCAGACGGGGCAGGCACAGGGGAGTTCACTCATTTCGTCGAGTTTGAGGGTACCGGACGGTGTGATGTAGCGTCCTTCTTTTGCATACAGGGCGTAGGCTGCCGAGTCGAAGACGTCGCAGCCGAGAGCGACTGCGAGGGCAAACATGGAGGGGTGGCCTGCGCCGAAGAGGTGGACACAGGCTCCGGGGTTGAGACCTTTTTTTGCGGCGATTATTACGTCAACGAGTTCACGGTACCGGTATGCTTCCATGAGGGGGACGACGGCGCCGACGGGACAGTAGGCAAATCCCATTTCGGAGACGGTTTTTCCTGCGGCTTCGCGGAGGTCTTCGAAGACGGCACCCTGTACGGGGCCGGAAAGGGGGGCATCCGGGCCGAAGATTTCTTTCGCTTCCCGCATGCGGTCCATGGTGATTTCCATCTGGGCAATGACGTCCTCACGGGGCGTGTCGGGGTGTGTGGGGATGTCGAGAGGAACCCAGATGTCGGAGCCGATGTCCCGCTGGAAGGAGAGTGTTTGTTCGTTGGTGATGTCGACGCTTCCGTAGACTGACATCTGGAAGGAGCCGGAGTCGGTCATGATCAGGCCGTCGAAGTCCAGGACGTTGTGCAGCCCCCGGCCCAGTGCCTGTTCCCGGAACTCTTCACTTTTGGAGAAGATGTAGGCATTCGTAATTATGCCTTCAACGCCCATTTTTTTCATTTCGGCGGGAGGGATGATCTGCAGATGGGGGTTTACGACCGGCAGGAGTGCCGGCGTTTTGATAACTTTGTCGCCGACTTTGAGTTTGCCGACGCGTCCTGCGATATCTTTGTGGATTACTTCGAAAAAGATGGCCATATGATATTCTCCGTGGTTGTGGTGCGGGAAAAGAATGCTAATATTGTTGGGCGGGAGCTGTATTAAATCTGGGTTCGGCATGTTCTGAAAAAAAGGTGAAAGTATCTTTTCTGTGTTGTTCACTTATTGTATTTTCCGAGAGTTTTTCGTAAACGATCTGTATATTTGTATATGTCCAGAATATTTGTAATGGGTACTTTTTCTTCTTTATTTTCATCAAAGAGCCTGATGTAATACTTTTTAGTGGGGCTGTTGAGATACATACGGCAGATTGGTTTTCTGTTATTGTCATCAAGCAAAATTCCGCAGTAACATTGTACATCTCGCATGACTACTCGTGAGGGGTCTACCACTTCACTCAAAATAGCCTGTATTATATAATATCCTTTTATTTCTTCGTCTGTTGTGACGATTTTATCTCCTCCCTCTTCCACTGGGTTTTCCAGTACGGGTTCCTCGACAGGTTTGTCCAGTGGTGCCATTGCCGATTGTAAACGCTCATTGATTTTATCGTTGATGAACTGATTCAGGGCCCGCTTCACTACAGGAGTAATTTCCTCTATCATTCTTTGTGTGAGTTTGGTGTGCGTGGTAATCTGTCGTGCGAAATATCGAACGAAATCACTGTCTGGATTATCCAGCTGATCTCCGAGAATTTTCTTAATTTCGCGAGTATATTTCATTTCTATGGCGGAAGGCAGGACTGCATCAATATCGAATGATTCTTTCCGGAATCGTGTCAATGCAGATATCTGGAGATCTGTGAGATTGAGGAGATTAATTTCCAAGAATGGTTTACTATCCATTTTGTTTTCTGCGTCGATATCTGCGTAAAACTGATAGATAATGCCATTCGTCAGAATGCCAATCGATGCGTCGGTAACTGAAAAGTAACGATATAATTGAGAGAGGTGTATTCGTGCGGCATTACGTTATGACATAATTGGGGATGTCGCAGAACACAAAAGGGCAAATCGTTATCAGATCAGGAAACATAAAGAGTATCAGAGCACAACAGCGGTAGAAATTGACGTGTACGAAAAAAATCGTACAACTGAAAAATCATTCTCTGTGACTCCGCAGACAAGATTGTAGAGGCAGGAGAAAATGAACTGGTGACAAATTGTCACCAACTGACATCAGCACATTGCAAAACAGATTCCGCTCATGAACAAGATACAGTTATTTGAAGACCGAACCGTCAGAACCGCCTGGAATGAAGACGAAGACGAATGGTATTTTTCCGTTGTAGATGTAGTCACCATCTTAACTGACAGTAAAGATGCAACCACCGGTAGAAAATACTGGAACAAACTCAAACAGCGTCTCAAAACCGAAGGAAATGAACTGGTGACAAATTGTCACCAGTTGAAAATGACCGCAGCTGATGGAAAACAAAGAAAAACTGACGTCGCAAACACCCGTGATCTTCTTCGAATCATCCAGTCCATCCCCTCCCCAAAAGCCGAACCCTTCAAAATGTGGCTCGCGACAACTGGAGCTGAACGGCTCGACGAAATCGCCGATCCCGAAAAAGCTATCCTTCGGGGAGCCGACTACTACCGGGCAAAAGGCTACTCTGAAGGCTGGATAAACCAGCGTCTTCAAACCATCGAAATGCGGAAAGAACTCACCGACGAATGGAATGAACGGGGAATCACCGACAAAAAAGACTACGCCCTTCTTACCATCGAAATGACCAAAGCATGGAGCGGACTCTCCATCAGCGAGTACAAAAACCTCAAAGGACTCAAAAAAGAAAACCTCCGCGACAATATGACCAACATCGAACTCGTCCTAAACATGGTTGCCGAAGTCACTACCACAGCCTTGTCCCGTCAGGAAAAACCCCGAACCTTCCGGGGAAATGCCAACGTCGCAAAACGGGGAGGAAATGTCGCCAGAAACACCCGGACAGACATTGAAAACCAACTGGGGCAAACCGTCATATCATCCCTCAACGCACAAGACAAAACCGCTCTTGAAATCACCGCCCAAAAACCCGAACCACTCCCAAAACCAAAAACCGAAAAACAAAAAAAGTTCAGTACAGAGTGAACAAAATAGAAGATATCAAATTTTTTCACTCTGTACTGAACGTATCTCCGATCTCTTCCTCAGAAAATATCTGCCCCTCGAACATAAACACCCTGCACGAACTCTCCCGCCATGCGCGTGGCGGGAGTCCTGCCTTCACACAGGTCTGGCTGAGAAACTCCTCTGCAGTCCACCCATATTCAGAAGCAACCTGCGGCAGCAGCAGGCCGCTCTGCCCTCCCGCTTTTGCAATCAGTCCGTGTCGTCCGACCACGATGTGACCGGGCCGGTCGGCCGGCGGCGCAAGCAGTTCCTCCGGCGGGGTGAGTATTGTCACCTCCACTGAAATATCCGGCAGCTCTCCGGGAGAAACCGGCCGGAACCGCGGGTCCCGGACTGCTGCCGACGCAGCCGCATCCTCCAGCGCCTCGCGGAGCGGGAGCACCGGATAGGGCAGTCCGATACAGCCCCGCAGATCTCCGAACTCCGTCAGTGTCACAAACACCCCACGGGGGGCTTCAAACGCCGGAGGATACGCTATCGTCTCGATGGGTTTTCTTTGCACCACCGCTTCCACTACCGCCCGTGCCCGCCGCAGAGCAAAGGCTCCCTCTTCCTCACGCAGAAGTTCCATGATTGTTGTTCGCCGGGGAACCTCATCAAACTGCGTCATGGTGCCTGAACCCTCTGGGTCATGATGTAGGTGAAGTTGCCACCGTCTTCAGTCCCCTGAAAGCCATCCTGACTTTTTTGTTCGTCTGATGATCCGCCAGTATCTTGATTACCGGGCGACGCCAATATATCTGGCGCGTGAGAGGGAGCATGCGGCCGACGGTGATCATATGGGATTGCTGAGGAAAGTCCTCCCACCACTCAGGTAACGCAGCCGTACGCAAGTACGGGTGGCGAGAGTCACGGCTCTGGAACAGAAACGACACGTCCTCCGGGGAGCAATGAGACGGTACCTAACCCGTCGAGCGCTGATCCGGGGGGATCGATGGAACGGCGAATCCCTGCGGGTGCAAGTCGGAACAGGATCTCAGTGCGGCGCCTGAACGCCATGATCCGGGTACGACGCTTAGCCGAATGCCGCATAGAACAGGAGGAGGCTTATCACTCCGACTCACGCAGCTTTTCTCAGATATTTCCGTATATATCCCGTGAATTTTGAAAATACGCCGCAAATTCATTTTTGGGCACTTTCAGTACGCGCGGTCGGGGGATTAAATACCCTCATGCTGACTCTTATGTGTAATGTCGGAACTTATGCAGAAGATCGAACGGGCAACCAGCTCAACCTTTTTCGACCAGACCGGCCGCAATGAGGGTTCCGGGCGGTGCTGTAAGCCGATGCGTATTCTGCTTGAAGGATCCTGTTCCTTTGATTGTGCATACTGCGGTGTGTGTACCCGACGGAACGGAATTCATTTCACCCCCGAGGAGATGGCACACGGATTCCTTTCTCTGCATGAACAGGGAAAGGTTGGCGGCCTTCTGCTAAGTACCGGAATCCCCCGCGGAGATGTTGATCTTGGTATGGAGAAACTCACCGAGACTGCGCGACTGATCCGCGCCGCAGGTTTCCGGGGGTATCTTCATATGAAGGTACTTCCCGGTGCAAACCGTTCCGACATTGCGGAACTTGCCAGATATGCGACACGCCTGAGCATTAATCTCGAAGCGCCGGGCTCGTCATATCTGGCAGAACTGGCGAGTGTGAAAAACTATACTTCAGATCTGCTGACCCGTCACAAATGGCTTGCGGAGATTATGCCGTATCGGCATTCCACGCAGTTTGTCGTCGGAGCGGCAGGCGAAACGGATACGGATATTCTGCAAACGGTTGCCACTACGTATGAGAAGTATCATCCTGCGAGGGTCTATTACTCTGCATTTTACGCGATCTCCGGCACCCCTCTGGAGCATCACGAAAACACCCCGATGTGGCGGGCGAACCGCTGGTATCAGATGGACGCACTCCTCCGGCTGTACGGATACAGCCGGGAGGAAATATCCCCTGCGTTTGATGAAAGCGGTATGCTTCTGAATACCGATCCCAAGGTTCTGCTTGCGGAATGTCTGCCGATTTTGGATCCTGCGGTCGCAGATAGGCGGGAGCTGCTTCGCGTCCCGGGCATCGGTGCGGTGAGTGCTGAGGCGATTCTTCAGACCCGGCAGATTCAGAGCGTTCGTGAACCGTCCGTACTGCGTGACTGCGGCGTAATTTTACGCCGTGCTCTGCCGTATTTGTCGCTGGGAAAAACCCGGCAGACCAGATTGTCCGCATGGTGCTGAGTTTTCTGCATTTCTCGGTATGTGCGGCCTGATACTGCGGTTCTGCCGGTAGTCGGGATACAGCGCAGGGTTTCTGCTCTTGGGTTATTCCCTGCGTTTTTGTTTTTTCTGCGATGGCCTCTGCGGTGGAATCCCGTGGTTTGGGACAAGGTCTCCGATCAGATCGCGTCTGCCGGCCTTCAGCAGACCGGAGACCACGTAGTCGTACTGTTTTGGATCTTTCCAGTGCAGGAGTGCACGCTGGATCCGTTTTTCTCCGCCAAGAGGGACATAGACGTTCTTCCCCGTACGAGGATCAAGACCGGTATAATACATGGCAGTTGACAGTGTCAGGGGAACCGGCGTGAAATCCTGGACCTGTTCCGTGTATAATGCATGTTCCCGCAGATAGAGGGCGAGCTGCACCATGTCTTCAATCCGGCATCCGGGATGAGAGGACATGAGGTACGGAACCAGATACTGACGTTTCGGCTTTTCCGCCTGCAGCTGTTCGAACCTGATGCGGAACCGGTCGAATGCTGCTTTTCCCGGTTTGTGCATCAGAGAAGTTACCCGGTCGGCAATATGTTCCGGCGCGACTTTCAGATGCCCGGAGATGTGATGATCGGTGAGTTCCCGGAGATACGTATCTCCTTCGGGAGTTTCGGGGATGAGATCGTACCGGATGCCGGAGCTGATGAAGACATGCTTGACGCCGCGAAGGTTCTGCAGTTTCTCAAGGAGTACGAGCTGGCGTTCGGTTCCGAGCGTGAGTGAGGGACAGGTTGTGCAGAGTTTCTCGGAACACGGACCCTGTGTTTCCCATTTCTTGCAGAAACAGCCGTACATGTTTGCGGAAGGGCCGCCGACATCGCTGATGGTTCCCCGGAACTCCGGCATTTTTACCATGCGTTCTGCTTCCCGGAGGATAGACTCTTCGCTCCGGGAAATAATCTGTTTTCCCTGATGATGCGTAATCGCACAAAAGGAACAGGCACCGAAACACCCGCGATGGGTGATCAGAGAAAATTGTACCGGGGCGAGTGCCGGGATCGTCTCCGTATAGGATGGGTGTTGTTTTCTGGTGAACGGCAGTTCATAGATATGGTCCAGTTCTGCGGTGGTAAGAGGCCGGGCCGGCGGATTTGCAATGATTACGGTTTTCGGATGCGGCTGGGCCAGTGGTCTGCCGGATGCAGCAATCTGTTCCCGGTACTCGAGAGCAAAGGCATCCGCGTAGGTTTTTTTCTCGGTCACCGCAGGATATGCCGGGAGAAGAATCGCATCTGCGGGTGGGTTGGTGCGAAACTCTGCAATACTGAGTGTATAACAGGTGCCGGGAATGTCATGAAGCTGTCCGATCGATTCCCCTGCGTTCAGACGCCGTGCGATTTCTGTGAGCTGTAATTCTCCCATTCCATAGACAAGCAGGGATGCGGGAGCATCGGCAAGTATGGACTGGCGGACCGTATCGCTCCAGTAGTCATAATGTGCAAACCGACGCAGGCTTGCTTCAATTCCTCCGATGATAACCGGGGTTTGGGGGTAAAGCCGGTGAAGAGTATTTGTATAGACCAGGGTAGTCCGTTCGGGTCTGCAGGGTTTCCCGCCCGGTGAATACGCGTCGTCACTGCGGCGTTTGAGTGCCGGTGTGTATGCGCTGACCATCGGGTCCACGGCTCCCGGAACAACCGCAAAAAAGAGGCGCGGTGTGCCAAGCTGGGTGAAGTCAGCGTAGGAGTGGTCTTTCCAGTCAGGCTGGGCGATGATTGCAACGGTGAATCCTGCGCTCCAGAGGACCCGGCCAAGGAGGGCTGCGGCAAAGGACGGGTGATCTACATAGGCATCTCCGGATACGAGGATAATATCCGGCTGGGATATCCCGGATTTTTTCAGATCTTCCCGGGTCATCGGAAGAAAATGCGGCTGGGACGAAGTGCCGGGCTGGGCGGACATAGTGCTGATTACATAGGCGACAAAATGAGATAAGGGTCACGGGATGCATGTCGGGTCAGGAAACTATATATTACATAATGTAAAATATACTATACACTGAAGGTTCAGGGCCGGCAGCCGCGGTGTCCCCTACACCGGTTATATGGTCCTGGATCTCCAGCGAAAATTCCTCCTGAACACCACACAATCAGCAGTAGCATAACCAAGAGATACACACCCAGGTAAGAATCAGTCATACACACCACACAAGACCCGGATTCCGGGAATCCCCACACACCACCCGGAACCAATCCGTGGTCTCCAATTCGGGCGGGGGATGCACAGGCCTTTGGCCTGGCACACCTCTCCAACGAACCGTTTTCTCACCGGCCCTGTCCTGTAGTACCTACGCGTGACAGACTGGCTGTTTCTTTTTTCTGAGCATTTTTCAGAAAATTGCGGAGGCAGGATATGAGAAAAATATAATACCACTCTCTGCCATGTATTATGTAAAGTACATCATACACACCCGCAGATAGCCGGCGGGAAATCTGTAGGGAAATCATGAAGCAAAATACTTTCTATATTATCATTGGCATCATCGGCATCCTGGAAGTTTTATTTTTCTGGGCATCGATTCAGCTATCCAGTCCGTTCATAATTGCGGTGGCATTTCTGGTTGGGGCAGTGCTGTATTTTGTTCTCCACAGACAGGTTACTGACCGTTATGTGGATGAACGGCAGAATCTGATTGACATGAAAACCGCGTCAGCCACCCTGAAAGCATTCTGGGTCAGCTTTTTTTCGGTAAATCTTGCAGCAGTCGCATATGTTTTCAGCGGGCCACTGGGTCTGAGCGGTATTTCCATCAAAGCGGTCGTAACCGAACCCGCCGAGCGGGGACCCGGTCTGATACAGTCTCTGAATGAAACCGGAATTCCTGATCATATGAATCAGGTGGCAATTACCCTTCATACCAATGTAAGTAATGTGACAGATGTGGTTGTTTCCGGGGACCCCATGATGCAGATACATCAGTTTTCCCTGTTTCCTGCTCCCCCGGAAATGATTGCAATTTCGCATCTTGGCGTGTTCGGCATGATTCAGATTTTCCTGCTGGTTCTGATGATGTTCATCTACGTAGGATTCCGGATGTATTACTCTCACAAATTCGGGGAGTGGGACGACGATGAAGAATAAAATCAAAGTGTATCGGGCAATGCATGATCTGACGCAGGAGGGCCTTGCTCAGGCACTTGGTGTTACCCGGCAGACGATCCTTGCTATTGAGAAGGGAAAATATGACCCGTCGCTGGAGCTTGCGTTCCGTATCTCACGATACTTTGGCGCGACGATTGAAGAAATATTCAGTTTTGAAGGATAAATCATCCTTTTTTGTCTTTTTTTGACGGAGAACCGTGTTTCTTTGTAGGTTCTGTTCTTTGTGGATAAATTCTGGTTTGTACTACATCCCGGCACCGAGATTTTGCTTCGTGTATACGTTGATATTTTCTTGAGTGTCTTTGGACGTATGTGGGTAACCACATATGTCCAAAGACACTCAAGAAAAAGCATCGACAGACACAACCCAGAGCCCCGCGAGCAAACCTTCGGTTTCCCTGTGGGACCAATACCGTCCACATCATCGTACTTTACCTCGTTCCCCGCTCGTCCGACAGTCGCACGCCGCTTCGTGTCTTGCTTTGCTCTCCGCTCCTGAAAAACTGGAACAGTTTACATCAGGATCACAAAAAAAAGGGTATAGAATAGTTTCGGAACGGGATTTATCCTCACAAGCGCTTATGAGGACTGGGATTTCCGCTGTTCCCAGGCATCCAGCACTTCCTGTCCTTCGATAAAGACCAGACCGTGTTCCCGGGCATATGCTTTCGCCCCTTCTTTATCCAGAGCGTATCCGGTGTCTGCCATCATCTCGCAGATAGTAATTGCCGGTGGAACGCCGAGCATCTCCGCGAGGGCTACGGACAGCTCCGTCTGACCGCGGCGCTGGTCCAGCAGCTTATCCGCGGCCCGCAGGAGTGCCATATGACCCGGAGTCCGGAACTCATCGGAGAACTTCGGTCCCGGCACACCATTCGTGAAATTCTCTACCTGACGGGCAATAGAAGTAACCGTAAGCGCCCGGTCACGATCGGTAACACCCGTATAGGTATCCCGGTGGTTTACCCAGAGAGAAAAGGACGAATGGTTCATCCGGTCGTACGGGACATCTCCCTCCTTTTCGACAATATCTCCGGCAAACCGCAGAGCGTCCGATGCAAACGGCAGGCCGAAGGCCGCCGCTGCCGCCCCGGAAATTGCCGTACAGATCAGACCTCCGCCGTCTTTCCGGAACATTCTGATGGTTTCCGGTGTTACGGCAGAGGAGAGAATGGCAAAGTCAGTCTCCTTTTCCCGGTTATCAAAGTCATAGAGCAGAATTACCTTGCCCTCTTTCAGGGCCTTCAGTGCGTCATTAATCATAGCCAATTTCCACCGTTACATCAGTAGTATCTTCCAGTCCGAGGGTACTCCGCAGAGGAACTCCGGAGATAACCTCGATTATGTCGTCCGGGTAATGAGTCCGGCCCGGAACAACAATAGCACAGGGGATTCCTGCAATTCTGCAGGGGATACAGCGTGCTTCGCCGAATGTTCTGTGTTCGTCGGAAAACCCTGGTACACTGATCCATTCCAGGGTATCAATGCGTTTTCTGACCAGTACGCTCTGTGCATTTAGTTTGATGTTCAGTGTACCGGGATAGGGAGTGAATCCACACAGTTCCGTGAACTGCTCCTGATAATGCGGGATGGACATATAGTACCGTCCTTCTCCGACACCGGAGATGACGATACCCGTCAGAACATAATGGCCCCCCACACGATCGAATATCTTACAATATTCGGAGAACTCCCGGCGGAGCAGTTCCTCTCCCGCTTTGGTTACCAGTACAAACTGACCGGACGATTCGGTTGTTCGTGAGATCAGATGAGCGGTTTCCAGCGACCGGAGTCTGCGCGAGGCCGTCTGCTGGCTGATGCCCAGCTGGTCACCCAAGCTCTGGGTAGAGAGACGGACCGGACCTTTACACCCCCCCATTGCTGCAATCCGCTTTAAACAGAGGGTATCCTCTGCATCTATGGAACTCATGATACTCATTATTGGGATGGTTCCTATTTATGAGTTCTTATCGGGCACTTCGTGCATTGACGAATTCGACGACCAGCCTTTTATGTGAGGAACGAAATACAATATGTTGTATGAAACCGGGACTGCGTCAACAGCTCGCCGAAAAAATGGCGGGTGAAATTACTCTCTCCGATGCGCCCGGGAAAGCGCTGAAAAAGTGGAGAACCAGCTTTCAGATCGCTCCCGGGGTGTTGGCAGACCACCTCGGCATTTCTCCGTCGGTCATCAGTGATTACGAGAGCGGACGGAGAAAAAGTCCGGGAACGGGAGTGGTTGGAAAGATCGTAGATACTCTTTTGGATATTGACGAGGAGAACGGCGGCAAGTACATTCAGAAGTACGGGAAACTGCTGTTCTCCGACTACGACGATGAGGTCATCTACGATATCCATGATTTCGCCTCGTCAATTCCGATCCGAGAGTTATCGGAACTGATTGAATGCACCCTTCTCTGGGGTTCCGAGGATCACCAGATCTTCGGCTACACTGTTGTCAACAGCCCCAATGCAATCCTGAACCTGTCGCCAAACGAGTTCAACCGCATTTACGGATGGAGCACGGAACGTGCACTGATCTTTACGGATGTATCCACCGGGAAATCCCCGATGATCGCTATCCGGGTGACGCCGTTTAAACCGCCGTATGTTATTTTGCAGGGAATTGATGCAGATCACGTGCATCCGCTGGTCAGACAGCTTGCAGAGAAGGATCGTATCACCGTGTTGTGTACAACACTGGACGTACAGGAAATTATTACCCGCCTGAGGAATACAGAATGGTAGGAATTATCACCTACGGGGCATACATTCCCCGTTACAGAATCAAAGTCGAAGAGATCGCACGTGTCTGGGGCGCCAACGCCGCAGAGATCAAAGGCGGTCTTGGGGTACAGGAAAAAGCTGTCCCTGATTACGATGAGAATACCGCAACGATTGCGGTAGAAGCAGCACGCAGTGCTCTTGCACGCAGAGCAGTTGATCCGCAGGAAATTAAGGCCGTATATGTCGGATCCGAGTCTCACCCGTATGCCGTGAAACCAACGGCGGTGACCGTGGGCGAGGCCATCGGTGCGACACCGGTTATGACTGCGGCAGACTATGAGTTTGCCTGCAAAGCAGGTACCGCAGGAATTCAGACTGCAATGGGTCTGGTAGGTTCCGGCATGATGAAGTACGCGGTTGCTATTGGTGCAGATACAGCGCAGGGTGCTCCGGGCGATGCTCTGGAGTACACCGCTGCCGCCGGCGGTGCTGCGTATGTGATCGGTGCTGACGATCCGATTGCAGAAATCAACTATACCTGTTCCTTTTCGACGGATACGCCGGACTTCTGGCGCCGCGAAGGAGAGAACTATCCCCGTCACGGCGGACGATTCTCGGGTGAACCCGGATACTTTAAGCACGTTACCGGCGCGGCGAAGATGATGCTTGAACATATGGGTACAAAGCCGTCGGACTACGATTACGCAGTCTTCCACCAGCCGAACGCAAAATTCCCGCAGAAGGGCGCGGCGATGCTCGGTTTTACCAAAGATCAGATCAAGACCGGTCTGCTTGCGCCAAGACTCGGTAACACGTACAGCGGTGCTGTCCCGCTTGGACTTGCTGCTGTTTTGGATGTGGCCAAACCGGGCGACCGGATTTTTATTACGAGTTATGGCAGCGGATCGGGATCGGATTCCTTTGACCTGACGGTGACTGATGCCATTCTTGAAAAGATTGACCGATCACGCGGCCCAAGCGTTGAATCGATGCTTGCAGATGCAAAGTATCTGGATTATGCAGTCTACGCCCGCCATAAAGGCAAGATCAAGGTGTGAGGTGTCAGGATGAGAAAAGTAGCAGTTATTGGTGCCGGAATTACGGCATTTGGTGAGCGCTGGGATACCTCGTTCCGTGATCTGTGTACGGAAGCAGGTGTGCAGGCTCTGGAAGATGCGAACGCTGCCGGTGAACAGATTGATGCAATGTTCGTCGGATCAATGTCCGCTGGAAGATTTATCGGGCAGGAACATGTCGGTGCACTTGTAGCAGACTATGTTGGTCTAGGCGGGGAACTGCATGTCCCGGCTACCCGTGTGGAAGCCGCATGTGCTTCCGGCGGTCTGGCGTTCCGTCAGGCGGTGGCCGCGGTCGCATCGGGAATGTCTGATGTCGTCGTTGCCGCAGGTGTTGAAAAAATGACAGATGTTGCTGATGCGACGGATGTGCTGGCCGGTGCGGCAGACCGCGAGTGGGAAAGTTTCGCCGGAGCAACCTTCCCGGGTCTGTATGCAATGATCGCCTGCGATTACATGAACAAATACGGCCTGACCCGCGAACAGCTGGCGCAGGTTGCCGTCAAGAATCACTATCACGGCGCAAGAAACCCGTATGCACAGTTCAGATCTGAGATATCTCTCTCCACGGTCACCAACTCAACCCTCGTGGCTTCACCGCTGCGGCTGTTTGACTGTTCCCCGGTTTCGGATGGTGCAGCAGTGGTCATTGTCTGTCCGCTGGACCGTGCGAAGGAGTTCACGGATACCCCGATCGAAGTCCTGGCATCTGCTCAGGCAGGCGATACGATTGCCCTGCATGACCGTCCGGACTTCTCGACGATGGGTGCAACCGTTGCTGCCGGAAACTCGGCGTTCCAGCAGGCAAAGCTGGAACGAAAGGATATTGACTTTGTTGAGGTGCACGACTGCTTTACCATCGCTGAACTCTGTGCGATTGAAGATCTTGGCTTTGTTCCGAAGGGAACTGCCGGGAAGTTCACCGAAGAAGGTCAGACTCAGATCGGCGGTAAACTGCCGGTGAATACATCGGGCGGTCTCAAGTCCTGCGGTCACCCGGTCGGTGCGACCGGTATTAAACAGGTCTGGGAGGTTGTCCAGCAGCTCAGAGGCGAAGCCGGGAAGCGTCAGGTTGACGGTGCAGAGATTGGTATGACCCAGAACGTGGGCGGTACCGGTGCTACGGTTGTGTCACACATTTTCAGGAGGGCCTAACGATGACAGTTGCGCGATTCTGGAGAGCAATTCCCCAGAGATACAACATGGTCGGTACGAAGTGCGAGACCTGCGGAAAAGTGTTTTTCCCGCCGAGATCGGTCTGTCCGCACTGCCGCCGGAACGGAAAAATTGTGGAATACCAGTGCTGCGGAAAAGGAAAAGTTCTGACGTTCTCGGTCATTCACTCGGCAAGTGATCAGTATGCGGATATGAAACCCTATGTCTTGGCAATTATCGAGCTGGAGGAAGGGGCACGCATGACGACGCAGGTTATCTGTGAACCGGATGAGATCTACATTGGTATGCCCGTAAAGTCGGTGTTCCGTGTGCTGGATCGCGAAGGTTCCGACGGTATTATCCACTATGGTACGAAGTTCGTACCGGACGTGGCATAAATTTTTGGCAAGGGACTCTCTGATCATCGACCACTGGGTCAATATTTTTCTTTTTTTTCTCGCTGCTTTCCGGGAGTTGTTCTGTGTTTGCACGCAAGTCCAAGTCGAAGGCTTGGACAGTACGCAAAGCTGGCAGGTTTGCACGCAAGCCCGTGTCCGAAGGACTTGAGCGGCACGCAAGGTCAAAGACCTTGCACGCAGGTACAAGCTTTGGTTCTTATATCCTGAAAATCAATAATATACCCTGTTATGGCTGAGAGTTACGCATGTGGCGTCTCCATGAAACCTCTTCTTGGAAAAACTGTGGGACAGATTCTCAACAGTATTGCTGCAAAATATCCGGACAACGACGCACTGGTCTCTATTGATCAAAATATCCGCTATACCTGGTCACAGTTTCTTGCAGAGACCAATGCGGTAGCGAAAGGCCTGATGATGCTTGGCGTTGAACGGGGCATGCGTGTTGCCATCTGGGCAATGAACTATGCCGAGTGGGTTCTGGTCCAGTTTGCCACGGCAAAGATTGGTGCCGTGATGGTCAACGTCAATCCGGCGTACCGGACGTTTGAACTGGAGTATGCACTCAAGCAGTCTGAAGTGGATACACTGATTCTTCAGGGCCGGTTCAAGACCTCTGACTATGTCGGTATGTTTTATGAAGCATGTCCGGAGGCGTTTGAAGCAAAGCCAGGCCGGCTGAGGTCGGAGAAGTTCCCCTATCTGCGCAACATTGTATTTATGGGGGAGATTCCCTACAACGGGATGTACCGCTGGAGTGAAATGCTTGAGGCCGGCCGGCAGATTTCGGATCAGGAACTTGCCGACCGTGAAGACTCTGTAGAGTTTGACGATCCGCTGAACATTCAGTACACATCGGGAACAACCGGATATCCGAAAGGTGTGGTACTGACCCACCATTCGGTGATGAACAACGGCATGATCATCGGTGACGGTATGAAGTTTACCGAGAAGGATAAACTCTGTATCCCGGTGCCGTTTTACCACTGTTTCGGGATGGTCCTCTCTAATATGGCCTGTGTGACGCATGGAACCACGATGGTTATCCCGGCACCGTTCTTTGATCCGGAATCGGTCATGAAGGCGATTCAGGAGGAGCGGTGTACGGCGGTTCACGGTGTGCCGACGATGTTTATTGCAGAACTGGAACATCCGAACTTCCGGCTGTATGACTTCTCGTCGCTTCGTACCGGGATTATGGCAGGTTCCCCCTGTCCGATTGAACGGATGCGCGAGGTCAGTGACAAGATGAACATGAAGGAGATCGTGATCGTCTACGGCCTGACGGAGACATCTCCCGGTATTACGATGTCCACGACCGATGACTCGCTTGAGCGGCGGGTGACGACTGTCGGGCGGGTGTTCCCGCATACCGAACTGGCCATTCTGGATTCCAAGACCGGACGTGTGGTGCCCCGCGGCGAGACCGGAGAGATATGCGCGCGCGGGTACATGAAGATGAAGTGTTACTACAACAACCCGTCCGCGACCGCGCAGGTTATCGACCGGAACGGCTGGCTGCACTCCGGGGACCTTGGAACGATGGATGAGGAGGGGTATATCCGGATGGTCGGCAGGCTGAAAGAGATGGTTATCCGCGGCGGAGAAAATCTCTATCCTCGCGAAATTGAGGAGTTCCTGCATCTGCATCCGAAGATCTCGGATGTGTATGTGATCGGGGTACCGGATAAGAAATATGGCGAGGAGCTGATGGCCTGGGTGAAAGTTGAGCCGGGAATGGCGCTTACTGACGCGGAGATTCGCGAGTTTTGCACCGGAAAAATTGCCCGTCATAAAATTCCGCGCTACTACAAATTTGTTGATTCTTTCCCGATGACGGTCACCGGAAAAATCCAGAAGGGAGAGATGCAGAAAATCTCCATTGCAGAACTCGGACTTGAGGAAATTGCAAAGATTCAAACAGCGTAAGCAATCCTACTCTCAATCCCAGCACTTTTTTCGTTCAATTTCTCCGGGAGGTTTTTTTTGAAAAGTATTATTGTGACCGATTAGCTTTTATAAAATTATGCTGTATATCATATTGATATACATGCCAACAACACATATCGTATTTGTAGGACGCAACAAAGACCGTCTGATGGAGTCAATTGCTCTCCTGCGGGAAGTTGGATTCTCCAAGATTCTCCTTGTCGTGGGTGACGATCCCTCGCTTCCGGGAGAGGACGAAATTCTGAAGCTGTCCAAGGAGCTTGAGCATGATCTCGGTATTTTCTGGAGTGTCAGTCTTGCGAAGGTCAGCAAACGTTCCGTGCTTGATGCCGCAAATCAGATTCTTACGCTCATTAACAATGAGAAAAATCTTGGAAACGATGTTTTACTCAATGCCTCGAATGCTCTGCGCTCACTTTCCGTCAGTGCATATATTGCGGCATGTATGAGCAGGTCCAGTGTTGTTTCGGTAATTCCGCACATACCGACAGGACCTGAGGATACGAGATCTTCCGAGATTGTTGAGGTGCCTGTTCTGCCGGTTGCCTATCCGGGTCACGAGCAGCAGCAGCTGATTACCCGGATCGGTACGGGCGTCGAGTCGCTGGATACGCTGATCTTTATGCTCTATCCGGATATTGATAAGGATACCCGCAGATTTAAGAGCGAGAGAAGCCGCCTGTCCCACCACCTGTCCAAGCTGGAGGCAGCAGGCTTTATCACGAAAGAGAAGAGAGGCAGAAATATTTCCATCCGCCTGACCTGTCTTGGCGAGATGCTGGCACAGGTTATTGCCCGGGGTGACGTTCCGCTGAACGAGTAAAAATATTTCCCAAAACCCACCCGAAGAGGGGCATTTTCTTTTTTTTTGGTTTTATGGAATGAGAATATTTCTGATATCCTGGGGTGTCTGTGCAATGAGGACTTTTGCGGGACACTGCCGGTTGGTTTCATAAAAGTTCCGGTCGCCGTATGCGGCGTAGATCGCTGCCATACCGAGAGCTTTTGCGGGTTCTATGTCACGGCGGATGGAGTCGCCAATATATACGGTTTCATAGGGGACTGCTGCGAGAAGGTCCATTGCACACTGGAACGGGGCGTGGTGCGGTTTTTTGTAGCCGGTTGTATCATATGCGATGAGTTCGGTGAAGTACTGGTCCAGCCCGGTTCGTCTGAGCCGCTCCTCTGCGGCGTATCCGTATGCATCGGTGACGACCGCAAGGGTGTATCCGGTATCTGTGAGATCAGCGAGAATATCTGTGATGCCGGGATAGGGCTGAAGCCCGGAGAATTTTGCCTCCTCAAAAGCTTTTACTGCAGCAAGGTAGGTGTCCACGGTGAATCCTGCTGTATCCTGCATGAAGTCCTGCAGGTTTGCATGGTCTTCAACATGGTATTTTCCGCGAAGGTAGTAGCTGAGCAGCTGGTCTCCTGTTCCTTCTCCGATGACGTCTGCTGCCGCGGCGCTGCCGCGTTTCATGGCTGCGATGAAGTCAAAGAGGGTGTTGTCCATGTCGAAGAGAACTGTTTTGAATGGATTTCCAGTGAGGAGCTGCTGCATTGCCAGATTATATTCTCCCGCGGATACTTACCGGTATCGATTGCAGCAGGCAAAAAAGAGGTTACGGGTGTTTGTAGGGGGTATAGGAGAGTTCGGGGGTTGCAGGAATCATACGTCCGTCGGTATTGAGGGTACATACCGCTCCGTGTCCGCAGCAGATGTAGAGACGTTTCCCGGACTGTTTGAGATCGTTGTCAAGCTGTTGTGCGATCTTCAGGAGTTCCTTTCGCTCGGTGCGTGCAATGTCGCTGTTGACGTTTACGCTGGTGACGAGGTAGTCAGCGATGGAACAGTAGTTTTTCCGGGCGTCACTGAGGGTGGCGAAGTTGATGAGTGCGTCGCTGGTAAAGAGTAAGCCTTCGTGTGGTTCGTAGAGGAATATCTGTCCTGCAATGTGGCCTCCGAGACTTTCCCAGATTTCAAAGTGCATGCCGGCAAACTCCAGTTCATCGATGATGGGGAAGGGACCATACATTCCCCTGGCCTGGGTTTTGCAGGTGTCGATTTTTTCGGGAAGGTACATTTTTGAGAAGGTGTTGATGGTGGTAGTATAGACTTTTTCCAGGAGCTGGAACTTTGCATCTGAACCAAAGCCGCGTGTCCCTGCTTCAAGGATTTTTTTGGTGACCGGGTGCATGAGGGGAGTTACCGGGAAGTATCCGGCGGCACCGCAGTGGTCGGCATCGGCATGGGTGCAGATGACCCGTCTGACGTTTTCGAATCCTCCGGCACCGAGAGCATAGAGCATGCGTTCTACGTCATGGTAGCAGCAGCCGTACCCGGTGTCAAGCACCATCTTTCCTTCGGGAGTGGTAAAGAGGTTGATGTTGCCTCCGCCGGGCAGCTGGATGACCCAGAGTTCCCGGCCGTTGCTGAGGGGTATCCTCTGATAGTCGGAGGTGAAGTTTTCGCCCTCGTTTGCGGTGAGATAGATGCCGATGTTTTCCATGATCTGCAGTGATTCCCGGGGATCTTTTCCGAGGGCAGTGAGCTGCTGGACTGCGGCGTTTACGTCGGCAAGATATGCAAGGACGTCGGATTCACGGGTCATGCCAAGATAGGGGCGGATGCGGTCGGTGAATCTGATGTAGGAGATACTGGAGTCAAGGTTCGGGTCACTTGTGTCATAGGCAAGGACTTCAAGGCGGTACTGTTTCTGCAGCGGTTCGAGGACGTGGAGGATGTTGTCCTGATCGGTTGTTTCGAGGGTGAGGGTGAGCGTCTCGGGGTGGGTCCCGGTTTCGTCATAGTCCATCATGGTGATGTCGACGCCGACGGGTTTGAGCAGGGTGAGGAGCCGGTGCAGTTCTCCGGGGGTGTCGTTGAGGTAGATGGCAAGTTTGAGTTGTTTTGGCGGGTTGAGTTCGGTGAGGAGGTATCCGAGGGTGCGGAGGTCCTGTTCTATTGCCGTCTGGTCTTCGGGCTCGGCAAGGACGGTGGCGAAGACGGTTTTGTGGTCTACACGGTTGTCATAGTGAATTCGTGCGATGTTACCGTTGTGTTGATGTATTTTCTCTGCGGCGGTAAGCAGCAGGCCGTTGTTTTCCGGGATGGCCAGTATGTAGGTCTGTTTGATCGGAGCCATTTTGTGCGGAGTATGTTTGTTTTTTGGGAACCTATAGTTTGTCGACATTGTTGGTTTGAGGTATTTTTCGTATAGCTGTATATGGTTTATTCCCTCTCTGTTTTTCCAGTGGAAGTTGTTATTTTTCAACTGTATTGGGTTTTTTTTCGTATTTTCTTGTTTTTTGTATGGGTGATGATTTACGAAAGGTGTTGTTCTGATTGCTTTTCGTATCTCTCATGTTTCTGGAGGTTTTTTCGTGTTTTTCTGGTTGTTTTCCGGAACTTTACGTTTTTCTGCACACGTTCTATCTCTTTTATTTTTTCCACATCGATGTTCGAGGATGGTATTTTACGATAAATATATATGTGATTGTGACTTACTAGTAGTAATCAACTCCTAAGGAGTTGGGGTTTCGTTCCCCACGAACGATACACGTTATCAAAGTCAGAGGTGGTGATACCAAGAGAATCGTGATTTGGAAGTTCTTGTTTCGCAGCAAACACACTATGTCGCCGGCTGATACAGCCATCAGAACACACACACCCAGGCCGGCGGTACAACCAAATATATACCAATCTTGCATGTGCATTGTTTCTCTCTGAAACGAAAAATGCAGTCTTTCCGCTGACCTCCACACCCCCTATACGGCGGAAACATATCAAAATACAACAGTTCGCAGAACCAAAGTCCAAGTCAAAGACTTGGACGACACGCAAATGAGGTTCTGCGGGAATATTTTTTTGGTTTTTTCTATCTGACGGCAAGCGCCAGATCTGCGACAAATGCGTTCATCTGCAGATACTCATTTGATCCTGCGGCAATCCGCATATCTGCATCTGCGAGCAGCAGCGCGAGTGCAGGCGTCATATCAGGGCGCAGAACCTGCCGGATCAGCTGCAGTACCGCAGCCGCTGATAACCCGTACTCAACCATCAGATTTTCCGCAATCTTCTGGGCGTTGCCCATCTCTCCTTCCCGGCAGGCGGACACAATCGCTGCCGCCAATGTTCCGGTCTCTGTAGAATCCAGTTCCGCAGGATCCGTTACTCCGTGCAGCGCCATCAGTTCAAGCCACATCAGTGCTTTCCGGAGATCACCCGCAGCTGCGATCACCAGCAGATCCACGGTATCCGGGAGAACTGCATCCGTTGCACCCTCCAGTGCCAGGACTGCCCGCATCCGCTGTGCCACATACTCATCCGCCACCGGGAGAAAATACAGCGGCACGCACCGCGACCGGATAGGATCGATCAGTGAACTCATTGAGGATGCCACAAACACAAACCGGCAGGTCGCGCTGTATCGTTCCATAATCCGGCGGAGTGCCTGCTGCGCCTCCTTTGGCAGATCTCCCGCCCCGTCAAATACAATAATTCGGAACGCCGCGGACAGCGGTTTCAGCGACGCATGCCACTTCACAATATACTTGAAGTTCGCAAGCACCGACTTATCCTTCTGATACAGATGGGAAAATCGGTCGTTCTCCGTAAAATATGCATGTCCCTGGTGAAACATCACCGAAACAGGCAGCACCGTCATATTCTCAACCGCCGATTCCGTGTATACCATCCGGGAAAATGCCTCCAGTGCCGAGGATTTCCCGCAGCCCGGTCTGCCGATCACCATCAGATGCGGCAGATTCTTCTCTTCCGCATACGACCGCAGCTGCCGGACAGCCGGGTCCTGACCGATAATCTCCTCAAACGTCTTCGGCCGGTACTTCTCAATCCAGAGCATGTTTCAGGGTCTCCTCAATCGCTGCGATCGCACCGCGAAGGAAATACGTTCCATCAAACGCCGCAGGCATCGAAACCGGTTCACCCGCGGACCGCAGTCTGCGGCACTCAGCTGCAATCACCGGCAGTGCACGGGTAACCTCATCGATGATCGGGACCGTCGCCATCTTCGACGTCCGGTCCAGCGGGTTCAGATCGACCGTGATCACAATCTTGCCCATCCCGACCAGCGCCTCGCACCGGTCGCCGTCCTCCAGCGGAACCAGCACCACATCCGCACTGCCGATACCGTCCGGGCGACAGAGACCGCGGTCATGCGGCAGCGGCACGCACCGTTCAACTGGTCCCTTCGCAACCGTAACTCCTTCAGACTCCAGCAGGGCAGTAACCTTCTGCAGCCGCTCCTCAGTCCGATGGAACAGATTCACCTCAACCTCAGCGCCGGACGCCTGCTGCAGTTCCGCAATCTCCTTTGCTGCAAGTGCCGCCGTATTTCCGTTGATGGATAAAACCGGATGACGTGCCGCAAGCAGCACCCGCGCCGCAAGCTTCTCCGCCTCAATCGCGGTTGCCGGGCTTTTTTCACCGATCAGATAATCAAACGCCTCGCCCCGGCCATGGGAGGTCAGTCCCTCAAGGGAGACCACATGATCCAGTGCAAGATCTGCGAGATGTTTTCGGGTAACAAGCGATTTATATCGTGGATGACTTTCAGGAATATCAGACATAACTTTACCTCACTTCCAGCAGCACCGGGCCGGTTGGATAGATCTTCAGGGGAACCGCAGTGCCGAACCTGCCGAGAACCGCGCCCGCCGCAGGCCCCTCAGCAAACACTCCGCATCCCAGCATCGTCATACTCGCGGGAACTCCGCCCCGGTCACAGGCATCCAGAACCGGCCTGAGTTCTCCCGGGATCAGACCGCTCGCCTCGGCAAACTCCCGGGACACCTGCAGAAACTCTGGAATCGTCTGCGGCTCCCCCGCAGGAAATGCCGCCGTAACCCGCCGCATCTGCTCCGGGGAACCGATAATGTCCGGCGTAAAGATCGAACCGAACGTAACCGCCCAGAACACCGTGTCGGGAAACATCCGGCGGCTTACCCCCGCAAGTCCGGGACCGTTCCGGATAACCACACCGCCGCCTGCCGCCGCCGCCACATCCCCAAGACCCGTATTATGCGAAACCTCCACGGCATGGGCCATCTTCGCGATATCCTCAGGACTCATCTCCAGTGCAAAGACCGCATTAGTCGCGGTCAGCGTTGCAAGAATCGCCGCCGCACTCATCCCGAATCCGGCACCGATCGGCATCCCGGCAGCCGTCTCCACCCGTGCCGACACCCCGAGACTTTCGATCAGCTCCTCAATCAGCGCCGACCCGTACCGGATAATCCGGTCCCCTTCGGGCAGAGTATCGGTGATCGTTACCGTTGTCCTCGCAGCCGGGGTAACCGTCGCACAGACACCCCGGTCGATCACACAGCCCGCACCGCAGCTGCCCGTCGCCGCAGGCGTATCCCCGTCCACCCGCCGGAAGTATCCCGAAATGTGACCGGGAGCAAATGCTACAGCAGTTCTCTCCATATTTCCTGCGCAACTGTGGTCTTCGGCCCGCTCACAACCCGCGACCCGGTTTTCCGGATCAGCCGGTACTCTCCAATCAGAGACCCCATAACCTCCGGGCGGTTTGCCGCGACCAGCACCACATCCGGCTCAGCGACAAGATGTTCTGCCTCCGCCTCAGCATGTTCGCCCAGCTTAAACCCGACGATTCTGATACCCCTTCCGTACAGACGGGAGATCAGCTTCTGCAGCGGTACAAGCTGCACCGAACATGCCTCACCGCTTGAAATCTTTCCCGCATACCGCACCGGGGCAAAGTCCGACACGGCAGCCGCACTGATATAGATGTCAGGGCGGTTGTGCTCCACCTCGTTCAGCACCGCATCCTGCATACCGGCTGCGGAGACGACCGGGACGTTTCGCACCAGCGGAATCGCCCCGTGCACGGCAGTATTGGAAACAACCGTAACCTCCGCACCCAGCCGGAACGCTTCCAGGGCAAGGGCACGTCCCATCGCACCACTGGACCGCGTCGTCAGAATCCGGACATCATCCAGCTCCTCGCGGCATGACCCGCTGGTAATCAGAACCCGCTTACCTTTCAGCGGCCATCCGGCAACCGCGCGCTCCGCATAGAGACATATCTCCTCAACTCCGGCAATCTTTGCCTTTTCCTCCTCGATTCGCGGCGGAACAACCGTGATCCCCAGAGACCGGAGTGTTTCAAGATTCTTCGCCACCACAGGGTGGCGGTACATCGACTCATGCATCGCAGGAACCACAACAACCGGCATCCCCCGGCCAATCGCCGTCGTTGCAAATGTGGTGACGGTCGTATCATCAATCCCGCAGGCAATCTTTCCTATCGTATTCGCCGTTGCCGGTGCAATCAGCAGAAGATCCGCCTGACCGCCTTCCCCGCAGTAGAGAACATGCTCCACCATCCCGGTAATCTGCGTAATTACCGGCGACCCGCAGGCATAGGTCAGCGCGTCCGGATGAATAATCCCGCAGGCCGCAGGACTGAGAACCCCGGTCACCTCAGCACCTCTCCGCCTGAGTTCGTGGGCGAGCCGGACCGTCTCCACCGCGGCGATACTTCCCGAGACTGCAAGAACAATCCGTATATTTTCCAGTGTCTTCATCCAAGCGTCACATCCCATACGCAGTGCCACACACGTGACGCGTACTTCTTTACTGTATGTTCGCTCAGTGTATACGTAAAACCTGCTTTTTCAACAGCCACTGAGATCAGTTCCCGGCAGTCTCCAAGCCCGTGAACATGCAGGACCGTTCCCGCAGCCGCATGGGCAAGGGCAGTCTCTAAAAACCAGACCGCCTCAAAGTGTCCCATCAGAATCCGATCGTAGACTCCGGAGATATAATCCCGGCAGTCGCCGAGGACCGGAGTAACCCCATCCTCCAGATGATTGTCCCGGATATTTCGGCAGAGGTATTCGTAGGAGTCCGGGTTCAGCTCTATGGCATGCACACATGCCCCTGCCGCTGCCGCTGACAGCGTGAAATACCCGATCCCGGCGAACATATCACAGACCCGTTCGCCAGGCCGGATAAGCGTACGGAGCCGCTGTTTTTCTTCGCGGTTTCCCTGGGAAAACATGACCTTCGCCGGATGCAGCGTATAGGTAATCCCCGCTTCCCGGAACATTACCTCATGCGGGGTTCCGTACAGTACGCGCACCTGCGGTATGCGCAGAACTCCTGCGTGACTCTCCGCAGAGAGAATACAGGCGGGGTGTTCCCAGCGGATCAGATCCTGCAGTTCCTCATCATCCGGCACCTTGCCGTGCAGAAGCAGGGTATCTCCCATCTTCTGATATCCGGTACCCTGATACGGCAGCCGCTCGGGCAGCTCCTCATCATACGGGAATCCCTCGCGAACCGGAACATAGGCATATCCTTCCCGGCAGTACGGGCGCCGGGACGCATCTACCCAAGAGTCACCAATCACTGACCGGAGGTTCTGCTTCGGCACTTTCCTGACGTTCATCCTTTCCTGCCACAATCAGTGCATCATGATCGCGGAGCACAAGAACCGCATCCCCGGGTTCCGCCCCGATCCATGCATAATCCGCAATCTCTGCCACCGCCCGGGTGACCGGGTCCAGCACGCCGAGAATGCCCGCATCCCGATAGACAACCTCCGCACTCTCGGCTGTCCGAATGTTCCCGATCAGCGGGTCTTCATCGTTTTCCCGGAAACTGCGGGAAAGTCCGGACTTCAGATCCTGAACAAACAGGGTATCTTTGGTCTGGCGGGATATCCGGAAGTATCCTTTCTCATGGAGGATCACATCGCCGCGGGAGAAACGCGGAAGGCGGATAGAGTAGGTGACCCGGTAGAGTTTCACACCGGCTTTCTCTCCGACGAGCTTGGGGTGCGTGGTAAATGTTCCGCCAAGCGCCCCGCAGATGTCGTGGGAGATCGCGCTGCCGATGGTCTGCGAACTGAAGATGATGTCAATACCGTCTTTCTGCTCATCGATATCGGAGATAAAGGAGAGCCGGTCGCCGGCGGTCTGCAGCTGGTCCTCGATCTGATAGGCAATTTCTGCGGCTTTCCGGAGTTCGTAGGGTGTGGGTTTGCGCCCCGTGGCCCGCACCTGAATGACTCCTTCGTAGTAGCTGCCACTGATGCGGCAGCAGCGGTCGCACTGTTCCCGCGCCCAGACGATCTTTACTTTCTGGGTGGTTTCGACGGGGAGGCCGTAGAGGGTTCCGGAGACGAAGACGGTGGCAAGCGAACGGTTAATGCTGACGTCCACGATGTGGATGTCCTTCTGAATGTCTTTTACGTCTTTGTGGAGAGAGATTGCCGCGTTGACAAGCATGTTGGCGAGTTCGTCACGGTCCATTTTGGCGTCAGACCAGATTCCTGCGGTTTTCGTGGATTCACAGGTCGGGCAGATGATGCACTGAACACGCGGCTCTATGGTGATCCAGACGGTTTCCTTCATCCGGCAGGCCCCGCAGAGTTCTCCGTTTTCGGACGGCGCACCGCATTTGGGACAAAATCCTGTGGTGAGACTCATATTCAGATTCCGTATATCTGGGCGTGAGGAATTTCCCCGATCATAATGCAGGACTCGCGGGTGATGATGCCTGCGGCGATAGCAAGGTCACAGACGCGTTTGCCGATAAGGTTGGCATTGGTTGCGGCGGTGAGTGCGGCGAGGACTTCTTCCTCTGTTGCGCGGCAGGTTCCGTAAAATCCCGGATCAACGATGATGTCGCAGGCCGGGCAGGAGAGAGTGGTGTTGAGGAGTTCCCGGTCGCAGACGGCGACAACATCTCCCTGACCGGGAATATCGTGGATTTTGAGATACATATCTGTGGAAACTGTATTGGGCGGGTGAGGTGAAGAGGGTTGTTGTAGACGACAGGGTTATACTTATAAAATATCGGGGGACACATAGGTAAATCATGTATTCTCTCTCCACCCACTGCCTCCACGCAGAACCGCTTGAGAGTGCTCTGGATAAACTGGCTCCTCATACGAAGCATGTTGAGATCATGAGTGACGGGCCGCATCTGCTGACCGATACGAAGCTGCTGGAGTCCTACAGCTTTACCTACAGCATTCACGCACCGTCACGCGGGGTGAATCTTGCGTCTGTCCTGGAACCGATCCGGCGTGCATCGGTTGAGGTGATTGCAGATACGTTTGCTTTGGCCGCTGAGGTGGATGCAGCCGTAGTTGTGCATCCCGGCTACTTTGCCTGGGAGTATGAGTATGAACTGGCCGAGCAGCATCTCCGGGCGTCTTTAGCCCAGATCCGGGCTGAGTCTGTTCAGTACGGGGTGACCTATTTTATCGAGAATATGGGGAACTGGGGATACTTTTTCCTGAAAGAACCAAAGGATCTGCCGCTGTTAAACGGTGCCCTGTTCTGCCTGGATGTCGGACACGCAAATGAGTGCGGAAATCTCGCCGAATTCCTGAAGGAGCCGTTTGCCCACGTGCATCTGCATGACAACAACGGTGATCATGACAGTCATGCGGCGGTCGGAGAAGGGAATATTGACTTTGATGCGGTTCTGGCCCGTGTCCGGGAAAACAGGATTGCGGTCCCGGTCATTGAGGTTGAATCCTTTGACGGTGCGCTTCGGACGCTGAAAACCCTGACTGAACGTTACGGGCCATGAGTCAGAAACCGGTGTTTTCTGTATGGGAGTTGCGCTTGATCGCGGCCCTGCTCTGTGCGTCCGTTCTGATGTATGCGGTGAAGTTTCTGGTGTTCGGGGACAATGGCGAGAGTAATACTCTTTCCTATATTTTTAACAGCCTTGGATTTCTCCCGATCAATATCCTGATTGTGACGCTGATTATTAACCGGCTGCTTACCATGCGGGCCAAGCGGGAACAGCAGGAGAAGATGAAGATGGTTGTGGGTATCTTTTTCTCGGAGATGGGATCTGCGCTGCTGAAGCTGTTTGTTTCCTGTGATCCGTCGGCGGATGCGCTGCGGCATGTTCTGACGGTACAGAAGTCCTGGACTCCGGCGGATTTTGCCCGGGCTGCTCAGCAGATTGACTCTCTGCCGATGCTGGCCAGTCCGTCTGCTGATGATCTGATGAGGATTCGCGATCTGCTCCGCACGCATCATGATTTCCTGCTCAGGCTGATTGAAAATCCGATGCTGCTGGAACAGAGCCTCATTCCAAAACTGCTGCAGGATTTATTTCATCTGGAAGAGGAGTTATCCAGCCGGGGTGATATCGCTGCCCTACCGCAGTCGGATATTGCTCATCTGGGCGGTGATGTGAACCGTGTCTATGGGAATCTGGCGTCCGTGTGGCTGGATCATATGGAGTATCTGAGCAGGTATTATCCGTATCTGTTGTCGCTGTCAATCCGGAAAAGTCCGTTTGCCCTGCATGCAGATGTGGTTGTGCGGGAGTGAGGAGGCTTTCCGGAGATGTTCATATATATCAGGGATACTAACAGTATGCACAGGAAGTACGATTTTCTATGACAGTTCCCTCACGAAAACCCGATGATATTATGGCAGAATACCTGCTTGCCGGGGCAAAAATGCTTGCAGAACTCTGTCCCAACTGCTCCGCCCCGCTGTTTGAAGTGAACGGTAAAAAACTCTGTGTGGTGTGTGCACAGAATCCGTCTCCTTCCCCGGCCCCGGATGCAGGCCGCAAACCTGCATCCGTCCCGGAGAACGTCCGGGTTATTGTCCGAGAGCCCGCAGCGGGGGCTCTTGAGACGTCTCAAGCGCCTACGGTGCTTGGACTTCTGCCAAAGTATGCTCAGCCGCAGACGGAAACTCCTGTTTCCGGTGACATCCCTGCTATGCTTGACGCCCTGATTCTCGGATTTTGCAGACGTGCCGAAGCGGAGCCGGATCCGGCACGCTGTCTCACCTATATGGAATGTATCAGAACCGCCGCAGAGTCGCGGGTAATTCTCCGCCGGTGAGAACGACGCTTTCATGAGTTTCGCAGTGCAACAGATACAGACATGAAGGTTATCGGTGTTGTCGGGTATCCGGCGAGCGGGAAAGGGGAGTTCTCCCGGGTTGCCGGAGAGATTGGCATTCCCGTGGTTGTGATGGGGGATATGATCCGACGGCGCGTGGATGCCGCAGGTCAGCCGCGGACTGACGCATATATCGGTGAGGCGGCCCGGCAGCTGCGGGCTGAACTGGGTATGGACGCGGTGGCAATTCTGACCGCTCAGGATGTCGACCTGCTCAACGCAGACACTGTTGTCATCGACGGTATCCGGGGTGATGCCGAGGTCCGGTACTTCCGTTCACATTTTCCGGATTTTACCCTCGTTGCAGTCCGCGCCTCTTTTGCAACCCGCCTTGCCCGGATGCAGTCGCGGGGCAGGTCGGATGATACAGTTACCGCTGAGACCCTGACCGCCCGGGATGTCCGGGAAGATTCATTTGGTCTGGCACGGGCAATGGAGCTTGCCGACCTCGTGATTGAAAACGAATCCGACCGGGAAACCTATGAGGCGGAGGTCTGCGCCTGTCTTCGGGGAACCGCATGAAAATCTACTTTGCTTCGTCACGTTTGTCCCTGAAAGACCCGGCAACCTGGGTTGCGGGAATTGCCGATGCAGGGTTTGACGGCTGGGAAGTATCCATGGACGGACGGTTTCACCGCATCGCAGACCTTGCTGTGATGATCCCGGAGATCCGGCGGGTTCTGGATGAAACCGGTCTGGAAGGTTCCCTGCATGCGCCGTTCAGCGGCTTGAATCCCGGTTCCCTGAATGCGGACATCTGGAATGCTACCGTGTCCCAGCTCACTGCCTGTATTGAGGCAGCCCCTGAGATCAGCGACAGGATCGTACTGCATCCCGGATATCTGGAACCCAACGCCCGGGAAACCTCTTCCGGTTCCTGGCAGAAACAGAAAGAGGCCGTCATCCGTCTTGGCGAGGCAGCCGAGCGGTGCGGTGTTACGGCGTGTCTTGAAAACATGCCGAATCTGGAAGATTTTTACTGCCGTGATCCGTATGAGCTGGACGGGTTTGCCGACGGTGTTCCCGGCATACGGATGACGTTTGATCTCGGGCACGCAAATACGAATGGAAATCTGGATTCGTTCTGTCAGGTCGTTCTCCCCAAAGCATACCATATGCATATTCATGATAATTTCGGGAAGTACGATGAACACCTGCCTCTCAGGAAGGGGTCTATTCCTTGGGAAAAAATCATGCCGAAGATTGTCCGTTCCTATCGGGGAGATATTATCGTGGTTGAGGGCCGCAATCCCGCCGAAGGGAAGGCAAGTCTGGAATTTTTGCGGGAGTGGTTCTGAATGGCCGGCGGCGAGACGCTGTTTGTGCATTTTCTTGGAACGGCGGGGGCACTGCCGACACCGAACCGGAATCCGTCCTGTGTTATGATCCGCCGGGGTTCGGATACTCTCCTCTTCGACTGCGGTGAAGGGGCACAGCAGCAGATGATGCGGGCAAAAACCGGGTTTGTGGTGAATGCTATCTTTGTGACCCACTGGCACGCTGATCATTATCTCGGAATCTTCGGACTGATTGAGACTATGGCGTTTAACGGCCGGTCAGAGCCGCTGACCATCTACGGACCCAAAGGAGTCGGCGGGTTTGTGGAGATTATCCGGACACTGACTCCGAAGATTCCGTTTGTGCTGACCGCGGTTGAGGTTGCCGACGGGGATGTGACCCTGTTTGACGGGTACTCGGTGGTCGCGTTTAAGACGTATCATGGGATGGAGAGTGTCGGCTATGTGCTGGAAGAGGATATGCGGCCTGGCAGGTTCGACCGGGAGACGGCAGTCGCCCTCGGTGTTCCGCCGGGTCCTCTGTTCGGGAGACTCCAGCGGGGTGAGACGGTACGGATTATCCGCGACGGGCAGGAGGTTACCGTGGCTCCGGAACAGGTTGTCGGGGACCGCAGACGCGGACGAAAGGTGGTGTATACCGGAGATACACGGCCGGTCCGGAACAAAAATGATCTGCTGGAGGGTGCGGACCTGCTGATTCATGAGGCAACTTTTGATGACGAAGAAGGCGCCGCCCGGGCAAAAGAGGTGTGGCATTCGACGGCACGGGAAGCGGGAGCGGTTGCGGCTGCGGTCCGGCCGAAGATTCTGGCGCTGGTGCATTTCAGTTCCCGGTATACTTCAGCGGCCGGTCACCTCCGGGACGCTCAGGAGGAGTTTGACGGTGAGATCATCGCACCGGCAGACCTGACGATGATAGAAATCCCGTTCGAGAAGTAACGCGGGGGCCGTGCGAAGCGGGATACTTCTGCAGGCGGGGACAACCGCTTCGCACGGCTTCGCCGCCCTCCGGGGACTACTGTGACCCCACCCCGGCACCGGTGGTTTTGGTATCAGAACTTCAATATTTTCTATTGTCCCTATAGAAAGGACTGATACCTTCTCCCTTCCAATACATAGGTATCCAAAGGAGATACCGAAAATGACCCCCCAAATACCTGACCTCACCGACAAGTCGCTCTATATCAACCGGGAAATATCCCTCATCCAGTTCAACCGGCGTGTCCTTGAAGAAGCATACAACACTGCCCATCCGCTCCTGGAACGGGTAAAATTCCTCTCCATCTGTGCAAACAACCTCGACGAGTTCATGATGATCCGGGTCTCCGGTCTGCTCCGCCAGATCCGGGGCGGTGTCCTGGAACAGCCGCCGGACGGCATGACACCCACCGAACAGATGGAAAAAATCATGGAAACCCTCCGTCCGCTTCTCGCAGAAGCCTGCGAGTGCTGGAGTACCAACCTCAAACCTGCACTTGCGGCCGAGGGAATCTATCTCCACAAATGCCGGGACCTCCCGGAAGACACTCTCATCTACCTCCGAAACTACTTTGAGACCCAGGTCTTCCCCATCCTCACCCCCATGACCTTCGACGGTTCCCATCCGTTCCCTTTCATCTCCAACCTCTCCCTCAACCTTGCCGTTGTCATCAACGACCCCACCCGCGGCCAGGTCTTTTCCCGGGTCAAAGTCCCGAAAGGCATCCTGCCGCGTTTCATCCGCATCCCGAACGACCGCATGTCGCCGGTAAGCCCTGCGAACGAGTATCACTACATTGCACTCGAAGACCTCGTGGCAACCAACACCCGGCGCCTCTTCCCCGGCATGGAGATTAAAGACACCTACGTCTTCCGGGTAACCCGTGACGCCGACATGGAGATTGAGGAGGATGAAGCATCCGATCTCCTGACCGCGATTGAAACCAGTGTGGAACAGCGGAGGATCGGCATACCCTCCCGTCTGGAAGTTCATACCGCCATGCCCCAGTGGATCCGGGAGATTCTCTCCACCAAACTCAGACTCATGCCAACCCAGGTCTATACCTCTGCCAGCGGCCTGATCGGCATGAACGACCTCATGGAACTCACCGAAATTGACCGGCCTGATCTCAAGGATATCCCCTTCAAGGCAACTCTTCCGGAATGCCTCAGCAAAGAATCTATCTTCTCTGCCGTTGCGGGAAATGACCTGCTGCTCTACCACCCGTATGACAGTTTCAGCCCGGTCGTTGAGTTCGTCCGGACTGCCGCCCGCGACCCGAACGTTCTTGCGATCAAACAGACCCTGTACCGTACCGGTAAAAACTCCCCGATCGTTCATGCACTCATGGAAGCACGCGAAGAAGGCAAGCCGGTCACCGTCCTCGTCGAACTGAAAGCACGGTTCGACGAAGAAAACAACATCGAATGGGCACGATCACTGGAACGGGCAGGTGTGCATGTGATCTATGGTCTGGTCGGCCTGAAGGTCCATGCCAAAATGTGTATGGTCGTCAGGAAAGAACAGGACAAACTTCGCATCTACACCCATATGGGAACCGGCAACTACAACGCATCAACCGCCCGGATGTATACGGACCTCTCCATGTTCACCTCTGATCCGGAGATTGGTGCCGACATCGCAGATCTTTTCAATGCCCTGACCGGGTACTCGAAAAAGAAGCATTACCGCAAACTCCTGGTGTCCCACGGGACGCTCGGCACGATGCGTGAGGAGCTGATCACCCGAATCGATCGGGAGATTGAACGGCAGAAGACCCACGGGGACGGATACCTTGCGTTCAAACTGAACGCTCTGGTGGATGAGGCCTGTATCCAGGCGCTCTACCGGGCAAGCTGCGCCGGAGTCCGGGTTGATCTGATTGTCCGCGGTGTGTGCTGTCTGCGGCCCGAGATTCCGGGCGTGTCCGAAAATATCCGGGTCATTTCCATCGTCGGCAGGTTCCTTGAGCATACCAGAATCTATTACTTCCGCAACGGCGGCGACGAGGAGGTACTTCTCGGCAGTGCCGACCTCATGCCGCGCAATCTTTCCCGGAGAGTGGAGATTCTCTTCCCGGTGGAAAACCCGCATCTGCGTGATATGATTATTCACACAATCCTTGATATCCACATTCATGATACTGCCCAGGCCAAGATTCTCCATGCGGACGGGACGTATGAAAAGGTTCTGCCCCGGGAAGGAGACAAACCCTTAAATTCCCAGAAGTGGATGATGGATCATCGCGGAATCTGGCATGACTACTAAACAGACGAGACCGGCTGAGCCTGATCCGGGATACCGGCTGTACGGGGCGGCGTATCTTCTGCAGCTTGCTGCGGATCTGGCAGGTGAGAGTGAAGGCGTTATTCAGGGGACGGATAGTGAGTATATCCACCGGATGCGTGTGGCGTCCCGCAGGCTTCGGGCTGCTTTGCCGCTGTTCGCCGGATGTTTTCCGGAAAAATCCTATGCCGCATGGCTGCGTGAGGTGAAGCTGATTACCCGTTCCCTTGGCCGGGCACGGGACCTTGATGTGCAGATTGCATATCTCCGGGAGTATGCAGGCTCTCTGCCGGTGACGGCCCTCTCTCCGGGAACACCCCGGTTTCTTCCGGAAGTCTATCAGATTCCGCTGGTTCCGGAGGATTCTGTTCAGTCCAAGTCAGAGACTTGGACGGCACGCAAGCCGGAAGGGCTTGCACGCCAGCCCATGCTTTCCGAACCGGTCCCGGCTGAGACGAAGGTCCCGGATCTTTCTTTGTGGGAACGGGTCCGGAAGTTTTTTGCGGGATCGTCTGAGCCGGATCCGGCTGCGGAGGTTGTTCTGCCGGAGGAACCCCGGAAGGCGGGCCCGGACGCCAGGTGCCGTTCCGGGATTGAGTGTCTGATTCTCCGGCTGATGCAGGAGCGTGCTGCGCTGCAGCCTGATGTTGTCAGGGCAGTGGAACGGTTCACTGCGTCCGGGACGGTTGAGTCGATTACTCTGTTCTGCAGGGATGTTGTGGTCAGAGGAAAGATGGACCAGATTGAGACGAAGACGCCGTATGCGTACCGGGAGGCGTATTATCACATTAATCTCTGCCGGGCGTCGCTGTTTGTCTATGCAAAGGCTCTGGAGGATCCGGACCGCGTCACTGCCCATCATGAGATGCGGATCGCGGCAAAGAAGTTACGGTACACGATGGAGGTGTATCGTGATCTGTATGGGGACGGGCTTTCTTCTCCGATGAAAATGGTGAAGGATCTGCAGGAGTTTCTCGGTGATATGCATGACTGTGATGTCTGGACTGCGTTTCTTCCGGAGTTTCTTTTGGCGGAGGAGGAGCGAAGCCGTGCATATTTCGGGAATACAGTATTTTTACAGGATATTCGTCCGGGTATCTGCGGACTTTCGGAGGATCGTGCGTCCCGCAGGCGCGAAATATATGAGGAAGCCGTTGTTTTCTGGAAAAAAACGGACGGTGTCTGGGATCAGCTGGAGAAGAGTCTGGCGAAACCCTTGCATGATCTGCGGCTGAGGTCGGTTACGATTCCCCGTGGTACCGCATCGATTGCGTTTCTTGCTGATATACATGCGAATCTTCCGGCCCTGGATGCGGTTCTTCGTGATGCCCGGAGCCGGGGGGCGGAGATGTTTTTCTGTGCGGGGGATGCAATCGGGTTTGGGCCGTTTCCGGAGGAGACGCTTGCTGCCCTTCGGGATGCGGGTGCGGTCTCTGTTGCAGGAAATGCGGAAGAGGCGGTGCTTGCAGCCGGTGGGGCAGTTCCTGTGCCGGAGGGTCTTGATGAGAGCCGGATGGCGTTTCATCGGAGGACCTGGAAGAGGCTTAGTGCCGGGTCACGTGCGGAGCTTGCGGCTTTGCCGACCGAGGTGCGGTTTACGTGGGATGGTCTTCGTGTGGTTGTTGTCCATACGCCGGGATGTCCGGTCTGTGCGGAGACGCCTGAGTCCGATCTTGAGAGGGTCTGCCGTGAAGCTGATGCGGATCTGCTGATCGCAGGGCATACGCATGTTGCGTTTTCCCGGACGGTTCATGGTGTCCGGATTGCGAATACCGGCGGCTGCGGCCGGTCGGGTGACGGGGATCTGCGTGCCTGTTATCTTCTGATAACCCGCGAGCCGTTCTCTCTGCATTATATCCGTGTTCCGTATGATGTCCGTGCGGTTCCGGAGCAGCTTGCGAAACAGAAAAAATCAAAAGTTCTGACATACATGTTTACGTACGGGCTTGATTTCGATGAGGCTGTTGCTGTGTCCCAGGGTGGTGATCTGCCGGAGGTGTCAATGCCGGAGGCAACAACGGTTGCGACGGTGGAGGAGTGAACTGGTATGACTGATGAGAATACTGTTGCGTTTCTTGATATTGGTACGAATTCCGCTAGGCTTTTGGTTGTGAAGATTCATGAGAACGGGTCGTATCAGATACTTTCCCGTATTAAGGATCTGGTCCGGTTGGGTGAGGGGGAGTTCGGGTCCGGCAGGATTCAGCCGGAGGCGGTCCAGCGGCTTGTGATGGTCTGCAGGCGGTTTGCGGATCTTTCCCATTCGTTTGGTGCGTCGGAGATTGTGGCGGTTGCGACGTCTGCGATGCGGGAGGCGGCAAATTCTGCGGAGATTACGGATATGATCAGTCGTGAGCTGGGACTGGAGCTTCAGATTATCAGCGGGAAGGAGGAGGCGCGGCTGATTCATCTGGGTGTTGCTGCGGGGATTAGTCTTGGTGAGGATCAGGCGCTGTTTGTTGATATCGGCGGGGGGTCGACTGAACTTATTGTCGGCGGGCAGTATGCATATTCGGCGCTGGAAAGTATGCGGCTTGGTGCTATCCGGGTTACGGGGCAGTGCGTGAAGGCGGGGACTCCCGGTGTTCTGTCACCGAAGCGCCGGATGAAGATGCAGAATCATGTCCGGACGGTTGCGATGCCGTCGCTGAAACGGGTTTCCCGGTATCCGTTTTCCCGCTGTGTGGGGAGTTCGGGGACGATTCTGAATCTGGCGGAGATTGCGCAGCGGCTGTATCATCTGGGGGTGGTGCCGGACCGGCTGGTTCTGCTGCGGAGTGATCTGGAGCAGTTGTTTGTGTATCTGTGTTCGCTGACGCTTGAGGAGCGGCGGCATGTTCCGGGGATGAATCCGGATCGGGCGGATATTATTCTGGCGGGTGCATGTATTTTGGAGACGGTGATGAGTACGCTGAAGATTGCGGAGATTGAGGTGAGTGACCGGGGTCTTGCGTGGGGAATTTTTATGGATTATCTTGCGGAGATTCCCGGGACGCCGCAGTCTGAGCGGATGCCGGTGAAGGATGCGAGTGTTCTGCAGCTGGGGAGGTTCTGCCGTCTGGAGGAGGATCATGCGGCTGCGGTGCAGCGGATTACGCTTTCTTTGTTTGATTCGGCAAAGTTCTGCGGGCTGCATTCCTATGGGATGTGGGAACGTGATCTGCTGATGCGGGCGGCCTGGCTGCATGATGCGGGGGATTTTCTGTCGTTTGCCGGGCATCATCAGCATGGGGAGTATATTATTCGGAATACGGAACTGCTGGGGTTTGATCAGCGGGAAATTCTGATTATGGCGAAGATTGTCCGGTATCACCGCAAGAAGCTTCCCGGCAGGAAGGATCCTGAGTTTGGTGAGCTGCGGCCACAGGACCGTGACCGGGTACGGGTTATGGCGGAGTGTTTACGTATTGCGGAGCTTTTGTGCCGGAGTCATACGGATGCGGTGACGGGTGCGGTGTTTGTTCCGGGAGATGCGGGTGTCCATCTGGAGGTTACGACGGTGCCGGGTGCGGATATTACGCTGGAGATTCTGAGTCTGGCGAAGGAGGCGGCGGTGTTTGCGAAGGTGTTTGGCCGGGAACTGCTGCTTCCTGCTTGTTCGCAGGTGTTCTGAGGGCTGGTATTCTCTTCCTCTTTTCCGCGAAAAAACCGGACGTATGCTGAAACATATTCGGGCTTTCCGAAAATGCCGAAACATGTTCGGATTGGGGATTTATGGACCTAATATCTTATAGATAGGATAGAACACAGATACTGTGTTCTAGCCATGTATGAATCAGGCAAGGACTCCTCCTTGCATTGTAAATGCCAGACACCAGTTGAATCCGCTGTGGACAGCGGAGGAGATGATACACTCGGTCATCAGTCGATGAAACGAAACAGGTACGTGAAAAACTACTATCCTCAATGGAAAAAACCTCATCTGTGAACGGCGTGCCGGATAAATTATACCGCATTGCCTGTCACTGTATCCACACTATATATCTGTTCCTTTCTAAGAGGCAGCGGGAAAAGATATACACACCATTTTCCCGATCTTTGTCTCGTTTTTGTTTTTCCGATTTTTTTCAAATGTGCGTATTTTGGATTTGAGAAAAATCCGAAAAATATTCGGACACGCTATTTTACTACCTACATTCCAATAGATATCGTGAACACAGATACTGAGGTATCTGGTGTTTCCGCAATGGGACAGGGCGTCGGACACCCGTACCTGTTGTGTTCAATCAGTTTGGAGTCTCGGCACATCCCTATGAGATTTCACCAAGGGCAGCAGGGGATGTGAGAGATATCCGGAATTTCTGTCATTGGAACGGCAGAATCTGCCGTCCGGCAGTACGGTTCGCAGTTTCAGAGGGGATTCTCCAAAAATCATGCGAACCGGAAGCCAGCTTTTTGTCGTGCGTGAGTTAAGGGTAGCCCACGCTTTGTTCCTCCAAAAATTATTCTGTTAAGGGCATATTCCACGGCATCTCGTGCTCCAGAACATACTCCCACTCTTTTCTGCAGGAACAACCTGTATCCCAGACCGCCTGCAGGACCGCTTTGTCCCCGGAGAGGGAATACTCATTGATTGCCGCAACTATTTCTTTGTCACAGTTGCCGCAGTTGTGCGGGCCGCGACGGAATCCGCCGCCGACCGGATCGCAGGCAACCGGGACCTCTGCATCCAGCAGAACCTTCACGGCTGACCACAGATACGGCGGCCGGAATGCCCCGCGCTGCCAGTACTGCTCAAGCTCGGTTCTCCCCTGAACCGTACACAGATTCATCGAAATCATATCTGCATAGGGTGCAACCTCGGCGATCGATTTCTGCATGTCGGAAAGCGCCTCCTGTTCGGTGAGGAACAAGGGTTTCATCATCAGATACGCTTTTATCCCGACTCCTGCATCATGCGCTGTATCTGCCGCCCGGACAAAATCCGCAAACGAAAATCCCTTATCAATCGATTTTTCGCGGATTGCATCATCGGTCGTCTCAAGGCCGATAGCAATCGTCAGCGGATGCGGATGTCCGCTGTCCAGTACCGACAGGAACTGGGAAAGATTCTCTTCGGTCACATACTCAGCGCGCGACTCGGCGATCAGCGGCTTTCCGGCAAACAGCTCACCGAACGAAACCAGTACCTCCTGCGGCACCTCATGGGGATCAAGCACACTCCCGGACGTGAATATTTTGCCGAGCGTGAACTCCTCAGGGGAGAAATTCTCCTGCATCCAGGCTACCTGCGCCTGCATATGGGAGACCAGCTCCTCACGCGAAGCGCAGGAGTTCCGGTCATTTTTATAACCACACATCCGGCACCGATTCCAGCTGCACCCTCCCGACAGAAAAATTCCGGTCAGTGACGTCTCCACATGTCCGAAATATCGGTCCTGACCTTTCCAGGAAGCAAGCGGTTTGACTGGTGATGGTGGTAACATTAAATAATCATAATACATTACCTTACAAACATGAAAAACGGTACGGTAACAAAGAGGATGTTCCTCCTCTCCGCAGCCGTCCTGCTCCTGCTGTTGTGTGCAGGAACGGTCTCGGCATACTCGTTTACGTTTGTCACTCCCGACGAACAGACTGCCACCCTCAAGCAGGGTGTGGGCTCCCCGATTGTTGTAGAATGTACCACTGATATCCCGCCGGGAGCAACCATCAACATTGTCCTGGCAAAATCCGGCGGCAACGCGGTAAAAACGGAATCAGTAATTATTCAGTCCGACAAGCATTTCGGTGCGACGTTTGACACCTCCGGTCTTGCCGGCGGCATGTACACGGTCACTGTCACAACCCAGAACTCCAAAGACTATCCGCTTGGCAGCAAACGGAACTGGTTCACCGTTGAACTGGTGGACAGAACAAGTGAACTGACCAACCTTGCAGCACGGGTACAGTCCTCATCGGACACGGTTGATGTGACCGGGCGCGCCAGTGTTACCGGCTCCCGCGGTGTAGAACTGACCATGTATGCGGGTTCCGTCGTTGACGGCAAGATTGTCTATGGCCCGAACTGGGTGGGAACCGACGCAACCGGAAAGTTCTCCGTGGATATTTCCACCGAAGGACACGGATACGGTATGTATCAGGTAGTGGTAAAAGATAAGGACGGCTACATTGGTGTACTGACGTACACGCTGATGACCAGCACCGCCACCACCTCGTCCGTAACCCCCACGGCAACGTCACTTCCCACCAAATCCGCAAGTGCAATCGCATCCAAAGAATCCCCGGCCTACTTCTCTGTCAAAACAGGGAGCGGAACAACAGAGATCAAAGTCATTCGCGGCGTTGACTGGATCGTTGACTACAGTCTTTCCGGTGCCGCGGCAGTCCGGGTAAACAACGCAGATCAGACCGGCGATGAAAAGTTCACCGTGGAAGGAAACGGCGCTGTTCTGAACCTCATGATCTACCCGGCAGATGATTCCCAGGCCAAAGTCTATGTGTACTGTGAGAATGTTGTCTCCATTACTGAGGATTCCACACTTGCAGACACCTTTGGAAAACCGGGAGCTGATCCGAACGCAACCTCGTCCCCGGTCCCGGTACTGATTCCGCTTGTCGCCGTGCTTGGGGCAGCCGTACTGCTTCGCCGCAGATAAGACAAATCCAACCAACACAAATCTTTTTTTAGGCAGCCTGCATATTATATGTGGACTTTGTGCCGAGATAGTCTAGTCCGGAAAGGCGGTGGCCTTGAAAGCCTCTGGTGGTAACACCTCGGGAGTTCAAATCTCCCTCTCGGCGTCCCAAATGGAGATTGGAAGTTCGTTTTCTTTTTTTGTCTGCATCCGTACATCTCTGTATGCTCCTGATCCGCGATACCGATAAATAACGAATCCGTCGATATATACCTCCAAGAATACGGGAGAGATCATGAAAAAATTACTCACGGGAACACTTGTCCTCTGTATACTCATTCTTGCAGCCGCAGCCGGCTGTAGTACTGCACCGCCCGCGCAGGAGTACGTCGGTACGCCCTGGGTCAACAGTGATTTGGCCGGAAACATTCCGAACGATTCCGGCAGACTGCAGGACGATTTCCATCTTGCAAGCAACCATCAGTGGCTCAGTTCGGGAAAAATCCCCGCCGGTGAAGCAGGACTTACTGCGTTTATCGAACTTGAGATGCAGCGTCAGGCAGAAATTCTCAGTTTGCTGAACAATATCACTACGCCGAAAACCCACGAGGAAGACCTTGTTCTCACCCTCTACAACTCAGTTAAAGACATGGATACCCGAAATGCCCTGGGTATGCAGCCGATTCTTCCGGAACTTGCCCGCATCAAAAATATCAGTACCCTTGATGAACTTTCCGTCTGGCTCACCGATAGTGAGTTCCACATTGCCGACCCCTTTGCCATTCTCACCGTCACCGTTGATCCGAAAAACAGCTCGGCCTACGTCGTCGGAATCGATCCGGTCGCACTTTCCCTCGGCAGCAAGGACGAGTACACAAATCTCACCGAATCCGGAAAACAGATACAACAGAATAATAACCACACCTACGAGCAGCTCCTCATACATGCCGGATATTCGCAATCGGAAGCGCAGGCACTCAATGCGGCAGTTTTCGCGGTTGAAGCGCAGATTGCGGACGGCCGCCGGAACGCGTCCGATCTGACTGCTGAAAACCGTATCGATCTCATATATAACCCGCGGACGCTCGAACAGCTCAGAACCGAGTCCCCCGCCTACCCGCTTGCCGCAATTCTCACTGCCAAAGGATACGATACAGGAAGTCCTTTCGTACTCAGTGAACCGCAGTGGCTCACAGCTCTCAACGCTGCCTACACTGAGGAAAATCTTGAAGGATTTAAAGGGCTGCTCATCCAGAACACGCTCAAAGGAACAGCCCAGTATCTGGATCAGAAATGCCTTGACATTTACAACGAACGAATCATCGCCAAGTACGGTATTAGCGGAACAAAAACGCCCGAACAGATGGCGTACGACGCCTGTAATCAGAAACTCGGCATTGCAACCGGCAGGGTATATGTGGATGCCTACTTCTCCGAGGAAACCAAAACCGACATTCTCGAAATGATCGAACGCATCCGCGAGACACTCAAACAGCGGCTTCTCCGTGCTGACTGGCTGACCAATGAGACCCGGGATGCTGCAATCGAAAAACTTGACACCATCACGGTTCATGTCGGCTACCCGGATATCTGGACCGACTACACCGATCTCAAACTCCTGAGTTCTGCTGAAGGCGGAAGCGCTGCGGAGAACATCATCAAAGTTGCCGGGTTCGAAGCGGACCGCCAGAAACATAAGATCGGAACGACGGCTGTCAAAGGCGAATGGTCGGAGTGTATGCCGCAGGAGGTTAATGCCTTCTACAGTCCGGAGAGCAACTCCATTAATATTCCGGCAGGAATCCTCGGCGGCGTCTTCTATGATCCGGCAGGGTCGGAGGAATCGAAGCTTGGCGGTATCGGTATGATCATCGGCCATGAGTTTACGCATGCTTTTGATACAACCGGTAGCCAGTACGACAAAGACGGAAATCTCCGGAACTGGTGGACGGATGCGGACCGGAATGTATTCCGGAATCATACCGCAAAGGTTGCGGCATACTATGAAACCATCCTGCCGTATCCGGATCTGGGTGTGGACGGCGAGCTGACCATCGGGGAAACAGTTGCCGATCTCGGCGGCCTCGCCTGTATGATGGATATCGCAAAATCGATCGACGGATTTGATTACGGGGAGTTCTTTACGTCCTTTTCGCACATCTGGCGAAAGATGTATCCGGAACAGATGGGGAGAATAATTCTGGAAGCGGATGAACACCCGCCGGGATATGTGCGGACGAATGTGAATGTTCAGCAGGTACAGGAGTTCTATGATACGTTCAATGTGACGCCGGGAGACGGTATGTATCTTGCTCCGGAAGACCGGCTTACTGTCTGGTAAGGGAGATGGGATGGAGAGAGGGCCATGCCGTTTCTCTCCCAATCATTTTTGTATTCTCTTTTCGTTGTCTTTATCACTGTCACTGACCAATATACCCGTATATGTGCATAGCAGTTCCCGCAGAAATACTCGAAATACGCGAGGGAAATGTGGCGCTCGTTGATTATGGAGACCTGCAGCAGGAGGTCAGAATTGATCTTGTGGATGTGAAGGTCGGTGAGTTCGTTTTGGTGCATGTTGGGTTTGCTATCCAGCGTCTTTCCCGTGAGGAGGGGTTAGAGACCCGCGAACTCTTTCAGGAAGTCTACAAGGCAATGGAAGAGGGGCCAGAAAACCATGCATGAGTCAGGAATCGCATATGACATATATGTGACCTCCAAACGTGCAGCCGAAGACAACGGTGCGGTAAAAGTCAAGACAATTTATGTGGATGTGGGGTCCATGGCGATGGTGAATCCCGATCAGGTTGAGTTCATGTTCGGGACGTTTGTCACGGATGATCCGATGTTTGCCGAAGCGAAACTGGTGTTCAATACGGTGCCGCCGGTTGCCGAGTGCGAGTGCGGGTATCGCGGTTCTGAGATTTTTGTGTGCCCTACCTGCGGGAAGCTGCCGCATCTGGTGCAGGGACGGGAGATTTTAGTGAAAAATATTGAGATTGATACGGAGGAGTAATATGAAGAAGGATACGGAAGTCAATATGATGCATGGTGCGGGCGGCGAGGTCATGGGAGAGCTTCTCGTGACGCTGACTGCGTTTCAACATAATAATGCCGGAGGAATCGGTCTTGAGTCGCTGGATGACGGGTCGACGTTTGATATCGGCGGTAAGACGGTCGTTCTTACGACCGATTCGCATGTGGTGAAGCCGATCTTTTTCCCGGGCGGCGATATCGGCCGCGTTGCGGTGTCGGGGACGATTAATGATCTGTCGGTGATGGGTGCCCGGCCTGTTGCCCTGACGTGTGCTATGGTGATTGAGGAAGGGTTCCCCATCTCTGACCTCGAAAGAATTGTGGCGTCGATGGATGAGGCGCTCGGTGAGGCGGGTGCGTCGATTATCACCGGCGATACGAAGGTTGTGGAGAAGGGGAGTCTGGACGGTATTGTGATTAATACTGCAGGCGTCGGTGTGGTGGATGATGATGCGTATCTGATTCGTGATAGGGCCCTTGCTCCGGGAGATAAGATTCTTGTTTCGGGGACGCTCGGGGATCACGGTCTGGCGATTGTTGCCCATCGTGAGGGTTTTGATCTGGGCGATCAGCTGAAGTCGGATGTGGCGCCGCTGTATACGATGATTGCCAGTGCGGTGCGGTCGGCGCCGAAAGGTGCGATTCATGCGATGAAGGATCCGACCCGCGGAGGGTTTGCGGCCTGTATTAATGAGATGGCCCGGAAAGCCGGGGTGCGGGTTGTGGTGGATCAGGAGGCTGTGCCGATCCGGGAGAGTGTTGCGTCTGCGGGTGGTTTGCTGGGTATTGATCCGTTACAGGTGGCGAATGAGGGGAAGTGTGTGATGGGCGTTTCGGTGGATGCGGCGGATGCGGTGCTTGCGGCGCTTCGCAGTCATCCCTACGGGAAGAATGCGGCGGTGATCGGTGAAGTGGTGGAAGGGTCCGGCGTGGTGATGCGGACACGTATCGGCGGCGAGCGGTTTATTGAGCCGCCGATGGGTGATCCGGTTCCTCGGGTCTGCTGAGTATGACGGATCTGGTTCTGAAGTCTGCCCGGCTGCCGGACGGCAGGGTGACGGATATCAGTGTCACGAACGGTATTATTACGCATCTGGGGAGTTCCGGCTCTGCGGAGCGGGTTGTTGAGTGCCGGAACCGTCTTTGTATTCCTGCGGCGATTGATATGCATGTCCATATGCGGGACGGGCCGCAGGCGGCGAAGGAGGACTGGACGACGGGGACAAAAAGTGCGGTGGCCGGCGGGGTTGCGGCGGTGGTGGATCAGCCGAATACGGTTCCGCCGATGGACTGTGTTGAGAATTTTACGGCCCGGGTTGCGCTGGCGCGTGAACGGAGTTTTTGTCATTTTGCGGTGAATGGTTCGGTGACGGAGACTGCGGATCTTGCGGGTCTTTCTGCGGCCGGGGCGCTTGCGTTCGGTGAGATGTTTGCGGCTCCGTCGAGTTACGGGTCGGCGCTGACTCCGGAGGTTATCCGGTCTTCTCTTGCGGAGCTGGCGGGGTTCGGGGCGTTGGTGACGGTACATGCCGAGGAGGTTCGGCCGGGAGAGGTAGATACGCTGGCGGAGCATGCGGCCAGCCGGCCTGTTTCGGGCGAGGCGGCGACGGTTGATCTGGTGAACTCGCTTGCGCCTGCGGGAGTGAGGCTCCATTACTGTCATATGAGCGGGGCTTTGTCGATTTCCCGGGTTCGCGGGACGTTTGAGGTTGCCCCTCATCATCTGTTTTTGTCGTGGGAGGGGCAGGATCCGGGAGATACGCATTTCCGTATGAATCCACCGCTCCGGACGAAGGCTGAGCGGCTGGAGCTGTGGCGACTGTTTGCTTTGATTCCAGCGATTGCTTCTGATCATGCGCCGCATACGCTTGCGGAGAAGTCCCTGCCGTTTTCGTCGGCACCGTCGGGGGTTCCGGGGGTTGAGACGATGATGCCGCTGCTGATGAATGCTGTTTTTTCCGGGAAGGTTTCTCTTGCTTCGGTGATTGAGAAGACGGTGACGAATCCGTACCGGATTCTGGGTCTTCCGTGCCCGGCACTGACCGTTGGCAGCCGTGCGGATCTGGCGGTGTATGCGGATGCTCCGGTTCAGATTTCTGCGGAGCGTCTGCACAGTAAGTGCGGCTGGACGCCGTATGAGGGTATGGCGGGTCTGTTTCCGGAGGTGACGGTGGTGGGAGGGGAGCCGGTCTGGTATCAGAATGATTTCTTCCGCGGTTGTCCGGTGTGGTTTGCCGGAAAGGGTAAATCCGTGGCTGACGAATAGGTATATGTGTCGATATCCGGCATGTGTTAGGCCCCCGGGTGACGTATACGCGGTCGCGGAGGATGATCCACGGGACAACACGGCATGCTACAGGCACCCCCTGTCCGGTCAAAGATCCCTGAGGGACGGCAGCAGCCACCGATGAGGAGGATCTGTTAACGACAGGGGACATATACCTTGGTGCTTTTTTCGGAGGGAAAGGGACAGATGTGTCTTTCGTCTTTTATGATACTGTTCCTCGCGTTCGTTGCGTGGCGAATGCTCTGGTTTGGCAGCCTGGAAATACGTATCAGCATCTGAATGAGATACTCTGAAAAAAATATTGTCTCGCTCCCGGTGAAGAGGGATGTTTTCCCGCAGGATTTTATTCAGGTTCCGTCTGCGCCGGTTGCGTTGCCGTCATCGTTGCGGTCTTCGGAGGACATGCTGCTGTTTTTGGTAAGGTAATTATAGAGCCAGACATACTCAGGGAGGGCAGTGTAATAGATGGAATTTTTCTCTTTCTGCGTGGTGATGGCCTGGTCACGGATAAGACAGGAAAGATGCCACTGACAGGTTGTCTGTGGAATGCCGGTTGTTTCGATGAGTTCCTTCTGAGTGATTCCTGGATTTTCCATGATGGTATGGAAGATGATATGCGGATTTTTCCGGGAAATGATATGCAGCATCCGTTCTTCGTTGCCATTGGCGGGGATGGTCCCGGTGTAGTAATAATTGGTGCCGTCCCGGTTGATTTTGCTGATTTTATGATAACTTTCGAGACGATGAATGTTGTAGGAGACTGAGTTTCGCGAGTAGCCGATGAGGCGTTGAAGTTCTGTGATGGTTACGCCCTGATGTTCTCTGACTGCTGTAAGAATTTTCACGGGCCGTGATTCAGGATCGGTAAGCTCCGGGCGGAGGACGTAGAGGGCAGCAAGGGCACCGGATGTCAGAACCATGATGGCAGCAGCGAGGAATTCGGTGAAAAGCATGGAGGGCGCTTCGTGTGTACGGCTGTAGGTGGTGATGAGTACGTCCTGGAGTTGTTCTGTTATTTGAGTAATCTGCATATTCTCTTCCAGTTTACCATTGGCATCTAGGTGACTTGGATACTCGGGCATTATACTGAGATTTTCCAGTGGTGAATACATCTGGGTCTGTTTTTCATCAGAAATATCTTCCATGATCACAGAATCTGGGATCGGAAGTAAAGCCCCTTCACTTTCCCAAACGGAATCCAGCTTTGTTTCATATAAGAAAGAGTCTGCCGATAAACTGGATGCATCTTCCTGGAAATTTCCAGATTTATCTGAAAAGTCTGTTAAAAATAGATTATCATCTGCCAGATTCGGATATCCGGGGGTTATAACAATATCTCCATCTTCTGATGAGTCGGAATAATATTCTAAATTACCTGACGGGGGATCGGTAACTTCCCATATTTCCGACATGCTATTTGGAAGGTCGGGATATCCGGGGGTTATAACAATATCTCCATCTTCTGATGAGTCAGAATAATATTCTAAATTGTCTGACGAGGTATCGGTAATTTCCCATACGCTGTTTGAAAGATCCGGATAGTCGAATGTAATGATGAGGTCTCCTCCATTCTCATTTACCGAGAGGAACTCACTATTATCCTCCGCTATTGATCTTGGAGATAAACTTGATTTATCACTATCCCAGATAATATCTGCATCCTCTGTGATATCAGGAAAATCTGTGGTGAGTTCTATGTCCTCACTTTCCGGCTTCTCGTACGGCTCCTCGGTGATATCTTTTGTTAGATCATTGGAAGAATCTGTGAGATTGTCACTGTTTTCTAGATTTAGTGGAGAATCATCAGCCAATCCGACCTCCGAAATTATGGTGATTCCTCCGCTTTCCTGCAGGTCAGCAGCACTACCTGTACTGGTGAGGACAAGTATTGTTATTAAAAAGAGATGAGGAAGTAATTTATGTATTTTCATGTTTACATCATTATGCCTGGTTTACCGTAAGGGTGAACTCCTGGGTCCCCGAAACACTTTTTCCATTTATTTTAAATTTCCAGATTCCTGCAGACAATGTTGTTCCTGCCTGTATTCCGAGAGGGATAACTCCGTTTGCTGTCGAGGATTCAAAGTAATCGTCAAATTCTCCATAGGTAACTCCGTTCGGTGTGGTTACCAGAAGGCCAAGGTTGTTGGCTGTATTATTCCACTCTACTTTAACCCCCAAAGTTGTCGACCCAGAATAAACCTGATAGTTATAGGTTTTCGTCTGTCCCTCAGTAACATTCCCGGTTATCGACGCACGTGTCTGCTGGAAAAACGGATCAAGCAGAGGTGAGATCGTAATCCCGTCATCCCTTGCGGTAGAAAAGTTTCCTGCCGCGGCCGGAGCGATACAAAAGGCCAGGATGCACAGCATCACAGCCACCACACTGAAGATTCTCTTCATAGGTTGAAATGGTTCTCATCTGAATATAAATTGTGTGGTTATCGATTAGGTTTGCTTTTGCAAATGGCAACACATACCGGCACATCAAAATCTCAAAGCAGGGACCTCAGATTATTGATTTATCTACATTGAACATCCCGTCAGATGAAATTTCCCAACAGCATATTGTCAGACAAACCTAGTCCGCGCCCACACTACTTAAATATAAGTTGGAAAATTACCGAAAAATATCCGCGTGAGGAGATGAGCCCCACAGTACACATCACATATCCGCCCAAAATACCAGGTACCCTTTGGGAAACACAAGAAATTTCATAAAAAATACCTGGGAAATACCAGCGTCCCTATCGTCCTCTATGCAACCACACAGCGGGCATCTCAGCCACGCTTTTTCCTCGCGAGGGTCATTCATCATCTGCTCTCCCTCAGAAGCATTCGGGATCGCGGTAAAATCACAGTTTTTCAGACTATTTTCCGAAATTACCGAATTCCCGACACTTTTTTGCAACTTTCTCCCGGACAGGCAAACCTAATCCATGTCCCCAATATTTAATTTTCCGGAGCACCATAGATTTCTTGGTAATATTTGGCTGTGGAGGAATCAGGAGAAATGGTCAGACCAAATGTCTGTCTACATCTGCTGTCCTGACCATTCTTCCAAACTCCTCAAGAATATTTCCACGTAATGATGGGTGATGTAAAAATCACCAGCCGGCCGCGATGCCACAGCCATCGCGGTGTATCCGGCCTCGCTCACATGCTGACTTTTATAATCTGTTTTCTCTCCAGAAACCAATCTTCCGGAACCGTTCCTCTCTGAGTCCCGCGACCTCCTCCAGAAAACAGACACATCCTTCAAAAAACCGCGCAGTACCAACGGTTACCCTGATTCGGAAAGCTGCCCGTTTTCAAACCGTCACAAGAAAATGATATCAGGACTATTTGGAATACTTTCTTTTCTTAACACCCATACTTTCGAACTTCGCACCTGTACTCTTTATATCAAATCAATAAAAATGTTATAGTGTAAGTGAGTTTGTGTGTTATGTCTCTTCTACCCGGACGTCCTGAGTGTCTGCAGTAGTGTAGCAGCTCCCGGGCTCACGAAAAACCAGTAGTTCAGAACTCTCTGGAAAAACTCCCGTAAACCGGATATTCTCTTCTGAAATATCGGACTGAACGGGACTGCAGTCACAAAAGAACACCGGATGCCCACGCATCCGGAAATCACAATTCCTTGTAATAAGAAATGAGGATTTTCCTACCTATGCAAAAAAAATCAGTGAAAATTATGGGGGCCCTTCTGATACTGGCCCTCACAATCATGATCAGTGTCGGCACAGTATCTGCCGACACTCCCGCCGAAACAGATATTCCTGTATTCGGCACCCTGAGCAGCCCCGGATTACCGGAAACCAACGGCCCGGTCTCCGGCTACTTCACCTGGAAGGGAGACTACACCCGGACAGGAAACCTTGCCGGAACCGGCCCGCAGACCAACACAACCAGCTGGGTCATCGACTTTCTCGCAGACAACCCCGGCTACGTACCACTCGTTGACGGTTCCCCTGTCATCAGCAACGGCAGCGTCTACTTCACCGTCTGGGGCGCCAAAGGCATGGCCGGAAGCAGCGTAACCAGTGTCGACGGCTTATACAGCTACACCCTCACCGGGACGCAGAACTGGCGCAACGAAGACCTCTCCTCCCGCGGACAGCTCACCGTATGGAACGGCAGAATCTACGGGGGCACCGAAGACGGAAAATTATTCTGTGCCGACGAAACCAGTGGAAAAACCCTCTGGCTCACCGACACCATCAGCGCCTACGCCTACACCGGCTTAACCAGCGCCCCGATCGTCTGTGAAACCAACGGCCGCACCATCGTCTACGTCGTAACCCTGCAGGGAAGTTCCGCAAACCTGGAAAACAGCCTCTACATCTTCGAAGACCTCGGAGACTCCGTCGGGCAGCTCAAAAAAATCTCCCTCGCAGCCGCTGACGGAAACAGCGGCGGAGCCGGCATGTTCTCCTCTCCCTCCCTCTCCCCGGACACCACAACTCTGTATGCCCCCGGAAGCGGCGGAGTTACCGCGATAAACACAACCACCTATGAAAAACTCTGGACATTCGACGCAGGGGCTCGGGGACAGGGGAACGGAAACATCTATGTCGGAACCCCCGTCTACAAAAACGGCCTCCTCTACACGGCCGCGACCGGTAAACTCTACTGCATCAACGCATCCACCGGCAAAGAAGAGTGGAGCGTAACCAATCCATCCATCCGGCCCAGTACACCCGTCGTCACCGACACGCTGGTCATCGCCGCAGGCGCTGAAAAGCAGACCATAAACGGCCTCGTTGCGGATGCTGGCGTTGCCGCCTACCGCCTTGCGGACGGTTCCCCCGCATGGAAATTCACCGAAGGTGTTCCCAACCGGGCATCCCCGATCGTCTCCGGGACCACCGTCTACTTCGGCACCTACCAGACCGGCACCCTCTATGCAGTAAATACTGAGACCGGGACAAAAGTCTGGGAATATACCCTGCCGGCTCCCTCCAGCCAGCCGGGCTGGCTCTCCGTCATCGAAGCAACCCCGGCAGTTTTCAACGGAGTCCTCTACATCGGTGCCGAGAACGGAATGTTCTACGCCTTCAGTGACAACGGCCCGGGACCAACCCCGACCGTCACCCCGACCCCTACGCCAACGGCAACACCCGGCGGTGACGACGAACTTACCTATACCCGCATCAATCCGGGAGATGGAGAGTTCACCTACACCACCAACCACCCCGACTGGCCGGAGACAACCTTTACCATCGGCCACATGACCGCGTTTGGTGTCCTGGAAGCCTCAGGTCTTGACATCCTCACCGCAGAACGCTGGGGCGGCATCTACGTCGACAGCATCGAAGGCCTGTCCACAGAAAGTTACACGGAAGGCTGGCTGTATCAGGTGAACGGCGTCTCCCCGAACGAAATGGCGAACAACTGCCCGGTGGAAAACGGGGATAAAGTCGTCTGGTACTACAGCGACGGCATGGGCACCACTCCGGCAGACAGTCGGCAGGTCTACGCCTACCTCGTTGCCACCGAACCAACCCTCCTCTACGACGGCACGGTTGCCCTGCCTGGCAGCGGAAACGTTACTCAGGCCGGTTTCACCGCCGATATCTGGACTGACCTTGGAGCGCTCGACACCGCGTCGCAGACCGGTATCTTCACCTACAACGTCTCCGCCAGTTCATACGGCGGCGTCAGTCTCGACGATATCAACGGAATCACCAACGCAGCAGACTGGTCATGGTACTGGGCAACCTACCTTAACGGCGGTTACGCCATGAACGGTACCGGACTCAACCCGCTGCAGCCCGGAGATGTACTCACCTATGCCTATCTCCCCTACGTCTACGGGGTGGAAAGCACCCTTGCGGACGCAGAGTACCTCCTCAACATCACCGTCGCAGAAATGATCTACGACGGCACGGTTTTCCTGCCGAAGGAAGGAACAGTTACTCAGGCCGGTTTCACCGCCGGAATCTGGACTGACCTTGGGGCCCTCGAAACCGCAGCGCAGACCGGTATCTTCACCTACAACGTCTCCGCCAGTTCATACGGCGGCGTCAGTCTCGACGATATCAACGGAATCACCAACGCAGCAGACTACTCATGGTACTGGGCAACCTACCTCAACGGTGCCTACGCCATGAACGGTACCGGACTCAACCCAATGCAGCCCGGAGATGTACTCACCTATGCCTACCTTCCCTACATCTACGGAACGGAAAGCACCCTTGCGGACGCAAAGTACCTGCTGAACATCACCGCCTCCGGCGCAGATATTTTCTATGACGGCGCAGTTCTCCTGCCCAAAGAGGGAACAGTCACCCAGGCCGGTTTCACCGCTGATATCTGGACTGACCTCGGGGCGCTGAACACCGCGTCACAGACCGGCATCTTCACCTACAATGTCTCTGCCAGCTCATGGGGCGGTGTCAGTCTCAATGACATCAACGGAATCACCAATGCCGCAGACTGGTCATGGTACTGGGCAACCTACCTCAACGGTGCCTACGCCGTAAACGGTACCGGACTCAACCCAATGCAGCCCGGAGATGTACTCACCTATGCCTACCTCCCCTACGTATACGGAGCGGAAAGCACACTTGCAGATGCAAAGTACCTGCTGAACATCACCGCTGCCGACTCTGATGCCGACAGACTCTACCATGGACCGGTCGCCCTCATCAACGGCACCCTCACCAAAACACCAGTGAACCCTGACTACGAAGATTACGGGGACTATGCCTGGATCATGACCGAGTACCTCGATGCCGCAACTGACATCGGTGTTCTCACCGCAGCAGCGGAAACAGGCAGCTTCAGCTGGTCACTTGACTATGACGTATTCGATGGTGACGCATGGTCCATCCTCTCGGTCAACGACATAGTCTCCGGAACCGACGGCTACTACTGGGTCGCCTTTACGGGAACAAACGCCCACCTCGTGGACGCGACCGACATCACCGCCGGCCAGCAGCTCACCGGAATTGCGGACGGTCAGACGGTAACATATCTGTACACCAGCAAACCGACCGCAGGTTATGCGGAAGCAGCCGCAGCCGCAACATATCTCATCGACACAACCGCCCGGGTAATCGAACCGGTTAACCTCTACACCGGCCCAGTCACCCTCACCCTCGACCCCCTGACTCTCAATATCAGCGGGACCGACCGGCAGTTCAGCGGCATCAGCGGCCTTGCCGCCCTTGACGCCGCAGCAAAAGCCGGAGGATTCACCTATAACATCACCTCCGCCGGCTGGATCACCGACATCGCCGGACTCAGTCCCGACTGGTACAAAACCGGATACGGCTGGGGTATCTACCTCAACGGCAAAGACACCACTGTCATCACCGACTTCACCATAGCAGACGGCGATACACTCACCGTCTACCTCTGCCCAAGCAAACACGCAGGGATGACCAGCTACATTGACCAGCCGAACGACGGACTCGGCAACATGCTGGGCGCCGCCTCGCATACGATAACCGCAGAGATCCGCATCCCGACGGAGATCATCAGCGAGGGAACCCTGACCTTCATCAACGAGACCCTCACCATCCCGTATGCGAACGGTGGTGAGTGGACCGGCAGCAGTGCAACCGCGCTTGGAGCGCTGGACGCAGCGGCCAAATCCGGAGGGTTCACCTACAACATTACCAGTAGCGAGTACGGACCGTTCCTGACCGACATCAACAACATCTCCGGCACCTACTGGTGGGGATTCTATCAGAACGGCATATCCGCATCTGCAGGTATCGGCAGCACGCCCGCAGCAAAAGGCGACACATTCACCTTCAGCTACGGACCCTATGACTTCAATGCAACGACCGCAGAAAATCTCAACAAGGCACTCGCCCTCGTCAACATCACAGTCGGAGGCATTGCAGAAAAGGAGATCAAACCCGAGTTAAGCGTCACACCGGTAAAAGATCCGGAAGGAAACGTTGCCATTGACACAAGTTCTGGCGACGTCGTTACCTCCGGAAACACAGTCAGCATTCCAGCAGGAAACGCGACACTCAACATCACCTACAGCGCAAAGACCATAACCGGAACAACCGTAACCGGGACAGTGGAAAGCATCATTGCGGCCTACAACCCCGCAGACGCAGTCCCGCCAACATCCGGCCCTGTCTCAGCATCCTTCGGACTTTCCATCATTCTTAACGACATCGTTGAAAATCTCCCGGCCGTTACCCCGATCATCAACGAAACCAAAAACCAGTCTCTGGAGACCTTCGCAAAAACCTCCGGAAAAACCTACCGGCTTGCTGCAATGATCGACGTCGAAAGTACCATCAACGACAAGATCAGCGAAGTGGAGTTCACCTTCACCCTGCCGCAGGACTGGGTTGCAGCAACCGGAGGACCCGCGAAGATCACGGCATTCAACATCAAGGATGACGGAACCGTAACGCCGGTCATCCTCGGATACAACCTCTCCGGCACCAACTACATCTTCACCGGAAAAGGAACAGGCTTCTCTGCGTATGCAGTCGCAGCAGACACCACCCCGAACAGCAGCGGAGGAAGCAGCAGCGGAGGCTCCGACGACTCAGGGATTACCTACACCGACATCAACCCGGGCACCGGAACCTTCACCTATATCACCAACAGCCCGGACTGGCCGACAACCACGTTTACGATCAGCAAAATGACCGCGTTCGGTGTCCTGTATGCTGCAGTCCCTGACATTGTCACCGCAGAACGCTGGGGCGGCATTTACATTGAAAGCATCAACGGTCTCACCCCTGCAAGTGACACCGAAGGCTGGATGTATCAGGTAAACGGCGTCTCATCTGGTTCGATGTCCAACAACTGCCCGGTCAAAGCAGGAGACAAAGTCATCTGGTACTACAGTGAAAACATGAACGAACCCGTATCGCAGAGCAAAAAGATCTATGCATACACCGTTACCACCGGTAGCAGCGCAGGCGGCTCCGGCAGCAGCACTGACACGGCCCTTGAGGTCATTACCTCCAGCATATCTCCCGCGCCCTCATCCACGGTAAGCCTCAGCCTCCCGGCAGGTGCCGTGATCACGAAATCCGGCGACACCCAGACGATCCGCATCGACACCAAAGAAGCCGCGGGCCGCATCAGCGTCTCCGGCAGATCGGTAACCGTCACCGCACCCGGCGTTCTCCTCACCATCCCGGTCACC
>JAEWXF010000002.1 GCA_023396065.1 Methanobacteriota archaeon
TATGCGGTTGCCTGGCCGTTCGACACTGCAAAGAAGCCGGCTGAGCCTGTGTACTCGGCTGAGTGCATCATCGGGAAAGATTCGTCCTGGTCGATAATCGTGAACACGACAGCATTTCCTATGGGGAGGTACACGGTTGCGGCATCACATGCTTCGTATCTTTCCGGTCCGGTTTTTTCGCTTGCCATTCCCGGAGAGCGGCAGTGGATTGCCGTTGATCCGATTCCGTTTGCTGTACAGAACGACAGCTTTGTCCTCTCCGGGACCACCGGCCTTGACGAGGGTCTGCAGCTGCTCGTCGAAGTTATGCCGCAGCATTTCCGTATCTCTGATTATGATTCCCGTTCGTACAGCCTTGTTTCCGGGATGACTGAAGTTACGAAAATCCGGAAAGGAGAGGGCGGGAGAAACACGTGGAGTGTTCTGGTCAGTACACGAAACTGGAAGGCCGATACGTATTTGGTAAAGGTGGCGGCTGTTGAGGTTGATCTCACCACTCTGGATACGTTTATTCTGTATCCGGCAGGGTCTGTTCCGCCGGAGGTGACCGGCGGGGAAACAGTGGCCCGGAAAACACCCGGTTTTGGTGCGGGTATCCTTGCCCTCACCTTTGCTCTGGCAGTTCTCTGTAGTGTGTTCCGCCGCAAATGAACTTCGGGCAGATTACAACAGCAGCCGGGATGCCTGATCCTCTGAAATAGAGTATCCCTGCTTCAAAAAGAGCCCCTTAGGAGAATATCATGATATCTATCGGTGAGGCAGAGAAAAAATGTGAAAAACCCTGTCCAGGTTTCCCCTGTCTCATTCGTCTTCTATTGACCTCCATAAACGGGATCTAAGGCGATATTTTTGCAATAATGATGTCTGGCATCTCTCAGATATCTGTTATTTTTCTGAATAACCGATCGAATTTCAAATCTGGGATGAAATTGCGGTTATTTTTGCGGGTCTTGTGTGCTGATCGTCCTGAGTCTGTCACCAGGCTGATTTTTCCCGTGGTGCATCCACGAGTATCACACCAGTTTTTTGGAGTTTGAGAGTTTGGCTGATACCAAAAAAATCATCTGTTCAACTATAAGGGGGAGCAATTGGGCAGGCTCTCTGTTTTGTCACAATTTGTGACAAATCTCTCTAATAGCAGTTTAACCCAACTCTATGTACTACTCAGTCTTAGTGTGTATGGATGGTATTCTGTACCGAAAGTCCGGGTGGCAGCTCTGAACTCCGGACGGTTTTGTCCGGGTTCCTGAGGTGGTAACTTATGAGTGTTTCACAGTTGTGCAATCAAAAAAGCCTGATTTTTCTGGTTTTCCTTCTGGCGGTGTCCGTGTGTGTCCTGCCGGTCGCAGCAGAGGAACCTACGAATCAGGAGTATTCTTTCTGGACACCGGGGGTCGTATACATCGATCATCCGACGTCCGGTTACGGAGCGTTTTACGAGTATCCCGATTACCCCGCTGCCGGTCAGACCGGAGGACAGTATAAGGAGATATTCCGTTCCCTGACATGGTCGGTGAATACCTCCGGTGTTCTGGATATTCTCCAGCCGGAGGGGAACGTACCATACGTGTATCTTCGCGGGATCTCTCCCGGAACGGTGAAGATAACCGTCTCGGACCCGAAAAACCCTTCATGGACAAACAGTTCCGTCGTGTCGGTGGAGCCGGGTGTTGTGGTGGAAAGCCGGGAGGACGCATTAACCGAGGAAAATTCCAGCCGGTACGTGCAGACCCCAGAGTCCATCTCTATTGGGGGTTTCAACGAACCATACATGCAGATGGGTTCTTCGATGATCTGGGCGGAAATCCTCGATCAGTTTGAGATGTATTATGAAGATGAGATTGTCTGGACATCCAGCAATCCGGAGGTAATCCTTACGCCGCATTTTTCAAATGTTATGGTATCCACAGAGGCGGAGGAAGCTACGGCCACCATTACGGCAACATCCCGGAGTTATCCGAGGCTGAACAACACAACGGTTGTCACGGTGTATTCAAGCCGTCTCGTTCCGTCGCTCTGGATACAGAATACGATTCCGGCGGATACTTGGGTAAACGTTACGCTGATGGTATCTGCCTCTGAGTATGTCGAGGATGCTGATCTCCGGCTGACTGATGAGGCCGGCAAGGATCTCTGGAACAGCACGGAGGATATATCTGAATACTGGTACTCGGATGCTGTTCAGGTGAACCTTCCGGAAGGTACACATACGCTGACCTTCACCGCAACAGGGGCGGGTAAAACACGCTTCGTGTCTCAAACGGTGACGGCGAAGGTCCCAACCCTGAGTATTACGGAGCAGAACAAAGTTGACTGGAATGCTCGGTACGGGTATGACGCTATCGGCTATATTCAGAGTAATGCCACTATTGGTACGTACTTCACCTCTGATACCAGTATGAACGGAGTTCAGTATGCGATTGATTTCGGAGAGGAGGACATCGGCGTTGACGATAGCCAGCTCAGCGGTTCCATTGATGTGTTCAACTCGTCTGAGAATATGCTGTATCAATCGCTTGGTCTCCTTGCCGCTGTCGGTGAGTTCCCGTACACGATAACAATCGGTTCCGGGGAGAATGCCGCAGTTGTCGAAGGTACCCTTACGGTGACCGACGTTCCGGTGGATATCAAAGTCCTGGTGTCCGGGAAACTGGATAGCGGTTCAGGGGACCTGTCGGACCTTGCAGTCTACAACCGTGAGTTCTCCAACAAATCCAGCCGTCAGCTGGAGATCGCGGTTTCTGCCGGAACTGCGGGGCGTACCCTGCAGGGTCTGGAGTATCTGATCGGCTATCCGCACGGATGTCCGGAACAGGTAACATCCCCGATGCTTGCCGCAGTTCAGATGAAGAAGTACTATGCAGAGAAGGGCTTATTGACCGATTCGCTGAACGCGACGATTCGCCAGTCCGCACAGAAAGCGATTAATGAGTATCTTGCATCTCCGAGTGGAGCAGACGCCCAGCAGATTAACGGCGTAGGTAGAAATAATGGCGGCTGGGCCTGGGGAACGTCGTCCACGCCGTCGTTGTACTACACCGCGTATCCGATGTACGGTATTGCGGTGCTGATGGACGATATCGCGGCTGATCCGGGCTTCTGGACGAACAAAGATGCGATCAATCTTGCAGGCGTCGATCTGAATGAATCAACAGGCTGGCTGAAGAATAATGACAGGACATGGAACACATATGTCCCGTACATGATCTACGCTGTTCAGGCGCTGGATGCATCCCTGCCGTATCTTGATGATACTGCAGCCCAGGATGCAAAGGATATGCTGAACAGTTCTGCTGTATATCTCCGGGACAATACTGTCTCTGATTACAAAGCAGATGCACTGATCAGCCTTGTCCTCAGCAACAAAACAGCACAGGATCCGACACTCGAAGCGAGGATACAGGATTATGCCGAGTACCTCAATACCACATATCTCCCGGAGACCCATTACAATTGGGAGACGGAGACGGTTGCCCAGGCAGTGTATGCCCTGACCCTCCTTGAAGATGAGAAGTATGACGCCGCAGTCCAGAAAGGCGTTGAGGAGCTGACCGCAGCCTACGGAACCAGTGGCCGCTGGTTCAGTACCTACACGACCGCTGTGGTTATCCGTGCCCTGAATGCTGCAACCGCCGGCGAAGATCCGCTGGCCGGTTTGGTTACCGTGACTGTTGACATTGAGGGACTTGAATCCCAGTATCTGACCCTGACGAAGACGGCGCCGTCGCAGCGTGTGACGCTGTCCGGTGCACAGCTGGACGGACTCTACGGAGATACACCGGCTGACCTCACCCGTTCGATCAGCGTCAGCAGTTCGCCTGCGACGAAGATTCTCGTTGCAGTAACCAGCAAGGAACAGATGCCGAAGAGTGTTGCCTACAGTACTGGTGACGGTTATACTCCCATCCCTGACGTTCACATCGACCCGATTGCAAACGATATGTTCCTGACTGTGGTGAGTTCGGCAACCGCCGTTCCGATGAACACCGAACAGATCATCGACTTTACGATGAGTCGTAATAGTAATCCGTCGGTCATTGATCAGTTGGTCGGTGATCGGTCGGTCATGATTCTGGAGATTCAGACCGGAGAGAAAATCCGCTTCAACACGACTAAATACGGAGTTACCGGCGGTCAGGTTGCATACATTTCTGACGCAGGCCGGGACTATATCCAGCACAGGTATGACGCCGACACCGGGAAACTCTATGTCTATCCGGGTTCGGATGCTGAATCACGAAACTTCGATGACCTGACCCTCTGGTCAAACGCGATCCGGACAGTCCTCGTCCCGCTTGAGTTCACCGGAGCCGGTCCGGCAACCATCGAAGCACGGCTCTACCCCATGGCGGATGATGAATGGATGGCCCTTGGAAGTACCACCGTGCAGGTGCTCGGCGTAGGAAAACTGACGATTTCTGCATACGATGCAGACTACAATCCCCTCACGGCAGCCGAGTTCGAACTCACGAATGTTGACGATGGCTCTCAGGCAGACAGCTTCACAGGAGCAGTTTACACCGATGCCTCGATTCCTGAGGGAACATACAGTGTTACGATCACGAATGCTTCCAGCGGCAAGTCGAAAGACATTCCGAACCTTGTGTTCAATGCAGGTTCAGATCTTACCTACAGTGTCTACTTCATGCCGGACGGCGTGGTGTACTCCGGAAACGACGGCCCGGCACGGGAACCCCCCGCCCCCATCCCGGCTCCGTCGGACAACGGAGGAGCCGATGACGGTGCAGAACTTCTGGCAAGTGCAGGTGTCAAACCCCCGGTCGCTCCGACAAAAGTCCCGACTGCGTCACCGACCGTAGAAGCAACAACTTCTGCCGACCCCTCAGCGACCGGCAGCACCCAGCCCTCCGGCGGAGACCCATCCGGTCAGCAGACCGCAGGTGCTACCTCCACGGCTACTCCGGAGCCCACTGCTACGGCAACACCCACACAGACCCAGGCTCCCCTGCCTCTTGCAGGAATCCTTGCGGGACTCGGGGCAGCTGCAGTTCTGCTGCGGAGACCCTGATCCTCCCCTTTTTTCCTGATTCCTGAGTTTGCCACTAGGTTGAAAATGGTTTTTCGGGAATCCTTGGGTGTATGAAGTTGAATAAACCGCGAATGCCCGCTACGCGGGCCGCGAATCGGCAAATTCGCCCACTCGCCAGCCTTCGGCTTGCTCGCCGCTTCGGGCTGACGCCCTCGCTTAATCGCATTTATCTTGCGTTCGGGCTACTGCTCGGGGCCATCGGCTAATCGCCTCGGCCTTTCCCTCGCAGCTAACGCCCTCACTGGATAAATGCAGGCGAATTTTTTGTTTCTTGTCATGTGGTAT
>JAEWXF010000010.1 GCA_023396065.1 Methanobacteriota archaeon
GGCCATAGCAGAGAGGTTCCACCCGGACCCATTCCGAACCCGGCAGTTAAGCTCTCTTACGTCGGATACTGTACTGTGATATGCGAATTCACGGGAACTATTCAACGCTGCACCCCCTTCCTTTTGAGATTGTTTTGTGATGTTTTTTTGGATTTAGATTTTTGTCGTTGTTTTGTTTTTTTCTTCTCCGGTGTTATCCCGCTTGATCGGCTTGCGGGTCTTTTCCGCGGTATGATTCCGGAGGGGAAAAATTATTCACGTCGGACGACAAAATCGCTGAACTCAGTGAGCACATACTCTTCCACAGAAATTTCCCGTACAATTGCTCGTGGACAGGTATAGGTCATAGAGAGAAACTTCTCAATAACCATCTCCTCACCCGTAACCAATGCGCGTACCCTGCCGTCTGAAAGATTTTCCACCTCTCCGGTCAGACCAAGGCTCTGCCCCACATTACGCACACACGCGCGAAATCCCACTTTCTGCACTTTACCCGAAAAGAGAATCTCCATCGTCTTCAACATTGTGCACGTCCCTCAGTGATTCTCTACTAGTATGTGACTCCAACCCAAAATAAACTCCGGTTGACCGGATCACAGATTCGGAACCGACCCGGACCGTTCCGAAGATTTTCCGGTATTCCGAAGAACAAGACTCACCGAAGCAGGTACTGCGACAATTGCGCCAAACAGCGTAAAGCCCATTGCAATCACCGTTACAATACCAAACACACTGATAATTGGAAAGTCCGATACAATCAGTGCAGAAAATGCGGCCATCGTTGCACAGGCAGAAACAGTAATCGCAGAACCGATCTTTCCGGTACCATTCTCCACCGCAGTCAGCGTATCATGCGTCTCCATCTCCTCGTAAATCCGCTCCACCATCATGATACAGTACTCAGCCGCCACACCAATCGTCATCGCCCCCATCGTTGCCGTCAGAATATTGTACTCAATACCCAACAGATACATCGCCGCCCCGTTCCATCCGATAACCAGCATAATAGGAATCAGCGGACACACCGCTTTCCCCATACTCCGGTAGAGCAGCGACAGAAACGCAAAGATCATCACAAACGCGAGAATCGTCATCTGCAGTTTTCCCAGATTCATCTCCTCCATCAGCTCCACATCCGAATATGCCGCCCCCGTCACATACGCCTCAACACCCGGCGGCGGCTGATAAAATCCAATATCTCGCCCCACCTGCTGGGCAAGCGAACGCTCCATCTCCAGAGACAGCTGATTCATACCAAACGAAAGAATCGCATGCTGATTATCAAGGAGATACTGCCGCTTTGCAGTCGCAGAAACATTTGCAAACGCCGCATCCACCGCAGCCTGTGACTCCGGAAGAACGCCCCCGTTCTCAGCAACAATCAGTGTCGCAATACTGCTCACACTCGTAAACCGGGAATCATACGAATCAAGCTCATTATTTCCCCAGATATACATCCACTCCAGTACATCCGGACTCAGCAGATTCCCGCCGGAAACCTCAACCTGAAACCCGCTCAGATCACCGATCGTATTTGTCACCGTATTGATACTGACCAGAGCCGGCATATCCACAGGGACATACGACTTAATGTCCGTATTGATCGGAATCTCCTCATCCACATACAAACCGGCAACACCGATCACGCACAGTATCAGGAGAATCGGAACTGCAAACCGGGTAATATGATACGCCGTCTTCTTCAGAACCGCATTATATCTGACCGAAAAATCAGGACCCCGTTTTTTCTTCACGACTCTTGGCTGATAATCCGTGATCACTGCCGCAAGCGGAATAATCAGAATTGCGGAAACATAACAGCAGACCAGACCAAGAATTGCCACCGCGCCAAACTGGCGGATATCTGGCAGGGTGGACACCTGCATCGCAATAAAACCGAGAGCACTCGCAATCATCGCAAAAAACACCGCAGATCCCGTCTTGGTAATCGTAATTTTCAGTGCCTCCGTCAGCGGATGTGTTCGTATCTCATCATCCAGCCTGGAATGGAACTGAATCGCATAGTCCACCCCGATACCCAGCAGAATCGGCAGTGCACCCATCGTTGCCATAGACAAGGGAATTCCAAACAGCCCCATAATCCCGAACGTCATAAGCAGACCGTTCATCACACTCACAATCGAAAGCAGCGTATACCGGGCATGATGAAACAGCAGCACAAGCACCGTTATCATCAGAATAAATGCAGAACCCAGAAGTTTCCCGACATCATTCCCGAGACTGACACCCATATCCTCATGCAGGGCAGCATTTCCCGTAATCGTCAGCGTCACACCCGGAGGGATATTGGCCAGCGGCAGAACCGTATTCAGTCTGGACAGGAGAATCTGCTGGTTCTCATCCGTCATACCGATATCCGGATCAATCTCCACCAACAGCAGCTGGTAATTCGGCATACTTTCGGCAAGTACTGACTCCGGGATCTTGGCAAAAATGGCATCTGCTGTCTGCTGATTTGCAGGGATTCGTCCCTCATTGTACTCAACAACGAGATCATACACACTCTGGACATCAGACACACCGCTCTGTTCCCGCAAAACCTCCTCAAACTCATATATACTCTTCAGAACATTCACATCACGGACATTATCCGCCTGCACCATCAGCACAACCGCATTGGACTGAAAATTATTCAGATAATCCTGATACACGTATGAGGCATGATCCGTTTTATCAGGATTCTGAATCGTAGTGTTCATCGTCACCCCTGTTGCCCCGTAAATTCCGATGAGAAGCATCACTATCAGAATGCATCCGATGAGAAACGGATAGCGGGTAATTATCTGATGGACCTTCTCAAATGGTGACAACATGAGTGAATTCCCTTTGTTCGGAAAAAGAGTATCCTCTCTCTATACGATAAAGATTCGGATTGTGCGAAAAAAATTCTGAAAATTCCGTGGCACAATCCCAATCTATTTCTCAAAAAAGGTAAATTGAAAAAAAGTTAGAGGGCCGGACTGCTCATCGCATGTTGTGATGATCCGCCGTTTTCGTCCAGTTTCCCTTTATTGCGGTTTTTCAGGACAATTGCCACTGTTGCCGGCACGGCGACCACTGCGCCAAACAACGTGAATCCCATTGCAATTACGGTCACCATACCGAAACCACTGATAATCGGGAAGTTGGAAAACAACAATGCGGAGAAACCGCACATCGTCGCACAACCCGATACAGTAATTGCCGTACCGATTTTTCCGGTTCCATTTTGAACTGCCGTGACGGTATCATGATGCTCCATCTCTTCGTAGATACGCTCTACCATCATGATACAGTACTCGGCAGCAACACCTATCGTCATCGCCCCCATCGTTGCCGTCAGGATCGTATAGTCGATATTGAAGACGTACATCGCCGCCCCGTTCCATCCGATGATCAGCACAATCGGCACCAGCGGGCATATTGCCATACCCGCACTGCGGTACAGCATCGCCAGGAATGCAAAGATGATCACAAATGCCAGAAGCGTCATCTTCGTCTTACCTTCGCGGATATCATTCATAATCTCCACGAACGAGTATGCACTGCCGGTGACCACCGCTTCAATTCCCGGTGGCGGTGAGAAGAATGTCACATCAGAGGTAACTTCAGCCACGAGTGACCGCTGCTGCGCTTCGGACAATGACTTCATCCCAAAGCTGATGACCGCCTGCGACCCGTCCTTGATGTACGATGCTTTGTCTTCTTCGGTCATGGAGTTCAGAATTCTGTCAATTTCCACCTGTGTGGTCGGAAGTTCACCGTTGTTTTTCTGAACAATCACGGTTGCAATGCTGGAAACGCTGGTGAACCGCGTATTGTACAATGCCAGTTCATGGTTCCCCCACAGATACATCCATTCTATCGCATCCGGACTTGTCAGTTCTCCTCCCTGGACATAGACCTGGAAACCGCCGGTATCACCCATTGCACGGGTTACCGTGTTAATGTTCACGATAGCGGGCATATCAACCGGCACATAGGACTTCATATCCGTACTGACCGGGACTTCTTCATCCAGATACAGACCCGTAAACCCGATGATACAGAGAACAAGCATGATCGGAAGCGCAAACTTCGTCACACGAACGGCAAGCTTTCGCAGGAGTTCATTGTAGGTCTGGGAGAATGGTTTTTTCTCCTCGCCGCTTGGCAGAATCTTGTGTGGTTTTGGCGTATAGTTAGTGATAACTGCTGCAAGCGGGATGATAATCAGAGCTGCGATGTAGCAGCAGATGATACCAAGAATTGCGGTAACACCGAACTGGCGGATATCCGGCAGAGTGGAAACCATCATTGCCAGGAATCCGCAGGCACTTGCGATCATTGCATAAAACACCGCAGCGCCGGTTTTTGTAATGGCGATCTTGATCGCCTCGGGCAATGGGTGTTGCCGTGCCTCGTCATCCAGCCTTGAATGGAACTGAATTGCGTAGTCCACCCCGATACCCAGCAGAATTGGCATTGCACCGATTGTTGTCATAGAGAACGGCAGTCCTACGATACCCATCATTCCAAATGTCAGGATCAGACCGGTAAACACACTCACGATTGATAACAGCGGGAACCGCACATGACTGAATAAAAATTTACAGGCAAGCGTCATCAGAACAATCGCTGCAACCAGCAGGATGATCATATTCGATCCGAGATCCCCGCCCATATCCTGCTGCATTGCCGCATTCCCGGTAAATGTCAGGGTAACCCCCGGTGGAATATCTGATGCGGCTGTCATGCTGCGCAGATTATCCAGAATACTCTGCTGATTGCTGGAGGATGTTCCGGTGTTCAGCTTGATCAGAATGATTGCAAGCTGCCCGTTCGGCATGATAGATGACGTGATATCTTCCGGCAGTTTTGCGACAACTGCATCAATTGTTGCCTGATTATCCGGGATCACACCCCCGTTATAGGCCAGCAGCACATCATATACACTTTGTACCGACGCAACCCCCTGCGTCTGCGCCATCTGCTGCTCAAGTTTATAGACACGTTCAACCACATTCGCATCCATCACCGAGTCGGCCTGCACCATTAGCATGATCGAGTCGGACTGGAAGTTATTCGTATAACTTTCCGAGATGTACGCGCCGTGTTTCAGCTTGTCTGCGTCCTGAGTCTCCGTACTCATGGAGAGTGTACTTGCCCCGACGATTGCAAGCGCCAGGAGAACTATCAGGAAACAGCCTGTTAAAAACGGTCGCTGTATGATAAAGTCGTTAATCTTTTCAAGTGGAGATATCACAAAGGTCCCTCGCCAATATACTGTGCTGTACTTGTCTTTTTTGACGCTACATAAACTTGCCCATAAAAAACAGAATCCCTCCGGAAAACAGGAGGATTCCAACGAAATAATGAAGGGATTCGGCTACTGTCCGGACTTATTCTGCATGCTGTACCGGCGTGCGAGGGAGTCAATGGTCTCGATGTCGGCTGCATCTTTGTCGTCTCGAAGGCGAACAAATCTGGGGAACCGGAGGGCGTATCCTGCTGCATAGTTGGTACTCTTCTGGAGTTCGGCGTATCCTACCTCAAAGACAATGTCCGGCTCAAAGACTACGGTTTTTCCGTGCTCGGCAATGATTTTATTTTTGAAGAGGTCATGCAGTACTGAAAGCATAGCATCGTCTATACCGGTTGCGACCCGGCTGAGCTCCAGCAGCTCCCCGTTTTCGTCCTGACAGGCGAGGAGGAATGATCCAAAGACTTTGGCACGCTTTCCCTCTCCCCATTCAGCTCCGGTTACAACCAGATCGATGGTATCCACCTCTGGCTTGATTTTGATCCAGTGTTTTCCCCGGTTTCCGGGGAGATACGGGGAATCCAGAACTTTCAGCATGATTCCTTCATTGCCGTTGTCAAGAGCGGCATGATAGTATGCTTCAATCTCCTCCACGGAATCACTGACGATCTGCGGGGCGACGTAGTCTTTCATAACTTCGAGAAGTTTTTCCCTGCGTTTGGAGAAAGGTAAATCGATCAGTGTCTCACCATCGCAGACCAGGATGTCAAAGACCCGGGGCTGCATGCTGATTGCGTCGGCAGCTTCATCAATTCCATGTTTTCTTCGGATTCTCCGAAGGACAGTCTGGAACGGCATGGGTCGTCCGTCCTGCATAGCAATCACTTCACCGTCAATGATGACATCATGATCAGTTGCCGCGTCCAGCAACCGGACGACGTCCGGGAGTGATGCGGTCATCTCTTCCAGTCTGCGGGAGTATATGGCGGTCTTTCCTCCTGCTTTGTGGAACTGGAACCTGCTTCCGTCGTATTTGTTTTCCGCGGCAACCGCTCCATGGGTTTCGACCATCCCGGTAATGGACCCGGCCTGGGCGAGCATCATTTTTACCGGACGGAACGGAGTTATGCGAACATCGGGCAGAGCTGCGGGGTTCTGTTTGGCGAGAAGTGCCACCTCTCCCAGATCGTTGAGTGCCTGATGAGCGTGTTCAACGATTTCCTGAGGAATATCAAATCCCTTTGCCACTGCTTCACGGACGACACCTTCGCCGACCCCGATCCGCATCTCCTCCAGCATGAGCCGTGCGAGGTAGCGTCCCTCTAGGGGTGAAGCGTTGGAGAGAAGAAACTGTGCGGTCCGCATCCGTTCCTGCTGGGATTTCCTGCCGGAACTTTTTGCCATAGAGAGGAATCGGGAGTAGACATCAGTGAGCTCCAGATCCTCCGAAAAAAACATCATCTGTTCGCGTTTAGCGAGCAGCTCCTCAACCACCTTTCCGGAATCTCCCGAACTGTTGATAGCAGATACCACGTACTCCCGTTTTTTTCCAATCACATAAGCGACTGCTTCATACAAAAGTCCCGGGCCGAATCCGAGTTTTTCCGCAGACCAGTCGGGAAAAACCCGTCCGCGCATAAATCTGACAAATATCGGAAGCTCTCTTTCCGAAAGCTGTGGAAAGATTCCGGCAAGCAGATCAATCATCGCGAGACGTGAAGAGATCTGTTCTATAGCATCACAGGTTTGGGCAAATTCACGGAAAAGCATATTTTTCGTCACCTATACAAGAAATCTCACCATACGGTGCTCCCGGTATTCCGGGAGCTGGTCACTGACATGGATTACGGACCCGGATTCCCGTACTGCATTCTCTGCTGCCAGACGGGCGAGGTTAGGCCGGTTGTAGTTTTCAGAAAGATGAGCGAGCGCGAATATTCCGACATCGTTTGCCAGATAGCGAATGATGTTTGCCGAGTCTTCATTGGACAGGTGTCCATCCTCGCGGATACGGTCTTTGAGGTACCGGGGATAGAGCCGGAGCACTTTACAGTTGCCCGAACAGTGTGCTCCGCAGGTCCGGCACATCGGGCACTTTGGGAATACGTCGGTCTTCATAGCATCTGTACAGTAGTTGCTTTCGAGAATGACCGCATCACATCCGCAAAGAATCTCCCGCATTCCATCCGTTACTTTGCACGTATCGAGGCAGACCCCGATCCGGGCGTCACCGTCCTCAATAACAAAACCGGACGGCTCAGCCGCATCATGATAGGTACGAAACGCGGTAACGGAAAGATTTCCCGCCCTCGTTACGGTCCGGTCATGACAGATGGTCAGCTTTGCGGTTTCCGGGAGAAACCCTCCGCGAACGGAAGCGTTCAGCGTACCGCCGGTTCCGTACACCGGAATTTTCATGGCTTTGACAAACGCCTTTGCAGACCGCACGTGATCTGAGTGTTCATGCGTGAGGCAGAGAGCACGGATGCGGGAGGCATCCAGTGAGAACTCTTCGACAGTCCGTTTCAGATATCCGATGCCGGCATCAATTATCACGGCATCCTCATCGTTTCCGATATAGATGCTGTTACCTTTACTTCCGCTCGCGAGCAGCACGCACTCCATTGTATACTGATTAGCGCTTCTCAAAGAAGAATCTGCAGGGATCAAAAAGAAAAAAGTTGAGATGAGTTGTGCCGGTTAGAGCCGGTCTTCTTCACTGTCATCCGGCCAGCAGGTAATACCTCTGCTGTCGGACAGGCTGGACGGGCGGAAAACCGGTTCTTCCACACCATCTGCTTTCTGATCGAAGTAATCCTTGAGTGCTTCGAATGCATGCTTTCCTAAGAACAGCAGCACACCCATGTTGAAGATACCCATCAGCGCCTGGAACGTATCGGCAAGATCCCATGCAAGACCCATAGACATCATGGAGGCAACAAAGACCATAATCACGATGGCAACACGCAGAATAACGATCGCTTCTTTTCTCTGGGTAATGAACTTCGCATTCGTCTCACTCATGGAGTAGTAGCTGATCAGACTGCTGAACGCGAAGAACAGCATGAAGATTGCAATAACGTACGGACCTGCTGCGCCAAGGAATGTGTTACTCATTGCCTCCTGCACAAGGGCTGCACCGCTGATCGGTATCTCGGCATAGCCGGGGTAGGCAACGTTGGTGTAGATCAGAACAACAAATGCGGTTGCGGAACAGACAACAAGCGTATCAATTAAGACACCGATGGACTGAATCAGACCCTGTTTGACCGGGTGCTTGACATGTGCCGACGAAGAGATATTTGGTACAGAACCAATACCGGCTTCGTTGGAGAAGACACCACGCTTCAGACCCCACATGATAGCAGCACCGATTCCTCCGCCGACGAATGCCTGAACACCAAAGGCGTAGGAAAAGATGGTCTGAATAACAAGGGAGACCTGCGTGAAGTTGACCAGGACAATCATCATACAGAGAATCATCCACAGCATTGCCATTGCCGGGACAATCCAGACAGAAGCATTTGCCACACGTTTGATTCCGCCGAAGATAATCGCTGCGGCAAGAACCGTCATAATGACAGCAAAGACAATCTGATCGGTACCGAATGCGTTCGAAAACGCAAGGGTTGCCGTGTTGGCCTGCACACCGATAAACATCAGACCATAGGTGAAGATGATTAAAACTGCAATAAAGGCCGCGAACTTTGGTTTGCCGAGACCGTTTTTAATGTAGTATGCCGGTCCTCCATGGAAGAAACCGTCTGCTTTTTTCTCTTTATAGATCTGACCGGTTGTACACTCAACAAAGCTTGTTGCGGCACCGATAAAGGCAAAGACCCACATCCAGAAGATAGCTCCCGGACCACCGGATACAATTGCAACCGCCACACCAGCGATGTTGCCCACACCAATCCGGGCCCCCATACTGACACAAAATGCCTGGAATGAGGAGATGGTCTGTTTACCTTTTTTTTCGCGAATACCGGTAAACGCTACTCTGTAGGCTTCACCCAGCCGGTTCAGCTGAACTCCGCCGGATCTGATGGTAAAGTACAGACCAATACCAATCAGGAATACAAACGCAAGATACCATGCGTAGGTATTGACGACACCGTTCACTGCACTGACGGCATCGTTAAGCACCTCAAAAAAACTCATACCTTAAATCTCTTCTTATCGTGACATAAATACATATGTATTTGTTCTGTTACTGAATATGATACAAAAAAGAATTTAGAAGGAATCCATCGAGATTCCGCCAAAGTCATCAGACTTGACCGGGGTGGTGATGCCGAACGCAGACTGACCTGCCCATGGCTCAAGGGAGTTTGCCGCGTCTGCCATATAGTCGAGGATGTCGATGGAAAGCTCACGTTTTTCTTTGCTGGCTTTCATCTGTTCCAGAAGGAACCGCATCTTTTCGGGAGATTCGTTCCTGAGTTTGGCAAGCGAGATGACACACATGTATATGCGCGTCAGATTGCGGTCCGTCCCGGTGATCGTATCGAAGAACGCCCGGAGAACCTGTGCCTGATAGACCTCGCTTCCCATAAGTACTCTACCTTTGCATTTGAGAGGTAATATAAGTTATCCTCATTTTGCAGTACTGACGATCCGGATGACATCGCCGGACTTGAGTTCGGTACTGTCTTTGATCCGCATTTTGGTTCTGGCATCAACGGCATAGAGGAACCCGTTCCCGATATCGGTGTGGACACGGTATGCCATCTCTTTTGGTGTCGAACCTTTGGGCATGAGGAACGCATCCGGCAGCACAACGCCTTTTGCGTTGCAGTATTTGTTGTCATCCTCCACCGGGTAGACCACAATCATGCCTATTTCGTCGAAGACAACTTTATTGAGCGTCTCCTGCACACCGGTTCCTCCGAACTTTTTCATATTTTCTGCAACCCGCGTGAGCGCTTTTACCTGCGGAACGGAAAGCTTTGCACCTTCGACCGGGGCAAAGGTGGCGTCGCCCGGCAGATATTTCAGAATTTTTGCCTGTGCCGCGGATTTGAGTGCCAGTTCTCCTGCAGCAAAGGTGGGTATTGCATCCAGTTCGCGGAGGTTTGCCAGGTTTTCCTCACTTGCCTGATCAGCTTTGTTTGCCGCGATCAGCATGGGTTTTGAGACCCTGAGGAGGACCTCACACATTTTTTCGATGTCTTCTGGGGATGCCTTGGCAAGGTTGATACCGGTTTCATCAACGGCTTCCCGGATCTGGATTGCGTTGATGCGCAGACCGGCAAGGGCTCCGGCGAGAAGGTCAATTAAGACCTGTTCTTTTCCCTGTGCCTGCCGGACCAGTTTTGCAAGATGTTTGTCAACGATTCCTGCCATCCACATAGCAAACTCGTATCTGAGGAACTTTACATCTTCCCGTGGGTCGCGGGTGCCGATGTCAACCGGATTCCCTTCGGCATCCGTACTTCCGGAAGCGTCAACAACCTGAATGATTGCGTCGGCTTCCCGGAGATTATCGAGGAACTGGTTCCCGAGGCCGCGCCCGAGATGTGCATCGGGCACAAGACCTGCGACATCGAGTATTTCAACCGGGATGAACCGGGCGCCGTCAACACACTGCTGGCAGTTGTCAATCTTGAGTTCCTTACAGGGGCAGGTGGCACGCACATAGGCAACTCCCTTGTTTGCATCAATAGTGGTAAACGGGTAGTTGGCAATCTCTACATTTGCGAGGGTAAGCGACTTAAAAAATGTCGATTTTCCGCAGTTTGGTTTTCCCGCGAGGGCAAGCAAGAGCATTTTTTTTCTAACCTCATTTGGCTGTTCCGGCAAAAACATATTTGTGCCGGTTCAACTGGTATGTATTAGTATGTCCTACGTTGCAAAAAGCATAGCCTATTTCGCGAGGCCCGGCCCGGAGAATACTGCGGACTGTGCTGATCTCGCGATTGAGCGGGCGAAGGAACTCGGTCTGTCCAGTATTGTTGTTGCAAGTTCCAGCGGCAAAACCGCTCAACTCTTCTCTGAAAAAATGCGGGGTACCGGACTGCGGCTGGTTGTGGTGTCGCATGCGGTCGGATTTTCCAAGCCGGGAGTCTGGGAGTTTAATGCGGATACGGCATACGAACTTCGGTCTGAGGGTGTGGTCATTGTGACCGGCACCCATGCACTGTCCGGGATGGAACGTGCGATCTCCCGGAATGCCCGTATTGGCGGAGGTTCCCGGACTGAGGCGGTTGCAGAGGCATTCCGCAGGACGATTGCGGTCGGGTTGAAGGTGGCTGTTGAGTGTGTACTGATCGCTGCTGATCAGGGCGCAGTTCCGGTTGATGCTGAGGTTGTTGCGGTTGGCGGAACTGAGGAGGGCGCAGATACGGTTCTGGTTATCCGGCCGTCGCATACGTCATCATTCTTTGATCTGCAGGTACGGGAAGTTGTGGCTATGCCAAGGAACAGGTAAGCGCATATGGTGTTAAAGTCACTTGGTGAGGCGTTCGGGTATCTGGGGAAAAATCCTCTTGTCTGGACGCCGGGAGTTGCTGCTGCTGGTATTATTCTGATAGGTTACCTGCTGTTTCAGCAGATCGGCATTCTCACTGCATCGGCGGTAGTGTTTGTTCTGCTGTTTATTCTGCCGTTTCTGCTTGCGGGAGTGTATGGGATCATTTCTGAGGAAACGGGATCGTTTTCCGTGTTCCGCCACTATGCGGTAACCGGATATTTCCGGTGTCTGCTTCCGATTCTGCTGACATTTCTGCTGGCGTATCTGGTTTCCCAGTTCATTACCTATCTGCTTATGCTGATGGGTATGAGTCTGATGTCTGCGGCGAACATTGCGATGTTTATTTTTATTCCTGTGGTGTTTTTCTGTTATTTTGCAGATGTTACCGCGGTTGTGAACGATCTGCGGATGTTTCAGTCTCTGAAAGACAGTGCGCTGCGGGTGATGAACGGTTCGTTTTCTATTGCTGTGTTTTATCTGGTGAACGTGGGTATTCTGATTGCGGGGTCTTTCGCAGCATTGTTCCTCTGGGCAGCCCTGGCAGCCGATGAGCTTTTTCCTCTGACACAGATGACTCAGGAGGAGTTACTGGCGATGACACAGGATGAACTTCTTGCAATGATGACCTCGCCGGAGGTTGTGTTTGCGTCTGCGGTGACGCTTGCGGTCTGCGCTCTGATACTTGTGCCGCTGTTTACCGTGTATAAAGCCTGCTATTTTAAGCGAACCTCTCCGTTTCTTATGGCCGCCGCCCCGTCCGAGACTGAGGGTGAGTACGATGAAAAGGGCCGCTGGTATAAATATACGTAGACGTTCGAACACGCACTCGCCCTCCGGGCTGCGGAGAGGGCTACCCCCCTAGTGGGTTCCACCCCCTATACCGGTGAATAGAGGAACACCCGTACGAGAGCGTGCAAGCCCTTCACGCTTGCGTGCCGTCCAAGTCTTCGACTTGGACTTTGCTGCTGCCCCATTCGGGGCAGCGACCCCCCGACATTAGGAAGTAGGATGTTCGAGTGTAATCTTTATTCCTTTTTCCCTGCAATAACTATAGCAACCGAGGTGTATTTTCATGAAGATTGGAATTATAGGTGGTACAGGAGATATCGGCGAGGGTCTTGCTCTCCGCCTCTCAGATAAACATGAGATCATTCTGGGATCGCGTGACGCGTCAAAAGCATGTGAATCTGCGGACGCAACGGTGTGTGCGCTGAAAGAACGGAAATGTCAGAGCAACTGCCACGGCAGTTCAAATGAGGAAGCCGTTCGTGATGCGGATGTTGTCGTGATTTCCCTGCCGTTCCAGCATGTGGCATCCACGCTTGCGGCAATCAATCCTCAGTACCTGGAAAATAAGATTATTATCTCTCCAGTGAACCCGATGGGTCGCAAAGACGGATACTTCTTCTTCAACCCGCCGGAGGAGGGGTCCGCCGCTCTGGCAATCCGGAAAATGCTTCCGGAGTCGGCAAAACTTGTCACGGCTTTTAACAACATTGCGGCTCACAAGTGGAAAGTACTGGATGAGGAGCTGAATTATACGGTTGCCGTCTGTGGAGACGATCCGCAGGCAAAGGTGCTGGTGATGGATCTGGTCTCACAGGTGTCCAGGCTGGTTGCCGTGGACGCAGGGCCGCTGGCGGTTGCAGGCATTGTGGAGAGCATTACACCGCTGGTACTGAACATCGCACAGTACAACGGCATGAAAGACGTTGGTGTTCACTTCACCTGAACCCTGTCTCTCCTTTTTTTCGCGCGTCTTGTTGGCGGGTTCTGCTAAGATTGCCATGAGTGTATTGGGTGCATGTTAACATGTAGCATAGAATAAGCACATTCAGCGCCCGAAACGCCAATTCAGGTAATTTATGAGTATTTTCTGAAAACAACCGATAATTGCGGCCAAAATCTCTTCTTTTCCAATACCTTTTATATGGGGAAACGCCAACATTACTGATGTCAGAACGTGGTCTGAATAAGACTTTATTACGAACCACACATGACAGGAAGCAAAAACCATGTCGAAGGTAAACCCGTTTGAAATGGCCCAGCAGCAGCTTCTGGATTGTGCAAAAATCCTGAACCTCGAGCAGGGCGTTGTCGACATCCTCATGCAGCCGCAGAGGCAGATTCAGATTTCCATCCCGGTGAAGATGGACGATGGGACGACCCGGGTTTTCCAGGGATTCCGTGTGCAGTACAACAATGCACTCGGTCCATACAAGGGCGGTATCCGCTATCACCCGGAGGAAACCATTGACACCGTCCGTGCACTGTCTGCATGGATGACGTGGAAGTGTTCCGTTCTTGGTCTGCCGCTTGGCGGAGGCAAGGGAGGTATCATCTGCAACCCGAAAGAGATGTCCAAGGGCGAACTTGAGCGTCTGAGCCGTGGATATATCCGTGCAATGTGGAAGAATATCGGTCCGGATACTGATGTCCCGGCACCGGATGTATATACCGATGGTCAGATCATGGCCTGGATGATGGATGAGTACTCCACAATTCAGGGCAAGAACCAGTTTGGTCTCTTAACCGGTAAGCCGCTGGTCGTCGGCGGATCTCTTGGCCGCAGTGATTCCACTGCCCGCGGTGGTCTCTTTACCCTCCGTGAAGCAGCAAAGGAGCTCAAGCTTGATCTCTCCAAAGCAAAAGTTGCAATTCTCGGGTTCGGCAATGCCGGTAACTTTGCAGCAACTCTTGCCCAGGAGATGTTCGGTTCCACCATCGTCGCAGTGACCGACTCAAAGGGCGGTGTCTACGATGCAAACGGTCTTGACATTGCAGCTGTCAATGCGCACAAGAAGGCAACCAAGTCCGTCGTCGGATACAAGGGTTTAAAGACCCTGACGAACGATGAGGTCATGGGGCTGCCGGTTGATGTGATCATCGCAGCAGCACCGGATGAGGGAGCAATCAACGAAAAAGTTGCACCGACCGTAAAGGCAAAGGTCATCTGTGAACTGGCAAACGGCCCGACCACTCCTGCAGGAGACGCAATTCTCCACAAGAACGGTGTCCATGTTATCCCTGATTTCCTGTGTAATGCAGGCGGTGTGACCGTTTCCTACTATGAAATGGTGCAGAACATGTACATGCACTACTGGACGCTGGACGATGTCTATGCAAAGCTCGATGCTGCCATGACCACGTCCTACCATGCAGTGCTGAATGCATCCAAGGAATACAATATCAACATGCGTCAGGCAGCATACGTTGTCGCCGTGAAACGTGTCGTTGAAGCAATGAAAGTCCGCGGCTGGGTCTGAACCCACTTCCCGGTTTTCATCCTCTTTTTGTATTTCTTCTTTCCTGTGTTTTTGGTACTATCTGAGTGTTTATGAGCGTTCCTCTCCTATGAGTGGTTATGACACAGTCAGATACCTGTGAACTCTATCTCCCGCTTCTGAAAGCACTCTCCGACGGAAAACCCCGCAGTATTGCTGCGCTCCCGGACAAAACCGGTCAGATATACTGCGTGCTTCCCGATGACCTCGGTATCCGCGAACCGCAGAACGGATCCTGCGACTATCTGGAGAAGATACTTCATGCCGGAGACGAACTGGCGAAGGCATGTCTTATTACCAAAACCGGGGAAAACATCTGTCAGATCACCGATCGCGGACGTGAAGTCCTGAACTCGGGGGTAACCAGACTCGAGACCACAGATCTCATGAAGTATCCTGAGTACCGGCGGCGGTAACTCTTCTCTTTTTTTCCGGTTTCCTCACGCGATACAATAATCCTCATGTTCCCGGACAGCATATATAGACGCCAAGTATGCTGGATATCAAATTTGTCCGTGCACATCCTGATGTTGTGCGTGCGGATCTGGAAAAACGTCATGACACGGAAAAACTTGCATGGGTCGATACCGTCCTTGAACAGGACCGCGTCTTCCGGGAACTCACGGTAAAAAATAATGAACTCCGCGCCCGCCGGAACTCCATTGCAAAGGAGATCAACGCCGCAAAGAAATCCGGTCAGGATCCCGCGCCGCTCTTTGCCGAGGCGAAGGCGCTGCCCCAGAGAATAAAGGAAAATGACGACATTATGGAAACAGCAACCGAACAGGTACACTACTACCTGATGCGGCTGCCCAACATTCTTCATGAATCCGTTCCGTATGGAAAAGACGACACGGAAAATGTTGTCATCAAGACCGTCGGTACCCCGAAGACTTTCCCGTTTGAACTGGTCAATCACGGGGAACTGGCGGTCCGCAACGGCTGGGCTGACTTTGAACGTGCGACCAAGACCTCGGGTGCAGGATTTTACTTCCTCAAAGGAAACCTCGCTCTGCTTGACCTTGCCCTCCAGAGGTTTGCACTGGACACGCTCGTTGCCAAAGGATACACGCCGATTATCCCGCCGTACATGCTGAACCGGAAATCCTACGAGGATGTCACCGACCTCGCCGACTTTGAAAAGGTCATGTATAAAATAGACGGTGACGACGAGTACCTCATTGCAACCGCCGAACACCCGATGGCGGCCATGTATCAGGATGAGATCTTCGAAGAAAAGGATCTCCCGTTAAAGATGGTGGGAATCTCTCCCTGTTTCCGCCGTGAAATCGGAGCGCATGGTCTTGATTCCCGTGGTCTCTTCCGTGTCCACCAGTTCACCAAGATTGAGCAGTTCATCTACTGTATGCCGGAGAAGTCCTGGGAAATGCATGAGGAGCTTCTCGCAAATGCCGAGGAGATCTTCACCAAACTCGGTCTGCCGTATCATGTGGTAAATATCTGTACTGGTGACATCGGCATTGTTGCGGCAAAGAAGTACGATATTGAAGCATGGATGCCGCGGGACAATGAGTATCGCGAGGTTGTGTCCTGTTCCAACTGTACTGCCTATCAGGCCTGCCGGCTCAACATCCGGGTCCGGGATGCCCACGACTTCGATACCAAACAGTATCTGCATACGCTGAACTCCACCGCGGTTGCCACGTCCCGCGCCCTCCGGTGCATTCTGGAAAATTACCAGACCGAGGACGGCCGTGTGGAAATCCCCGAAGTACTGCGTCCGTATATGAACGGTGCAGAATTTCTCTAAATCTTTTTTTCATCGTGCGCATTTCCGGTCAGTATCGTTCTGAAATGCCGCGTGATCGTTTCTTCTGAGAAATTAGCCCGACCGAATGACTATTATCACATCGGTTCCAAACAATATAGGTTATCAACCTCTACGTGGTTCCACATGCTTGAGAATGAATATCAGCTTGATTACTTCAAGCACGAAGGATTTGTCCGCAAAATCTGTAAAAAATGCGGTATGCCGTTCTGGACACGGGACCCGGAACGTGAAGTGTGTGGCGATGCACCCTGCGAACCATACCAGTTTATCGGAAATCCGATGTTTCGCAGACACACGGTCGAAGAGATGCGGGAGGCTTACCTCTCCTACTTTGAGAAAAACGGGCATACCCGTATCGGCCGGTACCCGGTTGCAGCGCGCTGGCGTGACGATATCTATCTGACGATCGCATCGATTGCAGATTTCCAGCCGTTCGTTACCGGAGGTATCTGTCCCCCGCCGGCAAACCCTCTGACCATCTCCCAGCCCTGTATCCGTCTCAATGATCTTGACAATGTCGGCCGGTCCGGCCGGCATTTCACCTGCTTTGAGATGATGGCGCATCATGCCTTCAACACCGATGATCACCCGATCTACTGGAAAGATCATTGTGTCGAACTGTGCAGCGGATTTGTCGAGTCCATCGGGGGCGACCTGAAAAATCTGACATTCAAGGAAAACCCGTGGTTCGGCGGAGGTAACGCCGGTGCAAGCGTAGAGGTACTCATGGGCGGACTTGAGGTTGCAACACTTGTGTTCATGAACCTTTCCCGGAAAAACTCCGGGAAGTCGCAGGTGATGATTGACGGCAAAGATTACTATGAGATGCCGCTTCGGATCGTCGATACCGGGTATGGGCTTGAACGGTTCGCCTGGGCATCCCAGGGAACGCCGACCGCATATGACGCCGTCTTCCCGGAGATGATCCCGCGGCTCCTGAATGCGGCAGGTATGGAAGACCGGCTCAATAATCCTGAGTTTGAGAATATTCTCGGTCTGAATGCCAAGTTTGCAGGGCTTATGGATATCCGCGGTGAGAAACTCCATGATCTCCGTCAGCAGGTTGCAGATGCAACCGGTATCTCTGTCGGCAAACTCGAAGAGATGATCGTTCCGATGGAACATATCTACGCCATCTGCGATCACACCCGCTGTCTTGCCTACATGCTCGGTGATCTCATTGTCCCGTCCAACGTTCGTGAGGGATATCTTGCCCGTCTCGTTCTGCGCCGCACGATCCGCATGATGCAGGATCTTCACCTCGACGAGGATCTCGGTGATTTAATTGTTGCCCAGATGGAAAAGATCGGTCTTTCCCAGTTTGAGCAGGATCCCTCAATTGTGCGCGAGATCATCAGCCGTGAAGTGGAAAAGTACGATGCAACAATCTCCCGCGGCAGCAGAATCGTGCAGCGTGTCGGCCAGACCTATGTGAAAAAGAATCAGCCGGTTCCGCTGGATGAACTGATTACGCTGTATGACTCCCACGGCATCCCGGTTGATCTCATGGGAAAAATCCTTGCGGAGACGGGAGCAGAGTTCTCTATTCCTGACGATTTCGACTCGCAGATCGCCGACATGCACTCGGAGAATGAAGGCGAAAAGCCGGTCTCTCCGCTGGCAAAGTATGCGGACCGGATTGCGGGTCTTCCGGAGACCAAAAAGAGCTACTATGAGCGGCCGACTGATATGGAGTTTGAGGCAACGGTTCTGGACGTCTTTGATGAGTATGTCGTTCTGGATCACACGCTGTTCTATCCGGAGGGCGGAGGACAGCCGTCTGATACCGGTACGTTTGTGACCCGCGATACGATGGTCCGCGTTGACGAGGTCCTGAAGTCAGGTGACGTCATTCTCCATAAGATTCGTGAGCCGGGACTGAAACGCGGCGACCGCGTTAAGGGTGTGGTGGATGAGGAGCGCCGCTGGGCACTCATGCGTCACCATTCGGGAACCCACGTTATTCTCCGTGCGGCAAAGGAGGTTCTCGGTCCTCATATCCATCAGGCAGGGTCCCAGCTGGCAACTGATACTGCACGTCTGGATATCCGGCATTATACGCACATCACTCCTGAGGAGATGAAGCAGATCGAGATCGTTGCCAACCGTCTGGTTATGGAGAATCTGCCTGTGATGATCAAGGTCGAGTCGCGAACAAAGGCTGAGCAGAAGTTCGGTTTTGCCTTGTATCAGGGTGGTGTTCCGCCGGGAAAGGAGCTGCGGATTGTGCAGATGGGCGCTGAGGTTCAGGCCTGTGCCGGAACCCACTGCCGGAGTACCGGTGATATCGGCCCGGTCAAGCTGCTGAAACTGGAACATATTCAGGATGGTGTGGAGCGTATTGAGTTTGCCGCCGGGTTTGCCGCCCTTGAGGCGATGCAGCATCTTCAGGCGCTGATTAATACGTCTGCAGATACGCTTTCCGTGCAGACAGAGAACCTGCCGGGTGCCGTCGACCGGTTCTTTACGGAGTGGAAAGATCAGCGGAAAGAGATTGAGCGGCTTCGGGCGAAGATTGCAGATCTGGAACTCTCCCGTCTGGAGGGTGTGGATATCAACGGTGTCGAGGTTGTGTTCAAGCAGGTGGATGTCTCCCGCAAAGAACTGGTTACCGTTGCAGGGGCAGTTGCAGCCCGTGGCGGCGTTGCGGTTCTGATCTCTGCGGCGGACGGCGTCGGTGTGGTTGCAGCCTCCGGAGTTTCGGACAAAGTTCACGCGGGGAAACTTGTTTCTGCGGTGTGTGCCGAGCTTGGCGGGAAAGGCGGCGGCAAGGAGAACCTTGCGCAGGGTGCCGGAACGAATGCTGCAGGTATCCCTGCAGCCCTTGCAAAGGCCGAGGAATATATCAGAGCCTGTCTCTGATTTTTCTTTTTTTAGAATTTGTGTGTGTGTTTCGGGAATGTACAATTATTTTCTCTATTCGGTCGTATCGGGTATATTGTGCCGTGTGGTCCGAAGAAAAACTACCATTTTTTTCGAAGCCAAGGGCAGGGTTATATCATCTGAAGCCCAAAGTTGATGTATCAAATCAGGGTCGTGATACCGTGACGGACGAGAATGTTGTAGTTGTTGAGCAGGGATCGCTTGAAGCCCAGAGAATTGCAAAGGCGATGTCCTCCCCAACATCTGCGGATCTGTTCAATGCTCTCTCTGAGGTGCCCATGAGTGCAACAGCTTTGGCGGAGCGTACCGAGCTTCCGCTGACGACCGTAAAATATCATCTGGAAAATATGCTTGCCGCAGGACTCATTGAGGTGTCGGATACCCGATGGAGTACGAAGGGCCGCGAGATGAAGATATATGCGGTCAAAGACCAGGTTGTTCTGATTGCACCGAAGAAGAAAGTGAATGTCAGAGGTATTATGGAGCGGTACGGTGTTGCAGCCGGAGCTTTCGCGGTGATCTGTGCCCTTGGACTTGCGGTACCTTCAACCCTTCTGCAGATGATGCCGGGCGGGACTGCTCCTCTGCCCGGTATGGAGATGAAAAGTATGACTGGTGCTCTGTCAGCTCCTCCGATGATGAACGAAGCGCCGGAAGCTGCTTCGGCTCAGGTTACTGCGGTGTATGATACCGGCGCCGGGATTGTTTCGACCATGCCGTCCTGGATCCACGAGGCGGTTATGGTCTTCTTTGTCGCAGGCGTGGTGATTCTCGGGATGATGATGGTCTATGAGCTGTACTCCCTGCGGCGGGGTATCTAATTTTTTCAAAAATACCAAAGGATACTTTTCAGACCCGCACGTCTGAAAAAAAGGAATGTGTACGTTATTTTTTGGAACCGGGTGCGTTTACCACAGTCGTGATGCTTGCCGCGATTTCCTCCAGCATCTCAACCGGGAACCCTGCCACCATCTCTTCATCGGCAATCCCTGAAAACTTCCGGGACCCGTCACAACCGAGAGAAAAGTTCGGCTTCCCGTTCAGCAGAACATATGCCGTAGCATCCGAACACACCGACTGGATTCCGGAAAACTGCGGATAAATTCTCCCGCCGAGCCGGTAGAGCACAGTCTGTGCCAGTTTCAGCATAGCCTTCGGCTTTGCAAAAACAAGGACAACATTCGGCGCAAAGCATGCCTTCTCCAGCGGGGCATACAGCGTTGCATACGTCTCACGCGGCAGATTCGGCACACTCTCCATTGTGCGTCTACTGGAGGAAAGGGACTCATATTTTCCCAGCTTAAAATAATGCTCGCCTGACTTCAGCGTAGCTCCCTTCTCCCGAAGACCCAGTGCCCAGGCACCGCCGTTGCACTGATGCTTCGCATCGGTTGCATAAAACACCCGGCCTTCGCGTGCGAGTGAAATCATCTTACAGTGACGGACTGTTTCCTCGATTTCCGGGATTCCTTCGGGAATCTGGTCAGGGGACGTCACAATTTTTACCGCGACCGGAGATCCCGTAAGACCGAGTGATTCCTGGAACAGCTTCGAAATTTCCGCAAAATCCGGAGTTGACTTCATACCATCCATAGGGGAACATATGCGGCACACCCATATAATGGTGTTCCTCTATTCACCGGCAGGGAGGCGCCGCGTTATCCCTCGTGCCCCCCACCTAACGCAAATCTAATCCCCCCATCCACGTGGACTTCAGTGGGCCCGGCACCGCGTTACCCCCGTGCTCCCTACGATGAATAGAGGACCACCCGTACGAGTCTCCGAGCCCGGAGGGCGAGTGCGTCGAAGCCGTGCTTTTCTCAAGGTCTGCTACGCAGACCCTACATTAGAAAGGTGCGTGTTCGACTGAAAGCCGGAACACATCCGGACGGCTGTAATGCCCTGCCGGATCAAAATCCATCCGGGAAAGAATCACCTGCTCCATATCCAGATCCGCATACAAAATACCCTCGCAGTTCCACAGCGGCCCGGCAACATATTTGCCGAACGGATCCACCACACAGCTCCCGCCGGGGCACATCTCCTCCGGCTGACTTTCCAGCTCATACGCATAATGAAAATCGCGCGGATACATCGACTTCGTCACATACTGATTACAGCCGACAACAAAGCACCTCCCCTCCAGAGCGACATGCCGCATCGTCACCTGCCACTCCTCGCGGGAATCCGCCGTCGGCGCAAGATAGAGCGTCACCCCTCTCTGATACAGGGCCGCGCGTGCGAGCGGCATATAATTTTCCCAACAGATCAGTGCTCCCGTCACCCCGAACGGCGTATCAACCGTCACCAGACCGGATCCGTCCCCCTCGCCCCAGACACACCGCTCAGTACCGGTAGGCTTCAGCTTCCGGTGCTTTCCGGCGAGCGAACCATCCGGAGTGAACAACAAATTCGTACAGTACAGTGTTGCATGAACAGAATCGCGCTCCGTAATCCCGATGGAAAGATACACCCCTGCATTTCGGGCTGCCCTGCCGAGCAGCTCCGTCTCCGGTCCCGGCACGACGACCGCATTCTCATAATATCGCTTCCAGTCAAGCCTGCCCTCCAGCGTCCGGCTCCCGACCACAAATCCGTAGGAAAACCCGCGCGGATATGCAGGGACAAACGACTCGGGAAACACCACGACATCCGCGCCATGTTCCCCTGCCTCCTGAATCAGGGACACTGCTTTTGCAACGGTCTTTTCTTTGTCAAATAAAACCGGTGCTGCCTGAACAACAGCCACCCGGCAGTTCTGCAGATCTTTCACACCTCAGCTCCCGTGTACCCATTCGCCCTTCCGGTCACCGGATATCTCCTGTTTCCAGATCGGCACCCGCTCTTTCAGCCGTTCGATAATATACCGGGACCCCTCATACGCCTCCGGCCGGTGACCGGCCCCGACAATAATGACCACAATCGTCTCACCGAGCGCAAGCCGCCCGTACCGGTGAATAATATCCACCGAGTTCAGATGAAACTGCTGTTTCGCATCCTCCGCAATTTCGGCAAGATCTTTCTCTGCGACCGGGACAAATGCCTCAATCTCCAGAGCATCCATACCGTCATCACGGACGCAGCCGATAAACACCAGCTGAGCACCGTCTGCATGCGTCCGGGACGCCGTAATCAGCGCCCCGATATCAATATCCTCTTTTTGTAAACACAGAACCATTCCACTCATCCTCCCGAGACCGGCGGATATAGCACAATCTCATCACCGTCACGGACAGAGATGTCCACCGCCTCGTCCGCATCAATTCTTTCGCGGTTGTACATCAGAATTACATGACCGCGAAGGGTCTCACCTGCAAACAGTTCAGCCCGGGCCTGCGGCACCGCATCCGCAAACGTCAGCAGAGCGGACAGAACCGTAGCATCGTTTTCTGTGGTAATCGTATGCGTTCCGCCAAACATCTCACGAAATCTGGCAAAGGAAACAACTGTTATCTGACTCATCTCTCTCCTCACTAGTATCTCCCGGACTCTATCTCAATATTTGCCTGCACACACCCGGCAGCGCGGACTCCGTTTTACCGAGAATACCTCCATCCGGTTCACGGACCCGTCCCAGAGCAGAAGCCTGCCGGCAAGAGTTTCCCCGGATCCGGTCAAATACTTGATCGTCTCCTGCGCTTCAATAGCTCCGAGAACACCTGCGGTCACGCCAAGGACCGGGGGTTTGACTGCGGTCTCTGCCTGCGGAAATATACAGGCAAGACAGGGCGTCTTTCCCGGAACAATCATTGTTGCCTGTCCGGAGAACCCGGAGATACCGGCATGCATCAGCGGAATGTCCATCTCCAGAGCAGCAGCGTTCAGAACATACCGGGCGGAGAAGTTGTCCATGGCATCCACAATGATATCGGCATCCTCGATGAGGCCTGCCGCAGAATCCGCATCGATAAACGCTTCCAGTGCGGTCACGGTAATCTTAGGATTCAGTGCCTCCAGGGTTTTCTTCGCGGAAACAACCTTCGGCATACCGATCCGTTCATCGGTGTGCAGAATCTGCCGGTTCATGTTGGTGATCTCCAGAACATCAGCGTCCGCAATACGGATATGGCCGACGCCGGCAGCGGCCAGATAGAATGCCGCCGGAGATCCGAGACCTCCGGCTCCGGCAATAAAGACGGTCGCGTCTTCGAGTTTTTTCTGGCCTTCAGGACCAATGAGCGGAATTTGTCGGGTGTATCGTTCGTTCATACGAGTAGTTCCTGTACGGTTTTCAGGCACAGCACGGCATCAAGCCGTTTCTGATCCACGGCCCCTGTCTTCAGCCATGCGGTAAGGCGCGCTTTCGTCTCTTCCGGGAGATCCGCTTCACGGATCACCCGGCGATACGTCCGGTCCGGGTAATAGATCGCTTTACAGCACCGGAGAAGTTCGCGCTCCTCCTCAGCCGTCAGTATCCCGGCGGACACGGCTGCTGCAAAGCTTGCACGGATGTTTACCATCGGTTCAGACAGCGGCAGATAGGTTTCCGGGTCATAGACCAGACCCACCTCATCGTCGGCAATAATTTTACCGTCTTTGTACCAGTGATAGATCTCTCCGATACCGGTCATCCCGAGGGTATCCATCTCGGACGCCCGGAGTGCGCCCATCGAAGAGGCGCCAAAGACGCGGACTCCTGCTTTGAGAGCCGCAAGAATTTCCCGGTGGCCAACCGCCCGGTCCTGGAAAAAGACGCCGTCGATGATTACGACTACGTCCGCGCCGTTCTGTACCGCGGCGGTCAGGTCTCCCCGTTTTGCGGGCGGGAGATATGCGGCGCCGGGCAGAAGTTTTTCCGCCTCTTCAGACGGGAGACTTGGGCCGATGAAGACGACGACGTTCGGCATCCATACACCTCTTTCCTCTGCGTTCATTATCAATGGTGAAACATTCCAGTCCGGGAACGATTACCCGCACGACCGGAATTTTCAGCTCCGGATCGGTGAGATCGGCGACGAGGACACGGTCCAGCCCCGCGACCTGCAGCCGGGAACATATCTCCTGAATGTCGGTCAGGAAATCGGGTGTTGCGCAGCCGGTGACTGCGGAAAACGGTTGTGTCTCGCTGGTGTCAAACCAGTAGGCATTCATCCGTTTGACCCGGTCGTAGCCCATCATCTCCCGGAACTGCGCAATCGTTGCATCCTCGCGTGCTCCGTGAATCTGGGTCGCCCTGCTCTGGGCAACTTCCGAGAGAGCACGGATTGCGGCTATCTCCGGGTTGGTGTGGGTCCCCATGCCGATGGTCAGAAGCCGGGGGTCTTTGAGGGTGACGTCGTCCGCGACCGCTGCGATGGTCGGAACCCCGATGTCTGACGTGATGTCTTTGAGCGTCACTTCAATGCCTGCCGCAGTGAACTTTTCCAGCATGTCGGCGGCGGGTCCGGTAAGATCGGTGATGGCAGTGCCGGTTTTCCGGGTTGTTTCCACCAGTGACCAGGAGTCGCGCTCAATCACTTCGGTCAGTGCATAGAAGACTGCTTCTTCCATCGTGTTTCCGGATGCGATGCCATTGGAGCTGGAGCGGAACAGGGCCGGCAGATAGTGTGGGTTCGGGTGAATGACGGCGCACAGCGGAACCTTGACCGGGCTTTCGCTGATGATGTCCCAGGCATCGACCCAGGGGAGGTCCATGGACGCGTCGGTACTCCGGGGCAGAATGAGGTCCCGGGGATCAATTGCATCTTCGGTGATTCGCAGGCGGTCGTAGGAGATGCCTGCAAGGTCCCGGGGAATTGCTTCGGCGGAGTATCGTTCGATTCCCTCCATGATGCCGGCGACGCGTGCTTCGGCAACCGTTCCGCCTTTTCCGTTGTAGACAGAGATGGCACCGTCGGCTGCGGTCGGACGGATGCAGGAGTACACCGGGATTCCTATCCGGTCAAGATCGGTGATCTCGGCCACCCGGGTGATGCCCGCTTCCGGGATAAGGGGTTCGATTACCCGGAGCGTCTCCTCAGGGGTTTTGCTTCGTTCGGTCTGTCCGCAGTAGACCTTGGGAGACGGCTTGAGTTCTATCATTGTATCAGTAAAATCGTTTCCTATGCTAATTGAGGTTTCGCAAACGTGGGTGTGCCTTCATGTACTATGGGGATGTCTGCACATATGAATATGTTCACGCTGTGAATACTCAGATGATATTCTTTATGCATTTGAAGAGTGAACTGATGTCAATGTACGGGAAGATGATTGTGCCGCAGCCCTGTCTCCGGTGGCAGGACGGAGCTGTAGAGAGGATTGAGGATACTGTTGTTTTAGAACAGCTGCTTACGCTCCATCTGAACGGCAGGGAGTTTTTGCGGATTGTTGCGAGCAACTTCCAGCTGGAGGAGTTTGGTGCGGGATTTTTTGTGGCGGCGGGTGTTACACAAAGGGTTCACTCTGTCCGGGTGGACGGGACGGCTATTTTTGTAGAGGCTGAGGTGTGTGCGAAGGCCGCAGATGCGACAGGGTTTACCCCCGCTATTTTGGAGGAGGGAACCGTGTGTCCCGGCGGGAGTATGACACCGGACGAGGTGCTTCTGTTGCGCGAGGCACTGAATGCTGATCCCTGGGAACGGACCGGAGGACTGCACTGTGCGGCGCTGTGGTATGATCATCAGGTGGTGATGACGGCGAGTGATATCGGCAGGCACAACGCGGTGGATAAGGTGATCGGGTATATGATTCTGCATGGTCTGGTACCGGAGTCCTGTGCTTTTTCCTGTACTGGGCGGCAGCCTGCCGGAATGGTGACCAAAGCGGTGAACGCCGGCATCCCGATTCTGGTTTCTCGGGCGGCGGTTACTTCCAAGGGAATTGCGCTTGCCAAAGCGTCCGGGGTGACACTGATCGGGTTTGCCCGGGACCGGGAACGGCGGTTTACGGTGTATGCGCATCCGGAACGTATTTTTGGTCTTGCAGTTTCCGGAGACCCTGTCTGTGATGTTCCCGAGCAGTTTGCATCTCTGACGGATGCGGCATGCGGCTGGAAGTATGCAGAGGGGAAAACAACTGCGGTTGGGGAACGGGTTGTACTGGAACAGCAGGTGACGCTGTATCTGAACGGGTCTGTGTTTCTGAAAACCGTGGCAAGTAATGATATGCTGCGGGAGCTGGGGGCAGGGTTTTTTACGGCGGCAGGGATTGCCCGGTCCATCCGGTCCGTCCGTGCGGAGGGTATGCATGTGTATGTGGAGTCGGATGATGTGCGCCACGTTGACGGAGAGATGGAGTCTGCCGGCGGTTTTTCACCGTGCTGTGTTTCCGGCTCTGCGGCACCGGGTTCTCTTTGTCTCAGCCCTGAAGAAATTTTTGTGATCCGGGAGGCGATTAATGTGGATGCCTGGAATATTACCGGCGGTCTGCACTGTGCGGTTCTGTATCATAATCACCGGATTGTGGCAACGGCAAGTGATATCGGGCGGCAGAACTGTGTGGATAAGGTGATCGGGTATATGATTCTGCATCACCTGCCGCCGGGGGAGTGTGTGATCGGGTCGACGGGGCGGCAGCCTGCCGGTATGGTGGTAAAAGCGGCAAATGCGGGGGTTCCGATTATCGTGTCACGGGCGGCGACGACGTCTGCCGGGGTTGCGACGGCGGATGCTGCCGGCGTCACGCTTGTGTGCTTTGTCCGCCCGCCCCGGTTTACGGTGTATACGCATCCGGAACGAATCGCCGGGTTATAAACAGCCCCTCAGAATGTTTCCGCATTCCATCTGCGGATCCATTCTTCCATTGCGTCCAGAGGAGCATCTGTTTTGATACCGGTGACACAGAAGTGTGTCCTGACTGCGGTGTAACCCTGCTCTGTGAGTCCGGCGAGCAGGTCTTCAATCGGCGGCGGGGAGACCCGGAGGTTGCGGGAGATGATGTGATAGTCGTAGAATGTGCAGGTGTCCGGCTCTGCGGCGAGGGTATTGAGAAGTTTTTCCATCTGCCGGGCGGTGCCGAACTGCATCTGCGGCAGGAGGTCCTGCAGTTCCCGGATGACTGTTTTGTTCTGAAGAGGTCCCATCCAGAGGGGGCCGATCGGTTCTGTTTCTGCTCCGCAGCGGGGGCAGGTGTGGGGAACCGGGAGGAGGTTTCCTTTCTGTTCGGCGCGGTAGAGGCAGTGCGGGCACTGCATGACAAAGCCGATCTGTGTGAGGGTGCGGTCTGCAGCGCTGACCCGTCCGAGGACGCGGATGTGGGACCGGAAGTAGTGTGATCTGGCAAAGCTGAGAATCGGTTCCATGCCGCGGTCGTATTTTACCAGATCCCGGGCCATGGCCCCCATCATCATCCGAAGACCGACTTCTGCATGGTATTCGGTGTTTTTCGGGACGGCAAAATACCGGCGGAGTCCGGCTTTGAGGTGCGCTCCGCAGAGGGGGGCAGTGTCGGTTGCCGTGACAAAGAGGTAGCGCCGGGACGAACGGGATGCGGCGTCCAGAAATGGTATGGGGGAGCCGAAGGGGTCGAGGTCAACTGCGTCGAACCGGTCTTTGCACATGAGATGGTTGGCGTCATCGCAGGTTACCCGGATGTCACCGCCGATGCGGTCGGCATTTTCCTGAATCATTCCGACTGCCAGAGGGTCATGATCGTTGATTGTTACGGGAATGCTGCATTCATGCGCTACCCTCAGGCCGCGAACTCCGGTGGCGGCCATGACGTCGAGGTAATTCTCGGGTTTCAGGTGCGCGAGAAGCAGTACGGTCATGTCCCGGTTGAGTTCCATTTTGGTGTTGTAAAATACGGGGGCTGTTCCGGGCGGGAACTGGGTGTGTTCATCCTGAACGGGTGCTTCAAATGTGGTGCTGCCTTCGGTTACTTCCCGGTACTCCATTCCTGTCTCCAAAAACTACGGGCATGTAGGGATTCGAACCCTAGATCTTCAGCTTAGGAGGCTGATGCCATATCCTGGCTTGGCTACATGTCCACAAAATACAGCATATTGTTGCATATGCACAACTATATGCCTTTCGTCTCCGGAGAACCCGATACAATAAAAAAGCAGGCGGTCTACAGTATACATAACGATGCGCTACCATTATTCCAAGGATACTGTCTATATCAAAGGGGAGTTCCGCGCTGCCAGTACTGGTGTTGCCGGCGGGCTGAAGTGTGTTTCCACGCTCCTGAATCATACGGTCCCGAAAGATTTTGATCATGAGGATCCGGCCGGATATATCCGCGGACTGGTGGCAGCAAAGGGATATGGTGAGGATGCGTTCGGGCTGCTGACTGCGGTCTGGATGCAGAATCTGTGTGTGATGCGGTATGATTATGTGACGGCGTTTGTTACGGCGGGCGTGACGAACCCAAGTCCGGATCCGATGAAACCTCATACGATTAACATCATTGTGACGTCGGATGAGGGGATGACGGATGCGTGTCTTTTAGAAACTATCCGGGTGACAACCGAGGCGAAGGCACACGCGCTCCGCCTGCTCGGGCGCGAGTTTACCGGGACAACGTCGGATGCGGTGATTACTGCCTGTTCGGGCGGGGTGAAACATATCTATGCCGGTACGTTTACTGAGCTGGGACGCCGGGTGTATGATGCGGTTCTTCATGGTGTTCTGGCATCGTTAGACCGGCATGAGGGGCGTGTGGTGCGTTCCGGCCCGTCGTTTTTTATTTATTCGCGGTTTGAGGGGGACCACTGGGTTGAGTGGCAGAAAGAGGGATGTCCGTATTATCCGTGCCATTTTCCCGGGCAGGCATGCGACTTCTGCTACTGTCCGTTCTATCCCTGTCATGATACGGAGCTCGGAGAGATGGTTGAGGGTTCGTCCGGCGGGCAGGTGTGGGCATGTACGGATTGTACTCTGCTGCATCTGTCGCATGTTGCCGCGTATCTGAAGGCACATCCTGATGCGACGCTTGATGAGCTGAAAGCTCTCCGGAACCTGTAATTTTCCGGAAGCCGGGTGTTTCCCAATACTGTCTGGAATTCCCTATGTTCGGGTATCTGTGGCGAGCGGCTATATTCCCGGACCGCCAATATAGAATAAATGACATTTGCCGAGAACGTGAAATTACTGCTCTTTGATCCGAAACAATTCTTTGCAGATTCTACCGTAACTCAGTCCCTGAAACTCCCCATGCTTTTTACCGCCGTTCTGGCGCTATGTGCGGCAATCTCCGCATACACTGTTTCTGTCTCAGCCGGCGATCTCATCGGTATGTCGGAAATGAACGGAATCCTCGGAATTATCGGGGCAGTTACCGGATTTATCAGCATTTTTCTTGCATGGCTGGTAGTTACAATCCTGTTTTTCCTCTTTGTCAAGGGTATTACCCATACAAAAACCGGAGTGAAACCGTTCCTCGCGGTAACCGGATATGCTTCGCTGCCAATCGCCGTGGGTACAGTTCTGATGCTTTTGGTCAACGCTCTGTTTCCTCAAACCTTTGACGGGTGGCTGGGCTTTCTTCTGAATCTGATTGTCCTTTTCTGGTGTATCCCCATCTGGATCTATGGGTTTTCTGCGACGGGAGACGTACCGGTTCGTGCTGTAGCCATGGCTCTCCTTGTCCCGCTGATCCTCATGATTGCATTGTCCGCATGGAACGTCGCTTCCAGCCTCCAGGCCGTGACTGCAATGCAGAGTGCAGGCGGAACCGGCGGTATGCAGATACACACTCAGGGTCCGCGGGGCCCGCGATAATCATACTCCTCTTTTTTCAGCGCGGGGCTCAAATTCCCGGATGTTTCTCAGTGTATTCCCGTGCCGTTTGCCATATCTGACAATAGGTTAATACATTATGTAAAATATACATTACATTTGGTAATATGGAGTATACTACAACTGCAAAGACACTGCTGTTTGATCAGCGGCGATTTTTTACGGAAAAGCAGATGATCTCTGCAGGTCTGGGACTTTCCGCAGGGCTCACCCTGCTGTATGCCTGTGTTGCAGCAGTATTTGGATCCAATGGAAATCCGATCTCTGCACTCACTGTCCTGGCAACTGTTCTGGTTGGCTGGCTCATTGTCACCGGTATCTTTTTTGTGTGTATCAGTAAAATCGGGCATGCCTCCTGCAGTCTCCGGTCTGTGGCAGAAGTTACCGGATACGGATCCATACCTCTCCTTATCGGAACCATACTGACCGGCGGCATAACGGCGACAACCGGCGGATTTTCCAGCGGACTGACCACACTCATGAACTTTGCCGTTCTCTTCTGGTGTATCCCTATCTGGGTATACGGTCTCTCAACCGTCTCCGGTCTCCCCGCACGCAATGTACTCATCCTGATAGCTGTGCCGATTCTCGCAATGGCGGCACTGGAACTCTGGAGTCTTTTTGCCGGTACGGGAACCGCCTCGTCGGGGTCTGCCTCAGGAGGAACCATGAACCGCGGCGGAACCACGCAGCAGGTATCGATCGGTACCGGCGGTGGTGGCGGTGCCCCCTCCGGCGGCGGAATGGGCGGGGGAGGAGGAGGTCCCAGATAATTTATTTTTTGCTCCTCCCAAAAAAGATGTTAAAGATACGTATTTGCTCTTTTTTTCAGATACAGATACCGGATGCCGGCAACTGCAAAGAGAACGGTCCAGACTCCTGCAAAGATGTAGAAGATCTGCTCCCGGTTGTCCGCATAGAACCGCATCTGAATCGCTTCGGTATTCGTCCACCAGACTGCCGTCTCATACGCGGGACCTTCAACATCCGCTCCTATCCCGAAGAGATCCCGGGAAATGTTCAGATGTGAGAGATATGCCCCGGACTCCATGTTCAGCATAAACTGATAGGTATTGGGATTCAGCACTTTCCCTACCTCACCCCCGGAACTGACCGGGCCGAGAATCGGATGATTCGTGGAGAACCCCTTCGGGAGGAACACCGTAACGTTGTAGGGGGTGTTGTAGACCGCATACACCGTATTGTCTTCAATGGGAGCCGTGTAGGTCAGTGTATAATTTCCCTTCGGAAACGTAAGCTCCATGGAGTTGCGTTTTGTGATGTTCACCACGGTTCCGTTTTCCGCAGTCAGTGTTACATTGTTTGCCTTGAGCTCGGCGCCTTCACCGAGAAATCCGGGTGAACTCAGGATATAGGAGTCCTGATCCACCATGGTGATCTCTGCGGAAAGCGATGTTCCGTTCTCCGACACAAAGTAGACCGCACTGTTTGCGCACACGGGCGGAATCAGCACTGCACACAGCAGTGCCGCAACCAGTACCGTTACAACACGGAAAGGAGTGCTTCGATGGTCGGGTCGATCTCGATAGGAGGAGCACATTGCTGAATCACCGTCTCGGGATCCTTCAGGAGATGACCGGTAACTACACAGACAATCTTCTCACTTGGATCCAGCATGCCCTGCTCGGCAAGTTTTCTGATACCGGCAACCGATGCCGCAGAGGCCGGCTCAACGCCGATACCCTCGTAACGGGCGAGATCACGCTGCATCGCGAGAATCTCCGCATCAGTCACCGACTCTGCAGTCCCGCGGGTCTCACGAATGGCACGAAGCGCTTTCTCCGCGTTGACCGGAGCACCGATACGGATTGCGGATGCAACCGTCTCCGGGTTCTGTTCCACCACAACTTCGGGGAGGTTCCCTTTGATTGCGGCAACTACCGGGGCGGCACCTTCAGCCTGAATTGCGGTCATCATCGGGAGCGTGTCAATGTATCCGACATCGCGCCACTCGCACAGACCTTTGTAGACGGCAGAGATGTTGCCTGCGTTCCCGACCGGCAGCACAATTCTGTCCGGCACACAGCCGAGCTGATCGACCGCTTCAAATCCGATCGTCTTCTGACCCTCCAGCCGGTACGGGTTGATGGAGTTCAGCAGATAAATTCCGTGGGTAACGCACAGCTCATGCACCATTTCCAGAGCGCGGTCAAAGTTGCCGCGAATGGAGATGACTTTGGCCCCGTGCATCAGTGCCTGCGCAACTTTTCCGAGAGCAACATGGCCTGCCGGAAGCAGAACGACGGCCGGCATTCCTGCTTTTGCTGCATATACTGCCATGGAGGCAGAGGTGTTTCCGGTGGATGCACAGGCAACGATATTTTTCCCGAGCTGCTTTGCCATTGAAACACCGAGCGTCATACCGCGGTCCTTGAAGGAGCCGGACGGGTTCATTCCCTCGTGCTTTGCATAGAGGTTGGGTAACCCGAGTTCTTCACCGATTTTTTTCAGGTGATAGAGCGGGGTTCCCCCTTCCTGAAGGGTAACCGGTTCGATTCTGACCGGGAGGAACTCTTTGTATCTCCATACGGAGATCGGGCGTTTGGAGAGTTCTTCATGGCTGACGGTGATCTCATCAAGATCATATTTGACGGCCAGAAGATGGCCGCATTTCTCACAGTTGTACACGATAGCATCGGGGGGATACTCCGCACCGCAGTGTACACAGACGAGACGATACATGCCTATATATTGGATGCTGCTAGGTTAGAATGTTATTCCCACGATACCTTTTTTGCAGGAACGCCGCCGATTTTCAGGAAGAGAATCCAGAGTGCCGCAGGAACAAGGAATGCGGCAGGGACGGCATACCGGTCGGCAAGACTGCCGGTCCAGAATCCGAGAAACAGCACAATGGCTGTGGCCAGTAGGAGAATGGCGTAGAGTTTCGGTCGGATGTCTGTTCCGCCATCTTCAACGGTTCCCCGGATGCGGCGGAACCGGAACGGGTAGAGGTAATGAATTCCCGAGTTGTCACAGGTATCTTCAAGGAGGTGCAGCAGGCAGCCAAGGAGAAATGTGGCTCCGAATATCCAGATTTGGGGATTGTCACGCAGGAATTCCAGGTACGGAATCATGGAGAGGGCATAGCAGATCAGCCAGACCCAGAGGGTAAGGAGAGCTGAAATGCAGATGACACCGATCGGCGAGTGCGGCAGTTCGCGGTGTCCCTGTTTCGGGAGAATCTTCTGACCAAAGATGCCGACAAAGATCAGGGAGAGCGGTTTGTAGCAGAGAAAGTAGATTGTGTATCCAATCAGGGGGGTGAGCGGGAACCTGCGTCCTTTTGCTCCGGGGAGTGCCGAATGGAAAATCGCCGAACCCCGGCCTTTGTCAACGTCCGGGGCGATGGAGCCGAAGAATATGCCGAGCAGAATCACCACTGCGGTGATCGGGGAGATCAAACCGGTAAGAGGTGCGAGTATCACGACCCCTGTGAGGAGGCTGAGGATGATGTGGGTGGAGCCTTTCATACTGAGTAGTATGGTTTGTCTTTCCAATAATGAACGATTATCTGTTTGCGGGGAGAATATATCTTCAATATATGGCTGCGAAGAAATCGTCACGGCCCGGTGCACGGCGCCGGAAGTCGTCAAAGAAGCTGCAGAAGCAGATCGCAGGTGGTGTGGTTGTCATACTTGCTGCGGTACTGCTGCTGCTGTTTGGCGGGGGAGCCGCGGACAGTACCTCTGTTCCGCAGCTTTCCTCGCTGGTTACGGATGAGCATGCATTGTCGATGCATGTAATCGATGTGGGCCAGGCGGATGCGATTCTGCTTTCCAAAGATGGCAAGTACGCGCTGATCGATGCAGGAGAGACGATGTCTCCGTCAGAACGTGAGGCGCGCGAGAAGCTGATGACATACTTAGCGTCGCAGAATGTGACGAAGCTTGAGTTTCTGCTTCTGACCCATCAGGATTATGATCATATCGGCAGCGCGATTGATGTGCTGAAGAAGTATCCGGTTGGTATGGTGTATGATAATGGTGTGGTGCATACGTCGGCGACGTATGAGAAGCTGATGCAGTATATTCTTGATGAGAATATTTCGTATCAGGTGGTTGGTGCCGGGGATCGGCTTGCGTCTCCCTGGAGCGATGTGACGCTGGAGGTTTTGTCTCCGCCAAAGGATCTGATTCTGGCGGGGTCGAAGCCGGATGTGAATGAGAACTCGGTTGTGGTAAAGGCGACGTACGGCACAGTTGCCTATATGCTGACGGGAGATGCTGAAAAGAAAGCTGAAGAGTTTATGCTTTCTTCCGGTGCGAATCTTTCTGCAGCGATTCTGAAGGCAGGGCATCACGGGAGTTCGTCGTCGTCGACGCAAAAGTTCCTGAATGCGGTTGGGCCGAAGGTTGTTGTTATCAGTGTGGGGGCCGGAAATGAGTACGGCCATCCGCATACGGAGCCGATGGAACGGTTCGTGAAGCTGACTCCGCATATTTACCGGACAGATATGGATGGTGATGTTGTGGTGACCACTGACGGTGCAACGTACTCGGTTGCGACACGGAATGCCCATGTGTATGATAATGTGATTGTTCCGGGTCAGCCGACTGCTGCGGCGGCGTGAATCATGGGTGAGCGGCTGCTGGTAACGGTGGATTCTCTGGATGAGGGGAAAGCATCACTGCTGCTGCGCCTGAACGACGGCGAGGTTCCGCTCGGTATTGTTCCCGTGTCGGCGCTGCCTGCGGGCGTGGCCGCAGGCGACATTCTCTCTCTCTCTTTTTGTGCGGAACCGGAGCTGACCGTTGCGGCACGGAATCGTGCAAATGCTCTGCATGAGCGGCTGATACGGCGATGAGTTTTCACGCTTGGGAGGATTCCCGGCTGAATCCTGAGGCGACTGTATTTCTTCGCGGTCGTCCAGAGGATCTGGGTGCACGGTGGGCTGCACTGGTTCGTGCGGCGTCCGTCGGTGATCGCGAGGAGCTGCTGCACGTCCGGGCTGCACGGGATGCGGATACTCCGGCCCCGAACGGTGTTCGTGTTCTTGAGATCACTGCTCCGCGAATCCGGTTGTATGTGCCGGAACGGCACACATCTCCCTTGCAGATTGTTCTGTATTTTCACGGCGGCGGCTGGGTTCTCGGGAGTATCCGCAGTTGTACCCGGTTCTGCGGGGAACTTGCCGCAGAGGCGGGGGTGATTGTCGCGGCCGTGGAGTATCGGCTGGCTCCTGAGTTTCGGTTTCCTGCAGCTCTGGATGACGGGGTGTCCGCGTTTCTGTGGATGCAGGAGCATGCAGTCATGTACGGAGGAGACCCGGACTCCATCTTTTGTGCAGGAGACAGTGCGGGAGGAAATCTGGCTGTCGGCGTTGCTCTGCGAACTTCTGCGGAACCGGGGTTCCGGAGTGCTGCAGGACTGATGCTGCTGTATCCGGTGACGACGCTTGTTCCTGCGATGTACGGGAGTTCCTGGGAGGAGTTCGGGACCGGATACGGACTGGATGCAGATCTGATGGAGGCGTTTGCCGAAGCTTTTGTTTCCTGCAACCTCCGGGATACCATGTATCTCTCTTTTCTTGGCGCACCGGCAGATGCGCTGCGAAGGCTGCCCCCTGTTTTATGCGTGACGGCGGAGTGTGACATTCTGCGGGATCAGGGGCGGGCGTTCTGTGACCGGCTGCGGGAGCTGGGAGTCCCGGTTCGGTACTGTTGTTTCCCCGGTGCTGTGCATCTGTTTGTGACCGTTCCCGGAATGGATCGTGACTTTCGGCGAAGCGTAATGGAGTGCACAGCGTTTTTACAGAACCGGAGCATGTGATTTTTCAATCCGTTCTCCATCACCCCGCAGCTATTTCTTGTTTCCCGCAGATACGTGTAGTATGCAGAAAATTCTTTTCGCAGGTCTCCTTGGATTGTGCCTGCTTCTCACCGCCTGTGCCGGCTGTACCGGTCAGCCGGCAGAGGTGCCGGATCCGGTGAACTACAGCTCCCCGGTCGGCAGCTGGGCGGGACTGCCGGATGCAAGCGGTGTATATCTTGGTATGACGCTCGGTACCAACGGGACCGGGACCTATGGATATTACACCGCCGTAGATTCCAGTGAACTGCAGGTGGAATGGTATGAGTACAGCGGAAAATATTATGTACACAATGCCACCTCGCGTGCCGGAGATGTGTTCCGTCTGAGTGAAGACGGCAAGTCTATGATCAGTGAAAGCGGCGATACTCTGTACCGGAAATGAGTCCTGTGCGGCTGCTGTCAGAGGCAATTTATACTCTCAGGAGGAATTAATACATAATGTTTGAAGGGCTGAAGAAAAAACTCAGCGGTATTACGCAAAAGCTGGGACACAGTGTTGAAACCGCTTCGGTTACGACCGAGGTTGAGGTGGAGACACCGGCTCTGCCTGAGGTTTCTGCCGCTCTGGAGGTTGTCGATACCCCTGTTCCGGAGGTCCCGGAATCGGAGATGCCGGAGGACTCCTTTACGGAATCTGAGATCATTGTTTCGTCTCCCTCCCCGGTTTCCGAAGGCAAAAAGCCCGGATTTTTTGGCAAGCTGAAGACGCTCGTTGTCGAGCGGGAGTTTATTCTTTCGGAGAAAGATATCGATGAGACGCTGTTTGAACTTCAGATGGTGCTGATTGAGTCCGATGTTGCCTTTCCGGTTGCGGAAGCGATCACTGATCACATGAAAAAGGAGCTGGTCGGGACTCACCGGAAAATCCGCGAATCCCCTGAGGAGGTTGTGACCAATGCGCTGAAACACGCCATTCAGGAGGTGCTCGGTGACGGGTTTGATCTGGTCGGTTACATCAGGTCGCACGCAAAGCCGGTGAAGATTTTGTTTACCGGAGTGAACGGAACCGGAAAAACAACGTCTGTGGCAAAAATTGCCTATTATCTCCAGTGTCAGGGTTTGTCCGTTGTCGTCGGGGCGGGCGATACGTTCCGTGCCGGAGCAATTGAGCAGATCCGCGTACACTGCGAGCGGCTCGGAATTAAGCTGATTGCCCATCAGGAGGGAGCTGATCCATCCGCAGTTTTGTATGATACGGTTGAGTATGCCAAAGCCCACAATATTGATGTTGTTCTTGCTGATTCCGCAGGCCGGTTCCACAACCGGGTGAACCTGATGAATCAGCTGGAGAAGATCAAACGGGTTATGAAACCTGATCTGGTCTTCTATGTGGATGAGGCGGTTGCCGGGAACGATGCGGTGATCCGTGCCGAGGAGTTTGAGAAGACGGTCTCCACCAACGGCGTGATTCTGACAAAGGTGGACATGGACCCGAAAGGCGGTGCTGCAATTTCGATTGCCTATACGATTGGAAAACCGCTGGTGTTCCTCGGCGTCGGTCAGGAGTATTCTGATATGAAACCGTTTACGCCGTCGCTGATTATTGATGAAATCTTCGGAGGGGATGAGTAAATGGGTCTGGATAATCTTTCCAACTCGCTGAAAGATGCGATGAAGAAGCTTGCCGGAAAAACGGTGATTGACCGTGCGGCGGTGGATGAGCTGGTCCGTGATCTGCAGCGGGCACTTTTGTCCTCTGATGTGAATGTGAAGCTGGTGATGCAGCTGTCACAGTCGATCAAAGCCCGTGCTCTGGATGAGGAACTGCCGCCCGGTATGAATGTCCGTGAGCATGTGCTGCGGATTGTGTATCAGGAGCTGGTGAAGCTTGTCGGGAAAGAAGCTGAGTTTTCACTCCGGCCGCAAAAGATTCTGATGGCAGGTCTGCAGGGGTCGGGTAAGACGACGACGACCGGGAAGCTCTGCCGGTACTTCCAGCGGAAAGGTTTGAAGGTCGGCGCAATCGGTGCGGATAACTTCCGTCCGGGTGCGTATGCCCAGCTGGAGACGCTCTGTAAAAAGATCAATGTTCCGTGTTATGGTGATCCGCAGGAAAAGGATGCGGTGAAGATCACCCGTGACGGTCTTGCTGCTCTTAAGGATGTTGAGGTTGTCATTGTGGATACGGCAGGTCGTCACGCGCTTGAGGACGATCTGATTGAGGAGATTACGCAGATCAATGAGCTGCTGAAGCCGGATCACCGCTGGCTGGTGATCGATGCGGCTCTGGGTCAGGCGGCACGCGATCAGGCGAAGCGGTTCCATGAAGCGATCGGTATCGACGGCGTGATCGTGACGAAGATGGACGGTACGGCCAAGGGAGGAGGCGCGATGTCGGCGGTGTCGGAGACGGAGTCCGGGATTGTTTTTATCGGGAATGGTGAGACGATTGAGGATCTGGAACGTTTCGATGCGAACGGTTTCATCTCCCGGCTGCTGGGTATGGGTGATCTGAAGGCTCTCGTGGAGAAGGCCGAGGAGGCCATTAAGCCTGAGGATGTGGACGTCAATGCGATGCTCCGCGGCAAGTTTACGCTGAATGATATGTATAAGCAGCTTGAGGCAGTGCAGAAGATGGGGCCGTTAAAGCAGGTTCTTTCCATGCTGCCGCTCGGAAATATGAATGTGCCGTCGGAGGCGCTGGACGGGACCGCGGACCGGATGAAGAAGTTCCGCATAATCATGGATTCCATGACTCCGGAGGAGCTGGATGATCCATCGCTGATCAATACGTCCCGGATGACCCGTGTTGCAAAAGGGGCGGGGGCAACTGTCGAAGAGGTCCGTGAGCTGATTAAATACTATAAGATGATGCAGAAAACGCTGAAAGGGTTCCGCGGCAACCGGATGGCGATGAATAAGATGATGAAGCAGATGAACAAGGGCGGGGGAGATCTCGGTCCCATGGGCCCGATGTGATTCGAACACGCACCTTTCTAATGTAGGGTCTGCTGCCCCGGAACGGGTAGCAGCAGACCCTACAGAAACGCACGTCTTCGACGCACTCGCCCTCCGGGCTGCGGTTTGCGACTGCGACCCACGAAGTGGGGAGTGGAGCAGGATGCGAAGCGGTTTGCGACTGCGGCTTGCAGAGGTATGACCCAAGCTACTCGTTTTTTCAGCAGGGGAATACTGTAGTATGATATTTTTCGGCAAAGTTAGCGGTTGTAACCGGAGCTGCAAAAGGTATCGGGAAAGCGGTTGCCGTCCGGTTTGCAGCGGCTGGGGCTCACGTTGCGGGTTTTCCTCCCACTAGGGGTAACCCTCTCCGAGCCCGGAGGGCGAGTGCGTCGAAGATATCAATTCCTGTGGGGGTCACTGCCCCGGACAGGGGCAGCAGACCCTACATTAGGAATTGGTATGTTCGATTTACACGATTGTGTAAAAAGAGATTTACGACCCCTCGCACCGGGTGTCGTATTTGTCATTCAGCATATGTTCCTTGACAATTGAGTTCTCAGGCACAATGACCTCCGGCCAGAGGCGCGTTCCTGAGTGGATCGTCACATTGTTGCGCAGTACACTGCGGGGGCCGATGACGGTGTTGTGTTCAATGGAGCAGTTATCCCCAAGTGTGGTGTCGATATCAATGATACTCCCGGAGATCGTCGTATTTGCGCCGATGACCACGCCGTTGTAGATTGAGGACGAGAAAAGTTTTGCTCCGCTTTTGATCACCACATTGTTCCCGATACTGGTGTAGGGGCCGATGATCACGTTTTCACCGATCATTGCACCGTTTCCGATGAAGACCGGGCCGACAACACGGGAGCCTGCCCCTAGCGTAATGCCGTCTCCGAACCGTACCGGTCCGGTAATATGGGCATCCTTTACGTTCAGGGTTCCGGCGACACTGGTGACGCTGTTTTCCTGCAGCTTCCACTTTTCCGCCTGCCGCAGCATTGCAGGGTTTCCGACGTCCGTCCAGTTGCCGCGTGCCAGCCATCCGTTGAGCTGATATCCCCGTTCCATTAACAGGGGGAAGAGATTTTTGGCAAAATCGAATTTGGTATTTTCCGGAATGAACTCGAAGATCTTCGGGTCGCAGACATAGATACCGGTACTTGCAAGGTTGGAGAAGATCTCTCCCGGCGCGGGTTTTTCGCGGAACCGGCGGATACGCAGCGTTGCATCAAGTTCTGCGATACCGAACTCGCGGGGATCTTCAATGCTGATCAGGCCGATGGACGCGATCGCGGAAGATGCCATGTGATCGCGGTAAAATTCCAGCAGATTCAGATCGGTCATATGATCTCCGCCGACCACCAGGAACGGTGCATCGTTCAGATATTGTTCGGCGTTTTTTACACTGCCAGCGGTTCCGAGTTTTATTTTTTCCGGAACATAGGTAATGTTTGCGCCAAAAAGAGACCCGTCACCGAGTGCATGCTGAATCTCATCGCCAAGATACCCGATGGTAATGACAATGTCTGTAAATCCAAGGTTTGCCAGATGCGTGACTAAGTGGGCAATCGATGGGAGGTTGGCGATCGGAATACAGGGTTTCGGGCGTTCAAAGGTTAATGGCCGAAGGCGCGTTCCTTCGCCGCCGCACATGATGCAGGCTTTCATATTGTATTTATATTGGCATCATGGGATTATGGTTGTAATGGTTGCGCGTACCATTTGGGACGGGTGAAAACCCCTGAAATACACACATTAGCATGACACACGTTAACATGCACCATGCTATTTTATATACATGTGATTCTAACATTAGTATCAGCACAAGACACCACAAAAGGTTTTGAGTGGAAGGGGATTTTTCCACCTGTGGTGTACTGCACCGCAGGGGTTTTGGGGTCCGCTTCTTTTTGGAATTTTTTGTATTTGTGACACGTGCTAATTGGTGAATTACTATGGATATTGATACTGGTGCGACAGCCTGGGTACTTATTTCAGCCGCATTAGTGTTGCTGATGGTTCCCGCAGTAGGTCTGTTCTACGGTGGAATGGTACGGAAAAAGAACGTCATCGCAACCATGATGCTGTCCCTTGTGGCACTCGCCCTTGGCATTATCCAGTGGATTGTTGTCGGGTACTCGCTTGCCTTCGGCAGTGATATCGGCGGATTCATTGGAAGCCTGGAGTACTTCGGGCTCAACGGTATCACAATTGACGGTGTGAGCGGTGGAATACCGGACATGCTGTTTGTCTGTTTCCAGATGATGTTTGCCTGTCTGACTCTGGCAATTCTGACCTCTGGTGTAGTTGGCAGAGTTAAGATGTCGTCGTTCCTCATCTTCGGTGCAATCTGGCTGACAATTGTCTACGCTCCGCTTGCCCACTGGGCCTGGGGTGGAGGCTGGGCCGGAACTCTCGGTGCTCTCGACTTCGCCGGAGGAACAGTAGTTCATATCAGTTCAGGTTTCGCAGCGCTTGCCCTTGCCCTCGTGATCGGCAAACGGCTTGGTTACGGTACACAGACCATGAGCCCGCATAACATTCCGCTCACACTGCTCGGTGGTGTGTTCCTGATTGTCGGCTGGTTCGGTTTCAACGCAGGGAGTGCCCTTGCCGCGAACGGTGTTGCTGCCAGTGCGTTCCTGGTTACTGCGGTTGCCTGTGCAGCCGGTGCCCTGACCTGGATGGCCCTTTCGTGGAAAGTCGGCAAGCCGAACTCGCTCGGTTTCATCTCGGGTGCGATCGCCGGTTTAGTCGGTATCACGCCTGCGGCAGGATTCGTGAATGTCGGCGGCGCTCTTGCCATCGGTATCATTGCGGCGATTGTCTGCTACGCGGCTCTGACCTGGAGAATTAAGAAAGGCCTTGATGAGTCTCTCGATGCCTGGGCAATCCATGGTATGGGAGGGTTTGCCGGTGCAATCCTGACAGGTGTGTTCGCGGTCACTGCAATCGGCGGTGTCGGCGGACTGATTGAAGGTAATGTGATGCAGTTCGGTATTCAGATTCTGGATGCCTGTGTTGCCGTCATCTACGCCTTTGTCGTAACCTTTATCCTTGCATGGATCATCAACAAAGTTATGGGCCTGCGGGTCACTGACGATGAAGAGTACGTCGGTCTGGACATCGCCCAGCACGGCGAACAGGTGCCCAACAACTAAGGAGGATATACACCATGAAAATGATCGTCGCAGTCATCAGACCGGAAAAGGTGGATGATGTTGTAGATGCCCTTGAGGCACAGAATGTTCCGGGAGTAACCATCACTGATGTCCGCGGACGGGGTGAACAGGGAGGTATCTGTCTCCAGTACCGTGCGGGTAAGATGCAGATTCATACTCTGCCGAAGACAAAGCTCGAAATTGTCATCCCGGACAAGGATGTTGATAGTATCATCAAAATTATCCGTGAACATGCACGGACCGGGAAAAAGGGAGACGGACGTATCTTTGTTTTGCCGGTGGATGCGGCAGCATGGGTGCGGACGGATGATTTCATCACCGGATAAGTTTCCGGTGCCATGAATCTCCTCTTTTCAATCTTTTTTCTCATTTTCTGTGGTTGGTTCTGAGAAGTCCTGTCGGTTGATTAATACCCTTAGAACACATAGATTTACTGCTTCAGGTGTATAAATCAATGGTAGAAGAGACAGGAGCGTTGCCGCCAAGATCTGATTTCAGTGCATGGTACAACGAGGTTATCCGGCGTGCGGAGATTATGGATGTCCGTTATCCGGTGAAAGGATTGTATGTATGGTATCCGTTTGGTTTTGCCCTCAGGAATCATACCTATGCGCTGCTGCGAAGTCTGCTGAACCGTGATCATGAAGAGGCACTGTTTCCGCTTTTGATTCCGGAGACGGAGTTTATGAAAGAGGCGGAGCATATTAAGGGATTTGAGGATGAGGTTTACTGGGTTACGCACGGCGGGCTGACGCCGCTGGACGTAAAACTTGCGCTCCGGCCGACATCCGAGACTGCTATTTATCCGATGTATGCTCTGTGGATCCGGTCTCATGCGGATCTGCCGCTGAAACTCTATCAGGTTGTGAATACGTTCCGGTATGAGACGAAGCATACCCGGCCGCTGATCCGGCTCCGGGAGATTACGTCGTTTATGGAGTCGCATACTGTACATACGGACTGGGAGGATGCGAACCGGCAGGTGGAGTATGAGCTTGCGCTGTCTCAGGAGTTCTACCGTGATCTTGGTGTGCCGATTATTATTTCGAAACGGCCGGACTGGGATAAGTTCCCGGGTGCGGACTTTACGATGGCAGTTGATGCGGTGATGCCGGACGGCAGAACTCTGCAGATCGGAACGGTGCATCATCTGGGAGATCATTTCTCCCGGACGTTTGGTATTACGTATGAGGATGTGGAGGGTGTTCAGCAGTTTGGGTCCCAGACCTGTTATGGTATTTCGGAACGCTGTATTGCTGCGGTTATTGGTGTCCACGGTGATGATAAGGGTCTTGTTCTACCGGCGACGGTTGCCCCGACGCAGGTGGTTATTATCCCGATTATTGTCGGGAAACGCGGTGAGGAGATTCAGGCTGCGGTCCGGGAGCTGGAGGCTGAGCTGAAGTCTGCGGGTCTGCGCGTGAAGACGGATGTTCGTGATATGCGGCCGGGTGCGAAGTATTACCACTGGGAGCTGCACGGTGTTCCCCTGCGGGTGGAGCTTGGACCCCGTGATCTGGATAACAGGCAGCTGGTCTGTGTGAACCGTCTTGGGGTGAAGACGATCGTGCCCCGCGAGAATGCGGCAGAGTCGGTGCAGAAGCTGCTGGATGAGGCGCATGATCAGATTCTGGCAAAGGCTGAGGATCATCTGAAGACTCATCTGATGACGGCTGTGACTCCTGAGGAGTGTAATGAGAAGCTGGACGGGAATGTGGTTGTGGTGCACTGGTGCGGGGACCGCGAGTGTGCTGACCGGCTTGAGGAGCTGACGAATTCGAGTCTTCTGGGGACTGAGGTCCGCAGTACGTATGTTGAGAACGATGAGGGGCCGTGTATTATCTGCGGTAAAAAAGGTAAGGCTGCCCTCGTTGGAAGATCCTATTAATACGAAAGAAAAAATGCGAATACGAGACCGCCGGTACTCCGGCGGTTTCTGAATTATCCAATATATCTTTGATTTGCTGATACTATGGAAATGAATGATCAATACGGTACGGAACGGAGTATCGGTTTTAAGGAACGCCGTTATATCGAGGAGCTGCGTATTCTGACTGCGGCGACGGCGATGGATTGTATGATTGATGACCGGTTTGACCGGGTGGTGTATGTGATCCGTCCGGGTGATATGGGTCTTGCTATCGGCAGAAACGGGGATAATATCCGGAAGATGCACCGGGTTCTGGGGAAACGCGTGGAGATGGTGGAGTTTGATGAGGTCCGCGAGCGGTTTGTTGCGAATATGTTTAAGCCGGCGACGGTTGCGTTGGTGGTGATGGGGGAGTCTTTGGATCCGGTGATGGTGACGGTTGCGAAGCAGGGGGATTTCGGGCTTGCGATCGGGAAAGGCGGGTCGACGATTGAGAAGGCACGGATGCTTGTCCGCAGGTTTTACGGAAAGGATATCGGGGAGATTGTGGTTCAGGAGGATGCGGAGTGACGGATGCACAGGTGTTTGATGAGCTGTGGCAGGTGATCTGTGAGCGTGCGGAGCTGGATCCGGGGAAACGGTCGTATGTGCGGCATCTGCTGTTTCATGAGAAGGGGATTGATAAGCCGCTGGAGAAGGTGGGCGAGGAGGCCTGTGAGTTTGTGCTTGCGGTGAAGAACGGTCGTGAGGAGGCGATTGTGGGGGAGGCGGCGGATCTGCTGTTTCATATGATGGTCGCCCTGAAGGCGGCGGATGTGGATTTTGCCCTGGTTGAGACGGAGCTTGAGGTTCGCCGACAGGGTATGCATCTGCACGATTAATTCTTTTTTTCTGGTTGGATGACGGAAAAACTAAGGAAATGAGAATCTTTGTTCGGATGTCGATACGTTTTCTTGTGCATCTTTAGACGTATGTGGGTAACCACAGAACACACCGAATTCCACGGAAAAAAGCACGGAATACCGCTTCGCTTACGGAAAAAACGGAAAGACTAAGGAAGTGGGATGCTTCG
>JAEWXF010000017.1 GCA_023396065.1 Methanobacteriota archaeon
AAGGTAAGACCGCAGTCAGGTCCAACGCTGCTGTGAATCGTAAGACCGCTGTCAGGACCAATGCTGCTGTGAAAGGTAAGACCGCTGTCAGGACCAAGGCATCTGTGAGGAGGAGGTGAGATTAAACACAGGTACTGGGAGAGTCCAGAGATGAGCAAAAATAGAGGGTGTGTGTATGAAAAAGCCCCGTATATATTACATATAGTATATGAAAGGAAAAATCTCTAATTTTTGAGCCTTTTTCGTCCGGCAGGGGAGCCGTTGATTTGTGTGGATGCTGAAGTTATCATGAATACTACCACCTGTTTCCATGGCTGTGTCATTGAGTGAGAAGTATTGCGCTGTACTATCCGGGGAGCGTGCTGCTTTCATCCCTGCGTCGATGATCTCCGGGATGGAGAATTCCCGACGTAAGTTTATATTGATCACGTGCCCCTATAGGATAGTGATCACCATTGCAATGGTGGTCACCAACCATGTAGCCACCTCCCGAGTAACCGGTACGGATTCCGGTTTTCTTGGCTTTGTGTCGTTTATATATCATCTGATCTTCGGATCTCACTCCGGCCTCACTGATCATAGGATCTTCTATGATCAGATCTCCTTTCCCTATGAGCAGGCCTGCACATAGCCTGTATTCATGGATCCGATTACCGGATCCAGCCACGAATTACCACTATGAGAAAAGTACATGTGACGAATACGTCACAGTTCATCTGTCGAAAAATTTCGATGTTTTAAACACGTCAGCATCATGGGATGGTACTTTTTATCGGTGAGATGAGCACGTCTGAAAACTCCTCCTCATCTCCACATATCCGGCTTTTGAGGGTGTTTTGTCGTTGGGATAAGGAAGGTTTGTAGGATAACCATTTTGGCAACGTCGGGAAAATGGTTTCTGAATTACTGCGAAAAACTAAGATCGGTCAATTAGTAATTGGCGTAAAGATTATGAAGAAATATGGAAACGTTCCTGCTGCTACGCGGTTATGGTATCAATAAACCGTGAATAGGTGTATGATGTAACTGGTCTGATGACCTTGGGTCGTAATATCTATGTAGATACCGAAGGCAGGGTAGAGGAGATAGGATTTTTCAATTTCTTCCAGAATACGCTTGGATGTGCTGGCCGGAAATATGAGGGGGTCGCTGATGGTTCCACGATAGGTGAGTCCGGAGTCTGGATAATAGGTGAGTCGGGGAAGGGGATCTTTATGATTCTGTGCCCGGTACTTGTTGATATCCTCAAAAAGTTTTACTTCTTTTTCTTCGTCTGAATAATTTGGGAGGAATGGGACGTTGAGATAATACAGACCGCAGACGATGACGAATATAGTTATAATGCCAAATATGAGCAACGGCATCTTTGAGGAGGAGTTTTGAGGTGATTTCGGTTTGGGACGCGGGGTGCAGACGTGATGTTTGCTGCATTCCTGGCAGTAGATTTTTCCGCATTTTTTGCAGCGGCGAAGACGAGACACAAGGAATGTTTTTCCGCATCCGCTGCACGTTTGCCAGTCGGGAACCGGTTCGGGAGTCGGTTTCGGGCAGTCGTGTGTTGGGGATGGGGGTTCGAAGAGGTCAGCGTCAGATGGTGGTAAGTGTCGGGTGAGGTGGGAGGGGTAGCAGTTGCTACAGTAGTGTTTGCCACAGTGAGGGCACGTGTGTAGTTCGGCGATGGGATAGTATCGACCACAACCGGTACAGGGAGTGAGTTGCGGGGGGGCGGTTGAGTTCTGCATGTCCAGTTCCTGAGATTTTTGACAGTTCCTGAGATTTTTGATGTTAGTTGTAGGGTTTGAGGGGGGGAAGTTCGCGGTGGCGCCAGCTGGGTTTGCTGGTGGTGGTGGTGGGTAGTGAGTTATAGTCGTCGAGATATTGATTGAGGCTTGAGCCGAGGCGGTTTATTTCTACCCGGTATTTTTCCATGGCGTCATTTTCGAGAGAGTATTCTGTCCATGTTCCCCGATACACAGTATTCGCGGTATCAAACTGGAGGTTTGCGAGGTGGAGCTGGTATTCTGCCATGTCGCCGAGATAAGCACCGCGCCATTTGTTGTAATCGGCGGCAATTTCTTCCGCCTGGGGATCATTGCCGGTAGGGACAAGGATCGGGGGATTGTAGCGGCTGATGTCCGGAAAGGTGAGGTGGATGGTACCGGCGGTGTTAAAGGTGGGGGTAGGAGTGGCAGTTGGGTTCGTTGGGGTTGGCAGAAGTGTTGCCTGAGTAGGAACCGGAGTAGGAGAGGGTATGGTATCCTGCGACTGCCCGGGAAAGAAGAGGATGATAAATACAACGATTCCGATTATTGCGAGAATCAATACTGCGGTGCCGGTATTTTTTGTACGTTCTTCGGTGCGGGTATTTTTAAGGATGCAGTCTGGACAGAGTTTTTCTTTTCCGACTTTCCGAAGAGTGTCGGCACGGACAATTTTTCCGCAGCGGTCGCAGGGAGTGGGCTGCTTGTTGTACCATTCCGCCTGATCAAGTGCGATATGCGGGTTGGGGGGAGGAGGAACAGGTTTTTGGCAGTTGTGTCCCGGATAGCATTTTTCACAATAGGATTGTCCGCATGCAGGGCATGTATGCAGGTCGTGGGAGAGGTACTGTCTCCCGCATCCGCTGCATGTTTGTACTGAGTCTGGTTGACTGATATCTTTCGGATTCATGGTTTCCACACCAATAAGTAATATTATCGTAGGGATTCTGTTTTGTGATGTATCATGTAAGTATCTTTAATGGCGGAAATGTAAGACATTGAGAATTTTTTGAGTGAGTGTTTGGTGTTGGTGTTCTTTTTGACAGTGAGAACAGTATACTTTTCCGCATTCCTGACATCTCTGTTCCTGAAGAATTTGAAAAAGAGGGTTTTGTGTAATTTCTTGTGATTCGGATTCAAGCGTCCCAATTTCACCTCTCGAAAATTACTATGTGAGTCAGAGGTTAATTTACCCACAGTAGTATTCTGTGTTTTCATGATTTCCACACCTAATTGATTGGTACTATGGTCAGATTCAACATATATTATTTTGCACCGTCTACCTCTGTCCCAAAGACAAATGATTTTCGTCAACAAATCCGGTTTCGATGAGGTTAAAGCCGATCTGTCTTTTTCTTCAGTTGGTGCCTGACGAGATTTGGAATGTTCTGTAGATTCTGTTCGATTGCATCTTTGCGCTGTGAGATGAGCATTTCTGCAAATGTCTGAATCATGGTGGTGAAGTCGTCGACGTTTCCCGCTTTGAGAGCGCCGAGGTATTCGTTCCGCCGGTCTCCCATGATCAGGAGGCGGGGGTATCCTGATGTTGTCAGGAGATAGTTGAGCAGTTCACGCCCGACTCTTCCATTTCCGTCGATGAAGGGATGGATGGTTTCAAATTTGTAGTGAAACCATACTGCGGATTCAAAGGGGTGGCATTTGTCGGAAATTCTGGCATAATATTCATCAATCAGCGCGGTAAGTTCGTCTTCGATGAGGAGGGCGGGAGTGAGCTGATAGTCATAGCCGGAGATGATGATCCCATCACTCATCCGGAACTCTCCGGGTTCTTCCAGGATGTTTGCCATGATGAGTTCATGGATTTTTTGAATGAACTCCAGAGTTACCCGTCCGTGGTATTCGTTGCGGTATTTTGCGACGCGCTTGTAATTTTGCACCTCGTTGATTTCCCGGAGCGCTTTTCCTTTGGGGATGGTGCCTTTCTGCAGCAGATCTATGGTTTCATGCAGGGTGAGGGTGTTTCCTTCGATTGCGGTGGTTCCGTGAATATACTGTTCTTCAAAGGTTTGTTCATAGATTTTGATGTCGTCATCGGAGATTACGCTGTTGAGATATTTGGAGAAATACCGGATTTCTTCAAGCCGTGCCGCAAGCTCCGGGGAGAGATGTGATGTCCTGAGGGTTTTGAGTCGTGATTCGACAATCTTTTGTTTTGCCCTGGTTTCCAGCTCCAGGATGTTTTGGACGGTGAACTCCTTGATTTCTTTGTCTGTCGGCGGGGTGGTTCTGCATCCCATATATTTGGTGACCCGGGAGCACGTTCCGTCAAGATAGATGTCTTTTACGAGGTAATAGTCACTCTTACCGTCTTTTTTCCGGCATTCGACGCGGTACTTCGGGAGATCCTGCATATGTATATATGTTGCGTGTTCTTTGAATATTATAGTTTTTAATACGATACATTTCGGGGTGTGGGGTGGTCTCCGGTTTTCTCCATTCGAAACACCCAATACAAAAAGTGGTGCACATCTTTTCAGAAACTCCCCCGCCCCTATATGTACGTAAGAAAAATACGCCCGTATTAAGCTTATTTTACACTTTATCATGCGCGGGAGTTTCGTAAAAGATGTGCACCACATGCAAATATCCATTATTATGATTTTTTTTAGGAAATAAGTTCTAAATCGTCTTATTTTTGTGGTGCACATGGATTTTTGAGATGTGCACCACTTGACCGGGTGGTGCACATCTTTCAGATGAGATGTGCACCACCAAAAATAGAAAAAAAGAGGCTAAACACGTCGACAACAGAAGTGCCGAATACCTCGGATTGGTTTATCTTTAATCCCGTTAATCCTCAGTGCTTTGTACAATTTCAGGGTTTCCTCTTTCATGAGAGCTCGTTTCTTCAGTTGGCAGCCATACTGATCCAATCCAGCGGCAAGTGCCATTTTTGTACCCACCCCAATTCCGGCAGAGTCGCACCAGTCAATATAACAATCCTGAATCTCACCGTGTGTCATGCGGTCTTCTTCGGTCTTCCCTTCTGTTTTGACCAGCTGTGAACTTATGAACTGCGTCATCTCATAGCCTGCCATAAGCTCTTCTTGTGTACGTGTGCATATTGGCGGAATGGGTGGGAGTCCCTCGGTGATGTATTTCCGTAGTTCATCAATGCAAAGGGAGAATATCAGATCCTTTTCCTGCAGAAGTTCTCCTTTGATGTCTTTGTTCTTCTCCGATTCCTCAAATTTATGACAGAACGGGATAGTGATCGACCGGCGAAGCAGTGCCTCATCAGGATCTTTATCAAACCTTGGGAGTTCGTTGGTAACTCCTATGGGTTTGGCTACTATTCGCTGCCTTTCAGAGGGTGCATAAATATTCCTGAATCTGGATGTATAGCCGTCCCCGGTAAGCTCCTTCACCGTGTCCCGGCTGATCCTCCCTCCTTTCCGGTCGTTTTCATCATCAGAAGCCTCAGAAAACAACATTATCCGCTTACTCAGTCCCCGATAAATTCCGGATGTTGGTCTGTCATCCCCACTGACATACAGCTCTTTAATGGATGGTTCGGCGATCTGTTCCCCGAATACCTCACGTAAGATGTCTATCGTCGTAGATTTTCCGTTTGAACCGCTTCCCCAGAGAAAAATAAAGAGTTGTTCCCGGTTCTCCGGATAGAGAAGATACCCCAGAATCCGGATAAAGAAACAACCGATTGCTACTTTCTGATCAAGAATCTGATCTTCGGAAAGGTCAGCTGATGTGTTGTCGGTAAAGACTGCACCAAGATGCTTCAGGAAACGTGGCGGTCTTGCTCCGGGAGTATACCATGTATCTATGTAAACGGTCGGATAACGGGTTTTGAGTGATTCACACTCCCATATCTGATAGATTTTTCCTGTTTTGCAGTCGATAGCGCCATTCCGGAAACTGAGGAGAGTAATATCCTCTTCCTTGTCAAAGTCTACGTTCATAGCAGAACTTTCAACCATACGGCGCATAGCGTTCTGTCTCGTCTGATTTTTACTGAACGTGGCAAACTCCGCGAACTCCCGGGACAGTGATTTTAATCCGGAGTCCCCCGGGTCGGCTACTGCTTTTCGTTCCCATATCATAGCCTCGTCGTGTACGCTCCGACCTACAAACCTGAGTGCACGTCCGATCTTTTCCTGTGCCGATTCCCAGTGGTTTTCTAACCACGCATACCAGGCGACTCTTTTCGGATCATATACAAGGTACCCAGCCGCTTCCTTCTCAAACCGGGTTGCATTTCCATCATCATTCAGGCTCATTCTTGCAATATCTGGGTTCTCATCCAGTTTCCGCGCGGGTGTTGTCCGGTTCCATGGCGGGGTATCACCATCTGACGGGGATAATTGCGTTTCAATATATCGGACACACTCCGGCGGCTCATGCTCTGCAAGATATTCTTTAATTTTCTCCCAAATTTCCGCGCCTTCCGTGCTGTTGGTCTCGAAGGGGAAGAGGTCTGAGGTATTCTCCCGGAGCCTCCAGAGGTAAATAGGCATGATTGAACCACTGCTAAAGGTCATTTCACGTGTTTCCACACACGCGATATTATGACCGGTTTTTAGGTAGATAGGACGAATTCCTGTGTCCGTTTCCCCTTCAAATGTTGGGTTTTCTCCGGGTTGTTGTATATTAGGTATATTGGAAATCTGACTCATTCCAGCCGGATTAACCGCGTCATTTGTATTCACATAGCCATCCTTGGGGGAGTCCCCGCTGTATAACCACTATGGCACCCAGGTCTTTTGGAGTAAGTTCCTGCAGAGCATAGCGAGCTACCCACATTGGGCATTTTCCGGGTGGGGTCCAGTTTCCACACATGGAACGTTTCTGTTTCCAGAGTGCAGCCGTTCCGAGAATTGTCTGCAGCGATGTTACAGACAGTTTTTTTCCTTTTCTTCCCAGAATGAAACTACCGTCTTTTTGAAGGATAAACTGGACCGGTGAAACCCCGCGCTCATATGCGGTATTGTTGTATGCAACAAGGGTTTTGTGGATTTCACGATCCAGAGTTTTCGGATCGTGCTGGACTGCGTGCCGTATTGGGAGCATTATTCTCCCTCCCCGATGTTTCTGAACAGGTTTGTCAGTATGTTTTCATAGTTCAAACCTTTCCAGAGTGGCTTTATCTGAAAAAATGGCCCTTCCAGATATTCTTTTGGAATTTCTGCCACTTCTTCAACCGCATCGAGTTCTTTGAACGATGCCATTATCCTGGAGACTGTTTCAGATTTCAGATTGAATCCCTTACAGATTGCATACCTGTTCAGAATCGGAAACTGATTTACTGCAGAGAGAATGTCTCCTGCATAGCAGGACCACTTTATCCCTCCTTCGACGTTCTGTAAAAATTCTCCCAGTAACTCTTCATATCCATATTCCAGGTCCTTCCAGAGTGGCTTTATCTGAAAAAACGGCCCTTTCAGATATTCTTTTGGAATTTCTGCGGCTTCATCAACCGCGCCGAGTTCTCCGATCAAGGTTATAATTCTGGAGGCTGTTTCAGGTTCCAGGTTGAATCCTGTACAGATTGCGTACCTGTTCAGAATCGGGAACTGGTTTATTGCGTAGATGGTGTCATCAGTGGAACTGAGCAGCATTTCAGACACCTCCCATTGCGGAAATATCCCCGTTTTCGGACACGACGGGGATCAGGTAATATCTGCAGACATTTGCCCCTCCGCTTTTTTTGATGCTGCCAAATCCGTTCCCCTTCAGTACAGCCCGTACACGTCCCGGGGGTAATAGGGTAAAGCGTTTGGACCAGGTAACGGAACGGGTAGGGAGAAAACCCAGAACCGAGTATACGTCATTGATTGAGAAGTATCGTGCGGTACCATTCGGGGAGCGTGCTGCTTTCATTCCTGCGTCGATGATCTCCGGCATGGAGAATTCCCGACGTAAGTTTATATTGATCACGTGCCCTATGAGATAGTGATCACTACAACGGTGGTTAGATAATATCTTCTCCCGTTTAGCGTGATTTTCTTTGTAGGGTTCGTGGGGGTTCATGATTTCTTTCACAATCATTCACCCCCTCTCTTATCACTGATCATAGGATCTTCTATAATCATATCTCCTTTCTGTATGAGCAAATCTGCACATAGCCTGTAAAAAGGATCCAGGGGTTTCAGGACAATGGGGTCTCTGATGATCAGCTTGTCACCTCTGCGGTATACTAGAGGATTGATATTGTCTGACGTCGATACTGTTGTGCCGTCGTTCCCATACTGTTTTGAGCCGGTAAAGGACGCGGCATTCTGCATTTTTGTCTGTTTTTTCATGTTGCTTCCTCCGTTGTTTCCATTTGTGTTTTCAGCTGTGCTAATCCGATGTTAAGGGCATGTTTGATGACCTGCGATTTTTGTATGGGAAATCCGGTATTGACGCAGACTATTTCATGCACATTGTGTATTTCTCTGTCCATCTCTGGCCCGATGTCTACAGATAATCGGAACCGTCCATCTGCTTGCGTACTTTTTCTCATTTCAATTTGTGACATTTTTCTGCTCCAAGTTGTTCTACAGTTTTGGCTCTGGGCTTGGTGTTTTCTTTTTCACCCGCCCCATGGTGTTTCATAGTGCCGGCATCATATGACTACGCGTGCACGTAGGTGTATATAAAATGGGGTGCTCGATTTTTCGACCCATGTTATTTTTTTGCCTCTGAGTTTTCTCAGGTGTGTAGAAGCGCATCTTACCGGCTGCGTTAATCTGTCGAGGGCGTGTTTGATAGTTCATGACTCCGAATCTTGTCCAATACACATTTTCTCAGGAGTGCTGACCTGTTTGTTCGTTCGTCTCGGGCGACTCTGTCAAATTGTTCGAGGTCGCTTTTTGGTAAGACAAACCCGATCTGCGTGTTCATAGATTTTGTCATAATGACTTCAATATATCATTATACCAGATAGATAATAAATATTATTATCATCATAATGTCTAGTTACTAATGTCTCGTCAGGCTGAGAAAGGGGAAGCACGATATGATCAGATTTCGTTAAGAGTTACTGCATCTCTAAAAAACTCTGTGAACACCGCAGCAAAGGCAGAGGGTATAAGTACTCCTAAATGGGTACGGCAAGCCATTGAGGAAAAACTTCTTTTTATTAGATCATGCCCTGTATGTAAGACAGTCAACGCTCCGGATGCCGAATATTGTAAAAATTGTGGAGAGCCGCTGACGGAGGAGGGACGTGATCTGTGGAACTGGCTACATGAACAGTTGGAGATAGCACAGGCAGAGCTGCTGAGCGGGGCAACGAAGGCGAACCAACCGGAGACACCTGAAACACTTGCTGCGTGCTTCACCCTTGAAGAACTCTCTGCCAAGCTGCGCCTATTATCTCGTGCCATAGAGTTAAAGGTCGATGATTACCAGAAAAAATCTGAGAATTCTCCTGATTCATCCTCGAAAAGGTGACTAATCCACCTGTCATATCTGAGAGATCTCAGCAGCACCCTCCCGTTATTTCATAAAACCAGATAGACCGGACTGAATTTTCAGGGAACATCCATCTGAAAAATGAGGATGTTTATTTCACATTGATCCCTGAGGTTATCATACACAAAAACTTGGGATCCTTCATTATCTTGTCCCGGATATACTCCGCAATATTATCCGCACCGATCATCAGATTCTTTGTCAGCGGACTCCCGCAGGCTTCACAGATCTGCATCGTCGCCGCGTTAATATGTCCGCACTCCCTGCAGAGAACCGGCTTCAAAGTTCGTTTATGCGACTCTGAATCCCCACTTTCTTCAGTGTCCAGCCCGTTCAGTAAGGCTACACTTCGTTCAAGATCCGTGTTGGTCAGGTGCTGATAGGTGGCGAGCATCGGAGTGTTTACATCCCCCCAGCACATCAGTTTGATATGTGACTCCGATATTGCTGGATTTGCCTGGAGAAGGTGGGTAATTCGGCTGTGTCTCAACAGATGCGGCCATACGTCTTTCGTAATCCCGGCTCGTTTTGCAATAATTCTCATCTGCTTGGCAATGGCTGCGCGCGTAAGTACTTTTCCTCGTGCATTCAGAAAAACAAAATTATCGGGTTTTCTCTCAGCTGGATAGTCATTAATCCAGTGAGTAAAGTACGGTCGTGAATTCACCAGTGGGATATATCGGGGTTTTCCGGTTTTCTCTGATGTGTTGATGGAACAAAATCTCTCTGTAATCTTCACATCCCGGAACCGGAGATTCCCGATCTCCCCAACCCTGAGAGCTCCCTCATACATCATCCAGAACATCGCTTGGTCACGGGACGTATAACAGCAGCTCAGAAATTTTTCTATCTCATCTACCGTCAGAATATCTTCAGCTGTAACCGTGAATTTGTCATATTGCGGGGTTTTTATCCCCTGTAACTTCCTGCTGTCAAGAGTAATGTAGCCATTTTCATTGAGCCAGATGAATATTCGTTTTGCCATTCGGATTCTGTCGGCAATGGTATTCTTTTTGTATCTGCTTGAACCATCCGGATTCACTGCCCGACGGACTATTGCCGGTATTGACTGCACATCAGTAATTGTACAATCCTCATAGTGTGGATGAAAATCAAAATTCCCTACCAGCATTACGATCAGCTTATAATGTCTTACGGGAGAAATATCCTGAGCGTCCATCTCGCTTATGTACTCCTCAATCAGTTCTCGGTCCCTTGCAGTGATTTTCCCGGATACTTCCGCGCTCTTTAGGTGTCTTTCAGACATCGTATAGTAATATTCGGGGGGTTTGTAGAACCGGATATTTGCTCCCATAACATGACGATATTCGTAGATTTTCTATTTAAACAACGCGTCGAAGGCTATGAACTTCTCGTTTGTTGCCCTCTCGCAGCATTTTTCTTCAATGTTTCTCTGGCTGTATACTGCGTATACACATCGTGTCTGACCTGTCGAAATTTTTGTATTTTTTCGACAGATGACTTTGGAACTGTATACTGCGTATACACATCGTGTCTGACATGTCGAAATTTTTGCATTTCTTCGACAGGTATATGAGGGTCGACGATCCATTACTCTCTGCGACATGGTACATACCGATCCGAACCTGCCCTATAACACGATGCCGTTTCTTCCGCCAAAAACCGATCTGGAGACTCCGGAGATCTGGAAAGCCTGCAATGCGGCAAACAAATCCCTCGCACGTATGCGTGAAGCCGGGAAACGTATTCCGAATCAGCGTATTCTCATACAATCCATTCCGCTTCTTGAAGCAACGGCAAGTTCCCGGATTGAAAATATTTTCACCACAAGTAATGCCCTGTACACTGCTCTGTCCGTTCCTGAGGAGTCCGTTGACCCGGCAACGAAGGAGGTCCTCCGCTATCGTGAAGCCCTCTCTGTCGGAGTGGACGAGTTGAAAACGGGCCGCCGTCTCGGAGAAGTGCTTCTCACCCGCGTCTGTTCGGTACTTCTGGAGCAGGAAACTGACCGCCGCAGTCCAAACACGGGAACCTATATCACCGGGCTTGAGGGTCGGGTTTATACACCTCCGGATGATCCGTATGTCCTTGAGGCACTGATTCATCAGCTGGAAGATTATATCTCCGACGGGTCTGATCCCGATCCGCTTATCCGGCTTACGCTGATTCACTATCAGTTTGAGGCAATTCATCCGTTTGAGGATGCAAATGGACGTACCGGCAGAATTTTGAATATCCTGTATCTGATTGCGCAGGACCTTTTGGATATTCCTGTCCTGTACCTGAGCAGGTACATTATTCAGCATAAATCCGAGTATTACTTCCGTCTCCGGCGGGTGACAGAGAATGATGAGTGGGAAAAGTGGATTCTTTTTATGCTCACCGCTCTTCAGGAGACGGCAGACTGGACGTATGAGCGGATTCATGCAATCATGGATCTGATGACGGAGACTGCGGAGATCTGCCGCGAACAGCTGCCGAAGGTGTACTCGCACGATCTGATTGAGCAGATATTTCTACAGCCGTACTGCAAACCGGCGTATCTTGTCTCGGCCGGTATCGGCAACCGGCAGACGGCGATGAAGTATCTGAAATCCCTGGAAGAGATTGGCGTTTTATCCTCAATCCGCATCGGTCGTGAACGAATCTACGTCAATGTCCGGCTGTTTGAGCTGCTGAAGTTCAGCGACGCGTGAGTCCCTATCCGAATCTTCAACAGGGATCATTCCAAAACAGTACTCACCGAAAACCGGATCATATCATGCAAAAGAACAGCTATCTCCACTATTCTACAGATCTCCGCCTCGCGTTCCGCCATGCATATCTGCGGCTCATGCATCCTGAGTCACGAAAGGGCAGTGATCCGGTATTTACCCTGCCGGTCATTGTCCTCGTGATGCTTGCCTTTATCCTCGGAACAAGCGAGTTTATTGTGATCGGCATTCTGCCGGATCTGTCAGCCGATCTGCATGTCCCTCTTGCGGTTGCCGGCGGTCTTGTATCCTTTTTCGCGTTTGCCTATGCGGCAGGAACACTGCTTCTTACCTCGGCGACCGCACGGGCAAACCGCCGCCGTCTGCTGCTGACACTGGTGGTAGTGTTTATTCTGGGCAATCTGATCAGCTGCTTTGCGGAGTCCTATCTCGTTCTGCTCGTCTCGCGATTTTTGGTTGCGGGTGTGTCCGGGACCCTGATCTCGGTTGCGATGACGTTTGCAAATGATATTGCCTCGCCGAAAAACCGCCCGGCGGTGATTGCCTGGATTTTTTCCGGATTCAGCATAGCCTCCGTCGTCGGTGTTCCGGCAGGAACCATACTTGCGGCGGTTGGCGGATGGCGGCTGTCTTTTGTACTCATCTGTATTCTGAGTGTTGCAGTGTTCTGTCTGCTTGCCCGTTCCCTCCCTGCAGTGCATGATGCGGTGGAACAAAATATTCTGCATCAGTTTGCACTGTTTGGGGACACCAGAATTATTCTTGGAATTCTGATGGTTATCTGCAGCTCCTCAGCGACCTATGTGTTCTACACCTATCTGACGCCCATCTTTGAAACAGAGATCGGCATCCCCGCAGCAGATCTCAGTCTTGCCCTGATGGCATTCGGTGTCTGTTCCATTGTGAGTAACCTGCTGTCGGGACGCATTGCCTCCCGCGGCGGGATCGTCCGACTGCGTCTGCCGTTTGTTCTGCAGGCAGGAATACTTGCCCTGCTGCCGCTGTTTCTCGGCTCGCCGCTGTTGGGATTTTGTGCCGTGATGACTCTTGGGGTACTGATGTATCTGATGAACTCAAGTGCCCAGCTGCATTTTCTGGATGTTGCCGTCCGGGATTATCCGGATGCGGTGAATCTTGCATCATCGGTTTCCCCGATCTCGTTTAATCTCGGAATAGGTCTTGGTGCTCTGATCGGCAGTGTCGTGGTGAACCTTACAGGTCTGCGGGATGTGGGATACTGCGGAGCGGTGCTGGCGGTCGGGGCAGTTGCTGCGGCGGTGTTTCTGGTACGAAAAAACCGCGAATCCGTCACGGCCTGATGATTCTTCACCGATACTTCAGGTACTCCAGAAACCGCTTCACCGCAAGTGACGCGGTTTTTGTATTTCGCAGTGCAATCCCTATATTGCGGAACGCGGGTACATCCAGTTCCTTTACCACAATCCTATATGGAACCCGCTGTAAAATCAGCTGCGGCAGAATACTGATGCCAAGCCCGCTCTCGACCATCGACATAATCGCATAATCATCCCATGTTGTGAAATGCACCTTCGGTGCCAGATGATTTCTCTCAAAGATTTCTGATACCTCGGCTTTTGCCCCTTTTTCCAGAAGCATAAACGGATCGTCGCAGAGTGCCTGAACCGGGAACCGCTCGCAGTCTGCCAGCCGGTGATTTTCCGGCAGAATTACCCGCAGATGATCCTGTTCGAGAAAGATTGTCTCCAGATCCGGATGGGTCGGGAGGCGGAGAAAACCGCAGTCCACGCGGCCTTCCAGAATCCATCGTTCAATCTCGGTGTAGTCTCCGAGCAGCAGTTCGTAGTCAATATTCGGATAATCCATCTGGAACTCTTTGATAATGTTCGGCAGCCAGTGGGTTGCGACGCTTGAAAATGTTCCAATGCGGATGAGACCGGTCTCCAGTCCGTTCAATTCGTCCACCTGCATCTGGAGTTTCCGGTATTCCTCACAGACACGCTTTGCGTGCGGCAGAAGCTTCAGTCCTTCGGGGGTAAGCCGCACGCCTGCGCGGTTTCGTTCGAGCAGTGAGACCTTCCATTCGGTTTCGAGGTCATGGATCATCCGGCTGATTCCCGACTGGGAACATCCGAGTGCTTCGGCAGCCTTTGTAAAGCTGCCGTACTCCACGGTTTTGATGAAAGCCTGATATTTCTGAATATTCATATCCATACGGTTTTCGCCACCAATATATCTGATATTGTAATCAATATGTGATAAAACATTCGTTTTTATAATATTTAAATAATCGGGCAGTTATATATGTGATGGATGAACGGAGCCTACGCCGCGTATGTCATTTCTCTGATCTTATTCGGTTTAAACGGAGTTGTGGCAAGTTACATCTCTCTTCCGAGCGATGAGATTGTGTTTCTGCGGACACTTACCGGCAGTGTTGTCCTGCTTGCGGTCTTTCTTGCTCTGCGGGAAAAGTTCACGTTCCGTCAGTACCGGCGGGATTTTTTCTTTGTTGCCGCCTCTGGCGTTGCGATGGGGGCAAGCTGGATATTTTTGTATGAGGCGTATCAGCTGATCGGCGTGAGCATCTCCTCTCTTGCCTACTACTGCGGTCCGGTAATCGTTCTGTTGTTTGCGCCGGTTTTGTTTCGCGAGAAACTGACCTGGGCAGGCATTGTGAGTTTTGTGGTCGTGCTGTCCGGGACGTTTTTTGTGAACGGGGATATTCTACTTACCGGGGACAACGGCTGGGGACTGTTCTGCGGGGCTATGTCTGCGGTGATGCATGCGGCGATGGTGATCTGTACGAAAAAGGCTGTCCGGATCGGCGGACTGGAGAATGCAACGTGGCAGCTGATCTTCAGTTTTCTGGCGGTGGCAGTGTTTATGGTATGTGCCGGAAAACCGCTCACGTTTGAGATTGCCGCGGAGGACTGGCTGCCGATTCTGATCCTCGGCGTGTTCAGTACAGGTATCTGCTGTTATCTGTATTTTTCTTCGATTGTCCGTCTGCCGATTCAGACGGTGTCTATCTGCGGATATCTTGAGCCGTTGTCGGCGGTGGTGTTCTCGGTTCTGCTGCTTGGAGAGGTGATGCTGCCGCTCCAGATCTTCGGTGCTGTCTTGATTCTCGTGGGTGCCGTCTTTGGGGAGATGTATGCCTGCCGCCAAGGTCTGAAATCCTGAATCTTATCTATTTTTCGTCTGTATTCCGCCAAAATCTTATTTTTCCGTCGATCTGAAGTTCTGCGGGACATCTCAAATATAGTCCCATCACAATCTATAACCCCCGCCCCGCGAAATATGTACCCAGGAGGAACGCCGGGCAGTATACGAATATCGGGAAAGCCCGGCAGATCACCACCCATGAAAACAATACTCTACTACTTTACCGGAACAGGCAACAGTCTCGCTGTTGCCAGGGCCATAGCCGACCGGCTGCCGGACACCGAACTCTCCCCTATCCCCATGCATCTCCTCAACGGGGAAAAAGTTCATGCGCCCGCTGACGCAAACATCGGCATTGTCTATCCCCTCTATGCCATGGGCCTCCCGAAGATCGTTGTCAGATTCTTTGGTATCCTCAATCTCTCCGAAGCAGGTTATGTCTTCTCCGTCGTCACCGAAGGAGGGACATACGGCTCTCCCACGAACCAGATAGCCGCCCTCACCAAACAAAGCGGTCATGACCTCAACGCTGCTTGGTGGATTCAGATGCCAAACAACTACATCCCCCTCTCAGGTCCGCCTGCAAAAGACACACAAAAAATCATCCGTGAAGACGCACTCAGAAAGGTCGCCGTTCTTGTTGAAGCAGTGAACAAACGCTCACCCCGGTATATTGACTTCAACCTTACCGGAAAACTCCTCAGAATGATTCTGTATAAGGGCTTTATCGGCAGAATTTCGGAGTTCGACAAAAAATTCGTCGTCAGTACGAACTGTAACGGATGTCAGATCTGCGTCTCCGTCTGTCCGGTCAATAACATCCGGGCGCTGCCCAAAGGACAAAAAGAATGGCTCCACCATTGTGAAGGTTGTCTTGCCTGCCTGCAGTTCTGTCCCGTTGAAGCCATCTCCCGCGGCGGCAAAACCGATGACCGGCCAAGATACCACCACCCGAACGTTACCATCGCCGATATGCTTGCTCAGAAAGGCGCAGCCGAAGACGTTCACACACTATAACCCTATTTTTTCGGCAGTGCTGTGGAAACAGGCATGGCTTATTATATCCTTTGAAAATCAATATAAATAAACCATGGAACTTCCCCGGTATGATATCAACAAATACGATCCCAAACGGATGATGCTCATCCCGTTTCTGATCTTTCTTGTTGCCGCGGCCATTGTCGGGTTCACCTTTGTGAACACCGGCATGCCCGTTACCCCCGGTATTGACTTTGCCGGCGGTACTGCCGTGACAATTCACACCACCGACACTAAAGAACAGATCTCAGCATTTTACGCAGGATATCCTCTGAAATCTATCGATGAGGGTGTCGGCAGCGCCGGATATTATCTGAAATTCGGCCCGATGTCCAACGAGGATATGCTGCAGTTCAATACAGACACACTTGCCAAATATCCTGACGCGAGCATCGACCAGATTGGCGCAAACTTCGGAGCTACCCTTCAGTCTCAGGCAATGATCGCCATTCTCTTCGCCTTTATCGGCATGGCAATTGTTGTTTTCATCGCATTCCGCAAACTTGTTCCTGCGGCCACGGTAGTCTTTGCCGGGGTTGCCGATATCACCATCACCGCCGGCGCGATGAATATCTTTGGTATAGAACTCTCCCTTGCGACCACCGCAGCGTTGCTGATGCTGATCGGTTACTCGGTCGACAGTAACATTCTTCTGACCACCAAAGTACTCAAGCGTCAGGGGAAACTCGTCGACAAAATGGCCGGTGCGTTTCATACCGGATTCATTATGACGACCACGACGCTTGCCGCAATTGTTGCCATGCTGATCGTCGCCGCAGTCGGTCAGGTCCCGACACTTTCCGGTATTGCCGCCGTTCTCGTGATCGGTCTTATCTGTGATATGATCTTCACCTGGGCCTTCAATGCCGGAGTTCTGCGTCTCTACATGGAAAAGGAAGAGGGGAAAAAACAGACGGCAGGAAATAAGCCGAAGATTAAGGGGGCAAAACAATGAGTGAAAAGAAAGAGTCAGGATTTCTCGCAACCGTAAAGGACTTCCGTGTCTTGGTCGTGATCATCCTCGTCATCCTTGCACTCGCTGCAATCTTCGTACCGTTCGGAGATCGGGGAGACTCCATGACCAACCTGAAGTTTGGTCTTGATCTGGACGGCGGGTCCTGGATTCAGCTTGAGTTCCAGGCGGAGTTCGTTACCATCGGTTCCGGCGCGGACGTCAACACCGTTGCTGAAAAGATGGGCGAGATTCTGGATTGTACGGTAACGCCGGTCGACCAGTATCATCTGGAGGTTCAGAAATCCGTGCCCGAAGCTGAACTGAGGGCAGCCGTTGAAGCTGCCGGTGCCACCTTCATCAGTTACGAAAACGGTGTGGGGTCCACGACTGCGGACACGATCAAGAGAATTCTTGAGTCCAAGGTCAACAGTCTCGGAACAAGTGACGTGAAGGTCAATACACTGGCCAACACCAATGGTGTTTCCCAGTATGTCCGCATTGAAATGGCCGGTGTCGATATGCAGACCGCTCAGGAAATTGTCGGAAAGCAGGGTCTCTTTGAGATCCGGATTGTTACTACCGGGAACGAGACTGCCCACGTCCTCTACGGAGATTCCGTTGTCGGTGTTCAGACCCCGTCCCAGAATCCGCCGGGAACCAATAACTGGGGTGTCGGGTTCAACATTGATACTGCCGGGGCAAAGGCCCTTCAGGACGCTGCCGTTCAGTATGGCGCCGTCACGAACCCGACCGCCCACAACCTCAACATGTATCTTGATGGCGAGGAGGTCTACAGTGCCCCGCTCTCCGCAGATCTTGCGTCCCAGATTGCGATGCACCCGGTAAACAGCCTGTATGCCGGAACCGGTGCGGGGAAAGAGGGACAGGTTCAGGCACAGGAACTGGAGATTCATCTGCGTGCCGGTGCCCTGCCGGTACAGGTTGAGATTGCCGGATCCGGTTCAACCTCTGCTGTTCTCGGTGACTACTTCAAGATTGTCTGTCTGATTGCAGGTCTTGCCGCCCTTGCCGCAGTCGCCATTATGGTCTACCTCCGGTATCGGGTTGCTGAGATCGTCCTCCCGATGATCGCAACCAACATGGCGGAAATTATCATCCTGCTGGGTATCGCAGTGTTCATCCAGCAGCTGGATATCGCAGCGATTGCTGCATTGATAGCTGTTCTCGGAACCGGTATCGATCAGCTGGTGATCATCACCGACGAGGTCGTCCATGAAGGAAAGGTCCCGTCGCCAACGCTCTATCTGAAACGGCTTACCCGGGCGCTGGCGATCATCATGACATCGGCCGCCACGGTGGTCATTGCGATGTTCCCGCTGATTGTCATGGACCTGTCCACCCTCAAGGGTTTCGCCATCATCAGTATTCTCGGTATTCTGATCGGTGTGCTGATTACCCGGCCGGCGTACGGTAAGATCGTCATGGATATCATGGCAAAATAACCCTCTCTCTTTTTTTCTCCGTTTTCGGTCTGGCGAAAGATCCTCTTATTTCTGCCGTAAATTCTCACTGCGCGACGTTCGCGGTTTCAATGCACTGATATTTCTCCGTGATCCCGGCATTTTTTGTTTGCCGCCGCCACTCCGCCTTCGTTTTTTCAGATATTGCCTCCCAAAAATATTGTTATTTCTGTATTAATATTTATTTTTTATAAAAAATATATCTTTTAAATATTTTCACAATATTTATTGGCAAAATAACTATATTCATCAGAGATTAGCCTTATTACCTCACGGCACGGACATGTAAGATGGTACAAAACATGAAGGCGGTCTTAGGACTTGAAGACGGAACTATCATCACCGGCAGCGGCTTCGGTGTCGAAGGCACAGCAGCCGGCGAACTGGTAGTAACCCTCGTATCCAACGGATACATGGAAGCCCTCAGCGACCCGAGCACAGCCGGACAGCTCCTGATGTTCGGCTACCCGCTCGTGGGAAACTATGGCGCAAACTCCGACCAGCTCCAGAGCGGCAAGGTCCACGCAGCCGGTGCCATTGTCCGTGAACTCTGCGAGTTCCCGAAGCACGAACCAACTCTTGGTCAGTACTTCGAAGAAAACGGACTCCTGGGAATTGAGGGAGTCGACACCCGTATGCTCACCATCAAACTCAGAGAGCAGGGTGTCATGCGTGCGGCACTCCTGACCGGTTCTGACGATGGACATGAAGCAGTCCGCCTCGCCCAGAACGCCCCCGTGCAGGAAACCCGGGAACTCATTCCGGATGTCACCTGCACGGAAGCCTATCATATTCCGGGTACCGGCAAAAAGATTGCCGTGCTCGATCTAGGATGCAGAAAATCCATTCTGCAGAGCCTGCACAACCGTGGTGCAGATCTCTACATCTACCCCTACGGAACCCCGGCTGATGTCATTCTCGCGGAAAATCCCCAGGCACTTTTCCTCACCAACGGTCCCGGTTACCCGTTCGCCGCACCAAAAGCTGTTGCAGCCGTCAAAAATATTCTCGGCACCATCCCGGTACAGGGTGTCTGCATGGGAACCGAAATCATCGCCGCAGCACTCGGCGGTGAAGTCGAAAAACTCAGACTCGGTCACCGCGGCGCAAGCCAGCCGGTCAGGTTCTCCGACGGCTCGGTTGCCGTCACTTATCAGGGCCACGGCTACGCCGTAATCGGCGACAGCCTCCCCGAAGGATGCGAAGTATCCTGCATCAACGTAAACGACCAGACCGTCGAAGGATTCGTCAACAACGACCTCGGCATCTACTGCGTACAGTTCCACCCCGAACACGATGCGGTTCACGATGGAGCGGAAAAACCAATTTACGACATCATGTACAGAGGAATCCCCGATGCCTAAAAACCCAACACTCAAAAAAGTCCTCTTAATCGGATCAGGACCGATCCAGATCGGTCAGGCAGCAGAGTTTGACTACGCAGGCAGTCAGGCGTGTAAGGCTGTCCGCGAAGAAGGTATCGAAGTCGTCCTCGTGAACTCCAACCCGGCAACCATTCAGACCGATCCCGAGACTGCCGACAAAGTCTATGTCGAACCCTTAAAGGCAGAGATCATTGCCGAGATCATTAAAAAGGAAAAACCCGACGGTATTCTCTCCGGTATGGGTGGTCAGACCGGTCTCAACCTCACCGCGGAACTCTATGAGATGGGTGCCCTTGAAGGTGTTCAGATTCTCGGGACCCCGCTTGAGGCAATCTATCATGGTGAAGACCGTGAGATGTTCAAAAATCTCATGCTGGAGATCGGCGAGCCGGTTCCAAAAAGTTTCATCTTAACCAAGATAGAGCAGCTTGACGAAGCATACGAAACCGTCGGCCTTCCGGCAATTATCCGTCCCGCATACACCCTCGGCGGCAGCGGCGGAGGAGTTGCAACCACACGCGACGAACTCAGGAAAATTGTTGAGCACGGTCTCACCAAGTCCCGTGTCCATCAGGTCTTAATCGAAGAGTCCGTCAAAGGCTGGAACGAGATTGAGTTCGAGGTTATGCGGGATGCAGGCGACACCTGTATCATCATCTGCGGTATGGAAAACGTCGACCCCATGGGCGTCCACACCGGCGAGTCCGTCGTGGTTGCACCGATTCTCACCCTCACTGCGGACCAGTTCGGCATCATGCGCAGGGCCGCGATCAAAATCATCCGGGCACTCAACGTTCAGGGAGGCTGCAACATCCAGTTCGCCTTCAACAACGGTGACTACCGGGTCATTGAAGTCAACCCGCGTGTCTCCCGGTCTTCTGCCCTCGCCTCCAAGGCAACGGGTTACCCGATTGCCCGTGTCGCAGCAAAGGTTGCAATCGGTCTGCGCCTCGACGAGATCATGAACACCGTTACCGGCACGACTCCGGCATGCTTTGAACCGTCCGTCGACTATGTCGTCGTCAAAGTTGCCCGCTGGCCGTTTGACAAGTTCAAGACCGCGGACAGAACGCTCACCACTGCGATGAAGTCCACCGGTGAGGTCATGGCAATCGGCAGAACCGTTGAAGAGGGATTCAAGAAAGCACTCCGTTCGCTTGATACCGATATCTACCACCACACGGACTTAAACGAGATCAAAATGATCCTCTCCCGGCCGACCGACGAGCGGTTCCCGACGCTGTTCGATGCATTCCGCCTCGGCATGACCGTCGACGATGTGTATAACCTCACCCAGATCGAACCGTTCTTCCTGGAGAAAATTCAGCATGTCGTTGACATTGAACTCGAACTCCGCGAGCACCCGACCGAGGAACTGGTCAAGACCGCGAAGAAGTTCGGCTTCTCCAACGCGGAAATCCGTGAACTCACCGGCTGGAACATCTACAAGATTGAGAGCCTCGTCGGCCTTCCGACTTACAAGATGGTCGATACCTGTGCTGCAGAGTTCCCGGCAAAGACGCCGTACTACTACTCCACCTGGGAGCAGGAGTGCGAACTGAAAAGTACGCCGAACAAGAAAGTTCTCATCCTCGGTTCCGGTGCAATCCGTATCGGTCAGGGTATCGAGTTCGATTACTGTACGGTGCACGCAGTCAAGTCCCTGCGGGAAGAGGGCATCGAAGTCCACATCTTAAACAACAACCCGGAGACCGTCTCCACTGACTTCGATACCTCCGACCGGCTCTACTTTGAACCGATGCAGCTTGAAGACGTCGTGAACATTCTCCGGAAAGGTGACTACGACGGTGTTATGGTGCAGTTCGGCGGTCAGAACTCCGTCAATCTCGCTATCCCGATTCAGGAGGAGATCAAACTCTTCGGTCTCAAGACGAAGGTACTGGGTACCAGCCCGGACAACATGGATGTGGCCGAGGACAGAAACCGGTTCAGTGTTCTGCTGGAGAAGGATACCATTCCGTCGCCGGCAAACGGTTCCGCATACTCCGAGAAGGAAGCCTACGAGATTGCGAAGAGAATCGGTTACCCGGTCCTCGTCCGGCCGAGTTATGTTCTCGGTGGCCGTGCAATGGAACTCGTCCACGATGAACTTGAACTGCAGACCTACATCAAGGAAGCAGTCCGTGTCTCCAACACCCACCCGGTGTTAATCGACCGGTACCTTGACAATGCAACCGAACTGGATGTGGATGCGGTCTCCGACGGAACGGATGTTCTTATCGGCGGTATTATGGAACACATTGAAGAGGCCGGTGTTCACTCCGGCGACTCGGCCTGTGTGATTCCGACCCAGACGCTGACGCCTGAGCAGATTTCAACCGTCAAGGACTACACGCGAAAGATTGCCCTCTCGCTTGGGGTGATCGGTCTGATCAATATCCAGTATGCCATCCACAACGGGACGGTCTATGTGCTTGAGGCGAACCCGCGTGCCAGCAGAACGGTTCCGTTCGTTTCCAAGGCAACCGGTCTGCCGCTCGCAAAGATTGCGGCAAAGGTCATGCTCGGCATGAAGCTTGCCGACCTTGGCTATCAGGAGAAGGAGATCAGTCATGTCGCCGTCAAGGAAGTTCTGCTGCCGTTTTCCCGGCTGCCGGGTGTTGACCCGATTCTCGGCCCGGAGATGAAGTCCACCGGTGAAGTGATCGGTATCGACTATGACTTCGGCCGCGCCTTCTACAAGGCAAGCCAGGCTGCGGACAACAAGCTTCCTCTGGAAGGAAACGTGTTCATCTCTGTAACCGACGAGCAGAAAGAGGCTATCCTCCCGATTGCCCGGAAACTTGCTGACCTCGGTTTCAATCTCTACGGAACGGAAGGGACGGTCAAGTTCATGGAGCAGCACGATATCAGGATGAATCTGGTCAGAAAGGTGCAGGAGGGTTCTCCGAATATCATCGATATGGTCCGCGGTGCAGATGTTGATCTGGTCATCAACACACCGGGAGACAAGAATGCCCGGGCTGATCACTTCCAGATTATGCGGGCGACGATCGATTACAGTATCCCCTACATTACGACCATCTTCGGAGCAGAAGCAGCAGTTCAGGCAATCGAGTCGATGAAGTCGGGTACGATTACCATTGAGCCGTTAAGCCACTACCACTCCGAATAAAAAAAATATTTTTTACTTTTTTTGATGACTGCAGCACGGCAGGTGTACCTCGTTTGTTTCCGGCTGAAGATGTGTCTGGCTCCACGCGGAAATTTCCTGAAGTATGGGCATGAAACTCTCGCCAAGTTCGGTGAGTGAGTACTCCACCTTCGGCGGAACCTCAGGGTACACGCAGCGGGAGATGAAACCGTCCCCCTCCAGTTCCCGCAGTTGTTTCGTCAGCATTGCCTGGGTGATACCGGCGGTGTTGCGGTAGAGATCACTGAACCGCCTTGTTCCACTGCTCAAAAGACAGAGGAGACATATTTTCCATTTTCCGCTGATGATTTTTTGTGCCCGGTATACCGGACAGGCAACAGCATTTTTTGTTTTTTTCTCAGAGTCCATGGGATGAGAGTTAGTATGTTTTTTCAGAGTATATATGGATATTCCTTGTATCTAATTTATCAGAAATACATTCTAAATAGATACGTATGAACGTTATTGGAATCTCAGCGAGTTCGCGAAAGGGCGGAAACAGCCAGACGCTGGTGGAACAGATACTTGCCGGAGCGAAGGAAAACGGGGCGGACACTGAGCTGATCCGTCTGTGTGATGCAGACATTCATCCCTGCAGCGGGTGCGGCTACTGCAAAGCCGGTCACGATACCTGCGCCCAGAAGGACGGCATGACTGCTCTGTATGATAAAATCCGTGCGGCGGATGTGATTGTGTTTGGTGCGCCGGTCTATTTTGCCCGTCTCAATGCACAGGCGTATCCCTGTATTGATCGGCTGTATGCGATGCTGAACCCTGATTTCTCTTCCCGCCTCCCGGCAGGCAAAAAGATTGTCACGGTACTGACCTGCGGATCGGGTGATCTTTCGGTTACCGCTCCGATAGATGAGTATCTGAAAACGGTGTTCGGATTTTTCCACTGCACGGATGGAGGATTTATCTGGCAAAATCAGCTTCTGGCTCCAGCTGATCTGGAGAAATTTCCGGAAACAATTGCGCAGGCACAGGCACTCGGCAGATCTCTTTCTGCCTGAAGCTTTTTTTTCTAACCTGACCACCGGCAGAATTATTGGCAGTTCTGTTCTATAGATAGCAGAGTTTAATGGCTGACACTATCGACGTTCTGATTCCTGAGGAAAAAATCGATGCACGCATCAGGGAGCTTGCGCGGCAGATTGATGCGGACTACGCCGGAAAATCCGTTACGCTTCTTACAACATTGAAAGGCGCCTGTTTTTTTTCCTGTGAACTTGCCAAACGTCTGAGCGTCCCGGTCTTTATGGAGTATATTCAGGCGGCGAGCTACGAGGGAAAGGCCTCGACCGGTACGATCAGGATGAAGCTGGACGTATCAGATGAGGCGATCGCCGGAAAGCATGTGATCATCGTTGAGGATGTCATTGATACCGGCAGAACTCTCTCCGCCGTCAAAGAGATGCTCCTTGCCCGAGGGCCGGCTTCACTTGCGGTCTGTTCGCTTCTTGATAAGCATGAGTGCCGGGTTGTTCCGTTTGAGGGAGACTACATCGGCTTTTCCATCGGGAACGACTTTGTGGTAGGCTACGGCCTTGACTGGGATCAGAAGTACCGTAACCTCCCGTACATCGGGATTGTCCGGTAAAAACTCTTATCATCTCCCGCGTCAATGTTTTGGTATGTGTTCCGCAGGCGGACCAATTGAGATTGATCTGAACGATCCTCTGAAGGGCAGAGGCAAAAAGTACCGGTGCAATGAGTGCGGTCGGACGTTTACCAGTATTGGGAAACATCCCATGTGTCCTACCTGCCAGTCCGAGGACGTTACTGAGATTTAAATGAAATCTATACTCAGGATTCCCTTTTCCGGGAACCGGCCCGTTCTGTTGAGGGGAGCCTCTTCGTTTTTGCTGGTCGGACGGGCTGAAGAGAAGTTTCCGCTGATCATCGGAACGGAGACCGGGGAGCTGGTGCAGGGCATCTATCCGGGCGATTTGATTATTGTCTCGGCCCCGGAGGGTGGAGAGGTTCCGCCGGCATTGTATCTGCTGGAGATGGTCCGGACCTATCATACTCCGGTGATCGCCCTCGGCAAGGATCATCCTGCAGGCAGGAGGTTATCGTATGTGGTCTCGGCTGCGGACAGAATTGAGATGCGGTGTGATATCCGGCGGGGAACTCATCCCGATCAGCATCTGCTCTGTTCCGCGGATGAGTTTGCCGGAATGGTTCTGTCCGCTGATGGTGACGAGCTGGTCGTGGAGAACTGCCGGAGCACACTCACCGCCGCCGTCCTCCACTGGGATCTGACCGTCTCTGAAGAAAAACTCCGCTAAAAAATTCAGGCTGCCGACTCTGAAAGCCGCTCAATTTTTTTCAAAAGGTACAGCAGTGACAGAAGGACGAATCCGTTTGCTGCAAGAACGATTCCGACAAGTATGCCGGGAAGAAGTGTTGGTAGAAGCATTGAGGTACCAAACACGATTGCTAACACGTTCATCACACCCATCAGTACCGGTATCCGGCGAGAGAGTGGGGCCACCGGTCCTTCTGCTGCCGAAGGAGCTGTTTTCAGCATACCTGTCAGTCTGGTCAGTCCGAGAACTCCGCCGCCGATGTTTCCCGCGGCAATGATGATTGTTGCCGGTATCAGCAGGACTTCCGGAATAATACAGCAGATTACCCCGATCGCTGCCAGGAGAAATCCGAGACCGACGATCAGATGCGTCCGGGAAAACGAGCCGACCGGTGTTTCTCCAAGAAGCATCATCTGAATTGCGAAGATGATCAGCAGCAGACCGAGCTGGGCACTCGGTGAAAACGGCAGCAGGCCAAGGTTCACCGGAATCAGCAGAATGCCAAGGAGAATCATGAAGATGCCGGTCAGCAGAATCATTACGTTTCCAATCGACAGACTGACCGAACCCTCAGGTTCTGCCGGAGGATATTTCCGGTACACCTGCACGAGTATCAGGGCAAGGGTGGTAATGACAATGCCGTATCCCAGAACGGCAGCACACGTCAGTATCCCTGCAGTCTCGCTTTGGAATATCAGAGTGATCCCGATAATGCCGGAAAAGAAATAGACGAATGCAGATGCCATGGTCAGTTTTCCAAGGAGCGGGTCCGCGGTCTTCTGTATCCGTTCCGTTTCCCGCCGCCGGTACAGCTGCAGAAGCTGCACTGCCCCGCCGAAAACGAAAAATACAATCAGCAGCAGCCGCGGGATGTCTCCGAGGATATCCGGGATGAAACAGATCACAATCCCTCCTGCCGCAATTACAATACCGAAGAGAATCGTCGGGAGGTTCCGTCGGACATCGCCGAAGGGGGTTTTTCCTAATGCCAGTATCTGCAGGGCTGCAACGATGATCAAAAGGCTGAACAGTCCGTCCTCATAATACGGAAGAAGACCCGCGTAGATAGGGAACAACAGAACTCCGAGGATCAGCATTACGAGTCCGATCAGCAGGAGAACAACCACTTCGGCCGGGAGTGTGTTATTCTGCAGAATCCGAATATCCCTGTTCATTATTTGGGTTTGTTTGCTGTTTAAGCTATTATAAATTTTGCTCTGAAAAAAGTGATGTGTAATAATTATATCTGGTATGGGAGAGAAGTAGTTACTAATATCATTTGAGGGGAGAACTGCATGCATATGCCGGATGAGACAGTATTCATACAAAACTATGGAGAGATTCTGGGCCGCGGAAAAACGGCGCTGATCTGCGGAACGGATGAGGTTGCCGCAAAGATATATGTTGAAGGAGTTGATAAAGCCGAGATTTTTCACGAAGCATTCCTGATGGCGAGCGTGGAAAAAAGCGGACTTCCGGTTCCGCGGGTGTACGGGATTGAGCAGTGCGGTACCAGATACGTACTGCGTATGAGCA
>JAEWXF010000016.1 GCA_023396065.1 Methanobacteriota archaeon
GGGCCATCGGCTAATCGCCTCGGCCTTTCCCTCGCAGCTAACGCCCTCACTGGATAAATGCAGGCGAATTTTTTGTTTCTTGTCATGTGGTATCGATTTCAAAAGTGATGATGTCCAAAAGTTTTGGAAACATAGGGTAGAGTCCGAAGAATTCCGATCAACAGGAAATTCGCCAGCATTTATCCAGTGAGGGCTTTCACTGCGAAGATCAGACGCGGTGCGATTAGCAACGCGGCCTGAGCAGTAGCCCGAACGCAAGATAAATGCGATTGGGCGAATTTTGCAAGGACGAAGGACTTGCATTCGCGGCCCGCGTAGCGGGCATTCGCGGTTTATTCAACTTCATACATCCAAGGATTCCCGAAAAACCATTTTCAACCTAGTGGCAAACTCAGGGTACAGAACAACGCTGACGTTAGGGATCTGCTGCTTCGCCGCGGAATTACGCCGGAAAATCTGCCGCCCGAGGAGGATGTGAAGAAGCTGGAACGAAGAGTCCGGTCGCAGGAGAAAATGCTGGCAAAACGTGCACCGGGATTCCAAAAAAAAAGAAGATAAGCAGGGATATTAGGAAAGGAAGCACAGCTTTTCATATCCCATCGTCTGCAGATCCACCACGACCGCTTCCGCAGGCGTCGGATCAATGTTCATCTGTTTCTGGAACGACGTCTGTGACTGCCAGGTTCCTGCATTCACGCAGAGCACTCCCCGATAACTCACCACTTCACTGATATGGACGTGGCCGGTATGGAGAATGTCCGGAACATCGCGGATAACCAGATGATCCTCAGGCGTCGAAAGCAGCGGCGTTCTCTGGCCGTAGATCGGACCAAGATGGCGGCGCTGAAGCATCGCCTGCATAATTTCTCCCGGATGTTCATACGAAGCGCCGGGAAGAAACTTAATCAGGTCGTCAATACTGCGGCCGTGGTACATCAGGACATTCACCGACTGCAGATTCACCACCGAAGGATTTTCCACAAACGTCACATTACCCGGAAACTTCGTACGGAACTCTGCCGGCAGGGCAGGCTGCGGCTCGGCTCCCCGGACCGCATCGTGATTGCCGGGGGACAAAACAATCTGCAGATGCGACGGCAGCGCAGAAAGCATCTCACCGACCCGGTCATACTGCTCGTAAATCGTTTTGATGTGCAGCTCCTTATCCTGATTCGGATAAATCCCGATACCGTCCACCACGTCGCCTGCGATCAGCAGATACCGGACATCATCATTGTCTTCCAGCCAGCCGGCAAACCGGTCCCAGGCGTCCGGCAGAAACGTATCACTGCCGACATGGACATCCGAGATCAGCACAGCTTTCCCGGGTTCCTTGGACGGAGTAATCGTATGAGTCAGAGGGACGTCAGGCCGGAACAGTGTATCGGAAAAAATCATACCCCCGCCGCCGCCGGTATCGCGGGCAAGTTTTCCCTTTACCCCGATCACTTCATCGGGGATAATCTTCTCTGCCTCATCGAACCCGTCCCGGTTTTTATTAAACAGAACCTTCATCGTTCCCGTTGGGTCCTCGATCTCGGTAACACGGTGGCCCTTGGAGCTTGTCGTACTCTCCACCACCATCCCGATTACGCCAACCTCCGTATCCGCAAACCTGCTGTTCTGCTTCACCAGTGCTTCAATCGGTACCGGATTCACCCGGGGCCGCATCATCGCACTCAGCAGATCATAGCGGTTCCGGAACAGAGCAAACGATTCCTCAGGAACACCCAGAGGAACAGACGCCCCGTCAGCCCCGAACAGTACCTCCGGCAGAGGGCTCAACCCGACTGCAAGCTTATCGTTTCTGACAGCACGCATGCCGGAAACCTCCTTTGGCGTAACCACGGCGGTTCCGGACGGAAGCGAACTGATAATTCCCTCAATTATTCCGGATCCTCCGGCTTCGCTGATGTACGTAACAACTGCCGGGTGAACCAGCAGACCCGCCTCAAGAAACCGTGCGACTATCTCTCTCTTCTGCATGAAAATCCGGGGTGTTTCTGAGAAACACCTCCACTCGAAACAAAGGGGTTAAATACTTCAGCTGTGCAGTGACTCAACAAACATTCCAATACGGCGGACAGCCTCGGTAAGCTTCTCGCGGTCAACCGCATAACAGGTTCGTACATGACCTTTGCCACTCTCACCAAACGCGCTTCCCGGAACCACGGCAACATGCTGTTCCTTTAGCAGGCGCTCGGCAAACTCCTCATCCGAAAGACCGGTTCCTTCAATCGACGGGAATGCATAGAACGCTCCTTTCGGCAGATGACAGGGAAGACCCACATCGTTGAGACCTTTGACAAACAGATTCCGCCGGATGCGGTACTCGGCAACCATGGCATTCTTGGCATCTTCACCGCTTTTCAGCGCCTCAACACCTGCATACTGGGCGGCGGTCGGCGCAGACATCATCACATACTGATGAATCTTCAGCGCCGCATCCGTAATCTCTTTGGGAGCACAGATATAGCCAAGCCGCCAGCCGGTCATTGCATAGGCCTTGGAAAAGCCGTTCAGCGTGATCGTCCGTTCCCACAGACCATCAATCGAGGCAGCTGAAACATGATGACCATCGTAGGTCAGCTCCGAGTAAACCTCATCCGACATCAGCAGCAGATCATGATCAATGATGATGTCCGCAATCGCTTTGAGATCATCTTTTCCCATAACGCCGCCCGTCGGGTTGTTCGGGAAGTTGATCATCAACACCTTCGTCTTCGGCGTGAGGGCTTCCATCAGTGCTTCGGGTGTTACTTTAAACTGATCCTTCGCCGAACAGGGAAGCGCCTTTGGCCGGCCTCCGGCCATCAGGACCTCGGAGTGATAGGATACGAAACAGGGATCAACGATCAGTACTTCATCGCCCGGATCAACTACAGCCCGGACGGCAACGTCCAGACCCTCCGAGACACCGGTTGTGACGATCATCTCGGTCTCCGGACAGTACGGTGTCTGATACCGCTGTTCCAGATCCGCAGACAACAGTTCCCGCAGCTCCGCAAGACCACGGTTTGACGTGTACATCGTCATGCCCTTCTCAATGGAAGAGATTGCCGCCTGGGAGACACTCCACGGGGTATCAAAATCCGGTTCTCCGACACCAAGGCTGATGACATTGTCCATCGTAAGCAGCAGGTCAAAAAATTTCCGGATGCCCGACGGAGGAATCTCCTCAGCCATACGTGAGACAAATTTCCGCATGAGTCCCCGCCCGTTAGAAACTGATGAGCTGCCGGTCCCGGCTTCCGGGACGCGACATCTCCGTTCCCTGCTCCTTATAGGTTTTCATGACGATCTGGGTCATCGTCTCACGGACACCGTCAAGAGAGGCGATCTGTTCGGCAACAAACCGGGATACCTCAGCCATCGATGCACCGTTGATGATAACCTGAAAATCATATGTTCCGGTCAGAAGGTAGATCGACTGGACCTGAGGGAACCGGGCAAGTCTGGCGGCAATGCCGTCATAGCCGAGACCCTTTTCCGGGGTGACCTTCAGAGAGAGGATAACAGATACTGCGCCCTCCCCCGCGGCACCGTAATCAATGACTGCGGTGCAGCGCCGGAGGATGCCTGCTGCCTGGAGTGCTGCGATACGGGTCTCTACTTCGCGTTCATCAGTCTCCAGCATGACAGCGATATCGCCTGAGGCGATACGGCTGTTCTTTTGCAGCTCCCGAAGGATTACTGTGTCCTTTTCATCCATAATTAAATCACCGCTGAGGTTCATGGTCTACAGGAGGGGATGCAGAATTCCGCATTCCCGGAACCTGGGATCGTTCATTACTACTGTACGTATCTGATTAGTGGGGCTGTTAAAATAAATTTCTGTTGTCCGGCCGTGACGTCCGTGAGAGACGACCCGCGCGGTAACAATTCCGAGCATATTCAGTTCGTTGATGAGGTCAGACACCCGCCGGTGAGTCAGAGGTTCGACGTCCAGTTCCCGGGCAAGTTCCCGGTAGACGTTGATGACACTGCCGCTGGTGAAGACCTTCTGCGTGGTGGACGCGACGAGAAGCATGGAACAGAGAACCATTTTGCTCTGAGTCGGGAGGGTCTGGACACACTCACTCATGGTGTCGGTCTCGATATTTTCCTGGGCGCGGCGGACATGCAGTTCCAGAACCATTTCCGCGGACTCCCGCTCGGCAAGTTCCCCGGAAACACGTAAGAGATCAAGCGCCCGCCGGGCATCACCATGTTCCTGAGCCGCGAGAGCCGCACAGAGAGCAATGACGTCCTCGCTGACCGCGCCGGGAAGGAAGGCCATCTCAGCACGCTGATGCAGGATGTCCTGCAGCTGTACGGCATCGTACGGCGGGAATACAATCTCTTCCTCGGAAAGAGAGGAAAGAACCCGGGGATCAAGGAAATCCTTGAAGGTGAGGTCATTGGAGATACCGATGATACAGACGCGGGAGGTTTTGAGGTCACTGTTAATCCTGGTCAGGTTATAGAGAGTATCATCACCGCTTTTTTTGACAAGTTTGTCGATTTCATCCAGAACGATGATCTGCAAACCTCCGACCTGTTCCAGGACATTTTTCAGTTCAGTGTAGACCTGATCGGTGTGCCACCCGGTGGCAGGAATTACATTTTTGGGACGGTCACTGGGTTTGAGGTCATGTTCGCTGACCTGATTGGCAATCTGGGCGAGCACCCGGTACTGGGTATCGATGGTTTCACAGTTGAGATGAACCATCCGGCACCGGGAAAACTCGGAGCTTTCATTTTCCAGTTCGGTTCCGACAAACCGGACTGTTGCTGTTTTGCCGGTACCGGTTTTACCGTAGATGAGAATATTGGACGGCGTTGCCCCCTGCAGTGCGGGAGCCAGGATGACGGCAATGGAATCAATCTGATTCATCCGGTGCGGGAGTTCACGCGGGCTGTAACTGTGGCGGAGTACTTCGCGATTTTGAAAAATTCTATTTTTATTCGTGTATTTTTTGAAAAGACCTACAGGTTTGTGTTCTTCCTCAGCCATCAGGTATCAGATCCGATATATTTCATTACAGTGTTTTTCCTATTAATAGACCGCTGTTTCCACTGGAGAGACAGCTTTATGGTATGACACTTTTTCTCACCTGACTCTCCGAAAAATATTGAGATTTGTCAGACATTTTTCCAATCAGCATCTGATGCGAGGCGTCCGACACCCCCACCCCTTTGTTTCGAGTGGAACCTGATATGGGGGTACCCGGAAATTTTTACCTGCTTTTCCCTCATTTCTTTTTAAATTCTTTTTTTTAAAAAACAATCAAAAAATATTTTATACAATATTTCAAAAGAAAAGTTTTATATTATGAGAGGTAGAGTTACTTATGACTACTGGTACTCAGGATGAGTATCTCTTTTTGGAAGGATACCTTCCATGAGTTCCACTCGAAATAAAGGGGTGGGGGCCTTTCTGTAGAAAGATGAAAAAAAACCGGGAAAAAAATCGGGAAAGTGCACACGACTTTTGATATTTTGGTTTATGTTTAGTGTTTTCACTTAACATTTTGGGATGGCTGTAGGTTTTCCCTGTTACTTTTATTCGGGTATTTTTCCCGGGAAATCACCGTTGTACGTATTGGCCGCATCAATACGGAACACTGTATCCTCTGCAAAGTCGATATCTTTGGAGTTGTCCCCAACACTTTTATTGATTCTGAAAAGAAAAGCATACAGTACTATGATTAAGGTCGCAGTCAACGGCTACGGAACCATTGGAAAACGTGTGGCCGATGCAGTATCCGCTCAGCCTGACATGGAAATCATTGGTGTGTCCAAGACAAAACCGGGCGCAGAGGCGTTTGTTGCAAAGGAACGGGGATATCCTCTCTATATCGCAGACCTCTCCAAAAAGGAAGCCTTCGAAAAAGCAGGCATTCCGGTTGCCGGCAGTGTCGAGGAGATGATTCAGAAGGCTGATGTTGTCGTGGACGCCACTCCCGGAGGTGTGGGTGAAGGAAACAAGCCTCTGTATGAGAAGTATGGGAAAAAAGCCATCTGGGAAGGCGGCGAGGATCATGAAGTGGCCGGGTTTTCCTTTAACTCCTCCTGTAACTATGCTGATGCGATTGGCAGACAGTATGCCCGTGTTGTTTCCTGCAATACAACCGGTTTATGCCGGATTATCCATCTTATCGATACGGCATTCGGTGTAAAAAAAGTCCGGGCTACTATGGTTCGTCGCGGCGGAGATCCGGGTGATATCAAACGCGGACCAATCGATGCAATCGTTTTAAATCCGGTTACCATTCCCTCCCATCACGGCCCGGATGTCCAGAGCGTGCTGCCGCACATCAACATTGTAACCTCTGCGATGATTGTGCCGACAACCCTGATGCATATGCATTTCCTGAATATGGAACTGAAAAACCCGGCGACCAAAGAACAGGTCATCGGGCTGATACAGGCGCATTCCCGCCTCGGATTAATTGAAAAGAGTACCGGCATCACGAGTACGGCACAGCTGAAGGAGTACACAAGCGACCTCCTCCGTCCAAGAGGTGACCTCTGGGAAAACGGTATCTTCAGGGATTCCATCTCTGTTCTTGACGGAACCGATCTGTATTTGTTCCAGGCCATTCATCAGGAGGCCGATGTTGTTGTTGAGACCGTTGACTGTATCCGGGCAATGGCGGGCGACGTCAAAACTGCTGCCGAGTCGATTGCGATCACCAATAAAGCGGTTGGCCTTACCGCCATCCGGTAATCTTTTTTTATGGAGTTCGACGAACTGACTCTCAGTCCTGACGGGACGCATCATCTCTACGGCGGCTGTCCGATCTATGAACACCGGTTCAGCCGGGTCGGACCGTTCCGGTTTCCGGGTCTTGCTGCGGCATCTGATGCCTCCGGAGCATTCCACATAAATTTCCTCGGTGAACCGGCGTACCCGGAACGATATGTCTGGACCGGAAACTTTGCCGACGGCGTCGCTCCGGTCCGGAATGCGGCCGGCCGGTACTTCCACATTGATGAAGCCGGGAAATCTATCGGGTTTGATACCTACCGGTATGTGACGGAGTTTACCGAAGGGTCTGCGGTTGTCTATCACGATACGTTCGGGGCAACCCACATCACCACCGCGGGCGAGCTGCTGTACGGCGACTGGTACTATGATGCCCGGCCGTTTGCCAAAGGCCGTGCCCTCGTTCGGGATGAGGCCGGATGGCTGGCGATTGGTCCCGATGGAACCGAGCTGGAACGGACGGATGCGCCGGCTGATACCTTCCCGGTTTCCGGCACGGTCCGGTACCTCCCTCCGGACAATCCGATTCCCGGTGTTCTCAAAACCGTTCCCTGGGATGCGGCCGTGATTCTGATGCGGCATGGTGAACGCGAGCCGTTCATCAAAGGGCAGCCCGGTTCGACCAAAATTCTCACGGCGCGGGGTCGCCGGCAGTCACACGCTTTCGGCGCTGCGCTGCCGGATGTCCCCGTCCGGACGTACGCGAGTCCGATGGTTCGGTGTATGCAGACCGGGGAGGAAATTCTTGCCGGTGCCGGTGTCTCCGGGGAGACGGAAAAAAGTCTGATGCTCGGGACACCGAGTGCTTACGTTGCCGATGACGATATTGTCCGGGAGTTCTACGTGGTAAACCCGGTGAAGACTATGAGCCTTCGGTACGTCTGTGGCGAAGTTCTGCCCGGCCACTATCCGGTCACGGAAGGAACGCAGCGGATGTTTCATTTTGTGGCCGGAACACTTGCCGACGGAGAAATTTCCGTCTGCGTTACCCATGATGCATGGATCGTTCCGTTTGTCTCTGTTCTGACCGGCTACGACTTTACCCATGACTGGCCGGGTTTTCTGGACGGCTGCATTCTGATCCGTCGCGGTGAGGCATACTTCCTCTGGTGGCGGGGAAGCGAGTATCCGCTCAAATTATAACATTTTTCAGATTTTCAGGAAAATAACAGGGTTTTCCGTTCTCTCCCGAAAGGTTATAAAAATATACTTTAGAGTTACTTTTATAACCTATTATGACGAATAGAGTAGCAGAACATCCGGGACAGTCCGGATGTAACAACCACGGAGAACACACATCATGACAAACGAAGTAATTGCATTTATGCAGAAAAACCAGGTCATGTACCTGGCCACCGTTGACAAAGCCGGCAATCCGAAGGTCCGCCCGTTCATGTACTACCTTGAACGCGATGGAAAACCGTACTTCTGCACCTCCAGCAAAAAACCGATGTACCGGGAGATGCAGGCTCATCCCAGAGTTGAGATCACCGTTGCGAATCCGGAGTTTGCCTGGCTTCGCATCTCTGCGACTGTTTCCTTCTCCAGGGACATGGCAATCAAACAGGAGATCATCGAAGCAAGTCCGATTGTAAAAAGCATCTATCAGACCGCCGAAAACCCGGACTTTGAGATCTTCACGATCATCAACGGCACCGCAACCATCGCCGACTTCTCCGGCCAGCCGCCGAAGACGTACAGCATCTGAATTTTTCTGCGGGACATCAGTCCCCTCTTTTCCTTCTCCCCACGCAAACGCTTACAAGCAGTGAGGAGAAACTCTTACTACAGGATTATCCAATCAATGACCGACATATCACCGGACGAAATCGCTGCACTCCGGGCTGAGATTCAGGCCCTCAGAACCGAACTCCGCTGCCATACGGAACGGCCGGCCGTACCGGGACGGTCTGCGGCACTGGATGTGTTCCGGAAAAACTGTGCCGACGCGGTCATTACCGCAGAACTCGCCGGGGCAAAGGATGCCCTCGCTGCAAAAGCGGCAAACTGTCCGTATCAGGAGGACTGTCTTCCCTGCCTTGCGCGGACATTTGCACTGCTGCTTGAGAGTCTGCGGACCGGGACCCTCTCGGCAGAGGAACTGGCGAATATACGCCGCGAGTTTGAAACCGCACAGAAACAGTGCAGCTTTGACTCCTGCAGCGGCTGCCTGATCGAAGCGAACCGGCTGTTTGCCTCGCAGGTTCGGCTGCTCAAATCCGCCGGTGTGTATACCGGTGACGACAACGAACTCAGGATTCAGGAACTGTCCGACGAAGGCGTGACCGCCTGGATTGGTGAGCCGCTTTCCAATGTCATCCGGGTGAAAATTCTCAAGTCCCTGGCAAGCGAGCCGAAGTCTTTTGCCGATCTTGCAAAACTTACCGGACTTCGCGGCGGCAATCTGTTGTTCCACCTGGAAAAACTGCTTACCGCAGGCATTATTCTGCAGAAGGGAGAACGAAAAGAGTACACACTCACCTCCCGAGGATATGAACTCCTGGTTTCTGCTGCATCCCTGATGGAAAGGATCGGATAAATTCATTTTTGTCACCATCCGGAGCATTATATTCCATCCCGTCGACAGAATAGGTAAGGCAGAAATGCCTTGGAGAATACCATCCATGTCCTCGGAAGTCATCAAATTTCTCAAGAAAAATCCCCTCACGTATTTCGCAACGGTCGATAAAGACGGCAATCCCCATGTCCGTCCGATTCTGTTTGTACTGGAAAATGAGGGCAGACCCTACTTTGCCACGACTAATAAAAAACCGATGTACGTTCAGATCAAAGCCCATCCGAACGTTGAGATTGCCAGCGTAGACCTTGAAAAGAAAGCATGGCTCCGCATCTCGGCGAAGGTTATTTTTACGGACGATGAAAGCATCAAAAACGATGTGTATCAGGCACATCCGTTTATGAAGGAGTTTTTCAAATCGTTTGAAGATCCAAGCTTTGAGGTCTTTACGCTTACCGGGACCGCCGTCATTACCGGATGCAAAAAGCAGCCGCCCAAGACGTACACTCTGGAAGGGTAAATTCCAAACGCCCCCTCTCTTTTTCCGACCTGTCTACCGCGTAATCACACATCCTTTATCTGATTGTGCCTCCAACAAGTTACCGTATGGACGCATATGAACTCGTCACCCGTAACACGGCGGAGATTGTCACTGAAGACGAACTCCGGCAGTTGTTGAACAAACCAACAAAGCGGGTCTATACCGGGTATGAACCCAGCGGCGAGATTCACCTCGGTCACCTGGTGACCATCAATAAACTGATGGATATGAAAGCAGCAGGGTTTGACGTTGTGGTCTTGATCGCCAACCTGCATGCGTATCTGAACCGGAAAGGAACGTTTGAACAGATCAGGGAACTCGCCGAGTACAATAAGGCATGTATCGAGGCGGTCGGCCTGAAAGGAGCTGAGTTTGTTCTGGGGACGGATGTGCAGCTTACGCCGAAGTATCAGACGGAGGTGTTAACCCTCTGTCAGGAGATTACCCTCAATCGTGCGACCCGCAGTATGGATGAGGTCGGCCGGGCTATGGATAATCCGATGGTCTCGCAGATGGTGTATCCGGTTATGCAGGTCGTTGATATTCCGACCCTCGGTGTCGATGCGGCGGTCGGCGGTATTGATCAGCGTAAGATTCACATGCTGGCCCGCGAGCATCTGCCGACCCTCGGCTACAAGCCGCCGGTCTGTATCCACACGCCGATTGTGAACGGTCTGGACGGTCAGAAGATGTCCTCTTCGAAAGGAAATGTTGTCTCGGTCGCGGACTCTCCAGAAGACATTCAGAAGAAGATGAAGAAGGCCTTCTGTCCTCCGGAGGTCGAAGGAAACCCGATCCTGCAGGTGTTCCGGTACAATATTTTCCCCCGGATGTCCGAGGTGGTGATCCGCAGGCCTGAGAAGTTCGGCGGGAACGCGGAGTACCAGAGTTATGCGGAGCTGGAGGCCGCATACGCAGACGGTAAGATTCATCCGATGGATCTGAAGGCCGCCTGCGGGGTTTCTCTGACAGAGCTGCTCGCGGATGCGTACGAGTACGTGCAGAGCTACAAAAACTGAACGGGTTCCCGGGAAGTTTCATTTTTTTTGTTCCGGGATTTCCTGAGGCATGAGCAGCCATCTCCAGAGAGGAACTGCTGTTATTCCGTCATCCAGCTGCATTGATACATCTTCGGTCAGCAGAATTTTTCTGGTTTTCACCTCCGGATACAGGTTGGTAAACTCAGCAAAACCTTTTTGTTCCCGTTCCGGAATCTGGCTTGCGTAGCATACATTCAGCAGCATCAGCGGAAGGCCCGGTTTTTGCACCACAAAGTCAATCTCATTTGTCTCTTTCCAGTACTGCGGCGTGTATCCTCTGCGCAGCAGTTCGATACAGACAAGGTTTTCCACGAGTCGTCCGATATCCTTTGAGAACACAAAACCGGCTGCCGACCGCAGACCATTATCCGCAAGGTATATCTTTCGCGGGGCAACCAGCTGTTTTTTGTACGAGTAGGAAAATTTTGTGGCGATATAGAGAAGGTATCCATCCACAGCGTAGGAGAGGTAATCCTGTATTCGTACCGGGTCTGTTTTGAAAAGCTGTGCCAGACTGCGGAACGTGTGCGGGGCTGCAATATTGGTGATAAGATACTTCATGAGTTCGAGCATCAGGCTTTGGTTTCTGACATCATGGGAGGCGATCACGTCCCGATAGAGGATGCTGTCATAGTATGCTTTGAGATAGTCCTGCCGGATTTCCTCCTGTTCAATGGTTGTTATGGCCGGAAAGCCGCCGTTTTGGATGTAGGTATTGAGATGCCCGATCAGTTCATATTTTTTTGTCAGCATGTCGATCTCTGTTTCCGGGATGTTCATGCCCCGAAAGGTCAGGTACTCGCGAAAACTCAGCGGGTACACGTGAACCGGAAGGAACCTTCCGGTCAGATAGGTTCCGGATTGTGACTCGAGGATGTGGGAGGTTGATCCTGAGATGATGATATGATATCGTCCGGTATCGTACAGATTTTTGAGTGCCCGGGAAAAATCGGGGATCTCCTGAACTTCGTCAAAAAAAAGCCAGAGGTCCTCTGTGGTTCCGGTAAGTTTCTGGAATGCATCCAGTACTGCAGGGAAGGGGTCGTTTCGATCCCGGATACTGCTGCTGTCACAGGGGAGGAAGAGGATGTGTTGTGGATCTACTGACTCTGTTTCTATTAAGTGGCGGATGGTCTGATGCATCAGGGTGGTTTTTCCGGAGCGCCTGACTCCTCCGATAATGACAATTTCCCGGGTGTTTTTGAGGTATCCCAGAATCTTTCGAAGATAATCGGGACGGAGGATCCCGGTTTCGGGTTTGTTTCCCGTCCACCAGGGATTCTGCGTCACCAGATGCTGTTTGAGATCTTCCATCGTACGCTATTCTTTGTCTGCGTACTTTATATTCTTTGGTAAGGTGATGGTGTATACACCAGCACTTTCTGGAAAAAGTGATGGTGTATGTACCATCACTTCTTCTCTGCCCTGTTTTGTGTTTTTCGCTCTCCGGTTCCTGTGAGTGAGGAGATATTCTGCGTTTCACCCTGAGTTTGACATCCTGATGAAAAGGGTTCCCGGGCATTCGCGGTTAATTCCTGACTTTGCCACTAGATTCATTTTCCCCTATCAGCGCATCCGCTGACATCATAGACATTTTTTGGAATTTTAGAATTTGACAGATACCTCAAAATCAACCTGTCACTCCGGGAAACACAAAGGTGTCTGATAATACTTTTTTCGATGCAGGTCGATACTTTTCTTGCGGGTCTTTGGACGTATATGGGGAACCACGGCTTGAAAGCCGAAGATGGTTTCCGGGG
>JAEWXF010000005.1 GCA_023396065.1 Methanobacteriota archaeon
TGATTCTGGCAGAACTGTTTCTGGAGAAGTATACTGCTGCAACCGGTATGACCCGCGAGGAAATTTTGTCCTGGCTGCCGTTAAATGCTGCGGCACTGTATGGATTTGTGCAGGATGAGGGGATGAACCAGGACCTGCATGCCATTATTCGCGAGGGTGTGGAATGACACCGATGTTTTTGTGATAAAGTCTGTATTGTGACTGGTGGGGCATCCGGAATTGGTTTTGTCGTGAGTGAGTCACTCCTGAACCGCGGGCTGCTCAACTAACCCGGCAACCGGATTTTTGTGCCGGAAATCCGGTAAAAATCATTTTTGCAATGTTTTTGTAATGTCGTCATTCGTGTTGGAACAGAATTCTGCGGAGATTCCTGAAAGAGAACTGTGTTTTTAAAACGAGAGTGCAACCTAATTTCGGGATGCACCACTTAGAAAAAGTGACGTCTAAAAATCTATATGGTATGAGCGAGAATTAGTTCTTGTTCAATCGTTTGAGAGGAGAACTGCATGTATATGCCGGATGAGTCAATGTTTATACAAAAATACGGAGAGATTCTGGGTCGCGGAAGAACGGCGCTGATCTGCGGAACGGATGAGGTTGCCGCAAAAATTTACGTTGAATGGTTTAGCAAGGATAAGATCTTTCACGAAGCATATCTCATGGCTCTCGTGGAAGAATGCGGATTACCGGTTCCGAAGGTGTACGGGATTGAGCAGTGCGGCACCAGATATGTACTGCGTATGAGCAGGGCAAAAGGAAGAGAACTGGCAGAGATTACCAAATCCGGGGAGATCACGCCGGAAGCGCTTACTGATTTGTTGGTTGCCCTGCAGGTTCAGATGCATCAGATTTCGGTGAATGCCTCTCATCTTCCGTCGACAGTATCAGAATTCCGAAGATATATCTCTTGTAATTCCTGGCTCACCGATGCAGAGAAGCAGAAACTTCTGAGACTGCTGGAGAGCATGCCAAACGGAAATTCCCTCTGCCACGGAGATTTCCATGCCGGAAATATTCTGGTAGAGCATGATGTCTATACGATTATTGACTGGGCTGAAGTATCCATGGGTCCTGCCGCTGCGGATGCCTGCCGGACGTATATGGATTATCGGTATCTTGTGTTAGATACGGATGATAAGAAGCTGTCATATGAGGGGGCAGAACGGTATCTGGAGAGGTATACTGCTGCAACCGGTGTGACCCGCGAAGAGATACTTGCTTGGCTGCCGTTCCATGCTGCGACACTGTACGGACAACACGTGAAGGATGAGGGGATGAACCGGGACCTGCATGCCATTATTCGCGAGTGCGTGGAATGACCGATGTTTTTTGTGATAAAGTCTGTATCGTGACCGGCGGGGCATCCGGAATTGGTTTTGCCGTGAGTGGGGCACTCCTGAACCGCGGGGCGGTTGTGTATCTGGCCGACAGATCACATGAGGCATTACTGGTGCAAAAGAACAGCTGAAACGGTATGCAAACGCCCGGTTTGCGGTTGTTGACGTGACAGAACAGGAGGAAATTGCAGCTCTTATCCGGACCGCTGCCGCCGAAAACGGACATCTGGATTATCTGTTCAACAATGCCGGGATTATTTGTAGCAGCCCGTTTGAACAGGTCACGCTTGATCAGTGGAGGACGGCCATCGATGTGAATCTGTGGGGCGTGATCTAGGTATTGATGCTGTACTCCCGATTCTGCTAAAGCAGGGTTTCGGCCATATTGTAAATACGTCATCGGCTGCCGGAATAATTACCCCTTCATACCAGGCGGTGTATAATACCACAAAACACGCGGTCATCGGACTTGGCGAGTCATTGCGGATTGAACTCGCGCACAAAGGAATTGTGGTGACGACACTCTGTCCGGGATATGTCGCAACGCCTGCCTTAGGGGAGACCCCATTTACGGTGAATACCATTTCTCCGGAGGAAGCTGCCCGAATAATTCTGGATGCGGTTGAGATGAAGAAAGGAATCGTGATTTTCCCCGAGGAGCTGGACCGCTGGATTCGCGGGGCAATGTGCCATCCTGAGGAGATAGATCGGCATCTGTTCCAGGACGAAGAAAAACGCCGCAAGAATCTCGCTGACCGCGGGCTACTTGACTAATCCGGCAGCTTGGTCTGGATGTCGGCCGGCCGGCCCGACACCCTGTTTGCAATATCGTCATGCCGAAACTGAATCCCGCTACGCCGGCATGCCCGTACAAATGCATCCTGAAGGGATGCGTCCGGCGAGCAGCACCAGTACTGATCGCCGAAGGTTTTCTCATACCGTTCCCGGATGCCGGGGAACGTCTGGTCCAGCTGCTGATAATAATACTCCCGCTGCCGGTCGCGGAGCGAGACGGCAAACTGTTCTCCTGCATACACAAAAGCAGCTCCGGCATCTGCGGCACGTTCCACGATGCCAACAATATTTTCCTTCGTGTCGGTGATGAACGGCAGTACCGGCATGAGCAGTACACCGCAGCAGACGTTCTGTCCGGCAAGTTTTTCGAGAGCCTCAAACCGTTCCGACGAAAGGCTTACCTGCGGTTCAATCTTTCTGCCGAGGGTATCGTCAGCGGCGGTGATTGTAATGCCGACGGCTGCGAATGTTCGCCGCACCGCAGGCGAGAGAAGGTCTGCATCCCGGCATACCGCAGCGGACTTCGTGATGAGCATCACAGAAAATCCGTACCGGTCGGTGAGTCGGAGAAAGGTCCGGGTGAGTTCTGCTTCAGGTTCGTACGGATTGTAGGGGTCTCCCATCGCTCCGGTCAGGATGAGACCGCCTCTGCGGCGCTTTGCGGCAAGCTCTCGCTCCAGAATCCCGACGGCATTTTCTTTTGCCCGGACGGTTTCAAACTCCTCCACGCGGTAGCAGCTGCTCCGGGAGTCGCAGTAGATGCAGGCATGCGAACAGCCGCGATAGAGGTTTGCCGTGTAGTTGGAACCGAACCATCCTGTCTCACGGTAGGGAGAGAGGATGGATTTTGCAGGAACAGTCTGCATAAAATAGATTATTTCCGGTATCCTTCGAGCATCAGCGTTGCAATATTTTTCACCGGGAGCCCGGTCACCTGATGCAGATGGAACTCGCAGAACGGACAGACCGTCACAATAAAGTCAGCCCCGGTCTTTTTGACCATCTCGGCACGGACTGCACCGATAGCTGCGGCCTCCTCAGGCCGGCCGGACTTCACACCGCCTCCCGCCCCGCAGCACCGGGCGGGCAGGTCAACGAATGTTTCGGCGACGCTGCGGAGCAGCTCCCGCGGCTGTTCGCTGATGCCCTGACCGCGGAGGAGATGGCAGGGGTCGTGATAGGTGTAGGTTCCGGCAACTTTCTGCGGCGATACAAATCCGATTTCGCAGAGGTACTCGGTGATGTCGGCAACCCGGAACGGGGTGTCGTAGTCGTTCTTGAGCGTCGAACCGCAGCCGGCACACATGGTGAGAACGGTGTCAACCCCGGATTTCACAAATGCGTCGATGTTGCGTTTCCGGAGTTCCGGCACGAATCCGGAAAGTCCGGTACGGATCAGGGGCGAGCCGCAGCAGACCTGATCCTTGGGGATGACGACGCGGATGCTGTTTTTGCGGAGCACCTCCATTGCCTCCAGTGCCGGCTGGATGACCCGGCCGTTGAACATGCAGCCGACGAAGAAGCCGACCGTGGCCCGGACTTCGCCTTCGGGTTCGATGACGTCCGGAACGCGTTCAAGGAACGGTGTCTCCTTTCGCTCAACGGAACGCCCTGTCTCTTCGACGAGCCGGGCAAGCGCCCGGTGAGTCGGGAGGGACAGTCCGCGTTTCGCGGCCTCGGCCCTGAGTTTTTCCACGGCTTTTCGTGGGGTCTCAATGTCCTTCGGGCAGACTTCGACGCATTTGTGGCAGGTCGTGCAGGCAAAGAGGCCCTTTGCGATTGCTTCGGTGATCCGGTCGTTCACGTCCCGGGGGTCAAGGTTCAGCCGCTGTTCCTGCCGCATTACGGTAGGCCCCGCATACTCGGATGCGGCAAACGCGGGGCAGGACGAGATGCAGCTGTAGCATTCGATGCATTCGCGAAGCGGTTTGATCTCTTCGACGATGTCATGCGTTACGCTGCCGCATCCGCAGGCGGGGGATTCTCCCCCGCCCGTCCCGGGATTCAGCCAGGCTATCTGTGCCATGACAGGGGCTATGTCGGTGATGAGATCCCGGATGCGGGGAAGCTCCAGAGGTTCGATGAGGTCGTTTTCGTGTGCCTCTTCCATACAGGCGAGTGCCGGTTCTCCGTTGACCCGGACGGCACAGGAGCCGCACTGGCCGGCACGGCAGCAATGACGGTAGCCGAGTGTCGGATCAATGGCGTCACGGACGGCGTCAAGTACGTTGAGGACCCGTGCCCCTTTTTCGACGTGAACGTCGTATGTCTCGGTGTGCGGGGCGGTATCGACTGCGGGATCAAACCGGGAGATGCGGACCTTCATAGTTTTTCCTCCAGAACTTCGATGCCGGATCTGCCGGTTGAGAAGAATGTGTGGCCGAGGGGCGAGGTCTCGTTTGTCCACGGTGTTTTGATGTCCGTCCGGGTGTGGGCACCACGTGATTCGCGGCGGAGTAGTGCTCCGTCAATGACGAGGGATGCGACGAGCAGCATGTTTTCTGTGATGATGGCGTCTGCGATTTCCCGGGGTGAGGAGATGCCTAAGGGTGTTGCCCGGAGTTTTGCAATCTCCCGTGCGGCAACTTTGAGGTCGAGTTCGTTGCGGTAGATGCCGACGTTGTTCCACATCAGCAGCTTCATTGACCGCCGGACGTTCGCGGATGCAGCAGCGCCTTCGTAGAGTTTTGCGATTCGCTTCTCTGCGGCGGTGATCTGTTCCGCGTCAGGGGTACGTTTTGCCGCATGCTGCACCGCTCCGGCAGAGATTCCGGCACGCCTGCCGAACACCTGTGTGTCGGCGAGGGCGTTGCCGCCGAGACGGTTGCCGCCGTGGACACCGCCGGTTACTTCTCCTGCGGCGAACAGATGCGAAACAGTGGTGTGTGCGTCCGGCGTGATCCGCAGTCCTCCCATGAAGTGGTGGGCGGTCGGTGCGACTTCCATCGGCTGTTCGCGGATGTCTGTGCCGAACTGGAGGAACTGGGCGAGCATTACGGGGAGGCGGGTTTCAATCTGTTCTTTTGGGAGGTGGGTTACGTCCAGCCATACGCCGCCGTGTTCGGTTCCGCGTCCTTCGAGAACTTCGGTTGCTATGGCCCGGGCGACGACGTCACGGGTTGAGAGTTCCATCCGGGCAGGGTCGTATTTTTCCATGAACCGTTCGCCTTTTGCGTTGCGGAGTACGCCGCCTTCGCCCCGGACTGCTTCGGTGATGAGGCGGCCGCGGGTGTCATAGGGGTAGACTGCTCCGGTCGGATGGAACTGGACCTGTTCCATGTCGATGAGTTCGGCTCCGGCCCGGTAACCGAGGGCGTAGCCGTCTCCGGTTCCTGCGGTGGAGTTGGTGGTGGTGTCATAGACCTGTCCTGCCCCGCCGGTGGCGAGGACGACTGCGTCGGCGGTGATGATGCCGAGTTCTCCTTCCCGGTCGCAGATTATGGCGCCGGATACGGTGTCCCCGTCTTTGAGCAGGTCGATGACGGTGAGTTCGTCGCGGATGGAGACGGGGGAACCCCGGAGTTTTTCAAGCAGGGTCATGACCAGTTCGTGGCCGGTGTGGTCTCCGGCGTAGCAGGTTCGTGCGAACCGCTGTCCGCCGAACGGACGCTGGGCGATTTCGTTGTCGCAGGTGAGGTCGAAGACGGCCCCCCAGGTGAAGAGGTCCCGGATGCGGTCGGGAGCTTCGCGGGCGAGGACTTCAACGAGGGCGGGGTCGTTGAGGTATGCGCCGCCTTTCATGGTGTCTTCGTAGTGTGTTGCGACGGCGTCGGCGGATTTGAGCACTGCGTTGAATCCGCCTTCGGCCATGACGGTACATCCGCCTTTGCCGGTGATGGTTTTTGATACGATGATCGTTTCGCCCGCAGCGGATGCGTCTACGGCGGCCCGGATTCCTGCTCCGCCCGAGCCGATAACGAGTACGTGACAGTCGCTTCTGTTTTCCATGCCCATTGGTCCCCTCTGTGTGTAAGTATTGTGGGGCGGGGGAGATAAATTCGTGTATGCTGACCGGGACCATTTTACTGAGGAGAAGTCGGCGAAAATTGTACTGGATGCAATTCTTCCAAAGATTATCGTGGATGATCATTCGTTTGAGGTGTTTTGTGATGGGGTGCGGGCATGTCTTGTCTGCTGAGATGAAGGGGGTGGTTGGGATTTTCGAAATTCTCAATGGGAGTTTTGGAGGATTTCGACAAAGTTGATTATTTATGATTTCCAGTCATATTGTCATGAATACTTATGGTGAAAATATATGACTGCCGCTGACAAAATTCCTGATATTGCCGCTTTTCCTGAGTTAAAGCGTCTGGCTTCTTCCTTTGACGATCTGAACCGTACTCTTCAATTGTGTGATGCATGTTATGGGAAGAAAAAGATCAAGGAGGCAAAAGCTCTGTTCACGATTGCCCAGGAACAGTATTCTGAGTCGTGGGATATTCTTGTTTCCGTAATTCCCGTTATGAGTATTGATGATCAGAATTATGAGGGGATTTGCAATCTGATCCGTGATTCTCAGGATCTTTATGGGAGATATTTTTCCTGTGCAAAGATGTGAAGATTGATCTGGCCGCCCTTGAAGATTGTACGTCTGCGTATCTGGTATTTATGCATGGGGATGCTCTGACGCATCTTGGGGAGTATGAGTCAGGTATCAAAAAATTGCAGGAGTCATTAACGTACAAGACAACGGATTTCCGTGTATTGGCGTATATGGGTATGAGTGCTGCCTATTCTGATATGGGTGAGTATGAGAAGGCGCTGGAGGCGGCGGAATCTTCTCTTGCTCTGGATGAGAGTGCTATGGGTTGTATGCTGAAGGCTGATGCGCTGGTCCGGTTGGGCAGGGTTGATGAGGGTCTCAGTGTTGGTATGGCTGCAATTGCATCACACGAGGATGCGAGTCCTGAGCTGATTGAGGCGCTTAAGGAGCTTATGGATGATGTTGTCTGCCCTGATAAGAAGAAAAAGAAGTGAACCAGCTGCAGGGAAAGCGATCCGGATCTTGCCCGGCGCGAGTTGACCCGGTACCCGACTGAGATTATGGCATTAAGATGGTAGTAACATACCTCTTTTTTCTGAAATTTACCTGCCATGGCACCGTGTGGAGTGGTTATTTCCATTTTGGAAATAACCACTTCCTCCAAAAGTTCCCCTTCCTCAAATATGTTTTTCAGGTGCTTGTTAATGGCCGGAGTCTTCACCCCGAAGAGCTCAGCCATTCCCTTCTGCGTCATCCAGATGGAGTCGTCCCGAATCACTGCATCTACGGTGACATCTCCTTCGGGTGTGTTATAGAGAAGAAAGCCGGGTCTGCGGTTCATTTCTCTCTCACCTCTCTATATACAGTGTCGCTTCTGTTTTCTATGTCCAGTGGCCCCCTCTGTGTGTAAGTATTGTGGGGCGGGGGAGGTAAATTCGTGTATGCTGACCGGGGACTATCTTTCCCGGTGCGTGGCTCCGGGGTTCTGCAGTTGTTCTGCTGTGTATATTAGGACTGTTTGCGGCGCAGCAGTCTTCCTTTTTCTAAGTAATGCCGATCGTTGTTTTCAACGCCGGTGAGGTTCATTCTTTTCTGTGGGCGGACAGAGTCCATAGAAAATACTTCTACGACCCTGTCTCTCTCATAATGTCACTCAATCATTTCCACTTTTGACCAATAGTATTATCCATTTTCACAACCCATTGGCCAGTACGGTATGTCCGAAAACCGTCTGATTCTGATCTGGGTACTGATCCTGCTGTTCCTCTTCAGCCTGCTTTTTATCGGGCCGGGGATACTTCATCTGATGATCAACATCTCCTACAACATGGGAAACTCAGATGCCGAGTACAGTATCCGGACCAGCGGTCTTTCCGGTGTTCCCGCCGAAACTCCCGTAACCCTCCTCTTCCCTGTCCCGCAGATTGGAGGAAACCCGGTGTTTCCCGAGGAACTCTGGACCTCCTCTTTCCACGGATGGGCCAGTTCAAGCGTTGTAACAGATCATGGAGCGATGATCTCCTTTACCTCCACTGCTTCACCTTTGCAGGAGATAAATGCAGTCTTTGGAAAGTATGACTACTCCATGTTTGCTCTGCCGGGAGATGACTATACATCACTTACCTTCTCCCCGCAAATACAGGCAGATGTTTCCCCTCCTGATATGGTTGTCCGTGACCCGGACTTCGGCGGCGTCTGGACACCCCGGAACGATACGGCCTCTACCCTGATCGTACTTCCCGACCTGAAGGACACCCGGAAAAATATCACCGTCAGTCTCTGGTACTCAGTGATGAAACCGCAGACTCTGGCAGGCAAACCCGACATTGTCTCCATGTATCAGACGCGGGCCATCACCGAGGTTCCGTCCGGGAACGTGTCCGGCCCGGTCGTCGTACCGGTCCTCGCAAAACAAACGTACTACCACTCGGGAATCTGAGGAAACATTATGTCTGAAAAATCATCTCTCTCCCGCTGGAAACTGATCGTCCTGATTCTCGCCACGATCTGCATAGCCGCGGTGCTTTCACTCTGCGTTTTGATTGAGGTACACTATGTCTCCTCTAATTTGGGAGAGCATTCCTCTGTCAGATATTCAGTTGAAACCGATAATCTCTCCGGAATTCCTGTTGAAACTCCGGTAACTCTCCTGTTTCCTCTTCCTCTTCTCGAGGGAAAACCCGTGATTCCCAGCGACCGTGGATGGAACAGTACCGCAGTCAGAACGGAACACGGCCTGATGCTTGCATTTACTTCCTCCACCACCTCACCCCTGCAGGATATTTCAGCCGTATTTGTCATGAGGGATTCACCGTTTGAAATTCCGGGAATGCACTATACCTCACTTACCTTCTCCCCTGAATCTTGGGATGCCGTTCCGCAGTATACCCTCTCCCCGAGAGAGAGTGCAGACAGATCATATACACCCCGGGCGGTGATCGCACTCTCAACGCCGACAATACCGGCGATGTCGTCCGACCGTCCGACGAAATCTGAGGTATCCTCCGCCGTTTTCCTGCCGGATCCTGAGGTTCGTGAGATACCTGAAATGGACATTTCATATCTGAGATACAGTGTAAACCGGACCGACACCGCCCCAACCCTTATTGTACTTCCCGATCTGACTGCCGCAGAGGACAACATTCTGCTGGTCATCTCCTGTTCCGTTACGAAACCGTGGAGGATAACCGGAACTCCTTCGGGATTGTCCGGCTACATTACGAACATCGGGGTTTCCATTCCCCCGGAGAACGCCTCCGGTGAAATTCCCGTAATGCCGCTCGTCTCCGAAGGGGCGTACCGGCATCTGTGGGAAACAGAGGCAGGCCGTGACTGTACACATCTGACATATTTCCTCTGAACAGCATTGCGAAAATGATACGCTGATAAAATACATTCATCTGCGTCCCCATGATATCCATGAATCCGAAAAATCTCATACTGATTGGCCTGACCGGAGCACTGCTCCTCGTTCTCTGTGCCTGCGGGTGTATCACATCCGGAAACACTACCACTGCCGAGGAACCAACGATGCCGCCGTTTATCCCCGGCGCACGCGATAAACCGTACTTCATCTATCCGGACGATAAAGAGGGACACACCATTGCAATCCGGATCAATGAACCAAACTGTACCGGATTTTCTGAGATTCGTCACGAGCAGGGAGAGTATGGCATGCCGATATTTGTCCTTACTCCGGGAACTGATGCGATACTGGAGCTTCGCCTCGACACACTCAACAGCAGTGCCGTTGTCATCTTTGACGAAATCAGCGGACTGCCGGAGGGTGTCACCGTTACTGCCGACCCGGAATCATTCACCGGAGACTACGGAATCGTTCATCTGCATCTGAAGGCAGACGACACCTACATCCCTCCTGCTGAACTCTCATCAGTCCTCTGGATGCGATCAGGAGAATGGCTGACCGGAAAGGCCATTGGCTTTGCCTGAGAAAATCTCGCAACGGCAGCTCGGAGAAAAACACCACTGACTTCATCAAGTCCGTCTATGTGGTTCAGATCTCATCACTGGAGGAAAACATCTCCAATAACCACACGCTTCTCCGTTCGTTCCTCCCCGGTACAGACGCCCGGTCTCGGAACACTCAGTCTCCTTTCCACGTTCGTCCTCGCCGGGCTGTACTTCCGCAGGAAATCTATTCCCCGGACTTCATATATAAATAACAGTGGCAGTGGCCGTCGGTCGTGACATCCTTCTCCGCCTCTCTGCATGGACAGATATACAGCTTGTCCACCTCCGGGTTCCCGCTCGGCAGGCGGCAGGGGCAGTACCGCCGTCCCCGCATCAGCTTATTCCGGGCGAGTCCGACGATTACCGAGTCCGCGATATCTGCATTCGGATTCAGGATCCATCCTTTCTGCTTTGCAAACTTCTCGGAATCAACACGGATTTTTGCAGCAACTACAGCAACCTCCTCTGGCTCGGGAACAGACGTCATCTGGGATAATCTATCTCACCAAAACATAAAGAGGTTTTGGAAACAGTACCCTTTTCCCGAATGTTCTGCCGGACTTGGGCCTTCAAAAATAACCTGAATTCTTGGTTAAATTCCAAAATACGGCTGTTATTCTCATTGGAGACGGGAATCCGGGAGGTGTTACCGGGTGTCTGCCGCAATTTAGCCTCCCAGATCGCGTTTAATGAGGTCTGTTGCGGGCCGCTGCTGATCAAAAATTCCAGGTGAGGTTTTTGCTGTTTTTTCTGTGTATCGGTCTCAATATCATGATATATTTGATACATTGCATTTTTGAAGGGGGGTTATTCTTTTTCCTGAACATCCCTCGCGAACGTCAGCACCCGGAAACTCCGATCAGGGATTATCCCCACACATGGGCATACCCTTTCCTTTCCACCGGCCTGCCGTTCCAGACAACACCTGCCCCTTCAACCACCTCACCGATAATCGTAACCGGCACACCGATCTCCCGTACATTTTCGGCAGGAATCGTGCACAGCAGCCCGTAATCCCCGCCGCCGTACAGGAAATACTTCTCTCCATCCAAAATCGGCAGAACCGGCAGATCCTCCCGCAGGGAAAACCCGACACCCGAAGCCTCACTCATATCATACAACGAAATCGCAAGACCATCCGAGACATCCATCATCGCCGTCGCCCCGGCCCGGGCAAGCTTCTGTCCCGCCGCAACCTGCGGAACGGGCCGTACAAGATTCTGCCAGTACTGCTCATACCCGTCAAGACCCGCCTGTGCCGCCCCCGGTGTTCCGGTAATTACAATTACATCACCACATCGTGCCCCGTCCCGTCGGCAGTAGAACGCACGATCCACCATCCCGAACGCCGTCGTTACAATCGTCAGCTCAGTATGACTGTCGATATCACCGCCTGCAACCTTTGCACCATGCGCTTTCGCACATGCCGCCGCTCCCTCCATAATCGGCCGCAGCCGTTCCTCCCGGTCCAGTCCCGCAGCCACCAGCACCTGAACCGGTTGTGCTCCGCAGCTGGCCACGTCCGAAAGACTCACCGCAACACTCATCCAGCCCATCTCCCATTCGCTCATGCCCTTTGGGAAATCCGTCCTCTCATGCAGCATATCAGTTGTTGACACCAGAATCGTATCTCCGTCACCGATCTCAAGTGCGGCACAGTCATCTGCCGTCTCCTCTCGTCCGATCAGATCACGGATAGTATCCAGCAGCTCGCGGTCATTCATAGCGGGTTCACTAATACAGTGTATCTCCCTCACGCGTAATCTCTTTTCGCTTGGGAAACAAAAAAGAAAAAAATCAGGATTTATCGGAAGCCCGACCTGCCGACCGATTCACATCACGGGTAAGCCGCAGAGCGGTATAATACTCAATATTATTCATACAGCCCGGGTCCGGAGCCAGCGGATCACCATAGTACCCGTATGCCCTGGCCCGGCAGCCGCCGCAGTGATACCGGAACTCGCAGGACCCGCAGGATCCATCGATCTTATCTTTATTCCGCAGATCTTCAAACAGCTCGTTATGCAGCCAGAGATCCTCCAGATCAGACGTCCGCACGTTCCCTACGGTTTTCGGGAAAAACACACAGGGATCAATATCCCCGTTTGCTCGGATTGCCATATAGAACCGTCCCGCCCCGCATCCCCCGACAAACTCGGTCAGGCCGAACAGCGCCCCGTCAACCTCCATATTACAGAAATGCGTTGGAACCATCGTCTGGCCTCCGGAACAGAAGTCCACGTCTTCTCCTTGGACAGAATCCGGGCCCGAATTGCTTGCACGCGTATGCTGCAGTGCGACGCGGGCAAACTGCGGAGCAGTCGTTAACACCTGACAGCGGGAGGTTTTATTCTTCTCAAAAAGCATATGCAGCAGATCCTCCCGTTCCTGGGGACTCAGATCATTTTCCGTGATATTCTGGGCGCGGCCGGTGGGAACAAAGTTGTAGGCCATAACCCAGTTCACGCCGAGCTCATTACAGAGATCAATGATTTTCGGAATCTGTTCATAGTTCGCCTTGGTAGCTGTTGTGGAAATATTCACAAAAAATCCCTCGGCAACTGCATTCCTGACGCCGACAAGTGTTCGTTCAAAACATCCCTGAATGCCGCGGAACTCATCATGGGTTTTGGCGTCCGCGCCGTCAATACTGATCTGTACATACTCGGCCCCTGCTTCATGGAGCTGCCGTGCTTTTTCGGGGGTGATGAGCGTTCCGTTCGTTGCCAGGGCCACATAGATGCCGCAATCCCGGGCATGACGGATAAGCTGCAGAATATCCGGGCGGACCAGAGGTTCCCCCCCGGAAAATGCAATCACCGCAACACCCATCCGGGCCAGACGATCAATCAGATCAAGTGCCTCATCGGTGGTCAGCTCATCCTCCATTGGTTTTCCTGCAGATGCATAACAGTGCTGACAGCGGAGGTTACAGCGATGCGTGACATCCCAGACCACCTGAAAGGGTGCTCCCGGAACAAATGGCCGCCGGACACCAAACTCGGCAATTCCTTTGATAACACTGAGGAGGCCTTTTCTCCAGTAGGCGTCACGAAATGTCTTTTTGAGATCCTCTTCGGTGACTCCGAAGTTTTTTGCCCCGGTTCTGAGAATAAAGGCTATCTCCTTTTCTGCGATTCTGCATTTATAGCATGCGTCACTCCGCAGGCCGAGATACTGTTCCAGTGCAACTTCCAGACGGTTTCCTCCGCAGTCTTCGCAATATATACTCATCCCCGCCAGTAATTTTCGGGAAAGGGGATTCCCGATTAACACACCGAGAATATGTACTCCTGTATCTGTTTCCATGATGCTCACTTTTGTATGAATGTCTGAGAGCATCAGATAAATAAGGATGGAACATGACAAAAAATCAGGGTATTTCCTGCATTTATAGGATTTTATTGTGATAAAAATTTGGGATATAAAGATATTCTATCTGACAAGATCGGGGGCTCCTGACTCTTCAGCCCTGCAGCAGTTCCGTCATCCGGTTTACGGACTCCTGCATCCCGGCAAACGCCCCGTTCCAGTCGAGGGAATCGATCGTCTGATTCGGATTTGTATTTGTCAGCGGCATGCGAAACACCGAATCCATAAACTCCGTCAGATTCCGGGACGCATCATCGGCATTCCCGGTCACCAGTCCTGATGCATTGATGAACGATGTGTTCAGCTCCCCTGAGGGCGTGGTAATATCAGAGACGATACTGTCTGCTTCAGCTTTGGTTATCCCGTCCTTGGAAAACACCATGCCGAACAGCTCAATTTTCACATTAAACTTGTCGGTAAGGGAACTGTTCGACAGGAGCTGATCGTATACCGGCGTTACCGTGACTTTTCCGATTGTCTGATTGCCGAGCATAATATCAGTGGTCTGATCACCGATACACCCGGCAGAGCAGATCATCAGACAAAATATCCCTGCGATTGCTACCAGCAACACCGTACGCATATACAATCATATTCCCGGGATCGGGGAAAAACATTCCCAGACGATAGACGTTTTTGTGTGCAGGGCAAAGTATGTACACGTACATTGATACCTGTTACCGACATCATCAGTGAGCTTCGCAGCCGCGGAGCACAACGGGTCGCCCTTCAGCTTCCCGAAGGCCTCAAACGCAGATCCCCTGAGATAGCATCAGCGTTGCGCAGAGAAGGGTTTGAGGTCTGTATCAGCGGAGATGCCTGCTGGGGGGCATGCGATCTCGCCCTTGATGCCCGGGATGATGCGGACGTTCTCGTCCACATCGGCCATACTCCCGTAACTCCGGAGGAGAACGTCATCTATATTCCCTTCCGCCAGGACATCAATCCGGAGATTCTTGCCGCCGCGGTTCCGGCACTCGCCGGGTATGCACGGGTCGGCATCGTTACCACTATCCAGCATGCACATCAGACTCAGGAGATGGCCGCATGGCTCACCGGTCACGGAGTGAACGCCGTTGCTGGTCACGGATCCGGCCGGACTCCCGAGTCCGGGCAGGTACTTGGCTGTACGTATGCCGCCGCCAGAGATGCTGAAGCTGACGCCTGCCTTTTCGTTGGGACCGGGGTGTTTCATGCGATCGGCGTTGCCCTTGCCACAGGTAAACCTACCTTTGCCCTCGATCCCTATGGCGAAGGAACCGTTCAGGAAGTCTCTGCCGACCGTCTGCTCCGGCAGCGTTTCGTCCAGATTGAAAAGGCCAAAAAAGCCAAAAATTTCGGAGTTCTGCTCTCCTCCAAATCCGGTCAGGCAAGGCCTGAACTTGCCTATCGTCTTTCGTCCCTTCACCCAGACGCAGTTGTCATCCTGATTCGCGAAGTCTCCGAGATGCAGCTGCGAAATCTTGGTTTTGATGCATATGTAAATACTGCCTGTCCCCGCCTTGCCCTTGATGATCAGACCAGATTTCCGGTTCCGGTTCTCTCCCCCGCTGAGTTTGAGATCGTGCTCGGCCTGCGGAGCTGGGACGAATATGAAATAGACGAGATCGTGTAGGAAATCATGAAACTCCGGCAGCTTGAGATCAGGCTTCAGAAAATTCAGGGGTTTGCTTCTCCCTCTCCGGCGCTTGAACAGTATATGACACCTGCCCCGCTTGCAGCACGGCTTCTGTTCCATGCGGCGATGAACGGAGATATTGCCGACTGCCAGGTCTGTGATCTCGGATGCGGAACCGGAATGCTTTCCGTCGGTGCCGCCCTCCTCGGCGCTGAGGTCACCGCCGTGGACTGTGATCCGGCCGCCCTCTCCGCGGCGCAGCAGAACGCCGAGACGTTCGGGGTTGACATTACGTTTTGCGAGCGCTTCATTGACGGTTCCGGATTTGAGCAGACCTTTGATACGGTTCTCATGAATCCGCCGTTCGGCGCCCAGAAGGAACATGCCGACCGGCCGTTCATCGATGAATCTCTCAGAATTGCTCCGGTCTGTTACGGGATCTTCAATGCGGGGACGGTTCCGTTTCTCACTGCATATCTTCGGGGCAGGGCTGATATTTGTGAAAAAATTGCCGGAAAACTGGAAATTCCCCGGCAGTTTTCCTTCCACACAAAGGACTCTCTGGAAATTCCGGTAGAGATCGTCAGATACCGGAGGTCTGTATGAACGAACTATCCCGGCGTATTGCGGTCCTTGCCGCAGGTCACGGGGCTGTGGACTTTTATATTCCGGTTATCCCGGCAATTCTTCCGGTTCTCCTGCCGATTTTTGCGGCTCAGGGAATTACATCCTATGCTGCGGCGGGATTTCTGGTAACACTTCTGACGATTGTTCTTGCGGTGGTACAGCCGGTCGCGGGATGGCTGCAGGACCGGTACGGCCGGACACTGAATGCCACGTGGTGTATTCTGATGAGTGCCCTTGCCGTCGGCTGCTTTGCATTTACCCAGAGTTACTGGGTTTTTCTGATCCTCGCGGTTATCACCGGGTTCGGGAATTCTATGTTCCATCCGAATGCCTATCAGCAGATCTATGAGTTTTCGACACCGGCGAACCGGGGAACGCTTCTTTCGGTCTTCTCCGTCGGCGGCAGTTTCGGGTACGGGGCGGCACCGCTTGTCGCGGGGGCACTGCTGGTCTGGGCAGGTCTTCCGGGTCTGGTGTGGATGATTGTCCCGGGTGTTCTGGTTGCCTGTATTATCTCCCGCTATCCGCAGGGACCGCAGCCGAAAAATTCCGAGGGACGGCAGGCTTCGGTTGGTAAACAGTCCGGCTGGAAGTATGCGGGACTGATGCTCGGGATCAGTTCGCTTCGGACCTGGGTGTACTATGGGTTTCTTTCGTTTGCAACGGTGTATCTGACACGGTATGCAGGGATTGATTTTCTTGTTGCAACCGCTCTGGTGACGGGGATGTTTTATGCGGGGATGATCGGTACGATGGTTGCGGGTGTGAGTTCTGACAAGTTCGGACGTAAGGAGATTCTGATTGTATCGTATATATGTGCAATTCCTGCATATCTCGGGATATTTTTCCTTCCCGGGTACTGGGCACTGGCAGCTCTGCTGGTTGCAGGATTTTTCCTGATGGCTCCGGCAACGGTTGAGATTGCGACGGTTCAGGAGCTGATGCCCGGCAGTGTGGGGTTTGCGTCCGGGATTGTCATCGGAATGCCACAGGCGCTGAGTGCGGTCGCGATCTGCGTGATTGGTCTGTGTGCCGATGCGTTCGGGATGACACTGGCACTGATTTCCCAGATTGTCCTGATGGGAGTTGCGGCTCTATTGTGCGGTTTTCTTCCGTATCCGCTGCGGGTGTTTTCCCGCGTGCGGTAATTTTTACAATCTACTCACTTTTGAGTGATGACTAAATTGTGAACCACTATATACTTTTGAAACAGACATATGTAGTATTATGACCGGAGATTCCCCAATCCGACTTGGTTTCGTTGTTGCCGAGTTCAATCGTGACCTTACGTATATGATGGAGATGGAAGCCGAGGAACATGCGAAGTTTCTCGGGGCTGTTGTGGAGAAGCGGATGTATGTTCCGGGGGCGTATGATATGCCTCTTGCGATTCGCCGTCTTTTGAAGCGCGAAGATATCGATGCGGTGGTTACCATCGGCTGTGTGATTGAGGGTGCGACCGATCACGATCAGGTTGTGGTTCAGCATGCTGCCCGAAAGATCATCGATCTGTCTCTTGAGTTTGATAAGCCGGTTGCTCTGGGTATTTCGGGTCCTGGTATGACGCGGCTGGAGGCTGAGGAGAGAATTGAGTACGGCAAGCGTGCGGTTGAGTCCGCGGTGAAGATGGTCCGGAGACTCAGCGAATGAGAGGGCTTTCGGAGACGATTCTTTCGGTTGCTCCGTCGGCGACGATGGCGATGAGCAACCGGTCGAAGGAGATGATTGCATCAGGTATTGATGTGGTGAGTCTTGCGGTGGGTGAGCCGGATTTTGCAACGCCTGCCCATATTACGCAGGCGGCGATTGATGCCCTGAACCGGGGAGAGACACATTATGCACCGTCCCGCGGGATTCCTGAGCTGACGGCTGCAGTTGCGGAGAAGCTGAACCGGGAAAATCATATTCCGGTGACGCAGAAACAGGTCATGGTGACGGCGGGAGCGAAGGATGCTATCCGTATTACGATGATGGCGACGCTGAATCCGGGTGATGAGGTTGTGGTGATTGATCCGGCCTGGGTTTCGTATGAGCCGTGTGTGCAGATCGCGAAAGGGACCGCGGTTCACTATTCGCTGAATGCGGATTTCCAGGTGGATGAGTCGATCTTTGAGGTGATTACGGATAAGACAAAGATGATTATCGTGAACAGTCCGTCAAATCCTACGGGTTCGGTTCTGGCACGGTCGTCTCTTCGTCTGATTGCTGATGCCTGTACGGATCATGATCTGTTCTGTCTGTCGGATGAGATTTATGAGAAGCTGGTCTACGGCAAGGAGCATGTGTCGATCGGGTCCCTGCCGGATATGGCGGAACGGACGATTACGATCAACGGATTTTCCAAGGCGTATGCGATGACCGGATGGAGACTCGGGTATCTGGCGGCCCCACTGGATGTGATTCCTGCTATGGATAAGGTTATGCAGCATTCGGTGGGTTGTGTGAATACGTTCGCGATGTGGGGCGGTGTGGCCGCCCTGACCGGGGACCAGTCCTGTGTTGCGTCGATGCGGCAGGAGTTTGAACGCCGCAGGAAGTTTGTTATCGGCAGGCTTGCGGCGATGGGTCTTCCGACGGCTCCGGCAGAGGGTGCGTTTTACGCGTTTATCAACTGCGGCGGGGATGATGCGGCGGTGGCGAATTTGTGGCTGGACACGGCTCATGTGGCGGCGACGCCCGGGTCGGCGTTTGGTGCGCCGGGCTGGATTCGTATTTCCTATGCGGCTTCGATGGAGCGGCTGGAAGAGGCGATGAACCGTATTGAAGCGGTGATGTAACCATAGATTCGGGCAGTGGAAGCTGCCGCATTTTTTCTTTTTTGTTCTCAGAGTTTGAGTTTTTTGCAGCCGTGAATGCCGTTTATCAAATCTGCAGTACCGATATAGTATGCACCTGCGCCTGCAATGAGACCGATACCTCCGCCGAGAACTTTTGCCATCTCAATTCCGGTGAAGTCTGCAGTCGAGAGGCAGACAAAGACGGCACAGACCAGCCAGAGAGTGACGGGAAGTACAATCCCTTTTTTCATGGAAGCAAGGGCAACGGTTGCGCTAAAGATTGCCCAGAGTACGAGGTAGCATCCCATTGCGGTCGATGATGCTGCCGCTGCAATGTCCATGAACGGGAGAGTCGCGGAGAGAGCGAAGACAAGCCAGAACATGCCAAATGCGGTAAAGACTACCATTCCAAATATATTTCCGCCCCGCCACTCAAGGATGCCTGCAAGGAACTGTGCGGCACCACCGAAGAGGAAGGCAAGACTGATGATTACTGCGTTCATCTCAAAGATGCCGATGTTGCACAAACTCAGCATTATCGTGGTAAAGGCAAACCCGAACAGGCCGATAGGGCCTGGGTTGATCGGGAGTGCGTTGTTTGTAGAAGTTTCGTTAGTCATATGTCGAAATATGGGTTGAATCTGTACGTATAAATTGCTGGTGGTGGAAAAATGACAGATCATTATGAATTCCGGGCGGTCACATACAAAATTCTGGGATGGGCGCAAAAAAAAAGGATCCAATTTGAGATATTCTTTGATTTTTACCGTTGAACTGTTTCGGTTTTGGTGATTCCGGCAGCCTGTGTTATTTTTTTCTTTCCTTGGCCGCATGCAGATTCATCAATGCATTTAGTGCCCCTTCCATCAGCGTCAGCCCGCCTTCAATACCTGCAAATGGTCGGGCTGCAAGTGAAATCCTGCTCCGGTCCGGGGGTGTAATCCCGAAAAACGCTTTTTGGGGGAATGCCTGCCGTTCAAATGTTGAGCCGAGTATCAGATCAGGATCCACTCTCGCAATCTCTGCGGAAATCCGGGAAAAATCTACAGAGCACGGGATCCGTCCGGCTCCCGTATCTCGGGCAAACACCACCGGTACATCCGATCCGAAGTACCGTTCCATCATCTGCTTTGCACACACTGCGTACCCCTCTTGAGCCAGTACCGCTACGACCGGGGGGCTGAACTTCCGCAGATACTTATCGCACGCATAGAATATCTGTTCCTCGGCACGCTCCCATTCCTGCAGGACTGGATCTGCATTCGCGTACGGAACCACCTCTTCAATCCGCCGGACGGTTTCCGGCAGGTCGCAGAACAACAGACTTCCAAGCGGCACCCCCACACCTGCATCAGCTGAAGGGTTCACACTCACGGACCAGAGTGCCGCTCCCTTTCGGAGTCGCTCATATGAATCCCGGGCAAACTTCACCGCCACCGGAACATTCATCGCTGCGAGCAGCCGTTCTGCCTCGAAACAGTTCCCCCGGCAGAACAGGTCCAGCAGTGACAGTCCCTCAATATTTACTCCGTCACACTCCTCTCCGACGTCCGGGGCCAGCGCTGCATACGCCCGCCGCATCCCCTCTTCCGCATTTCCGCAGAATCCCGGGGCATCCACCAGCAGTGCCGCAGGATCTGCAGAGTCCGCAAACGCTGCATGCAGATCCTCTCCTGTTAATGCCGGGACACAGGTGTTCAGCACCGCCACGGGCTGGCCCGTCTTTCCCAGTTCGTTCACGACTTCCCGCAGCCGTTCCACCGTCCCGAACACGATCTCCGACTCCAGCAGATATGTGCTGTACAACGGCACCTTCAGAAGGGATCGCGGATAATAGTAACAGCCCGACGATCCGTGTACAATTACGCACAGTCCGGAAAAACCTGCCAGTACCGCTGCTGCCCCAGTCATTGCACACGGCCAGACCGGGTTTACGCATCCTTTTTTATCCATTCCGCACCGCCCGCCGCCATACGAACAGCATCTTTCGGACACCCGCCGTGCCCACCGGCAGATAAAACGGCAGCCGGATCAGACATCCGTCGGGGCATTCACACAGTTCCAGGCGGTTTGCTGCTTCCCGGGCAACTGCAAGTGTCCCGTCAAACGGCTCAACCCCGAACCGGACCTGTTTCCGGTACAGTTCTGAAAACTCCCGCAGCATTTCCTCCTGAAATGCTTCTTCCGCTTTCACTGCCGCTTCAATCACCTCACCGGAAATTCCGCATGCTCTCCCTGTTTCCTGCAAAAACCGGATGCATCCCGAAAGACCCCGGGGAAATTCGGATACGAGCGGCCGCTGAAACCGCTTGGCAAGTTCCATGCCTGCCGCTGCTGCCCGGTCATCCCGCAGGACAAAGCATGATGTAGATCCAAGCTGCAGCAGGGCTGCAGCGTCTGCGTTCCGGCAGAACCGCACCACCACCCGCAGGCCGAGCCGCAGGAGCAGCCGTTCTACCTCGGCATAGTTCTCATCTGCCTCGGACTCCAGATTTTTTTCTCCCACAATCGCAACCGTCCCCGGTACTGCATCCATCAAAGGTGCCCGCTTTCCGAGGGCCGCCAGAGCTGCATTCTCCCCGTCTTTTGCGCTGCCGCCCAGAAATCCTGATGTCGGTACATACACAATCCGGTCTGCCGCGGCATGCTCCGCACACACCGCCGCTACATCATCGCCGATCGTCTCCGGTACACACGAGGTCAGTACTACAATCAGATCCGGATTTTTTTCTGCAGCGCGATCCAGCGTTGCTGCCAGACACTCCTCTCCGCCAAAGATGACTTCTTTATCCGAAATTCCGGAGACCAGAATTTCCGGCATCACTGATGTCTCTGCGTCCTGCATCATCGCATGCAGCATTGAAAATGTCTGATGTACACACCCCTCCGGCGCGTGAACTACCGCTACCGCTCCGGGGATGAATGAAACGACCGACAGGGCGCCTGTGAGGGAACACCCCGCCATCCGGGACTCAGAGATACTCTCGGGCAAGATTTTCCAGCTCGTCCAGTTCCAGAGCGGTCGGGATCCGCAGATCTGTATTCTCCAGAATCGTTTTCGCACAGCTCCGATACACCGCAGCCTGCGGACACTGTGGTGCATGTTCAATGACCGTCATCTGATTTACCTCGGCTGCCTGTACTGATTTGTCACGGGGGATAAACTGTACCATCCGTGATCCGATCCGATTCGCAAACTCACTCACCAGTTCGCGTTCATTATCCATATTCTTTGAGTTGCAGATCACACCGCCGAGACGGCATTTTGCGGTACTCCGCTGGGACAGCCGGGCGATTGCCTTACAGATATTGTTTGCCGCATACAGGCTCATCAGTTCTCCGCTTGTCACCAGATACACTTCCTGGGCGTATCCGTCCCGCATCGGCATTGCAAACCCGCCGCAGACCACATCACCCAAAACATCATACACCACGACGTCTCCATACAGTGCTTTCATTTTTTCCAGCAGCTGGAACGTTGCAATAATTCCCCGGCCGGCACATCCTATTCCCGGTTCCGGTCCTCCGGCCTCCACACACCGTACTCCGCCGAATCCGGTATAGATTACATCTGCATCCGTCAGATCTTTTCTGGCATACATCTGCTCAAGCACCGTTGGAATCCATCTTCCGTGCATCAGCATTCGTGTACTGTCATGCTTCGGGTCACAGCCGATCTGCAGGACATCCAGTCCGCTCTCTGCAAACGCCGCCGACAGGTTTGCAGACGTCGTCGACTTGCCGATACCTCCCTTCCCGTAGAGGGCAATCTGTCTCATTCCTATTCTATTGGGGTGCCGGACACATATATTTTGAGTTGGAGAAAATTGCCTTGCGGTGTCCTACGATGTCCTGCGGGACTCCTCTTTGTCCAGTATCCCACATGATTCCGAGGAGAGTATCATGGAAACGATCCTGATACTGCGTATCAAGCTTCCCAATAAAAAGGGGTGCTTTGGTTACATCAATGACCACCTTTCGCCCAAAGACCCACAAAAAAGTATCAGCATACGACTGAAAGACCCCTCGAAAAAACGACATACCCTCTCAAAATCCCTTCACCGCCACAATATCATGATATATATGTTATTACAAAGAAAAAACATCAAAAACCTCGTCCCCGACTCCATAGCAGCATTCGCCCGTTATGGACCTCAATAAACGAAAACTGAGGCACTCTTTTCACAAAAACGACTCCCTATACCTCCAAAACACTCCGACCCGGGATGAATAATCGCCTCATTCACAAATCGAACGAAAAATATCGGTTCATTTCAAAGACCACCTCAGGCATACGGCACGATCCAGAACATGCAGGTATACATTTTCCTTCACCGGCATGGGAACAAAGCCTCATGCTTTCTTCATCTCTGAACATCCGGAACATAAGAAAAACTCACCGGTCCTTCTCACGTCGCTCCTTTCGCGGCCCGCTGCCCAGCCGGAACTCAAACCCGCGGAAGATGCCCCATACCAGGATAATCACCGGAATAATCTCCAGTCTCCCGATCCACATCGCCAGATATGCAATCACCTTCGCATAATCCGGCATATCCGGCCCGATCATCCCGGCAGTACTTCCGTTGTTCCCCACACAGCTGAACACATCATACACCGTCGCCATCACATCCTTGGAGAAGTAGGGATCATGCAGGAAAAGAATCACCACCGCAACCACCATCACAATATACAACAGAATCAGCAGCAGAGACTTCGCGATCAGCATATCCGCATCCTTTCCGGCCATAGCCCTCCCGTCATGGCGCAGAGGAATATACGCACGCAGACTCACAACCGTCTTCCGGAACCACCACACCATCGCCTCAAACATCACCTGAATCCGGTCCAGCTTAATACCTCCCGCAGTACTGCCCGACGCTCCGCCGATCAGTAAAAACACCGAAAGGAACAGCATCGTCGCCGCACTCCACCCGACCATCGTCGTATTCTGAAATCCCGTAGAACTGATTGCCGTACCTGCCATAAACAGTGCCTCACGCAGTGCCTCTCCCGGCATCACACCCTGAATCAGCAGATCAACCGTCAGCACCGCAGAAACAAAGAAAAACACCGCCACCATCAGATGCAGCACCCGGTCTTTCAGAATCTCCTGAAACGAACGGTTCACATACACCAGATAATACAGACGGAACGGCAGAGCCCCTGCAAGCATAATCGGAATGATTACCATCTCCAGAGCCACATTCTGGAAATGGGAAATCCCCTCCGTATAAATCGACATACCGCCGGTTGCAATCGCAGACAAGGCAACATTCGTCGCATCCCACAGATCCAGCCCCGTCGCCATAATCGCAAGAATCGATGCAATCGTCAGCACAACATAAATCTTCCACATCTGAAATGCCGTAGCAATCACACTCGGCATAAACGCTTCAGACCGTCCCTCCGACCGGTACAGACCCCGGGCCATCAGACCCGATCTGCTGGCAACCGTCAGTGTGAACGCGATAATTCCAAGGCCACCTATCCACTGCATAAATGACCGCCAGAACAGCAGCGTCTTCGGCCACGCCTCCAGATTCACCGCAAGCGTAAATCCCGTGCCTGTCCATGCCGACATCGACTCAAACGCCGCATCCAGCAGATTCATACCGGCAAACAAAAACGGAAAACATCCGAGAAAACTTACCAGAACCCAGATCAGTGCAGTTGTGGCAATCGACAGGCTCCCTCGTGCCGGCTTTTCACCTTTCGGTAAAAGCCGCAGCACAGCTCCGATACCCAGCAGAAGGACGGTTGCCGTAGCCATCGGGATCAAAGCATCCCACTCCTGCCAGAAACAACCGAGAATCAGCGGAAGAAACGTCGCCGCACCAATTAAGAGCAGAACCGCACCCGCATCATGAGCAAGGGCGGCAAGTTCGCGAAGAAGCCCCATACAGTATACCTACCTGTGGGTGCTGGTGGATAATAGAGATTAGCCTGCCTCCCGAACCCTTATCATTCCCCACCCCCTACATACCATCAGTCTATGCCGATCACCGCACTGCATGCAGAAAACATCAAATGTTTCCGGACACTGGACATCACATTCGGTTCACTGACCACCGTCATTGGTGCAAACGCCGCAGGAAAATCCGGAATCACCACGATTCTTGCCCTGCTTCGCGACATCCTCAGAACCGGTCTCCCGGACGCCCTCTCCCTCCATGGCGGGGCCGCCTACCTCGTCAACATGCGGCGTCGTGATCCGAACATAACCATCAGGCTCGCATACACTGACCCTGCCGCATACACACTGCCGCTTCCTCCGGCCTTTGGCCACCTCCGGATTACCGGCGGCACCCTCGCCTTCACCCTAGACTTCACCGGCGGCACCCTCCGTATCGCAGAAGACACTCTTCAGCTCACCACAGTACACCTCCACCCGGACGGCAGCACCACTCCCGGTCTCTGGACTCTCACCCGCCGTCCCGATCACACCATCCATGCTGCCTATCTCCTGCCGGACGGCTCCGCCGGGGATATCTCCCTCCCGCTGCCGTTCCTCCTCCCCGAAACCCCGCTTCCTCCTGACCATCTCATGATTGAATACGCCTCCCTCTACCCGGAGACCTCCCTCCCCGCCTATCTCAAAAGTATCCTCATCGCAGACATCAACCCCAAATCCGCAAAAACTGCCGTGTCCATCGGTGAAACAACCGAACTTGCTGAAGACGGCACCAACATGGCCCTCGTTATCGGCCGCATCCTCCAGAACACCGAACAGCACCGCAAACTCCTCAACCTCGTCTCCGATCTCCTCCCCTTCATCACCGACATCACTGTTCCCCTGCCGGGTACCCTCGCCGTAACCGAAACCTGTGACCCGCAGACACCTATTCCCGCTCCGCTCATCTCCGACGGCACCATCAGCGCCCTCGGTACTATACTCATGCTTGCCTTCTCCGGCACCCGCTGCCTCATCCTCGAAGAACCCGAACGCTCCATTCACCCGGCCCTCATGCAGAAACTCGCATCTCTCATCCTTGAAACCTCCCGCACCCGGCAGATCATCCTCACCACCCACAACCCTGAACTCATCCGTAATCTCCCGGCGGAGTCTCTCCTCCTCCTCACCCGGAATGCCGGAGGCTGCAGCACCGCCACCCGCCCTGCCGAACGAAAAGAAATCGCCGAATTCCTCAAAAATGAAATCGGTATCGATGAACTCTACATCAGAAACCTCCTATGACCCGTCTCTACCTCTTCGTTGAAGGAATGGACGACATCCGTTTCTTTGAATCCGCCGTTGTCCCCCGCCTTCAGACCCGCTACGACGCCGTTCACCTCATCGGATACGCAGGTATGAAAAATGTCAGAGTCAGCAGTTACCTCCGGGCAATCACCGCCCTCAACGACGACTATCTCCTCGTCGCCGACATTGACGACGCCGCCAACACCGGGACAAAAAAAGACATCATCCGTCACCGCTTCCCGGAGATCGATCCGGAGAAAATTATCATCGTCATCATGGAAATCGAAGGATGGTATCTCGCCGGTCTCTCCGCCGACGACTCCCGAATCCTCGGTCTCCCTGACTATCCCGACACCAACCGGTTGATCAAAGAACAGTTCAACGCTCTCATCCCGGTCCGGTTCGACTCCCGAATCGACTTCCTCATTGAACTTCTCCACCACTTCCGCCCGGAGGAAGCCGTCCGCAAAAATACATCCTATCGCTACTTTTATCGCCGGTATCTTGATGACCCGAATGAATTCCCGGAACGGGGTGTCACATTCCAAGAAATTATATCTGATCATTCCCAATAGTAGTATGCCTTAGTATAAGGAAGGAAAATCAAAATGGACAAATATCGATGTGCAATTTGCGGTTACGTGTACGACCCAGAAAAAGGAGCAGGCATTATGCATCCGGCAGGCACCGCCTTTGAAAACCTCCCTGACACATGGAAATGCCCCGTATGCGGAGCAGCCAAAAGCCAGTTTAAAAAGGTGTAATCCACAATGGCAGCGCGTGAGATTGCTGACCGGATATATTCGGTCGGCACCATTGATTGGGATCTCCGATATTTTGATGCGATTATGCCGACTCCCCGGGGAAGCAGTTACAATGCATACCTGATCAAAGGCAGCGAAAAAACCGCACTGGTGGACACAGGCAAACCGAACGATGAAGCCGATTTCATCACCAACCTCATGCGCCTGGACCAGCACTCCCTGGATTACCTCGTTATAGATCATGCCGAGCAGGACCATTCCGGCCTCGTACCACTGCTTCTGGAAATCTATCCGGGTGTGAAAATTGTCACCAACGAAACCTGCAAAGGTCTCCTGATGGCAATGCATCATCTTGAGGAGCTGGAGGAACGGTTTATCGTTGTCGGTGACCGGGAAACACTCTCGCTGGGTGATAAAACACTCAGGTTCTACCTCGCCCCGTGGGTCCACTGGCCCGACACCATGTTCACCGAAGTAGTGGAAGACAAAATCCTGTTCACTACCGACTTCCTCGGAACGCATTATGCAGCACCGTCCCTGTATCAGGACGACGAAAGCCCGGACTATCTGGAAGCGGCAAAGCGGTATTATGCAGCAATCATGATGCCGTTCCGAACCTCCGTACAGGACCATCTTAAGCTTGTTGATGAGATCGCCCCGAAAATCATCGGTCCCAGCCATGGTCCTGTTCTGAAAATGCCGGCAAAGATCGTCGATCTCTATCGCGACTGGTCGTCCGATCAGCCGAAAAATCTGGTTGTCGTCGCCTACGTCTCCATGCACGGCAGTACGGAACTGATGACGAAGTTCCTCGTTGACGATCTCGTTCAGCGCGGCATTCCGGTTCAGCAGTATAACCTTCTGGAGACCGATACCGGTGTACTGGGCAGTGCCATAGTGGACGCAGCCACTATCATTGTCGCAACACCGACCGTTCTGTTCGGTCCGCATCCGGTTGCCGTCAACGCCGCATATCTTATCCGGGCACTCCGGCCGAAGGTACAGCATCTTGGCGTGATCGGTTCCTATGGATGGGGAACGAATGCGGTCAACTATCTTGCCGAGATGCTCTCGCCCCTCGGGGCAGAGATGCTTGAACCGGTCTACATCAAAGGACTGCCTGAGGAAACGGCAATCAGCGATCTGCATAAACTTGCTGATGCGATTGATGAGCGGCACAAAAAGCTCTGAATCTTTCGCAATCCTCTTTTTTTGAAACAATTTTTACCGCGATACTCATGTATATATCGTTTCCTCTCCCATGTATGTATCATGACAGAAGTTAGCGAAATCTACAAGTGCAGTGTCTGTGGAAACACCGTTCGCGTGATTGCAAAGGGTGCCGGGGAGCTTGTCTGCTGCGGTCAGCCGATGGCGAAACTCACCGAAAATACCACCGACGCTGCTCAGGAAAAGCATGTCCCGGTTATTACAAAGGTTGACGGCGGATACAAAATCGCTGTCGGATCCGTTGCCCACCCGATGGAAGCAGATCACTATATCACCTGGGTTGCCCTGAAAACCGATGACGGTGTTGTCCATGAGAAGTTCCTGACTCCGGGCGAGAAGCCGGAAATTGTTGTTAAGACGCCCGCAAAGGCTGTAAAAGCCTGTGAATACTGTAATAAGCACGGTCTCTGGGCGAAGACTGCATAAATCTGTGAAGGGAGATCTCCGATCTCTTCCTCCCTTTTTTCCAAACTGATTTGTTTGTGTATGAAATCGCGAAAGAAGTTACCGCAGGTCTCAGTACATTTTTTTGCGATGGAGTCACATCCCTGTTTTTGTACTGGGTGTTTCCGGTCCTTTTCCTGATCAATTTTATCGTTCTTGCAGCAATATAGATAGATACACGGAGTGAGCTGGAATGGAACTCATATCGGTAACAAAAGAAAATATCGGGCAGGAGCATATCTGCTGTGCCATTGCAAACGATACGGACTGTCAGGTGGCCGCAAAGAAAGCATGGCTTTTAGAGAGATTTCCGGACGGTTTGGTCTTTTTGAAAGGAAATGTGCGGGGAAAATGTTTTATCGAATATATTCCGGCGGAACATGCCTGGGCACCGATTGAGGCGGACGGGTATATGTACATTGACTGTCTGTGGGTTTCCGGACAGTACAAGGGACACGGGTATGCCAATATCCTTTTGAATGCATGTATCGAGGACTGCAGGGCAAAGGGAAAATCAGGACTGGTAATTATTTCCGCAGAAAAGAAAAAACCGTTCCTTTCGGATCCGAAGTTTTTGCAATACAAAGGGTTTGAAGTCTGTGATACTGCCGCTCCGGATTATACTCTGATGTATCTGGCATTTGATACTGCTGCAGAAAAGCCGCAGTTTCAAAGTCAGGTGAAAACACCGCATATCGCAGAGCAGGGATTTGTGGTGTATTATACTCATCAGTGTCCCTTCACGGCAAAGTACGTGCCGCTGCTTGCCGACGCTGCAAAAGGGAAAGATGTGCCGTTTCGGGCGGTGCGTTTTGAAACTGCGGAACAGGCCCGACATGCTCCGGCACCCTGTACGTCCTTCAGCCTTTTTTATCAGGGGGAGCTTGTTACCAGTGAGATTGTATCGGTGAAGAAGTTTGAAAAAATGATGACGGAAAAGGGATTTTGAATCTGTTTTGCGTATCATCCTTATTTTTCCTGTTCAAAAAAGTTTAAAGATCGATCCCGAGAGCCTGTTTTACGAGGAGGCCGATCACAAAGGAGATTGCGGCAACACCGAGACAGATACCGAGCATCTGGAGGAACCGTTTTTTGAACGGATAGTCTTTTGCCACCGAGAGGTAGTAGTTGAAGGCTGCAACAATGACGACGACCATTCCGAGAGTGCATCCGAGGGCCGGCATGTACATGTCATCGGGCAGAAGCAGAAACGGGGCGATCAGCAGTGCTACCGTGATGAGGTAGGTTATGCCGGTATACATTGCTGAGGTGAGGGCGTTCGGATTTGACTCTGCGTGTGCTGACTGGTACTCGGATGCTGCCATGGACAGGGTCGCAGAGATTCCGGTGATGAGGCCTGCAAGGGAGATGAGTTTGGTGCTCTGCATCGCAAGTGTGTATCCCGCGAGGGAGCCGGTGAGTTCCACCATCGCATCATTCATGCCAAGTACGATTGATCCGACATACCGCAGACGTTTTTCGTCGAGCATTTCCATGAGTTCCAGTTCATGGGAGTGTTCCTGTGAGATGACGGATTCTGTTTCCGGAATTTCCCGGATGATCTGTTCATACTGTTTTGCTCCGCTGACTTCTCTTTTTTCCAGATATTTTACGGCGAAGGTGAAACCCAGTACCCGGGAGAGAAAGGAGAACCAGAGAACTTTGTGCGGTTGTACTTTGCATTTTTTTCCGGTGTAGGTTTCCCAGACTGCGGCGTGTTCGGCTTCCTGATCGGCGATGCTCTGGAGGACCCGACGGTTTTTCTCATCTTTTGTGCGGTTTGCGAGTCGTGCGTAGATTTCTGCGGAGTTTATTTCATCCTGCTGCATGGCAAGCAGATGATTGTGTGTTGCGGGACTGATTGCGGGGGGCATGTTATTTCCTTGCGATGAGCAGGGCTGCGATGCCGAGGAGGGTGAGGGTCAGTAGTCCGAACGGGAGGGCCGACTGGCTGGGTGCGGGCGGGGCGAAGGTTGTCTGTTCTGTTTTGGTGGGAATCGGGGTTGCGGGTGTTTCGGTCGGTGTTTCCAATGGTTTGAGTGTGGCGGTTATGTCGGTTACGCTTCCGGCGCTGTACTCCTGTGTTGCGGTCCAGACGGTGTATCCGTCTTTGTAGATGGTGAGTGTGTGGGTTCCCGGTTCGATTTCTGCGGTCTGGAGCCACTGGCTGCCGGTGAGGGTTGTGCCGATATAGCTGTCATCAAGGAAGACGACTGCGGTCTGGGGTTCGGATTTGATTCTGAGTCCGGCGTCGGCGGTGTCCCGGTTCTGGTCTGAGTAGATGCCGACGATTTTGTCCGGGAGAATTTCGACGGTGGTGAGGTAGTCGTGGTATCCGGCTTTTACGATTCTGACGTCATGAGTCTGCGGGGCGAGGTTGGGGATGGTGATTGTTCCGGATTTTACGCTGGCATAGTACATGTCGTCGATGTAGACGTCTACCTCCGGCATGCTTGAGGTGACGCCAAGGGAGCCGGGACTTTTGTAAAACTGCAGGACGGCGTTTACGGTTGTGGTTTCTCCGCTGCGGACGTAAACTTCGTCGGACCAGGTGAAATATTCAGGGGATTTGATGGTGACAAGGTGGGTTCCGGGTTTTGCTTCTGCGGTTCCGGTGGAGTCGGCGATGTATTTGTTGTCGATGTAGATCTGGCCGCCGGTCGGGTTTGTGGTGACGGAGATGTATCCGATCGGCGTTTGTTCTGCGGCTGCGGCGACGGGAGCGGCAAGGATGGCTGCCGTACAGATCAGCAGGATGAGTGTTCCAAGCTTCATATGTTCTGATAAGGATGCTATCTGGTATAAGGTAATTGGTTGTTATGAAAAAGAGAGAGGGGGTTGCTGCTCAGGATGCGGCAAGCGTCTGATAGGTTCCGTCTATTTCCAGAATTTTGTGAGGTCCTGAGTATACCGGATATATTTTGTCTCTGTATGTTTCGTAAGATACCCAGATTTTTTATCCTTTGCCGGGTACGAGATTTCTGAGTGCTGGAATTTGTGAGTAGTCATCATCTCCTATATGGATGATTTCATCATATTCGGTGAATTCTGTTTCGTTTATGGGGAGAAGGAACATGGTGATGTCGTGATCTCTGAGTTTTGGTGATTGTTCGCGTATTTTCTGACGTTCGTCATCTGGGATCAGATATCCCGCTGCAAAGGCGAGGTGGAGAGGATGTTCGGCTTTGGACCCAAATTCGGCGTTTTGTACGTCAGTACACTGGATGTATGCCTGCCGCCAGGGGAAGTCAATACTCAGGACGTTTTCATTTGAGCCGACGGTTATGAAAAATACGGTGGATTCGTCGCTTTTGTTGATACGCCCCATGTAGGTGTAAACATTCGGCAGTCCTCCGCTGATGTGCATGTTTTTGAGGATTCTGCTGTACTCCTGTCCGAATACGGTGAAGTTCAGTTTTATCACTTCTGCTCCTTTGTCGGGAATCGGGTCGGTAAATGTCATGAGTGTGTACTGCCGAACGTCCGGCAGGATGTTTATTGGTCCGTATGTTTCGAGGAACTCTTGACTGGTTATGTTTTGCGGCGGGAGTACGGTGGTATGTCCCGGGATGTAGAAGGGAATGTCTTCTATTGGCGGCAGGGTCGGTTTGGGTGTGGGGAGAGGCGGTGTCTGTGTTTCTTCCGGGGTACTGACAACGATTTCCGGTGTTGCGGGTTCGTATGCTGTGCCGAGACATCCGCAGGCTGATATTGTCAGAACACAGATGAGGGAAAGAGCGATGTGATGTAGATGTGGGTTCATGATGTGATCCTCTCTTGGGTTTTGTGTATATGGGAGTTACGAATGCGGATAATAAATAAAGATTGGACAATTCGCCGGTGTGAGATCTACCGAGTAATTGCCCAAAGATTTGATATCTGCCGGGTGCTAATTTCCAAGGTACGGAGGAATAGTAATGCTGCCCGGAAAAAAATATTCCGTTTCTGTGTATCTGAATGTGATACTGATTCTTTTGATTTGTTTTCTGATCTGTGGTGCCGGTATGACGGATCCGCTGAGGGGTCAGGATCAGCGGGATCAGGAGCTTCGTCAGCTGTATGCGGAACATGATTATACGGCATATCTGCAGTCGCTTGATGCAGGTCTTGAGAGGATGAGTTATGCGGAGTTTCTTGCTCGTTTGTATCCGGATCAGCAGCTTGATCAGATTGAGCAGAGTCAGGAGAGAATGATGTACCTGCATTTGTCTGAGATTTCGCCTGAGGAGAGGGTATTTATGGAGGAGACGGGGTATTCCATCCGGTACGTTCAGCTGACCGGTGAGGATCTGGACCGGTATCCACTGATCGGGAAGTTGTTTGTTGCGGATGTTCCGTTTTCTACGGTCCGGGCCTATATGTATGAGGTTGAGGAGCTTTCCGAGCTCCGCGGGATGGATACTGCCGTTGTCTGGAACGGGTCGGCGTATTATCTGTTTGTTTCGAGCAGTGCGCCGGATGTTTTGCTGCGAAAAGACTGGGAAGCATGGGAGAATGAGACGGGGGTGATGTGAGTGGAGCCACGGAGAAAATATGGTGTTTCGGTTGTTCTGAATGTTGTGCTTATTGCGTGTGTCTGTTGTCTGGTCTGGGTTATTGCAGGGATGGTGGCGGTCACCGGCTCTGTAATTGTCGGTGCCGCTCCGGGGTCATTTCCTGTATAATCCAGGAGATACACACCGGTGAGACAGATACCGATGAGGATCAGTACGATGAGAAGACTGGTGAGGTAGGGTTGTTTTTTTCGTTGTGTCATGAACGTATCACGTTCCTGTGATAATTGTCTCCGTTTTTTGTCCGGGTTTCACAGTTTGTATGGAACGGAATCTGGTATGAATAGATTGAGCAATTTCTGACCGTCCGGAAAAATATTGGTGGAACTTTCTCCGGGAGTCACTCCTGCTAGGAACTGGTGAGGCGTGTGGTCTGTCTAAACAATTCATGTTATCCAAGGAATACAGTGTCTTCCGTTGTCATCACTTTCCCATTACACAAATTTCAGAGCATGTGCATAGAGTTGATGGGGGTTATGCACATTTCCTGAGAAAACGAATACATACGAGTCCTGCCACTGCGGAAAATATGCTGAAAATACCAAAGCCGGGAGCCTCAGTCGCTGTAGGGGTTGGCGGATACGAGACTATGAACGGTTTTACATCGGTACATTGAAAGGGATGTGATGCGCGTACCTTAACCTGATATGCAGGCGGGATAAAATTACTGGTGTTTACTTCATAACTCCAGACATGTACATAATCGGATGGAGGATCACTTTGCTCGACATACGCTGTTGCAAATATCGTCTCGTTGCCACCAGGAAAATCCATATCCACATATTTCACCGGAATCAGGCTGATTTCAAGAGGAGTTCCCACGGGAAGATCTGTTGTGCCTGTTATGGTGAATGATGTACCAATTGTCTTCTCCGAGTAGGAGAGCGGTTCAATTGTAACCCATTCTGCGGTAACTACCCCGACTCCAAAAAATATAAGGGAGATACATATGATCACGGGGACCATGAGATTTCTATAGTTCATATGTGTGACCTCGCATTGTTTTTACTGTGTACGTTCATAGTGTGCTCATCCTTTTCAGAGGGAGTCATAGCCGGCAACATGTTTGGACATGCTCCTGATCTGGAACACTGGCATACCTATAAGACGGCAGGACACCAATGTCCTGTTGCGGCTGATCTGGGTCTCCGGTCTGTTCTTTTCGCGTTGAACCCGGAGTGTTCGGATGACGTTGGGATTCTCCGCCGGTTT
>JAEWXF010000035.1 GCA_023396065.1 Methanobacteriota archaeon
CGAGGGTGGTCCCGATAGTGAACCTATATCTGGACAAATGGACACAACTCCCTCCGGCTCAGAGATGGCTCCTAAACATACACAATTATTCATCTCGCGGAACGTGGTAAGCCCTATGTGCTCCTCGTACGAGGTATCCAACCGCAAGGGAACGAAATGGCACAGAGGGTAAAGGAACAAGGTAAAAAGCAAAAGCCGTCCTGTAATCGGGCGGATAAGAGTGAAAAAAATGTTCCAACCCGAAAGGGTGCAGACTTACCTTATGGTATTTCATGACGTGAACAGAGGCAAACCTATGAACGGTAACAATTCAACGACGGGAGTCACTCCTGAGAAATTGCCGGACCCGAAAACACTTGCACGCCAATGGACAGCTGTCGATTGGACCAAAGTAAAATCCGAAGTTAACAGGCTGCAAACTCGAATCGCCAAGGCAGGAAAAAAAACTGTCGCTTGAAAAAGTGATGAAATACTTGAGCCGCATGAAGGGAAACTTTCACGTGCGGTTCTGAGAAGACGGGGAGGGAGCAATCCCTCCTTGTTATTCGACTATGAAGGGAAACTTTCACGTACGGTTCTGAGAAGACGGGGAGGGAGCAATCCCTCCTTGTTATTCGACATTCAACTTCATACACCCAAGGATGCCCGGGAACCATTTTCATAGGGAGGTATTTGACACTTACCACGATGAAGCTGAAAAATAGGGCATGACGAGGTGTGTATTCAAATTTTGAACCCGTGCATAGGGTCGTTTTCACGAAGGACTGCGGACTGTCCGCTTTCTCCCGGGCCAAAAAAAAGTTCCCGGTTTTCCGGTTTACCGGATACGGGGAAGAAGTACCGCGGCTGCTGCAAGTCCGGCGAGGAGGCCGAAGAGGGGAGCAGGAGCTTTGGTTTGTGTCGGGGAGGCGGTCGCCGTTGCGGTTGTGGCGGCGGCTTCGGTAGTCGGGGTTGCCACGGTAGCCGTAGTATCAACCGGTTTGAGTTCCGGACCTTCAGTATCGGTCTTTGGGACTGCTTCGGCGGTTGCGCCTTTTTTGTAGGCAACGGCGAAGACGGAGAAGCCCGGAGTTTCTGCGGTGTAGTAGGTCATACCGTTTGCTTCGTAGGAGAAGGTGGTCGGAAGTTCGGTCCAGACACCATCCGCCAGCCGCATCATGATGATATCATACTGGCCGTAGCCTGCGGCGGTGATAATGCCGGTCGGAACACCGAACTCGAACGTCGCACCGCTGATATCCGCGGGCTGCGCATTCTCCAGATGGATCTCCATGACTCTCTGGGTCGCAAGTCCGGTCTCCGGCAGGTTCTCGGGAACGTCACCAAGGATCAGCTTCGTTCCTGCGGGAAGCGCTGCTCCTGCCGGGGTCAGCTCAACGGTCAGGGCGTTGGCAAAGGTGAAGGTTCCGGGTGAGGCTGCTGAGGCGGTACTGCTGGAGCTGGCACTGTCTTCGCCTGAATCATACTGGACAAGCGGGAGGATGAGATGTTTGTTGTAGAGGTAGTAGTCCATCATCGTGTTCAGACCGGAAATCATTCCCGGCATGTTCTGGAAGACGACACGTTCCGCCGGGATGCCGAGTTCCACCAGTTTCTCATGAATCGGAACGCCTGCCTTCGGGTTCGGGCACAGAGCATTATCGATCACAAAAATCTTGCCGGTGGCAGATTCGTTTGCGGCGTCACGGTACGTCTGGGTGTTGTCGATGATATCCTGAACAACAGCACCTACTGCTGCGGGGCTGGGGAAGTATGCCCTGAGGACGTCCATCTGCATCCAGTCATGAGTCTGTGCCTGGAGATAATACATGCAGATAACCGGGGTTCCTTCCAGGGCGTTCAGCTCACCTGCAGTCAGAGCTGTTTCACTGTCAATTCTGGCGATATATGTCTCAAGGTTTTCCTCGTACTGTTCCTTATGCTGCGGGTCGACTGTCCCGAGCAGATAGCAGACTGCGGCGCTGTACAACTTCAGTGCCTCCGGATGATCGTAGTCATTGGTGACCGGTGTTCCGGCCTGTTCTTCAGTAACAGCTTCGATAACTTTCCAGTCGGTGGCAAGGCCTTTGTTTTTCTGACGGAACTCGGTTACGTAACTGACTGCATTATGATCCATCCCGCTGCCGGAGTCCTGGGCAAAGAAAGCATCTGCGGTAAAGATGAAGTCAGAGTTTGTCTGCATCCATGCATTCAGCGTTTCGGCGTTCTGATGAACTGCTTCTCCGGGCCCCATAATCACCTTCACGTACTTTCCGCCGATCTGCCGGGTCACATCCCCGACATTTGCCATCGTGGCGACGATGTTGATCGTCGGGTATCCGTTTTTAATCTCGTTGAAGATGAGATTTTTGTTGTACAGATAGAAGTCCAGATTGGTGTCTACACCGGCTGCCATCTTCGGCAGATTCTGGAAGATCACCCGGGCACTGGGAATTTTGTTGTCCTGCAGGGCTTCGTAGATCAGTTTTCCGTTCTCAGGTCCGGCAACACCGTTTTCCACGACAAAAATTCTGCCTGCTTCCGACTCACGGGCGATTTTCCGGTACGTGTCCGGGTCTGCGTTGATCTTATCAACGATGGTTCCCGAGCTTGTCGCACTGGTAAAGGAGTCCACCGTTTCCATGTTCATCCAGGTGACGGTCTGTTCCTCCATGTATCTGTGGCGGATGACCGGCGTTCCGGATAATGTCTCCTCCTCTTCCGGGGTGAACTCGGTAACCGTATCGATCTTGTTGCAGTATGTTTCCCAGTTGCTGAGGTATGAACTCCGGTTTGCGGAGTCAAGATCGATCAGATAGGAACATACGACCGCCGCATACTGCTTCAGGCTCTCGGGATCATTGTAGACGTTGGTTCCTGTCCCAAGGCCGTACTCAAGCTCAACTCCCTTCCGGTCACCAATGTATTTCCAGTCCGGGGTAAACCCAAAGTTCGGCTGGGTAAAGTTGTTCACCTTGTTGATACCGGCAGTATCCATCCCTTTCTGGGCAAGGAATGCATCGGCATCTTTGATGAACTCCGAGTTCGTCTGGAGTAGTCCGTCAATCACATCCGGACTCAGATGTACTCCGGCAGCCGGCTGGATGTAAATCGCGGTTACATGATCACCGCCGACCTCATTCACACAGTCATACACATTGGGCATCGTCGTTACCACATTCAATGCCGCTGCTCCCGGGATCATCAGTCCCGCTACGAGCAGCAGTAACACAAACAGCAAACTACGTCGCATAGATAGTACATGTTAACTCAAAGTATAAAATATGTTGCTACCATAATTCTAATTCATAGCATGAAACGACATACAACCAGAAAAACGTATGCTTCAGCATCAGATAATCCGGGACTGCCCCGGCGTTTATCCACAGAAACGAACCGTGAGTTTTCCACCCTCCTTTTTTGTGACCGCCCGGTTTTTCCGGTATCGGCATGAAGCAGAGACCCTCTCTTTAAAATACCCGCTATTCCGGCTCAAATCGTGAATCTGAGTCGTTAATCTCAAAAAAGAACTCTCTCCCGGAGGTAGTACAGGTCGTTTTCATGAATATCCTGCCTCAGATACCGTTTATCGAGGTCAACAGACGACCAATACCGCATGGTTTCCGGAGATGAGGTTTTTCTCGTTTTCCCTCTTTTCCGCCTTTAGATATCGAGATATCATCGTTACAGAGCATTCCCGGGAGGGATCGTTCCCATAAATCCCGGGATATTTTACCTGCCCGTACACAGAAAAAAAAGTTCCGGCCCGAACCCTACTGGGCCGGAATAATCAGAGAACGTTCACCCGCAGGCATAAACTCGCGGATAGCGCCTTTCGCAAACTCCTTTCGCGGATGGGCAAAATCAAACACCAGTGACGGATCTGCAAAGCAGACCTTAATCAGCGGAGACAGAGACCATGCATCGCCGCGTCCGAAATGTGCCGCCGCAACGATTGCTGCATACTCTCCCTGATGACCCACGTTCATCGCATAGTTCGGATAATTTGGTCCGCGCAGCTCTGCGATACAGCCCTCATCCGGCCGCATCGACAGTGAATTCGCCGAACCGCACTGATCCTGCAGATCATACCCGAAGAAACCGAGTCGCGACCATCCGTCCTTATGCATCAGCTGGGAAAGATACCATGCATTCAGACCCGCATTCGAGTGACCGGTTGCAAGAGACGTCGTACACCCGCTGGCAGCCGCAAGCACCGCCGCGCGCTGGGACCCGCCGAAGTGATCCTCCATCATTGTCGGATACAGCTCATACTGCTCCATACCATAGAGATTTACCTCGGTTGCAATATCATTCACAATATCCTGCGTTGGTTTGACTTTGTCAGCCGGAGACGGGTTTGACAGATCCACACCGTATTTGTCATGAATATAGTCTCTCCCGTGATACACAAAATCATCAAGGATGTTATCGGTGTATGCCGCAGTCGCATACTGCGTAAACCCGACACCTCCCGACATATACGACCCAAGCCAGATCTGATCGAACAGAACCGCTCCGGCCCCGACATTCTCCAGCGTACACAGTGCCGGATCATCCGGATGAACCCGGTCTGCCTGAATCATATCCGAAAAGATACCAAACAGAATACCTCCCGGTTCATTCGGACCACGGGCACGGCGCGCCGGCAGATGGGATGCCATATTAATAACACCCGCATGTTTCGCCGCAAACGACAGATCCGCAACCGCAGCTTCCCCGGCACACATCCGGTATGCTGCAATAAACGACATACCGATCTGCATCGCAGACCAGCGGGACGTCGTACCTCCGTCACAGGTTCGTCCCACAATCGTGGGAATATGGACACACTGCCACATGGATTTCCCGACCGCCTGCATAAGCGCTTCGGCCTGTTTTTTCGGGAACAGCTTCTCGATATCGAGAACATACTGGGACTCAATTGAGTCGGCAATCTCCTGATCACCGGTAAATATCTTCACATAACAGTCATCGGTTAAAGCCGGGTGAGTTTCCACCATATGTTCCTGTACGACCGCTCCCCCGGGCATCGCATGATTCACAACATGGAGATACTCTGAAATCGTCTCCGGCGTAACCTCTTTTCCCAGACGTTTCGTCAGGGTTGCATGCGCCATATCCATCGACACGATAACCGTTCTGCGGATATCATCCCAGAACTGCTGCATAGCTGAGTTGTTCACAAAATGCAGATCATCACCCTCGACAAACGTCCCGGTACCGGATACTTCGTAGGTCATCAGCTGACGCTGACCCATCGGGACACCGCCAAGGTGACAGTGATCCGGATCGTACATAGAGATACCGCGCTTCGCAACGATTGCCTCATTTTCTGCGAGAAACTCACGTTTTCTCGGGGACTGATGGACACCGTCAAACTTGTAGAACTCGGTGGTGGTTGACTCAACATCCTCCTTCGGGAACTTCCGTTTGAGTGCTTCGAGGAAAAGTTTCTGGGTCTTTTCAATCTTCGGCATACTTACTCCTCCTCTATCGGCAGGAACCCGTACTTCGTCCGCAGAGCGTGAATTCTCTGAACATATCTGATGTACTCCTCATCACTGCGGAATGCCGTCCCGACCAGACAGTGAAACATAGGGGTGTTCTCTTTCAGCCAGTCGTGGCTCATCGGCTTTCCAACCGGAACTTTCCGGTCAAGCGGGTTGCCGACCTGATCTTTCACGTACTTCACAATCCCGTCGGTATCCAGGATACAGCGCTGTACCGCATCAAACATCATACCGTTCTCTGCGAGACGGAGCGAATGGCCGTGAACGGTTGCACCGCGGATTCCGACGGTTGCAGGATCGAAGAGATTCGTCTCAACGAGTTCTCTGGCATAGCCTTCAAGATCACGTTCACGGCATTCGATAATCTGTCTGCCGGACAGGGTTCCGGGATCGATTCCGCGATACCGGTACATCTCCACGTACGTACGCTGATACGGCTGGCAGGGTGCATTGAGCATCGAGTCGGCAAACTGAATGTAGCGGACGCGGTCACCTGCTTTCGCTCCTTCGGTCGGTTTGACAATCTTCCGGATCGGGCAGTCCGGCTCTCCCTGTTCCGCAAGCGGCGGGTGTGCCGAAGGATATGCCTGACCGGGGGCACGGTGACCCATGATCAGGATGAGATCCTCATCGGTAACATTGCGGATTTTCTCAAGCTTTACATTCGGGTTCATCTGGTTGCGGCGGACTTCCGCTACCCGGGATGTTCCCGGACCATATTGTGGTGTATAGGTCATGTTGTTGGTTCTCCAGATATACTAAAATCCATTCTGATTGGCTTTTCGCGAACGAGGCAGCAAGAGACTTATTTGGTACCCTGTAAAATTACCGGGCGCTGCTTGCTTTTGGGATCACTCATACCAAGAATACGTTCGTCCCCCACGATACCGTATTTGGCGTAGTCGGTCGTAGTCATGGTCCCGGAACGCATAAAGGTCCCCTGCATAATGCTGTACGGGAATTTATCGGCAAATATTTCGTCGCAGGCTTCCTTAACCTCCGGAATTGCATCTGCGGATTCAAGTTCCAGAAGAATGGTTCCCACATGTACCTGGAGCAGGTATTCTTCTCCGCAAAGTGAGATGGTACGCCGGAGCGTGGTCGCGTTTGGCTTCCCCCGGGCAGGGCCGTACGGTACTGCCGCAGGAATGCTTGGACCGTTCAGAATCATGCGTCTGATTCCCCCGATGTCTGTGATACGGGCAAGAAGGGATTCCACCGTGTCGGGGTTCAGAAAACGCGACGGAACGATGCGAAGCTGAGAGTATGCTGATTGTGTCATATTTTGCTGCCTCATTCGGAAAATGCTGTTTCAATTCAGGCAGCCCGGGCAACTGCCTGAATCGGACGGGCGAACTCTTCGATTCTGCCGAATGTTTCGCCGTAGATTTTTGCGGTACCTTCGGGAGAGAACATCTGGGTTCCTGCATCAAGCGCGCAGGCGGATACGGCACACGGCATTGCAACGCCTGCCGCGTGACGGGTTACCACGTGGTTCCCGTTGAAGATACCCGGTCCTCCTCCACCGTAGATGGAGTGGCTGAAGAATGAAAAGCCAACCCCTGCACCCATTGCTCTCCCGAAATCGGATCCCGGCAGACCGGTTTCGTGTTCCAGAAGATCGTTAAAGTAGAGCAGGGTCGACGATGCAGCCTGGGCCATACGTCCGGCTCCGGCATTGACCATGGTAGCGGCCAGTGTTCCGGCAGATGCGTATGCATTCCACAGCATCGGGTCTTTGGTCTCATACGGTTTGTAGTAGCCGCCGGGCATTCCCGGACCCTGTTTGATAACACCGTCCTCAATTGCGCGTTCCGTGAGGGACTGGACAACCGTACCAACGGTACCGGTCTGACCGTTTTCCTTCACAATATCATAGACCATGTTGTTTGCATTCAGACCCTGATAGACGTACAGCAGCAGCTGGGCACGCTCGAACGGACCGATTGCGTTACCCATTTCAAACTGGCCGGCCTGTTCAAAGGTTGCGGCGAGTGCTGCACCCTGCATAGCATTGCGGTGCGTCATCATGACGGTCTGATTCACCGGGATGTTCCGGAGCGCATATCCGAGAGACTCGTTGTTCTGCGGGATAGACATAATCATCGAACATCCTCCGCCCGCAAGATCCATGGTGACCGGATATGATCCGAATGCCGCGGCTTTGACGGTGTTTGCATTGAACATGTCCACGCCAAAATGTTCCACAATTGCATAGGTAGTGGCGGCTGCAACCGCCATAAGAGACGCATCGTAGGTTGCGGCGGATGTAATCCGGGCCGAAGGAACTTTTACGAGAAGCAGTTTTCCGCCGTTAAAACGCCGGATCTCTGTGTCATCATCCTCTGAGACGGAGACATATTCCTTGATTTTTGCTTCAACTGCATCAATGTTTCCCACAATATCCAGATCAAGTTCCCGACCAAGAATTTGTGTGTGTTTTCCAAGTTTTCCGGTGCGAAGACCGTCCTGCATACCACCAATGTTTACCGCGACAGTTCGTTTGGTGTCGTCGATAATTTTTTGTACCGATGGATTCACAAGCGGGCTGATCCGTTCCAGAGTCACGTTGCTCCGGAGGAGTTTGCCGTTATCATCGTAGAGATCGATAACATCCTTGTAGGTTGCCATAGTTTTTTCCTCAAATAGGTGCGTAAACGGAAACGATTTCGCTACGCACTGTTCATACTTTCCGAATGGACGAAACCAGAAACATTATTATTATAAAAGTAATAATTAGTGTTACTAACTCCTATCACCCAATCGGATCGTCTTATCTATTTTTTTGTGATGAGTTATATAGGTTATCCTTTTTTCTTTGACAAATCAGAAGGCCGGCATGTGGAGAATACTATTATTACAGGTAATTTTGAAAATAGAATCCTGAAAATCTGATTTTCGGCAGGATGAGGCCTCCCTGATTCGTATGAATCATACATATTTATATGCCATTGAGTATTACGAATATTTAGAGAAATAACACCAATATTCGATGTCTGTTTCTCCTGCCTGTCGCCTCAGGTCCTATGAATGTAAAGGAGGTATGTTTCAAAAAAAAGAAAAAATGGGTTTGTCAGAGAATTGCTTTCGGCACAAAGTATCTCTGATATTCGTTACCACTGTTCTTATCTATAATATCTATAATTCGTCTGCGGGTTTGCGGTCAATCCAAAAACACGGAGTTCCCTCTCGAATCCCTCCCGCAGAAATACTTTTTTTTCCTGAGTTTGACACTAGGCTAATTTTTCCCCGTGGTGCATCCACTAGCATCCCACCAATTTTTTGGAGTATGAGAATTTGACAGAGACCTCAAAAACCACCTGTCACTCCGGGAAACACAAAGGTGTCTGATAATACTTTTTTCGATGCAGGTCGATACTTTTCTTGCGGGTCTTTGGACGTATATGGGGAACCACGGCTTGAAAGCCGAAGATGGTTTCCGGGG
>JAEWXF010000009.1 GCA_023396065.1 Methanobacteriota archaeon
TTGAGATCTGCTCGGAGAAGGGTGCATTCCTCTTTGACGAAGCCATGAAGGCAGGCGCAATCGACTCCTGTGCTCCCGAGGCAAAAGGCCTGGAGATCCGCGGAAAGATCGAGAACGTCATGATCAAGATGGGCAAAAAGAATCAGGAGAAACAGTTCGCAGAACTTGGAACCGGAACCGAACGCCTCAACAAGATCATGGCTCAGGCATCCAAGTGTATCAAATGCTACGGATGTATTGAGAACTGTCCGATCTGCTACTGTGTCGAGTGTTCCACCAAGAAACCGCATCTCGTCCGCCCCGGAATCATTCCGCCGGACTTCATGTTCCAGATGATCCGTTTTGCCCACATTGCCGACTCCTGTATCAACTGTGGTCAGTGCAGTGAACTGTGTCCGATGGACATCCCGAACACCCTCTACATGCACGCCCAGCAGGTAGAACTTGAAAAGATGTTTGGTCACAAGCCGGGATACGACATGACAATGCCGGTCCTCTCCTATGCCGAGGAAACGGACGAGCGTGCACGGCTGAACGCAACCGGCTCTGACATGATCTTCGAGAACGTGTTCAAAGAATAACCTCCCCAAAATTTTTACCACATATTTTTTCTCTTTTCCTTTCCCATACATTGGATGGTAACGAGGTGAAAACAGGATGATAGATAGCTTTATCGAAGGTAACAAAATCTTCCTCGAAAAAGATTTCGAGCGGAAGAAAGACCGGTACATGACCCTGACAACGGCACAGCACCCGACTGTTCTGTGGATCGGCTGCTCGGACTCCCGGGTAAATCCGGAACGCATCACGCACTGCCGTGCCGGTGAACTCTTTACGCACAGAAACATCGGGAACATTGTGCCGACCCATGACTGGAACTTTGCAACGGTTCTCGAGTACGCCGTCAAACATCTCAAAGTCAAAGACATTGTCATCTGTGGTCACTCGGACTGCGGAGCACTCAATGCACTGGACGTTGATATGTCGGGCGATGCATATATCCCGATGTGGATCAACAACGCCCGTGAAGCACAGGAACGTGTCGATGCCCGGATGCCGAAAGCAGCAACTCCCGAAGAAAAAGCCGCACGCAAAAAAGAGATTGAACTGGAAAACATCCGTCTTCAGATGGAACATCTCCGGATGTATCCGCTTGTATCCGAGGCAGAGAAGAAGGGATCAGTTTCCGTTCATGGTCTGTATTATGACCTGAATACAGGCTCTCTCTCCAAAATTGCCTGAATACGAAAATCACTTCTTTTTTTAATCCCGGACCCTGCCAAAAAAAGTGGGATGGTGAAGCTGTCCGAGGCTTTCATCCACAGGTAAGCTGGTGTTACACTGAACGGTTACTCTTTGAACACGTTCTCAAATATCATATCCGAGCCGGTTGCATTCAGCCGTGCACGTTCGTCCGTTTCCTCAGCATACGAGAGAACCGGCATTGTCATGTCGTATCCCGGCTTATGGCCGAACATCTTCTCCAGTTCCACCTGCTGCGCATGCATAAAGAGGGCATTAGGAATATCCATCGGGCAGAGTTCCTGGCACTGGCCGCAGTTAATACAGGAGTCGGCAATGTGGGCAAAGCGGATCAGATGGAACATAAAGTCCGGCGGGATCTGTCCCGGACGTACCAGATGCGGTTTTGCGGTTGAGCACTCTACACAGTAACAGATCGGGCAGTTCTCAATACAGACACGGCAGGCGATGCATCTGGACGACATCTTCATAATGGTATCCAGACGTTCCCGACCGGTACCGAGAGCCGCAAACTGATGGGCACGATACCGGTCACCGAGCTTCAGCATCGCATTTTCAACTTTCCCGCGTATCTCAAGACCCTTCGGTTCCGGAGCACAGGTCACAACTGCACCGGCCGTTACTGCCGAGTCCAGCAGTGCTGCACCTTTTTCGGAACAAACCTCAACAAACGTTGCTTTCCCTGCCTTTTCACCGAACACACCCCAGTTCCCGCAGGCGAGATCCGCCTGACGGGGAACTTTGCATTTACAGCGCTGACAGTTCAGCCGCCGGCCGTATCCCTCCGGTCCCTCCTCCAGCTTTTCGATGGAGATCCCTTTGTGCTGATGTGCTCCGGATTCATCGGTGTACTCAATGATGAACTGACCCTTATCAATCTCTTCTTTAAAGATAGCATCCGGATTCACCTCATATTTGTCAGCAATCATCTCACGGGCAACCATGGGCGAGACGGTTCCTCCACAGTTCAGACCAATCAGAATGACATTGTCGAGATTGATCTGGTTCCGTTTGGCGAGTTCATAGAAGGCCATAGCGTCACAGCCTTTCACCGGGACAGCAATCTTCAGGTCTTTTGCACCGCCAAGATACTTCTTCACCATCTTTGCCGAGAGCAGCGTTCCGCAGTGCAGGGAACCTGCTGTTTTGGGCATCTGTGCAGGATCCGTGATGAGCTCAAGCTTTGCGTCATAAAGATCCGCACCGCGGCGTACCGCGAGAACCGCATCAACCATTTTACTTGCAAGTGCGTGCTGCAGAAGTCCCGTTACGGCTCCTCCGCACTCCCCGTGAATATCACAGGACGCGGTCCATGCATAGAACATATCACCTTTTGCTGACATTTTTACGCCTCCTGAATGAATACGCCTTCAGGTTTTTCGATATCCTCATAGACAATTCCTGTATACGCCGGATATGCTGCAGCAATCTCTGCAAAAATCGCTGCTTTATCCTCCCAGGCATATTTGTTCTCTGAAAGCAGACTAAAGATTTCACAGGGGCATTTTGCCTCTTCCGGAGCAAGTGATGCGGGACGGACCTTCTGAACCCGGCCCTCCCAGCTGGTAACAGAACCCGGATACTCATTCAGGGCGGCTGCCGGGAGGACAACATGTGCCGCGTCAGACACATATGTTGCATTGCTGGCAACCGCAACAATCAGTTCGAGACGTGCGAGTTCGGGGATGAGATCTGCGTAGATGTCGGATTCCATCTCCGGGGTCTCGGTTACGATCAGGAGTGCTTTGGTGGTCTCTCCAAGCGTGAACGGTCCGAGTCCCATCGCCGCTGCCCCGCGACCATTGTTTGTTTCATAGAGAACGGCTGTTTTTGCCGTAAGGCCGGCGGCGATTGCTGCAGCCGCGGCGTCAGTGGCAAGATATACAACAACCGGATTTTTCGCAGCAGTAACTGCATCAGCAAACTCTGCCGGGAGTTCGGTGTACTCCTCCGCGATAACGGCGTGATCTGCCTGTACTGCCGTATAGGACTGCGGACCAAGATAGAATACTTTTCCGCCGTTTTCCTGTGCACGATAGAATCTGCTTCCGGCGACCGGGAGTTTTTTCATGACATCACCGATGGCAAGAATTACATCTGCAGTGGCAAGGTCGGCAAGTGTTGCCGAGGATGTGCCGGCTCCGCCGTCGACGACTCCGATGTTTTCACATCCCAGAACTTCACGGGCATACTTCTGTACAAGGAACATCGCTTCATTTGTCAGTCTGGAGGATACCGCAACAGCGATCTCTGTACCTTTGTAGGATGAAAGTTTCTTTGCTTCGGCAAGGGCGGCATCCCACCCTGCAGTTTCTCCGCCAATGAGCGGTTTATCTATGCGCCAGTCTGCGAGTGCTTTTGCTGCATGCAGACCTCTGGTACAGAGCTTACCTCTGCCGACCGGGGAGCGGTGATACGGGGCCACACCAACGGCCCTGCCGTTCACGACGATCAGATTGAGGCCGCATCCTGTTCCGCAGTAGGGACAGGTAGTAGTTACATATTCCAGTTCCATGTTTCTTTCAGTACAGAGGTCGATTTTCCCCACATATAATGGTGAAGTTAACTTAACTGGAATTTCTGTGTTTTTTGATGATTATCGGTGGTTTTGTAAACTATATGTGGTAAACCAAATCGGAACGGTTATCTAAATATAGTTATCGCGCGCATATCCTGCCGGTCCATAGAGAGAAAATCCGGCGTTCCTGGAGATTCCGGAAAGGTTGCATTTCATCGGAAAGAAAGTCCAAGTTAGAGACTTGGACGGCACGCAAATCCTTTTCGTCTGGCAGACACCAACTCTTTTCATGACCAGACGACCCGCAATTTCAGTAATCGGCGATGCATCCCTCATCCCGGATTCAGAGAAGTATGTGTTTGCCCGTACACTGGGATGTTCCCTTGTTGAGAACGGGTACCGGATCATTACCGGGGGTCTGGGGGGAGTAATGGAAGCTGCCTCTGCCGGTGCGCATGCCTCGCCGCACTACCGGGAGGGAGATGTAATCGGAATGTTGCCCGGTGCAGACCCAAACGAAGCAAACCAGTATGTGGACATCGCACTCGCAACTGGGATTGACCACGCGCGAAACTTTATCGTTGCCAACAGTGACGCGGTAATTGCCATCGGCGGCGGTGCAGGAACACTCTCGGAACTCTCCTATGCCTGGGTCATGCACAGACTGATACTCGCCTATGAATGTCCTCATCCCGGTCCTGATGCCGGGCAGTTTTCCGACTGGAGCGGTATTGTTGCAGGAAAACGACTGGACGATAAAATCCGGTATCCGGAGATTCCTGAGGATAGAATCTATGGCATCAGAACTGCGGATGAAGCACTCCTGCTTCTCAAAACACTTCTTCCCCGGTACGTGCACCGCCCGATGCGTGCAGGCAAACGATGATTCATACGGGATGCATGAGGAGATCCAGTATCTCCGCAGGTGTTTGCACTGCAATCGGGTCTGCTGTCTCCATACTTCCATACGCGGCATGGATTCCATAGATACCAACGTCCCGCGGCGGAATCACATCACGGTTCATCTTATCCCCGATCATTGCGGCATCTTTTGGAGCAACACCAAGACCGGCGAGAGTCTTCAAATATACATCAGGATGCGGTTTTTTTACCCCGAATGTTTCCGGGGTGACCACGAGATCAAAATATCCGGTAAAGCCGAGTTCTCGGAGCCGTTGCATGGTCTGATCTGCGGGTGCGTTACTGATCACCGCAAGCCGGACTCCTCTACATTTCAGATCTCTGAGGAGTTGCTCTATTCCCGGCACCGGTTCCAGTCCATGCATCTCCACAGCATGGTATAACCAGGAGCATGCCTGGAATGCCGCATCCGTATACCGTCCCAGATCCATAAGGTACCGCCGCAGGGAATCCTCCACCAGTGACGGTGTGTCAGTATTCATAAAATAGTAATGCAGATACCCGCCGGAATCATTACACCATTCCATTACCGCATCGATCGCACACGCCCTCGCGACCGTGAGATCATGCAGTGTGTTGTCCATATCAAAGAGAACTGCACGAAATTGGACCGGCACCATACATTACTATTTATGCAGATACCACCTATAAGATTATGCAGATTTTACTCTGCACGAGTAATCCAACATGGACAGAAACAATAATTACGGTGGTCAGAGATCATTTGGCGGACCGAGAAGATACAACGATGCGCCCCGCGAAATGACTAAAGCCATCTGCTCCGACTGCGGAAAAGAGTGCGAGGTCCCGTTCAAACCCACCGAAGGCAGACCAGTATACTGTCAGGACTGCCTCCCAAAGCACAGAGCACCACGCACGCCGCGGTACTAAAAACGTTTTGCGGAACACGGAATTTCCGCGCCTTTTTTTTTGAATTTCTGCATCTCCGTAATCCCAGTTGATCGGGAACATACTGCCCGCTGATCAATGTCAGAGAGTTCATGACTTTTGCGGTACAATATGTGGTATTATGGACTCTATTACCTACACACCCGTAGGGGTCATTCACTCCTCTGTTGTCTCTCCGGAAAATGCACCCATTCAGTCCGTTTCTGCAAAAGAAATTACTGCTGACCTTGAGGTAGGAGAAGAGTTTACTCAGGGTCTCTTGGATATAGAGGGCTTTTCTCATCTGATCCTGGTTTATGCATTCCACAAGTCCAAAGGATGGTCACTGACACCAGTACCCTTTCTGGATGTTACTCCTCACGGCGTATTTGCCACACGTGTTCCCCGGAGACCGAATGCTATCGGATTTTCTGTGGTCAGGCTTGTATCGCGGGAGGAGAACGTTTTACATCTGATGGATGTCGACCTGATTGATGGGACACCGGTACTGGATATTAAACCCTATGTCCCCCGGTTCGATGCATTTCCTGAGGCAAAAGCCGGATGGTTTTCCGGAAAACTGAACGAGGTACAGGATGCAAGATCAGATGGGAGATTTTTGAAGTGATACTGTCAGCAGATATGATTTATTCTCTCCCTGAGAGAAGAAGACTCAATACATCATACGAAATGTTGTGAGGTACCAGATTTATTATAATAGGATTCTCGTCCTGTATTCAGCGTACTGCCGCCGATGCCTGACGGGTTTTCACACCTCTGATGGGCACCACGCAGTGGTTGCTTCGGTCCTGCCGATCTTTTGCTGAAACTCTAGACAGTATTCGTGATTTTTCCGGGGTGACATCATGAATTTCTGAAGATGCATCAAAAATCCACACAACAAAACTGCGTGAGTAAACGCCTGCAGGACTACTGCACATCCGCCTGGTACACGGAATTTGTTACCGCACTCAGGCGGAAAATATATTCACGCAAAAAAATATTCCGGGGATATCCGAATAGTCCCCGGGAGGTTTATCCAATTTTCCTGATTTCGGTTTACTCTTTGAACACGTTTTCAAAGATCATGTCTGATCCTGTCGCATTCAGCCGGGCCCGCTCCTCGGTCTCCTCAGCAAAGGACAGAACCGGCATTGTCATGTCATAACCCGGTTTGTGGCCGAACATCTTCTCCAGCTCCACCTGCTGGGCGTGCATAAACAGCGAGTTCGGAATATTCATCGGACACAGCTCACTGCACTGACCGCAGTTAACACAGGAGTCGGCAATGTGTGCGAAGCGAATCATGTGGAACATGAAGTCCGGCGGAATTCTTCCCGGGCGGACGAGATGCGGCTTCTTCGTCGAGCACTCGACACAGTAGCAGATCGGGCAGTTTTCAATACAGCCGTAGCACTTAATACAGCGGCTTGTCTCTGCCATGATATAGTTTAAGCGCTCCGTGCCTTCGCCAAGAGAAGCAAACTGTTTCTCCTGGTTTTTCTTGCCCATCTTGACCATGACGTTCTCGATCTTACCACGGATCTCAAGGCCCTTTGCTTCCGGAGCGGATGTCTCAATCACGCCTGCCTTTACAGCAGCATCAAAGACCATCGCACCTTTCTCCGAGCAGACCTCAACGAAGGTTGCCTTTCCGGCCTTCTCGCCGATGACACCCCAGTTACCGCAGGCAATATCACACTGGCGGGGGATCTTCGTCTCGCAGCGGTGGCAGTTCGTTCTCCGGCCGAGACCCTGTTCCTCCAGTTCCTCAATCGAGATGCCCTTGTGTTCACCGTCTTTGGTGATCACAATGAACTGTCCCTTGTCGATCTCTTCCTTGACAATGTCGTCCGGGGAAAGACCGTACTTCTGGGCAATCATCGTCCGTGCCGTAATCGGGGAAACCGATCCGCCGCAGTTGAGACCAACCATGAAGATGTTGTCCATGTTGATCTGCTGACGCTTGGCAAGTTCGTACATTGCCTTTGCATCGCAGCCCTTGCAGGTAACTGCGATCTTCATGTCTCTTGCACCGTTGAGGTACTTCTTGATGAGCTTCGGGAGAAGCACTGTACCGCAGTGGAGAGATCCGGCGGTCTTTGCCAGCTCCTCAGAGGTGTGGACCAGAACCGGGACTGCCTCATAGAGGTCGCGACCCTTGGAAACGGTCAGCACTGCATCAACAACTTTGTTGTCAAGCATGTACTTCAGAATTGCCGTTACTGCTCCTCCGCACTCTCCCTTTACCGGGCATGCAGACTGGTTTGCCCATGCATAGAACATATCGCCTTTTGCTGACATTTTCAGGCCTCCGTAATCTTCTCAATTCTCATAGCACAGGCCTTGTACTCCGGAATCTTACAGACCGGATCCAGTGCATTGTGGGTCAGCAGGTTTGCCGGACACTCAATAAAGTGGAACGGCATGAACGTGGTTCCCTTCTTAATGGTCGGAGTAACCCTTGCAGTAACCGTGAGTCCGTCACGGCGGGTAATTGCCCGAACCTTCTCACCATCGTGGATACCGAGTGCTGCTGCATCCTCGGAGTTAATCTCAATCCAGCCGGTCGGAACTTCCTTGTCCAGCGTCTCGGATCTCCGGGTCATCGTACCCGTGTGCCAGTGGAACAGACAGCGTCCGGTCGTGAACTGGAACGGATACTCATCATCCGGCACCTCTGCCGGCGGCTGCCAGTCTGCCGGGAAGAATACACCAAGTCCGTCTGCGGTCAGGAACTTCTGCGTGTGCAGAATCGGGGTTCCCGGATCCTCAGGGGTCTTGCATGGCCAGTGGAGACCATCTGCACTCTCCAGCCGTGCGTAGTTCATACCATGGTACTGCGGGGTAACCTCAGCCATCTCATCGAAGACGTCGGAAGAGGACTGCCAGGCGAACTGCTCGGCGTAGCCCATCTTGGCTGCAACCATTGCCAGAATCTGCCAGTCATACTTTGACTCTCCGGGTCCGTCCGCTGCTTTGTGCCAGCGCTGGACACGGCGTTCCGTGTTGGTCTGGGTACCGTCACGCTCTGCAAAGCAGACCGCAGGCAGCACAACATCCGCATACTCGCAGGTCTCCGTGTAGAAGATATCCTGCACAACGACGAACTCAAGGTTCTCGAATGCTTCTTTGACGTGGTTGATATCCGGATCGGAAAGCAGCGGGTTCTCACCCATAATGTACATTGCTTTCAGTTCGCCGGGGTTGTCGGTTAAGACATTCATCATGATGGTGACTTCGTAACCGTTCTCAGCCGGTGCGATTCCGTCGGGGAACTTCCAGGCATCCTCAAACTTCTTGTGGTTTGCCGGGTCGGTAACTTTCTGGTATCCGCTGAAGTTTACCGGCAGTGCACCCATATCACAGGCACCCTGCACATTGTTCTGACCACGGAGCGGGTTGACACCTGCGCCACGCTTTCCGAGGTTTCCGGTCAGCATCTGAATGTTTGCACAGGCATGCACATTGTCCACACCGACAGTGTGCTGGGTAATACCCATCGAGTAGATCAGAGCAGTCGGGCCGTTGTTTGCGATCCAGTCTGCTGCCGTCTCAATGTCCTTCGGGTTCAGACCGGTGATCTTTGCGACGTTCTCAACAGAGTACTCCTCTTTCATCACAATCTTTTTGAGATCCTCGTATCCTTTCGTCCGCTTCTCGACGAACTCCTTGTCTTCCCATCCGTTCTTGATGATAATCTGCATCAGACCGTTCAGGAGAGCTACATCGGTTCCGGAGTGGAACTGCAGGAACAGATCTGCCGGACTGCTTGTGTGAGTGCGGCGGGGGTCGGCGTAGATGTACTTTGCGCCGTTGTTCATCTTTGCCATAACCTCACGGCGTCCGATCAGCGGGTGCTGTTCAAAGGTGTTGGAACCGATAATGAACACACACTTTGCCTCGGCAATGTCGGGGATACTGTTGGTCATTGCACCGGACCCGAACGAGCCTGCAAGGCCTGCCACCGTTGAGGAGTGGCAGAGACGTGCACAGTGATCAATGTGGTTGGTCTTCAGCACACCACGGGCAAACTTCATCATTGCATAGTTGTCCTCATTTGAGGCACGGGCCGACGAGAGAGCACACCGCTCCGACGGCTTGTATTTTTTCAGGTTCTCTGCAATGTAGGTAATTGCTTCATCCCAGGTGGCCTGGACAAGCTCACCGTTCTTTCGAATCATCGGGTGAGTCAGCCGGTCAGGCGAGTTGATAAACTCGTAGGCATACATGCCTTTCGGACAAAGTTTACCTTCGTTGACGGGAGATCTCTGGGTCGGGGCGGTGCCCACAACCTTTCCATCGCGTACAACGAGGTAAAATGAACACCCGCTACCACAGTAAGGACAGGTGCTTGGAACAAATTTCAGGTCCGTCATTTTTTCATAACCTCATCTAATTAAAGGTTTCAAATGTGGCATATTAAGGTTGGCGTGAGTCAAGTAATTCCATTGAAAATCAACCTAGTTTAGTTTATAGGTATTGTCCTATTTGCGATTGTACATCTTTTTATCCTTACAAATTTATTTTGTAAACCGTTTTCATATTTTTCCCGGATTTGGTGTTTTCCAGCAAAAACCGGAAAGAGCGCGAAAAAGACGTATGTTTTGATTATTATGAGTGGGTAGTTCTGAAACTGCATCCGCTGGAAAATCTCCGGAGGGGGATACATCCCGCCTCCCGATTTTGAAAAAGAGGTATTTCCGAAATGATCCGGAAACGCTTATTTCTTCAGATACAGCTTTGCGTAAATCGTCTCGCCCTTTCGGGTCGGGTGACGTTCACCGTGATCACCGTTGTAGAGGGCGAACACTGCTTTCGTACCGTCGATTTCCAGTTCCTCGTCACGGGCATACGCATATCCGGGCATCATCACATCAATGGTGCCGAACACGTACATCTCACCTCGGGAAGCCTGACCACCGAGACGGCTTTTTGCATTGCCGTGAATAATGACTTTACCGCCATCAGCGTGGGTCAGCACATGGACATCAATGTTCCCGCCGACGATGATCTCGCCGCCGAGCATGAACGTTCCGCAGTCGGAACCGACATCGCCCTTCACGGTAATCTTTCCGCCGGTCATACCCCGCCAGTCGCCACGGTATGAAGCACCGAGATAGTTTCCGGCATTGCCGGACACGACAATCTCGCCGCCGGACATAGACGTTGCGGCAAAGTGGCCGATGTTTCCGTTTGCCGTGATCTTTCCACCGGTCATCCAGGATCCGACGTGCATATCCGCATCACCGTTGATGACAACCTCACCGGCAGACATCTTTGAACCGATGTACTTCACCCGGGTAAGGTCACCGTTTACGACCAGTTTCGTCTCCTCTGCGGTTGCGCCTGCTGCACCTTCCACAGTAAAGTAGTCGCCGACCGTTTCCATGGTTCTGCCGATGTAAACCGGCAGGGCCGCAATCTCTTCTGCAGTCTTACCTGCCACTGCGTCCGGCGTAAAACACTCGGCCTCAATGAACAGTTCCGGCTGCCTGTTGATGGTAATTGTTACGGTATTCATGTGTCTGCCTCACTGGGTTGCGTCAATTGCGATGACGTTCGGGTTTTTCATGAAAGCGTGCTCCTCCACTTCGTAGTTGCGCTCGCTGACAGTGTAGTACTTCTTGAACATCTCGGTGAGATCGTGTTCAACCTGTTTGCTCGGGTTCGTCTTCACGTCAACCCAGTAGGTCTTCTTGTTGCCGTTGCTGACGATCTCGCTGTCGTTGATAATGACCTCTCCGGACTTGATCAGGTACTTGGCGTTCGAGAATGCCCATTCAATCTTCTCCGGGTCCGACTCGGTCTCAGGGTTGTACGGGTAGACAGCAATGTCTGCCTGCATGCCCGGTTTCAGTCCGCCGAGGGTTCCGCTGAGTCCGAGGGCCTTTGCGGTTCCCGCACGGGTCATCATTGCAATCTCATACAGAGACAGTTCGCGGTCGATACTGCTGAGTGTCGATCTGTCGCGGACTTTGTCCTCGTTCTTCATCGTGGCAAAGACATCGTTTCTTGCCTTTTCACTCATCAGCCACTTCATGACACGCGGGTAGCGGGTGAACGGTCCTGCGTTCGGGTGGTCGGTTGTCAGGTAGCAGCGCATGTGGTCTTTTGCGAGCAGCGCCATTTCCAGACCAATGGACCACTGGACACCGCAGACGTACACATCTTTGCTGTAGACATACGGCACAATTCCGGAACCGCACTCAACCTCAACATCGGTGTTTGCCCATTTGAGGTGGTTCAGGGCGTTTAAGTGGTACTCGAACGGACCGTCACCGGTCATCGTCGTCGTCTCGTCCAGTGTGACGAATCCGATATCACAGGTCAGCTGCGGATTTTTGTTGATGTAATCCATAACCTCTGCACCCTTGGACTCGAAGTCTCCCCAGGTCGTTCCGCCGTAGGAGTGGAACTGAATGTGGGTGTGGTGCATAACCTGTTCGCGGCCGAAGTTGTTGTTCGGCTTAAAGCCCTCGGCAATCTTCAGGGTGTCGAGAGTCGTCTGATAGTTGCCCGGGTTTCCAAGGTTGTTTCCGTGCAGATGCAGCGAGTGCGGCAGGTGCAGGGCCTCGTTCACGGCCATAAGACCGGCCACAATCTCCTTGGGCGTGATCTCGAAGAACGGGACCGGATCGTTGATGGTCATGCAGTTCAGACCCCATGCCCATGCCTCCGTTCCTCCGGGGTTCACGCATTTAATGCCGTATCCCTTTGTACTGCGGAGCAGCCAGGAGATGTAGGCGGATGCGTTGTCGATCTCGCCGTTCTTGAGGTACTCAAGAATGAACCAGTTGTTGCCGAAAAGCGGCAGAGCACCCTGATCGATGATCGGCGTGTCCCGCATTTCCTCATGGGTGTGGCGGGCGTAGAGCGGCGGCATTGCTGCTTCCATCACCGTGGTGTATCCCATGTCCGCATACTTGTATGCAGTTTTGAACACCGTCGGCACTGAGTTGCCGCCTGCCATGTGGCGGACACCTCGGGCCGGCTCGTAGGGAGCCTGCAGTTTGTCCTCCGGCCGGAAGTTACGACCGACGTTTACTTTTGCACCGGCCACGTGGGAGTGGATATCCACACCGCCGGCCATGACGGTCATGCCGCTTGCGTCGATAATCTTCGCAGAGCTGCTGACTTTGTCGACAATTACACCGTCTTTTACGGCGATATCTTTCTTTTCGCCGTTGATACCCTGAACAGGATCAAAGACAAATCCGTTTTTGATCAGAATTTCGGTCATTCCTCTACAGCTCCTTTGATACGGTTTACTTCCTTGAGCACCATCTCCAGGAACTCGCCATCGGTCAGCATTCCTGCCGGCGGGTCAACGACTTTGCGGGATTCGATTGGAACATTGTCCATACGATAACAGGATCCTCCGATTTCAATACCAACCAGGGCAACCGGGACGTGGCATTTGGAAACTGCGACGGTCGGGGTCATATGGGGGTCGATACAGACGGACGGGAGATCATGAATTTTCTTGACAGACTTGAACGGGAAGTGGGATCCGGGATCGCTGCCGATTACAAAGCTTGCGTCAACTTCTCCACGCATCAGGAGATCGTTTGCACTGCTTTCACCGGGGTTGTAGCGGGCAAATCCACGGGACAGATCAACACAGAACGGGAATCCGAACTGCCAGCCGAGTACCTGTCCGGAACCGGTGACGTTATAGTGACCCCGCATCGGAATGATCGCGGCTTTGGTATATTTGTTTAAGTCGGCGGTCAGGGCGATGGCGATATCGATGTTATGGTTTTTGCCGAGTGAGTGGGTGACTCCCATACCGAAGAAGATCGTCACAAACCGGCCGCTCTTGAGGAGCCGGGCAAGCTCATAGATCTTTTCTCTGGGGACTCCGGAAACGGTCTCCGGCAGCGGCCCCTCATGGAGTGCGACACGCAGTGCGTCCAGAAGTTCGTAGTCACGGCCCTGTTCAACCTGTACGTACTGGTCTGCAATTGACGATGTATCGGTTGGTCTTGGGTCAACGACGATGATCTTTCTGCTTTTGGATCCTTTGGTTGTGAAGAAACCACGGCTGAAGATAGAGTACCGGGACATGTGTCTCGGGTGGGCGTGGGCCGGGTTGCATCCCCAGAAGATAACACGGTCGGCACGATTCTTGACCTCACCAAGGGTACAGGACGGGATACCGACATCATGGACTGCAATCAGGGACGGACCGTGGCAGACGGTTGCCGTGTTGTCCACAACGCCGCCGACTTTTTCAGCGATCATGTGACCGGTTGCCTGAGCCTCGCAGGATGTGGAGGACCAGCCGTACATCAGCGGTTTTTTCGCATCGCAGAGAATCTTTGCGGTATATTTGGCTGCCTCGTCGTAGGTGACCTCTTTCCAGCTGCCGTCCGCCTGTTTCATGCGGGGGCGGGTGATCCGGTCAGGTGACTGGGCATGCAGGAACTTTTCTGCACCGATGGCGCAGGCGTTCATGACTTTTATGATCTTTTTTCCGTCATCGCTGACTTCGACCTCGAGATCGTCGCACAGCGTCCCGCAGAACGGGCAGATAATGTCGGTTACCAGTTTTGTCATACTCATCTACTCCATGTCGCCGCAGGCGGTCAGCACCAGATCAATGGAACTGAGGACCTGCTCGTTTTCGGCCGGCTCAACGGTGACGGTGGTGCCCTTGAAAGTCGGCATACCGGTTGAGTAGGTGTTGGTGTTTACTACCATGTTGGCCCACGGACCCATTGGGATCCAGCCAAGACCCGGGTGCGGCCCCTGTGTTGTCTTGATGGCCTTGACCACAACACTGCCGAACTGGCTTGTTACCCGGACATTGCTGTTTTTCCAGATCCCGAGCTGTTCAAGATCGGCTGAATCAAGCTCAATGATGCCGCAGGATTTCATGTAATCCTCTTTTTCCTTTCCTGCCTCCATGGAAACACCCTGCTGGATGGTTCGCCCGGTGATCAGGTTTACGGTTATTTTTGTCAATGTACTCATCCTCTCCGGAGATAGTTACGAGAGATATGTTCAGAATGTGAAAATCGATGACTGCGAGTTTACTGCAAAAGAAGGTCTCCCAAATCCGGATGTGGCACGAACTCGTTTTTTGGAACGGGAAGGGTAAACGATTTTTTCACCGGCTCTCTTTGGCACCCGCAGCGATTATCAACATAGGTTCTGACAGGAGCGAGATTTTTCCGGTCGGCAGATACTGCCGTCCCGGAGAAATCATTGCTGTTTCGGGTCAGATGACTGTCGATATATTTTTCAACAAGAAAAGACAGACTACTCACTTCCCGTTTGAGGCTGTCTGCATCACTGTTGACCATTTCCGACGTCACCATCGACCCGCATATCAACATGTCCAATGAACTTCTGATTCCATGGGGTAGCTGCTACCGTATGGACAACGTGCCAAGTTGAGAGTTCCTGCGTGTTGATGACTGCTCCAAGCTCCATTCGGAGACATAACTAACGCTTGATGCGTGTAGTCATACTTATGGTTGCCTGATGCGACGTATATAGCTTCGGGCGGGGGTAAATTAATCTTTATTATTTTATTTTATGAAAAGTATACTGTATTTGGTTTTCTGAATTTTGGGACATAGGGTGAGTAAACTAATCATGATTTACTTGTTACGATGTTGTGTGAAAACTCCTGATTTTCCGGCTTTTCCAAGGACGCGCAAAAAAAGAGTTAGTCGTTTTTTTGGATAAGATGCATCGAAGATGCTTTCCAGGAGAGCTGTATCTCTGTTCCCGTCCGGAACATTTCGGTGAACTGATGACGACCCGGAATCACCGCCGTGATCGGGATGCCGCAGTCTGTCTGAATTTCTATCACCGGCCCGATCTTCGTTGCCGAGAGAATTGTGCCGGTCAGTCTGTTCTCTCCCGACTCTGCATCCGCTGCAGGCATTTCAAGTGTAATCTCTTCCGCCCGGACTGCTGCGGTCACTTCGCTTCCCGGCAGGATATCCTGATCTGCTGTTGCCCGCAGGATACCGGTGCCGGTATCGATCTTGGCCACGCCTCCGGCCACGTATTTCACCGTACCGGTAATCAGGTTCTGGAACCCGACAAATCGTGCGGCGTCAACGGTTGCAGGATGGTAAAAGATTTCATCCGGCGTTCCGATCTGCACAATTCTGCCGTTCATCAGCACAATGATCCGGTCAGCAAGCCGCATACCCTGATTCTGATCATGCGTATTAATGAGAATCGTGGTGTTGCGGCCGGTGTTTTCTTTTCGGATCATCTCTTCCAGCATCCGGGTTGCCAGCGGGTCCAGATTTGCGGTCGGTTCGTCCAGCAGCAGGAGGTCCGGCTCTGTCAGCAGTACACGGGCAAACGCAATCCGCTGTCCTTCACCGCCGGAGAGGGTACGGGCACGCCGTTCCGCGTATCCCTCCATTCCGAGATTTTTGAGACATTCCGTAACCCGGGAACTGATCTCTCCGGCCGGCATTCTGCGGAACCGCAGACCGAGAGCAATGTTGTCCGCCACCGTGCGGTTAAAGAGTATCGTTTTCTGGAACAGAATTCCAACCCGTTCCCGCAGGGTCCGGACCGTTTTTTTGTTCACCGGCACGCCGAACAGCGTCAGAGACCCGCTGCTCTGCTCCTCCAGCATATCACATATCCGCAGAAGCGTACTCTTTCCGGCGCCTGAGGGTCCGATGACGGCAACAATTTCTCCGCGGACCAGGGAAAAACTCACGTTGTCAAGGGCAGCCTTTTCCCCGTAGTGGCGGGTAATATTTTCTGCGTGCAGAACAATTTCCGGTTCAGACATCTTTTCCGTCTCCCATTCTCGTCTGGATAATGTTCATGGCAAAGTTCACGATCAGTGCAATGGACAGGAGAATTATGCCGAGTGCGATCGAGGTTGCAAACTCTCCCATGGACGTGTTTAATGAGATCGCCGTCGTCAGTGTCCGGGTAAAGTGACGAATGTTTCCGCCGACCATCATGACCGCACCGACCTCGGCAATTGCCCGGCCAAAGGCAAGCATCACCGCGGCAAGTATGGCAAACTTTGCTTCGCGGCACAGTGTCGTGATTGCCTGCAGAGCGTTTGCATTCAGCGACTGGATAGTATATTTCATCTCTTTGTCAAGGCCGGAGAGTGCTGCGATCGTAAGTCCGGCGATGATCGGAATCACCAGCAGAACCTGGGCAAGTACCATGGCGTTTGTAGTATAGAGAAGACGAAACGCTCCCAGAGGTCCGGAGTTTGATACCATCAGATACACGAGCAGGCCGACAAGAACGGTCGGCAGTGCATACAGCGTCTGGATCGTTCCAACAACAATGCGTTTTCCCCGGAACGGGAAATAGTAAACCGCTGCTCCCAGAGGAATTGCAATCAGTGCGGCAATGAGTGTTGCTTCAAGGGATACCGTCAGGCTTCGACGGGCAATCTCCATGACCTCGGGATCCATCGTAAATATCAGATAGAATGCTTCCAGAATACCGTTGAAGATTTCGTCCATGTCTGCTCCGGCACGTTCAATATAGGAAAAAAATGGATTTTTGGAGTTTATGCAGTTGCCGTAGCAGCTGCTGCAACGGTCGGGACAGTGACCGGCGTTGAGCTGTCAATGCTGAACGGCGCCTGTGTGCTGTCATTGAGGCTGCTCATCGGAACGAACAGGGATTTACCGTAGGTTTCCTTGCCGTAGTCACCAATAAACTTCTGACCATCCGCAGAGATGAGCCAGTTGGTGAAGTCGGTTGCGGCCTTCACGTTGGTGTTCGGGAACTTGTCCGGGCTGATGGTCATGATGGTGTAACGGTTCAGGAGAGCCTTACCCTCATCGATGATCGGAACCAGCTGGAGGTTGTTGTTGTTTTTGTAGGTCAGGAACGTTGCCTCATCGGTGAGGGTGTATGCCTGTTTCTGGCCGGCTACGGTGAGGGTGTCGCCCATACCGGATCCGGTTTCAATGTACCAGGTACCCGGGTTGCCGCTGATGTTTGCGGTGTAGTTGAACCCTGCTGCTTTCCAGATGTTCTTTTCTGCAGAGTGCGTTCCGGAGTTGTCTCCCCGGGAGATGAAGAGAACATTCTCTTTACCCTCTTCGCCGAGTTTCTTCAGCTGGATCAGACCATCTTCCGGAGTCATGTTGGCAATGCCTGCCGGGTCGGATTCAGGACCGACGATCAGGAAGTAGTTGTAGGCAATACCGCGGTGGTTGACACCGTAGCCTTCGTCAATGAATGCAGCTTCCTGGGACGGGGAGTGGACGAGCAGTACGTCGACATCGCCGTTCTTTGCGGACTGGATTGCCTTACCGGTACCCTGAGACGTGATCAGGAGATCAACGTTGTAGGTTTTCAGGTAATGGTCCTGAACAGAGTCAAGGAGTCCCGTGTCGTAGAGGGACGTGGTCGTTGCGATCTTAAGCTGATCCGGCGTTGCCCCGGTAACCGGGGTGGCAGTCGGGGTTGCTGTCTGCGTGCCGTTGGTCTCGGCCGGTGTACCCACACACCCGGCCGCGAGAATGACTGCGGCAAACAGAAGAAGCATACCAAACACAGGTACGAATTTCTTCATAGACTATTCTCTATGTTACTCATCGGATAAAAGAGGTATAGTTGATTAACTGAATATCATTGTCAGAAATATGGTGTTTTTCATTTCTTTATTGGAAATGTTTAGTTAATGTGATGTATGTGTCCGAAAATTCCCCGGGTTTTGGCTTTCTGCAGATACCACGAACAATATAGCCGCAAAAGTCCTATGTTTACCTGTATGTCCGACAACTCCGACGATCAGATCCGCGCAGCAGTTGCAGCAGAAAATATCACTACGGAGATCACCTGTCCGAAAGCTCAGGCGGTCTGTAAAAAGTACAGTATTTCTCCTGCGGCACTCGGTGAATACTGCAGCAGGGAAGGCATCAAAATCCGTGCCTGTATGTTTGGCTGTTTCAAATAATTTTTTCAATTTTTGCCGGTTTTCCGGCGTATCCGCTGTCGCATCCTACGGTGTTCTGCACTAATTCTTTGGTTGCATACTCGACATAGTGTGACGGCATGAAAACTGTTCCCGGCATAATATCCGGAGTGATCCGGGCGGTGGCGCAGATTTCATTGTCCCGCATGCGTATCCGTACCGGATCGCCGTCGGCAATACCAAGCCTCCGTGCATCATCCGTATGGATCTCCACCCACCCGCCAGCAGTTCCTTCGTCTTTCCTTTTTCGTGTCATGGAGCCGGTGTCCCAGTGGAAGATGCAGCGTCCGGTTGTGAAGAGGAACGGATGTTCGGCGTCCGGGGTTTCGGTCGGCGGCTGCCATTCAGCCGGGAGAAACACGCCGCGTCCATCTGGTGTTGCAAATCTTTCCGCATAAAGATACGGTGTCCCCGGATGACCGGACGTCGGGCACGGCCACTGCAGACCTTCGGGTTTTTCCAGTCTGGTATAGTTTATTCCCTGATACTGCGGGGTGAGGGATGCAATCTCTTCAAAGACTTCGGAGAAGGATTTCCAGGCGAACTGATCGGGATATCCCATCGCTGCTGCGATTTTTGCAATGATCTGCCAGTCTGCCATGGTTTCGCCGGGGCCTTCGGCTGCTTTGTGCCATCGCTGAACACGCCGTTCGGTGTTGGTCTGGGTGCCGTCGCGTTCGGCGAAGCAGACCGCCGGCAGGACGACATCCGCATACGCACAGGTTTCGGTCATGAAGATGTCCTGTACCACCAAAAATTCCAGATTGTCCAGTGCGGCCTTTGCGTGATTCATGTCAAGGTCGGACAGAACCGGATTCTCTCCCATGACGTACATCGCTTTCAGCTCTCCTGTACCGGCAATGAGGATATCCATCATCTCCGTAATTTCGTAGCCGATTTTTGATTTTGCAATGCCGTCCGGGAAGTTCCAGGCCGTTTCAAACTTTGTATGCACGGCAGGGTCATCCACCCGCTGATACCCGGTAAAGTAAAACGGCTGGGCACCCATGTCGCAGGCTCCCTGAATGTTGTTCTGGCCGCGAAGGGAATTGACTCCGGTACCCCGGACACCGATGTTTCCGGTAAGCAGCTGAAGATTTGCAATGCTGTGAATGTTGGCGACGCTGTCCCCCTGTTTGGTGATTCCGGTCGAGTAAATGATCGCACAGTTTTTTGTTGCAATCCACTCAGCTGCCTGCCGGATGTGATCTGCCGGAACGCCGGTTACGGCGGATGCAGTTTCCGGAGCATAAACGTCATCCATGATTTTTTCCCGGAACGCGGCAAAGCCGCGTGTCCGTGCCTGAATGAACCTTTCATCCTCCCACCCTTCGCGGAGAATCTCCTGCATGATGCTGTTGAGGAGAACAATGTCGGTTCCTGACCGGAACTGCAGATGCAGGTCCGCCTGCATCCCGGTGAGTGTTTTCCGGGGGTCCGCGCAGATGTACTTCGCCCCGTTGTGTTTTGCTGTGATAATGCGGCGGCCTATCAGCGGATGCTGGGCAAAGGCATTTGAGCCGATTACAAAGATGCAGTCCGTATCCGAGAGGTCCGGGATGCTGTTGGTCATCGCCTGATATCCGAACGAGTCAGCAAGCGGTTCTGTAATCGATGCATGGCAGAGTCGTTCGCAGTGATCGATGTGATTGGTTTTCAGCACCCCGCGGGCAAACTTCATCATTGTATAATTGTCTTCATTGGAGGTTCGGGGCGAGGAAAGGACACAGCACTCGGCAGGTTGGTAGGATTTCAGGCGGGATGCCGCAACAGCAACTGCTTCATCCCAGGATGCCGGTACCAGCTCCCCGTTCCGCCGGATCCATGGATGAGTCAGTCTATGCGGACTTTCCACAAACTCATAAGCCGCCATGCCGCGTGGACAGAGTTTTCCCTCGTTGACCGGCGAGCGTGGATTGGGGGCAACCCCGGCGACGTGCCCGTCCTGTACGACGAGGAAAAAGCTGCAGCCGGTCCCGCAGTAGGGACAGGTGGTGGGAACGTATCTGATGGTCATGGCTAACCGATGTAGAGGATACCGGTTTTTCCTAAGTAGATGTGAATGTCTCTTCGTACCTCGGAACCCCGGAGTTTTTCCGGAACTGCGGTTGCAATCTGTGCAACCAGAGCGCCGATATCGTATTGTATTTTGATACCGAGCGGCTGGGCGGCTTCGTAGAGCGTCTGCGGCGCCTGATTGATATCCATGCCGTGCGGCAGTGTACAGGTATGGACTGCGTCCAGTGAGTAGACAAACTCCAGCACATCCTTGGCCATTCTGATGTTTTTCTGGGCAGATTTTTCGATGAGACTGATGTTGGATTTGTTGGTTTTGAGCATATCGGCTATCTGCTGCTGCGTCATACCCATTTTCCTGCACTGCAGGACCGTCTTCTGACGTTCTGTGAGGATGCTCTCTTTCACCGTGACATACTCTTCGTGTTTTTCCGTATAAAATCTGTTGTTGCAGAAAATCCGGTTCCCGATTTTTCCAGCCGGGTAACTGATTTTGTCTCTCGCGGAAATCCGGCCCCCGGATTTTCCGGATTCCGGCCTCTCTCCGCGCCGCGCAGTAAGTCTTCTTCGATATAGAGGGGTGTTTCAATTTACCTTTTTGATTTGTTAACTAATTTCAAAAAACCAGGTCGAAGAAATCGGTTAGCAACAGCCGGAATCACGCGGAATCAATAGTTGGGTTATAAATACGGCTTTCTCCAATTTCCAATTATCACAATCCATCAGTTTTTTGCTGATGAGGATGTGAGGTGTGTATTCATGGTAACATTCAGTCCGGCGCAGGTTTGCGTCAAAGTTGGAACGGCAGGCAAGTCGAAGTGCTGTCTGCCGGCAGGCAACATGTTTGTCCGTGCTTTCCTTGCGGGTGCATATATCGCAATGGGTGCGGCTCTCGCAACGGTTGGTTCGACCGGTGTTGCAGATTTCCTTGGTGCGGGTATTGCTCAGGTTGTCCTGGGTTCCCTGTTCCCGATTGGTTTAATTCTCGTTGTTCTCACTGGTGCTGAGCTGTTTACCGGTGATGCAATGTTTGCCCCGATGGCAATCCTTCAGGGTCACACAGGCTTAAAAGGTCTGATCTATCTGTGGGTTGTTGTGTACATTGGTAACCTGATTGGTTCTCTCTTTATGGCTGTTCTCGTCAGCTATGGTCCGTACACTGTCTGGGACGCAGCAGGTGTTGCAACCCTTTCCGCATTCGGAACGCGTGCAATTGGTATTGCAACGGCAAAGGTATCCTACTTCGGTGTAATGGGTATTGTTTCCGTCTTCTTCAAGGGCATTCTTTGTAACTGGCTCGTGTGCCTGGCTCTGTTCCTTGGTCTCGCTGCTGATGAAGTTATCTCCAAGATTGTTGCCATCTGGTTCCCGATCATGGCTTTCGTTGCCAGCGGATTCGAACACTGTGTAGCAAACATGTACTTCATTCCGGCCGGTATCATTACGAATGCAATTGCATCGAACGGTACGGCAAACACCGAGATCCTGAACTGGGGTACGATGTGGACGAACAATATTATCTGGTCCACGCTTGGAAACATCGTTGGTGCAGTCATCTTCATGGCAGTTATCTACTACTACTGCTACAAGACTGAGATCTGTGCACTCTGCGAAGCAAAGTAATCTAAGCCTAAACAAAGAGATTGAAAAGCTCTACATATCTTTTCAATCCACCTCTTTTTGTTTCTTTTCCGGATTTCAGAATATACAACTATTTATGTCAGCGAATTGCATTTACCATATTAGTAATTCCGGGTTTTCCGGGGTTTGTGTGAGGATATGAAAATAAACGGTATGACTATGGGAATATCTCCGCTGCATATTATCGTGGTGGTTTTTTTCTTAGGTCTTTTTACGGTGTCATATATCGGAACATCTGATCTGATGTATTTGTACTGGGGAATTCCTCTGTCGCTTGTTTTACTGGTGATTCCGCTCTACAGCAGTTACAGTGTGGCTTCCCAGTATGTGAAGCTTCTGCCCGAGTATGAGGAGCAGTCCAAGCGGATGAAGATTCGGCAGATTACTCCTTCTATGGAAGGAAAGCCTGTCCGGATTGAAGGTGTGGTGCAGGCGGTCAAGGGGACCTGGCTCTGTCGTCCGGCAGTGACGATCTTTGACGGGACTGCCGCGATCGTTGCACGAAAATCTGTGCCGCTTGAGGTTGATGTTGTTGTTGGTGACAATGTTGAGGTGGTCGGCATGGTGGTCCGCAGATATTCTATCTTCGGAAATGTGATTGTGCATCTGATCGGTATCAAGAAAGTGGAGAACCTGACACCTTTTGAGGAAGAGGATGGTGGTTCCGCAGAAAAAATTCATGTAAAAAAATATTAATCTCTTTTTTCCTCTATCACAGGGTATTAATTCTCCGGACTCGAACTACTTTTCATGTCTCACGAGGTCATTGTATACTCTCTGGAAGGTTGCCCTCACTGCCGGAATCTGAAGGGATTTCTGGCAAAGCAGAATGTTTCCTATACCAATTACGATGTGGGAAAAGATGAGGCTGCGGCCGACCGGATGATTGAACTGACCGGCCAGCGCGGCGTGCCGGTTACGATTATCGACGGACAGATTGTGATTGGCGATGATCTGATGAAGGTGGCAGTGCTGCTGGACGCGCCGTCTCCTGCGGATGAGAAATCGGATATTCCGAAAGACCATGAGCTGATTATTATCGGTGCCGGTGCTGCGGGGCTGTCCGCTGCGATGTATGCGGGTCGGAAGGGCCTTGAGACGCTGGTGATCGGCGGTGCTGTCGGCGGGATGGCTACGAAGAGTAGTTCTGTGGAGAATTATCCGGGTATTCCTGATATTCCGGGTGATGATCTGATGCAGAAGCTGGCTGAGCATGCGAAGTCTGCCGGGGCGGTTCTTTTTGAGGATGTGGGGATGTCGATTGCCCGGACCGGTGATCTGTTTACGGTTACGACGCTGAGCGGGCGGGAGTTTACGGCGAAAGCGATTATTGCGGCAACCGGCAGGTCGCCGCGTCTTACCGGTGCTGCGGGGGAGGCTGAGTATCTGGGCAGGGGGATTGCGGTGTGTACGACCTGTGACGGGCCGATGTACAAGGGTAAGACCGTTGCAATCCTTGGCGGCGGAAATACGGCGATGGATATGGCGATTGAAATGGCCGGTATTGCATCACAGGTCCATGTGATCTCGGCAACTCCGCTGGATGCGGATGCGGTGCTGATCGGGCGGCTGACGGCGATGAAGAATGTGACGTTCCATACCGGATTTACAATTACGGAGTTCGGCGGCGGAAAGATGCTTGAGTACATCAGGATGCTGCCTGTTGCGGCACCGCCTGAGCAGAAGAAAGGGTTCCTTGCCAATATTCTGAAATCGTCACCCGAGAAGAAGATGCAGGTGGACGGAGCATTCCTCGGTGTGGGTCTTGATCCGAACACGACAATGTTTGAAGGGTTTGTTCCGATGAATGCGGAAAAGGAGATCGTTGTGGATATTGACTGCAAGACCGCGGTCCCCGGCTTCTTTGCTGCGGGGGACTCGACGTCGGTTGCCGCAAAGCAGATTGCGTCCTCGGTTGGTGAGGGTGTGAAGGCGCTGCTGTCGGCGTATGAGTATCTGAGGAAGTAATTCCCCGGAACATTTTTTTTCTTTTCAACGTTTCTTCGGGTAGAGTCGGGCCTATGGCCACTAGAGTGCCCCTGTCCACCGTATGTACAGCTCCTGTGGGAGGTAACGCTCTGTAGCTGGTCCAAGAGAAAACAGACCGTCGAAGAATGCGCCATATGCATCAACAGTGTTTTTGGAGAGGATATAGGTGTTGCCATTCCGGGATTCCGGCTGGAGACTCACGATTCTCAGACCGGCTTTGAAGGAAAACATCTGCTCTGCCTGGTTGCCGCCACGATTAAAGGTCCCGTCCCATTTGCTGATTTCATCACCTGGCTCGTTATACACTACCGACACATCCGGAACCTCGTTTGTCCACGAGAGTCCTGCCGAAGATGAACTGAGGAACCATGTTATCGACTGCCCGCCGCTGGTACCGGTCGGAGTGGGGCTGTTGCCAAATGCACCGGGAAGATGCAGTGCATTTCCACTGAGACTGGAGTATCCGGGATCGATCGTAAGGGTGAACCGGTGATTTCTGTACGTATTCCCATGTGTTATTTTCCCGGGCGTCATTACGATTTTCGACGTTGTGTAGAACTGGTCCTGATCACGATTCTGTTCTATGGAGTCCCAGTACCAGTCGGAGTATATCTGGACTGTCCCCAATGTCCCATAATCCTTCACCATCTGCCCGGAAGAAATCCATCCCGGTTCTGATAATGATGAGACTCCTGCTGCACGGGAAACAATGGAAGCACCCGCAACATTCGTCGTTTCGTTTCCGATGCTCATCCATTCGTTCAGGCCTTTCGCGGCTGCTGCATAACCCGCATCGTCTGTGTCCACGGAAACAATATATGCATACATCATGGTTTGCCCGGTGGGCAGGACCCGGAAACCATAGGCCGCGAGTTTTTCCGTATCTGTTGCGAAAACCGGCGAGATACCCACATACCCTGCGGGTGCCGGGGATGCGGATACCATACTCCCGGATAGTGTCTCCCGCAGGTTCTGAGATTTTTCCGGCAGATTTTCGTTGGACAAGGCAATGGGTGCCACGGTTTTTCCAAAGAATGAGGTATAGTTGTTCAGGGTGGCATTCGCTGCTTTGGACAGGTCTTCTGGTGAGAGACCGTGTCCGCTTGCTGCAATGGTAAAATCAGCGGGATTGTACGTGGAGACTTTCTGCAGAGCGAGCGCTGAAAAGTTCGGGATGGTCCATTCACCGGAGTAGTGAATCTCCGTACTTTCTGCATTCTGCATCCCTGCTTCACTGTAACCGGACTCCTCGTGGATATCGGTGACACCGGGAGCAATACACCCTGCTGCTGCGGCCATTACCATCAGGATGCCTAAAATTACTTTCTTCTTCGTAGGACTGAGTATATACGCGGCATCCTACTTATGGGTATCTTCTGTATTGGCGTGAACCTGCATCCGTTTGCTGACGGTGATGGTTTTCAGAAAAAAATCATCGTCAGAAAATATTTCATGAATCAGAATTTTCAAAAAAAAGAAATTCCGGAAATATATCCGGGATCTTTACTCGTAGAGCTGCGTCTCGTCGATCTTCTCGTACGAAACAAGTTCTGTTGTGGTAAAGTGAATGCTGATCTCACGTGCTGCACTCTCGGGAGAGTCTGCTGCATGGATGACATTCTTTCCAATCGTCAGGGCGTAGTCTCCCCGGACGGTACCGGGTACTGCCTCTGCCGGGTTGGTTGCTCCGTTCATCTTGCGGACGGTTGCAACAACATTCTCACCCTCAAGAACAAAGCGGAAAACGGGGCCGGAGGTAATGTATGCCTTCATGCCCGGATAAAACGGCTTTGCGAGGTGCTCCTCGTAGTGTTTATCCACAATTGCTTCCGGAAGAACGCCGAACTTTGCGGCGACGATCTTGAATCCCTTCTTCTCAAAGCGGGACAGGATCTCACCAACCAGACCACGCTGGACACCGTCCGGCTTGATCATTACAAAGGTACGCTCCATTCTTCTTACTCCTTTCCGCGTGCCTTGCGTCCGGCTGCGGTCCAGGCGACACGGCGCGGGATACGGCCGAGCTTATAGTTGCTCTGGCATTTGGAGGAGCAGAAATAGAATACTGCACCGTCTTTTCTGACGAACAGCTTTCCGGTTCCCGGCTCAAGCTGCTTGCCACAGTAACTGCAGGTATATACATCTACCATTCTTACTCACCGTCTCGAAAGCTTCTTTGCTTCACGTTCCGTTTCAAGGAGCATCAGAATGTCACCCTCACGGATCGGACCGAAGGTGTTCCGGGTGATAATCCGCCCCTTGTTCGGGCCATCAAGAACACGGCACTTAATCTGGGCTGCCTCACCGTGCATACCCGTCAGGCCGATAACCTCAATGACTTCTGCTGGCGTTGCATCATCAGGCATACTGCTTATCCTCTCAGTGCCTTGATCTGGTTTGCAAGGTCATCGACGATTTCCTTGCCCTTTCCGACCTTTACGATTGCAACGGCAGTGCAGCCGACATCAAGACCGCATGCAGCACCGATGTCTGCCTGCTTATTGATAAAAACGAACGGAATCTCTTTCTCATCTGCAATTCCCGGAATGTGCATAACGATCTCTTCCGGAGCAACATCGGCACCGATTAACACGAGTGCTGCAGTTCCGCGCTCGACGGCTTTGGTTGCCTCGTTTGCGCCTTTCTTAATCTTTCCGGTGTCGCGTGCAAGCTCAAGTGCCTCGAGAGCCTTGTTCTGAAGCTCTTCAGGGACTTCAAACATCTGATAAATCTTTGCCATAATAACTCACTTCACTCGGGACAAAAAGTCCGTCATCGCTCATCAGCGGCGTACTGGTAAGTAAAAAACAGCAGCAGGAATACCCTGATTCTGTTTCCCCATGGACGGGGCAACCGTTGCTGGCGTATCTATACATATGGGTGAAGATCAGGCATAAAGGTTTGGAAGCATTGCCCGAAAATTACAGCTTCGGATAATCCCGCAGAATCCGCAGCCGCCATGCAAGTCGTAGGACTTCCCAGCCCATTGAAAAAATATCACCCGTCTGCACATTTGTTTTCTCCCCCTGCGTCCAGATGACCGGCAGCTCCGTGATCCGGAACCCGCATGCCTGTGCAAGCGCGAGAACTTCAGTGTCCCATGTCCATCCCCGCGCGTGAACATACGGCATCAGCTGCATCAGTCGGTCGCGCCGGAACGCCTTAAATCCGCACTGATGATCCGAGATTCTACTGCCGAGCAGGATTCTCACCATGGTATTAAATCCCCGGCTTGTTACCTCGCGGTCCCCGGTCCGGCTGACCGTACTGTCCTCAAGAGATCGTGACCCAATCACCAGGTCATCCCCGGCTTCGATGTGCCGGAGAAGGTCCCCGAGATGCCGCAGATCCGTTGAGAGATCCACGTCATAAAAACAAAAAATATCCCCGCGTGCATCCTGCAGCGCGTCCGTTAAAGCGCCGCCTTTTCCGCGCCGCTGATCACTGTGATTCAGACGAATCCGTGAATCTGCCAAGGCAAACGCTTCCGCTGCCTCCCGGGACCCGTCAGTACTGGCATCCTCAACGATAAGAATCTCAAAGGAAACTCCAAGCCCCTCCAGTGCTGCAATCGACCGCGGGACAGCTGTCCGCAGGCCGGTGACATCATTGTATACCGGGATTGCTACACTGAGGAGAGGAGTATCCATAGAAATGCCTGATATGGTTACTCACTTCTTTGATAAATACTCACGCCGTCGGCGGAGAACACCTCGGTCAGTCCCGTTTCCGGCAGACTGATCCGGTATTTCTCCTGTTCCAGTTCTCCGACGAACAGATACTTCGCCCCGTACTTCTCCATCAGGGGGAGTGTTCTGGACGGATTTTCATAGATGTCCTGGACATCACTCCACCGCTCCCCGGCATTTCCGACACCCTGCCGCCATCCCGCTTCGTGCCCGACCCAGCCGACGACCGCTGGCAGTCCGGTCATCACGGATACCCGGCCAAAGTATGTATAGGAACCATCCGCTGCTTCGACGATCACATCGTCCGGTTGGGCCGTACCGGCAAGCCAGGCGATACCGGCACTGTCTGCGGGATGCATACTCTCCAGCCATGCCGAGCCGTCCAGCGTTCCGCCCGGATAACTGAGCTGCATCCCGACCACACCCGTACCTGCTGCGAGACAGAGGAAAACAACCGCCGCTACTGCCCACGTCTGCTTTGCGGGCAGTTCCCGGACCCGCGTTCCGATCCACCGCCCGACGATCACGAGAGCGGACATACTGAGCATGAACCAGGCACAGAATCCAAACTTAAACACGGTGTTCATCCGGTAGTAAGTGTCCCCCATGTAGTCTTTGAGATAGACAATCTCCATCAGCACAACGATTGTCATACCGAGAATTCCGAACAGAACCTCCGGTGCTGCGGACCGCCGGGTCGCCAGCAGCAGGATACAGAAGAGGGCAATTCCTGCGGCACCGTATCCGGCAATCGCACAGAGAACCGGGACTGCAATCAGCCAGGGATACTTTTTCAGGACGGAGAGATTGTAGAGGACAAATACCGCGACGAAGAACAGATACACGCCGAGGAATTCATTGACCGCGGAGGGTGTTGTAACGAGGAAAAATCCCTGAACACTTGTTCCCCCGCCGGACAGCATCGTGTACAGGAACGGCAGATACGATGCGAGGGAGAGGACCGGAACCAGTGCGAACGGCAGAACCGCCCTGAGTGAGAGACGGTGTTCCTCGTCCCGGAACCAGACCAGAAATGCGACCGCCAGATAAACCGGGGCATAGATCATGACATCCCATGAGTTTATGCCCGGCATGGTGCCAAGGGACAGGGCGAGCAGCAGAGCAAGCAGATATCTGCCGGTTCCTGACAGGGTTTTCCAGCGTACGAGCATCACTGCAAGCAGACAGAGGAAAAACAGCTGATTAAAGCAGCCGAGTACGTGTGCGTGCGGGTCGCCCCAGAGAAATGAGAACAGCGGATACTCGTTGATGGTCGCACCGTCGCCGATGACCCGGGTTGATGCCCACCATGCGCCGACACCCGAGCTTCCGGCGATCAAATGCCAGATCAGGGCTGCATTCGGGATGAGGAGGACCAGCATCGGAATCCAGCGGTGGCGGTCCAGCAGCAGATTCCCGACTGCATAGGCAGAAACTGCGGCGAGGGCAAATACGGTCGGCAGCATCAGGTTGAACACAACCGTGGATGCCCCGCCGGCAAGGACCCCGAGAACCCCCGTCATCCAGTGCCCAAGGTAGTAGTAGATGGACAGGCTTTCTCCGGCAAACCACGGGTCAGCCGGAGTAACCACGGGCGAGTTCATGATACTGCCGAGGAATGCCGCGTCCATAAACTTTTCACCGCTCGGGATGATACCCGGCGCGGCAAACCGGACGAGCAGCATCAGGACAAATGCGGCGAGAAACACCGCGTCCCAGCGGAGGGAGGATTTCAGCTCTACGGGATCGTAGCGTTTTCTAAGGAGGGCACAGACGCCCAGAACCGCGAACGGCACCAGTGCCAGCTGAACCGGGAGGGTGACTGTCCCCGCGTACCAGGAAAGAAAGGTCAGCAGGAGTATACCTGCAGGATAGGCAAGGCCGTAAGCGAGGGTGCCTAGAGCTGGTTTCAGCCAGGGATAGAGAGTAATCTGGCAGAATTTTAGCAGAATCAGCCAGAGAATGACCGTTGTAATCTGTACTTCCGGAGGAATCATTGTTCGCTTTTGAGGGATTTTGCGTCTTCACGGAATAGGCGTTTCAGCAGGGATACGGCCCAGTCTCCAAAGTAGTAGAGCGAGACCACGCCGCCGGCAAGGGTAACGAGATTTTTAATCAGATGGTCGATCACTGCAATCAGTGTCGCCGTTGCCGCAGGAACGCCGCCGATCTCAAAGGTGATCACAAGGGCAAGTTCATAGGTGCCGATGCCGCCCGGTGTAATGGGAACCGCCTTTACCAGATTCCCGATAACAATTGCGAGAAGCACCAGCAGGAACGGGATGTTCACGCCGAACATCAGCGCTACCAGATAACAGATACAGACATCTATCATCCAGATGAGCACCGAGGAGCCGGACAGCGCGGTCAGTGCAGGGATCGTCAGGGAAACTGCACGAAGCTGTTCCAGAATCTCCAGAATTTTCTGAAGTATTTTGTTTTCGGCATGCAGTCTCTTTGAGACCAGCAGAAACAGGAAGAATGCTATACCGAGGCCCAGCACCAGGAGAATCATGAAGACAAACCAGTCGGGGACCAGAGTAATGAGAAGAGGGAGGGTACACAGGCCAAGCACTGCGATGATCACAATATCAAATACCCGCTCTGCGATGATCGAGGTGAGGCCGTTGGTATACGGCGTGTCCTTTTCATGTTTGAGAATGAACAGCCGGACAAAGTCTCCGAGACGTGCGGGAATGACGAGGTTTGCCGTCTGTGAAACGAAGATACAGGCTGTTGAAAAGCAGACACTGATATCTGTGGACAGCCGCCGCACGATGTACTGATACCGCCAGCCGCGCAGGAACCAGGCCAGAACACAGATTGCAATTGCAATGAGCAGGTAGGCGGGGATGATGTGCTGCACTGCTACGAGAAGGTCGTCCCAGACACGGTAGAGCATGAAGATGATCAGCGCTGCGGCGATGATTGTCGGAATGAGAACGGCGCTAATCTTTTTCCACATGCAAACGCCACCACATTTTGAGAATATCGGTTCCCATACCGGTTACGTCCTTGAACCGGACGGTTGTTCCGGGGCCCTGGGTCCAAGTTACCGGAAACTCATCGACCCGCAGTCCGGCACGCTGGGCAAGCACGAGCGATTCGGTGTCCCAGAACCAGTGCGGCGCACGGATTTTGGGAACAAGTTCCCGGAGTACCTCGGTCCGGTATGCTTTGAATCCGCACTGATGGTCGTTCAGGCGGCTTCCGAGGAACAGCCGGACGAGGGCATTGTAGCTCCGGCTGGCAACTTCCCGGTCACCGCTCCGGATAATCTTGCTCTCCGGCATCAGCCGCGACCCTGTTGCAACCGCGGCCCCGTCGCGGATATGACTGATCAGCTCCGGCAGATGACTGATGTCGGTTGCGAGATCTACGTCGTAGTAGCAGAAGATGTTACCCCGCGCTTCGGAGACCGCACGGTTGAGTGCCCTGCCGCGGCCCTGCCGTTCGTCGCTGTGCAGGAGGCGGACCCTTGGGTCTTTTTTCTCCCATTCCTCTACACATTCACGGCTGCCGTCGGTACTGCCGTCTTCTGCAACAATCAGCTCAAAGCTGCCGGAACACTGTTCCAGTGCGGCGAGTGAGGCAGGAATTGCCGTTTCCAGTGCTGCGCGGTCGTTGTAGACCGGAAGTACTGCCGTAATTTCCGGGGTAGTCACGTGTTTTTCTCCAGAAGCAGGTCTGCGGCATGGTATCCGGCACGGATGGAACCTTCCATACTCCGTTCCGGGTAGTTTTCCGGGGAGAACATGCCGGCGAGGTAGAGGTTGTGTCCCTGATCGGCGGCAGGTATGCTGTTCCGGTATCCGGTTACATAGACCGGGCCTGCATATGCATCTATATAGAGTTCGGCGTGGTGGATTACACTCTTTTCTATCTTGAAGCGGGTGCAGAAGTCGGTGAGCATTTTTTCCTTTAGGTTTTCTGCGGGAGCATCTTTGAAGTATGAGGCAAGGTAGACAACGTGTTCGCCGTACCAGTCATAGGGGACGAAGTTGGTATGGGTTACGACGGCGCCGTAGGGAGCAGGATCTCCCATGTTGGTCCAGTAGATACCGTTTGCCGGATCCTGCCCGAGTCCCAGGGTCATACATGCTGCGCCCTGATACGGGAGATCGGGCAATGTGAACAGTGTCGCGGTGTCCGCGTCCATGAGGGACCGGGTTGTCTGCGGCGGCAGTGTGGAGATGAGGGAGTCGTACTCTTCGCCGTTCACCATCCAGCTTCCGTCAGTGAACCGGATTTCGGTTGCGGGTGTGTTCAGCCGTATGTCCACATTTTTTGCAGTGAGCCGGTCCATCAGTGCGTCGATTAACCGGTGCCATCCGCCTTTGAGGTAGCCGAGCCGTTCTCCCTCTGCGCCGCGGTCAGATCGTATTGCGATTCTGCTCATCAGCCATGCGGCGGAGACACTGTCCTTTACCGGGCCGAATTTGCTTGCAAGAAGCGGGGCAAAGAATGCGTTGTAGATGTCTTCACCGACTTTTTCATACAAATAGTCTTTGGCGGTGATGGTATCCAGGGCGGCAAGGTCAATTTTTCGTGAACTGAGTACAAACATGCCGAGTTTTGCTTTCTGGAAAAAGCTGAGGCATGGGTACCGCAGGATTTCCAGGGGAGTTGTCAGGGGGTGGAGGACGCCGTCCATATAGTATCCGGTGGAACCTTTCAGCCAGATCAGGTCCCCCTTGAGAGAGAGGGTCTCCATGAGTCCGAAGAGGTCCCGGTCTCCGGAGAAGCAGTGGTGATAGAGGGTCTCAAGGGTATAGTGTCCGTATTGTTCGGATGCAAGGCAGCCTCCCGCCATTCCGTTTTTTTCCAGAATAACGATCTCAGCAGTGTCTGCGAGGCGCAGTGCTGCGGAAAGTCCGGCCAGTCCGGCACCGAGGATACAGATTTTCATTATTATATAAGTGCTGTTTCTGTGTTATAGGATTTCCGTCAGGGTCACGAGTGGGAGAGATCCCGGAAAACGTCATTTTCCGGGTATGCGTAGAAGAAAGTTTTTTGACCCAGGTCCCCTTATACTTATGAAGTCATATATATTCCAGAAACAACATACATACACGTACAAAAAGGTGTCAGTGTAAATGCGGGTATTTTTTATAGGATTTGGACAGGCAGGAGGTAAGCTCGTGGACATGTTCCTTGCACAGGACAGAAAATTAGGTTCCACGAGTTTCCGCGGTATTGTAATTAATACCGCCAGGACCGATCTGATGGGAGTTAAGAATATTCCCATGGAAGATCGTCTTCTGATTGGCCAGACAATGGTAAAAGGTCACGGGGTCGGAACCGATAACGTGACCGGTGCAAAGGTAGCAGCAGACGAGATTGACACGATTATCAGTGCCATTGACCGCCGCGGAACACACGACATTGATGCATTTGTTGTCTGTGCAGGCCTTGGCGGAGGTACCGGCTCCGGAGGATCTCCGGTGCTTTGCCGTCACCTGAAGCGGATTTACCGTGAACCGGTGTATGCCGTCGGTGTTATTCCGGCTCCGGAAGAAGGGCGTCTGTATTCGCTGAATGCGGCACGCAGTCTGTCGACACTGGTCAATGAGGCAGACAATGTTATTGTGTTCGATAACAGTGCCTGGAAAAACGATGGCGAGAGTGTGAAGAGTGCATACGAGCGGCTGAACGAGGAGATTGTCCGCCGGTTCGGTGTGCTGTTCCGCGCAGGCGAGGTCAGCAAGTATGGTGTTGGTGAGATGGTTGTTGATTCCAGTGAAATTATCAACACGCTCCGCGGCGGAGGTATTTCTTCTGTCGGATACGCTATCAGCGAGGCGATTCCTCCGCAGAAAGGCGGACGTTCGCAAGCCAAGGGCAGCGGTAACAGCGGCCTTCTTTCTGGAATTCTCGGGAAGAAAGAGCGAAAATCTGAGCCGCATGTTGATATTGCGTCCGGTGAGGATAAATCTGCGAAGATTATCGGTCTTGTCCGCCGTGCCATGCTTGGCCGCCTGACACTTCCCTGTGATTATTCTACGGCAGAACGTGCCCTTGTTTTGGTTGCCGGTCCGCCGGGCGAGCTTGACCGGAAGGGTGTCGAGAAGTCCAAGAGTTGGGTTGAGGAGAACATCGCCGGTGTTGAGGTTCGCGGAGGAGATTATCCGGTGGACAGCGGTTACGTTGCGGCAGTTGTTCTCTTGGCAACTATTGGCGATGCACCCCGTATCCGGGAACTGATGGAGCTTGCGAAGGAAGCGAAGGAAGAGGTCGTCAGATCCCGTGAACGGTCGCATACGACGATGTTTGAAGACGGTGTGGACCCGCTGTTTGAATAAATGAAGGTGACTGGATGAGAAAAATTGTATATTTTTTCATTGCACTGCTGGTGTGTGCAGCATGTATCGGAACTGTGTCTGCGTGGAGCAGTAATACTGCGGCAACGGTGAGCCCGACCGGTTCTCTTATGCCGGGTCAGTCGGTTACTGCTACGATGCAGGTCATTATGCCGACGGATGGTATCGGTTCTGACGGATATCTTATTATGACCACTCCTCTGGACTCCCCCCAGTGGTCGATTGATATTAAGTACAGTAATGGGGATTCTCCGCTGACATCCCGTGAAGGTACGGGTAAAACTCTGAGACTGTCCGGGTTTGAGCTGAGTTATAATGAGGAAATTACGATTGCCATTCTTCTGAACGGAAATGTGCCCAGTTCTGCCGCAGGTCAGGAAATTAGTGTGATCACGGTTACACAGGATCCGTCAAAGGGCAGTGTTTCAGCGAATTCTTCCACGAAGCAGTCGGTGTACAATCCAAGTGATGTTCCCAAGCAGATTGAAAATGTTCAGTCCGGCGTGAATGATCTGGAGACACAGATTACTGAGGCATCCACGAAGGGTGTGAATGTTGCGGACGCCCTTGCGAAGCTGGAAGAGGCGAAGTCTGCTCTGAAGGCTGCACAGAATGCAGGTACCAGTGATCCGGCAACGGCAAACAAGCAGATTGCATCTGCCAGCGGGTATCTGGTTGAGTCAGAAAAGCTTATGGTGAAATCCACGCTGGAACTGGTGAAGTCGAATCTGGATGAAGTGGATACGATTCTGAATCAGCTTGCTGCGAAAAACTGGAATACGGATAACCGTGTTATCCTTTTGACGACCACAAAACAGGGTGCGAAGAATCTGTATGATACGGCAAAGGCCGGGTATGATTCATCGTCAAGCTCTGTGTCTGATCTGATAAAGACCCAGTCGCTTGAGGCACTGACCGATTCTTCAAAGGCAGTCACGGATGGAAAGGCCCTTCTTGAAGAGGCAAATAAGAGTCCGCTTGACAGTGTGGGTAATTTCCTCCCGTATATTATCATCGGTGTGGTTGCAATCATTATCATTATTGGTGTGATTATGGTCATCAGACGCCGGAATGATGACTGGGATGAACTTGGATGATCCGTTCCGGATCTCTGACACCTTTTTTATTTGATTTGATATTTTCCGTGGCCCGATACATTCCGGTTTGCCGAGCGAGCCGCGAAGCGGCTTGAGAGGTTAGGGACGGTGTCGAGGCTTGGCTTGTTTCGCGTGTACGTCGATATTTTTTCGTGGGGTCTTTGAGTCGTATGCCGATACATTTTCTTGTGTATCTTTAGACGTATGTGGGTAACCACGGAACAGCACGGAACACACCGAATTCCACGGAAGAAAAAACACGGAATACCGCTTCGCTTACGGAAAAAAAACAGAAAGCCTAAGGAAATGAGATGCTTCGTTCGTATATCGGTAACCACCTGACGTCCAAAGAATCTCGGAAAATGTATCGCCACAGCATCTGAAGAATCCCATATCCTTAGGCTTTCTGTGTTTTTTCCGTAAGCCGCGTAAGCGGCGGTATTTCGTGTTTTTTCCGTGCTTTTTTCCGTGTTTTCGGTGTGTTCCGTGGTTACCCAAATACACCCAAAGACACACAAGAAAAAAATATCGACGTACACACGAAGCAAGTCAAGCCTCGCAAGCCGCTTTGCGGCTCCTCAGCAAACCGGTATTTAAAACAGAATAAAATACCGGTTATGAATGGAACAGTGCGTCCATATAGTCCACCGACCGGCCTTCTGACTCTTTTTTGGTAAACACCGTAACCACATCGTCGGGCTGGAACGTTACATTTCCGGAAGGGATGATCAGTTTGCCGCCGCGCCGGATAGCAATATAGAGCATATCTTTGACATCGGACATTTCCCGAACCGTTTTATTGACACCCTGTGCACCTTCATTGACCCGGACCTCAAAGATACTACCTCCTTCAATGGAGGCCAGCAGTTGCGTGTCTGGGTTTTCCGACCAGACATACAGACTGCGTGCCACGATTTCATCGGGATTTTCGCTGATACGAACTCCGACTTCTTTGAACAGCTCGGAGTGCTCTTTCTGGTTGACAATCGAGACCAGCGTCTTGACATTATAGCGTTTGGCAAGCCAGCATGCCATAAGATTGAGTGCATCATCGCTGGTAGTGGCGACAAGCGCATCCGCCCGGTCAACACCTGCATCCTCCAGCACAGCTTTATCGGTCGCATTTCCCGCAATGGCAAGCAGGTCATACTGACTGAGAATCTCCGCACACCGCTCCTCGTCCCGGTCAATCACAACAACACTGTGCCCGTTCTCGGATGCGATGCCCGCAAGACTTCGTCCGATACCGCCGAGTCCGACGATGATGAGATACATACTAGAATCGTTTGGAAACGTCTGGTATTATACCTATCCCATCTGATAATAATAGACTGATGCGTATCTGCGGTGTTGATGAGGCGGGAAAAGGATCAGTCCTCGGCCCGATGGTGACGGCAGGAGTTCTGGCTGAGGATGAGGATGCCGGCATACTTGCCGGATGCGGAGCGAAGGATTCCAAACAGCTGACACCGCAGAAACGCGAGCGGCTCTACGAAGAGATTGTATCCCGGTGGAAAACCTGTGCGGTGATCCGGACTCCGGCACAGATTGATGCCCGGGAAAGCACGATGAATCAGTTCACCGCCGCCTGTCATGCGGAAGTTATCCGTACGCTTCTCCCGGAAACCGCCTATGTGGACGCATGTGATGTGAATGCGGATCGGTTTGCGGACACAGTGCTGCGGTTGAGCGGTGTCTCCGTCCGCATGGTCTCCGAGCATAAAGCGGACGGACGGTATCCGATTGTCGGCGCGGCCAGTATTGTGGCGAAGGTGACGCGCGACCGGCTGATTGAGGAACTCGCAGAGGAGTTTGGTTCTGTGGGGAGTGGATATCCGTCGGATGCGGCTACCGTTTCGTTCCTGACTGAATATATCCGGGAACATAAGACTCCGCCGTCATGTGCACGGCGCAGCTGGCAGACGGTGGATGATATTATTGCGAAATGTTCCCAGCAGAGTTTGTCGGCATTTTTCTGAGAATTTTGTCCCGAGACTCCCTCCTCTCGTATTCCGCCGAACGATCTTTTTCAGAAAACTTGTTCTCGTCTCCGGTGTATCTGGAAATTCTGGTTCCCAACAGATTCAACCAAAATCCGGCGTGACCGGCTCATGTACAATCTCGAAAAAGAGTTACTCGGTCTCCAAAATGCCGTGTATCAAATATATCATGCTATCTAATGCCAAAAGACCGGAAAAATGCCAAAAATCTCACTTGAATTTCCCCGCGGTACATGCCCCTCTATCGAACGCAATAAACGGGAACTGAGCCCCTCAAATCCTCCGGACGTCCTGCACCATCTCCAAAAAACCCTGTTTTTCCGGGGATTAATGTCTAAATTCAAAATCAGGCCGTAAATTACGGTTATTTTGGGTAGTTCCCTCTCCCTGTCGTGCCATCTTTCGATCAGTCCCCGGTGATCAGCATTCCACACAAGCAACCTCTTAACCTTCAACGGCACTACAATACACAACAATGGAATTCGGATGGATTGTACCGGTACTGATCTGTGTACTCGTATATGCACTCGTATGCTGGGCTATCAAAAAATATCAGTTCCATCCTGAGATTTTTGCCTTCATGGGCCCGTGTCTGATGATTCGGACATCCCGAACCGGCATCTTTGATCTTTTCGCCAGATTCCGGCGGACTTTTCTGATCTACGGCACACTGGGTGTTATTGTGGTTGCCGTCTGCGGCATTCTGATGACCGCGCTGATCATCATCACGGCATATCTGACCATGCTCATCCAGCCGGATCCGTCACCGATTATTCAGCCGCAGAATCTCCTGCTGATTCCCGGCATTAATGACTATGTACCGTCCACATTTGCGGTCTGGTTTGCCCTCGTCTTTGCGGTCGTCATTCACGAGTTCGGTCACGGCCTCCTGTCCCGTGTTGAAAAGATCCGTGTAAAATATACGGGGATTCTTGCCTGCGTTATTCCGATCGGCGCATTTGTTGAGCCGGATGAACAGGAGATCGAAACATCTCCGCTGCCAACGAAACTGCGGATGTTCGCCGCAGGGATTATGAACAACATGGTGGTGGGACTTGTCTGCATTCTTGTTCTCGTCGTCCTGCTTGGCATGGTAACCCCCGGTACTGCGCCGTTTGTACAGGGAACCTATGCCGGATACCCGGCGGATCAGGCAGGCCTCCTCCCCGGAACCGTGATTCTTGAGATAAACGGAGTTCCGGTCGCCAATATCAGTGACGTTTCAGCAGTTCTCTCACCAACTCTGCCGAACCAGACCATCTCTGTCCTTGGCGAGTACAAGGGCGTTCAGCAGATGTATGACATCACGCTCACCTCTGTTCCGCCGGAGATTTCTGCGAATGCCACCAACGGATTCATGGGCGTCGTCTACGGCCAGCCGCAGGCGGTCGTTGATACCCTGCATGCATGGACGCATCCGTCCTCGCCTCTCGGTGCCGTTGTATCCGCGATGAACTTCCTCGTGCTGCCGTTCTCCTCAATCACCGGCGGCAGCAGCCCGCTGAGCATCTTAGTCACGGACACGCCGGACCCGGCATACCTTGCAGCACCGTTTGACGGATTCTGGGAAGTTGTTCATGTCCTGTACTGGTGTGCCTGGGTGAACATCCTGCTTGGAACCTTCAACGCTCTGCCCCTCGGTCCGCTGGACGGCGGTCAGATGCTGCGTGAAGGGGTGAAAAGTTTCTTTGCAAAACGCGGAAAAGAGGAGTATGCCCAGCCGTTCTGCAGCATGATTACCAACATTCTGATTGTGGTAATTATTATCCCGATAATTATGCCGTATTTCTTCCGCTGATGCAGGAATGATATACGTTTATGAGGCTGAAACCCTCATAACAATACATTCTATGAACAGCCGCTGGCTCCTGTTTCCTCTGCTTGTCTTTCTTGGCGGCTGTTGTTATGGCCCGTCGTCTCCGACGATCAAACTTGCCTATGAGGCAGGTTTTTCTGCGAACGATGTGGTGATGAGCCAGTATTTTTACGGCTGGATGATTTTGTTTGTTCTGGTTGCCGGAGGCTTTGGTCTCCGGCTTCTGCACCAAAAGCCGTCTGCTTCTCCCTGGACCGCGCTTCGGATACTGCGGATGGTTGCTACCGGCGCGGCTATCGCGCTGGTCAGTGTTTGTTACTGCTTTTCGCTGCAAAGTGTGCCCGCGTCGGTTTCGGTCATTCTTTTGTTCCAGTTTACGTGGATAGGTGTTCTCATCCAGGGACTGGTGGAACGAAAACTGCCGTCACGACACACCTGCGGTGCAGTGGTCTTTCTGATTCTCGGAACAGTACTCGCAGCAGGGCTTGTCGGAACCGATGTCCCGCTGACGTTTGATGGTGTCGCCTTCGGGATGCTGTCGGCGCTGTTTTATGCTCTCTACATGTTCCTCCTCGGCAGAACCGAACCGGAAATGCATCCTCTGACCCGGAGCTTTGTGATTATGTCCTGTTCGCTTGTTCTGCTGGTCTGTCTGTTCTCGCCGTCCTTTGTTCTGCAGGGCACGGCGTTTTCCGGAATATGGATGTACGGGATTATCCTCGGCCTGTTCGGCTGTGCCCTGCCGATGTTTCTGTTTTCGATCGGAACCCCCCGGGTTTCAATCGGGGCTGCAACGATCCTCAGTTCCTCTGAGCTTCCTGCTTCCATTATCTGTGCAGTACTGATTCTGGCCGAGGCGGTGTCCTGGATTCAGTGGGTTGGGGTGGCACTGATCTTTTTCGGTATTGCCTATCCCTATCTCCGGCAGGGGGACGGGAGTGCCGCATCCGTTCCTGCCGAAATATAATAATCCGCATGCATCCAATATACCTGTAGTATGAAGCGGATTGCAGTGCTTGCTTCGGGACGCGGCTCCAACTTTCAGGCGATACTGGATGCCCTTTCCCGGGGAGAGATTCACGGGACGTGTGTTGCCCTCATCACCGACAACAAAGATGCGTATGCGATCTCCCGGGCGGAGGCGGCCAATGTTCCTGCAGTTGTTATAAACTACCGGGATTATCCGACGAAGGCCGCGTATGAGGCGGATCTGCTTGCTGCGATGAAAGAGACGAATGCGGATCTGTTCGTCTGCGCCGGGTACATGCGGATTATCGGGGTGGAGATCATCCGGGCGTTTGCCGGAAAGATGATCAATATTCATCCGGCACTGCTTCCGGCGTTCACCGGTCTGCACGGACAGCGGCAGGCGCTGGAGTACGGGGTAAAGATTGCCGGATGTACGGTGCATTTCGTGGATGAGGGGCTTGATTCCGGACCGATTATTCTTCAGAAAGCGGTACCGGTCTTTGATGATGATGATGAGGACGCACTGGATGAGCGGATTCTGGAACAGGAGCATATTGCATTTCCCGAGGCGGTTGCTCTGTTCTGTGATGACCGGCTTGTTGTTTCCGGCCGCCGTGTGAAAATTCTTCCGGAGAGTCCCTGAATCTATGGCGCAATACAGTAAAGGTCCGTCGCCGAAAAAGATTGCGCTGGAACGCATTGAAATTTTGTTTGCGCAGGCATACCGGAACCGGGACGATCCTGCTCTGGCCAACCGGTATGTTTTCCTCGCACGGGAGATTGCAATGCGGCAGCGGCTTCGGATGCCCAGAGAGTTCCGACGGCTGTTCTGTCCGGTGTGCCATGCATATTTTGTGGCCGGGAAGAATTTCCGGGTGCGGATTCAGCACAGTAAGGTTATCTGTACCTGCGGGGTCTGCGGTGCGGTAACACGGTATCCCCTCCGGTGAAAACGCTCGGTACCATATGGTTTTGTTGGTAACTGCAGTTATCGGATATTCTTTTTTTTATGAGATCAGTGTCTCCAGATATTTTGATATTCTATGTGATCATATACATTATCATTTAGTATGTTGAGTCGACGTTCTTTCTTGTATGTAGTCGTGCTCATAATTGCTGTGGCCTGTGTCGGCGTGTTTCTGATGATGCCGCACTCCTCTCAATCCAATCCGCAGTACATTGACGCCCCGGCTGAAATGCAGGAGCTGTCTCTGGAATTTGCCTCTGATGTACAGAGCCAGACAGCCCATATTGCATCCGACCTGAAGAATCTCTCGCAGAACCTGAGCGGTCTTACTCCTGATGACCCGTACACGTCCGAGCTGATTCGCAACTATTATGATCTGTATCCTGATGCCGCAGGTGTTGCCTGGGTTGATGTAAACGGCTCTGTCTGCCGGGTGCCGATGTTTTCTATCTCTGCAATTCTGGAGTCCCCGGAGATTGCCGCGATCAATGAGTCATCCTTCGCCGAGCAGGAGTGTCTGCTGATCGGGCCTCTCCTTTCCCGAACCTATGGCATGGTACTGTGCTTCGTGGTCCCGGTGTATACGGAGGACGGGACCTACAACGGTTTTGTCTGTATGCCGCATCCGACCGTCCTTCTGCTGAATGCCACGCCCGGTACGCCGTACTTCAAAGATACGATCTACGGACTCTGGGTTATCAACGCCGACGGAACCTATCTGTACCATCCTGACGCTGGTCTGATCGGACAGAACATCTATACCGACCCGTTGTTCATGACCGAACCTTCGGTTCTCACCGGTGTGCGGGCGGTTGTTGCATCTCCTGCAGGCGCCATGAAGTATACTGGATATGAACTGAGCTTCACGACCGTTGTAGAAAAGACCGGTGTGTGGACAACGGTCCCGTTCGGCGGTCAGGAGCTCAGACTGGTTCTGGATAATTATTCCTATGTTCCCCCGAAAGAAACGCTGCCGGAAAAAACGGTGACGTCGGACAGGCTGCGATCTATTGCAGAATCCATGCTGGTGTATGCATCCGCGCACGGTAAAGAGAAAACCCTTGCCGCGATAAATAATCCCTCCGGACCGTTTGCTGTATCCGGGTATGCGGTCTTTGCGTTTGGTATGAACGGGACGATGCTCGCCGCTCCCTCCGAGCCCTATGGAGTCGGGATGGACCGGACAAACTACCGGGATGCATACGGTATCCGGAGTGTAAACCTTATGATCAACCGGTGCCTGCAGGGCGGCGGGTATATCAATTACTATCAGACCGATCCCTATCTCGATCAGCAGGCGCTTCTGAAGCTTGCTTATGTCCTGCCGGTGAATGAAGACTGGTTCATTGGTGTCGGCGGCCAGGTTCTGGATCATCCGGTTTCTTATGATATTCAATATCGTATGAAACTTGTCCGGACCGTTCAGGCCGCCGAAGCGTATGTCACTGCTTTTGGAAAGGAGGCTGCCCTTTCGAAAATGATGGATCCGACCGATCCTCTGGTGATACCAAAAGATACTCATCTGTTTGCACTGGACTACAACGGGACGCTCCTTGCTGATGAAACGGATCTGGCCGCTGTCGGAAACGATGTGTTCTTTTATACCAACTCCTACGGCGATTCACCGATTCGTGAAACATCCCTGACTGCCCGTGCCGGCGGCGGGTATTTTTATATCGAATCAGATGATCCGGTCACCGGTCAGTATGTACTTTCCCTTTGTTATGTAGAGCCGGTTGACGAAACATGGTGCATTGCCTGCGTCATGCTGTTGAACAGCTATGATGCACCGAAGGATTCGCTGGAGGCTGGTCATGGCGGTGAGTAATTGTATGAGTCTGGGTCCGCGACATTTCATGAAGCCTGCCGATTCACGCAAGTTCACGCTCTCTCCGGTACTTGCGGTGCTTCTTGTCATCGGCATCATCGTGGTTCTCGTTCTTATCGGTATGTTTGCCATGGGGGAGATCGTTCACAAGTCCTATGATCATGTGGATGTTACCGTTCAAATCTCCGGAAACGATGTGGTGGTTACCGTTATCGGCGGTGATGATGCTGCCTACGTCACGGGTGTCTGTGCCTATATTGACGGGACTGATGCAGTATCGTCCCTGCAATTTCTCAATTACGCAGGTCTCAGTGAGCCGATCGTCTTTACCGGTCTTGCCAGAGGAGTTACGGGTTCTGCATTTGTGATTGTTGAGGTTGCATTTGATGACGGCACGACCGGCGTGGTAAACTATGCCCGTCTGCAGTTCAACTGACACCATCTTTTTTTTTGGAGAAATACTTTGGTATTTCTTTTGAAATCCTTCGACTGCGTCAGGTTTATTAGCTGAAACGTAGACCATACATAGATTTCATGAATTGCCGTGGGACGTTATTCATCGCCGTTATTCTTGTGCTTGTTGCGTGTGCTGCTGTGTATGGTGTAGTCAGCGGTTTCTCAGCATCAAGTGACGAGGACAAACCGGTGGAGGTTTCTCCGGAACTCAATGCAAGTCTTGCGGCGTTTCATTCCTCGTTTCTTTCCCGGACAACGCAGATAAACGATGAACTGCTTGCAACAGCGGATTCCCTCTCCAACATTCAAAAGGGTGATCCGCAGCTTGACGTGATCCTCCGTGAGTTGTACTCTGCTGTTCCCGCCTCCATTGGTGTCTGTTATGTGGAAAGTACAGGGGTTGTCGGCCGCAGTGCCCCGCTGGCCAGCCTCTACACACTGGTTGCCGGATCCGAACTGAAGGATATCAATGAAAGTTCCTTTGCAAACGAGTCTGTTCTCTTCATCGGTCCGCTCTCTTCGCCGTCGTACGGTGAGGTGGTCTGTTTTGCAGCACCAATCCATGGTTCTGACGGCACCTACAAAGGATATGCCTGCATTGCCCTCTGGCCGGCGGACCTGATCAGTGAGACCTCCTATCCCGGTTCCCGGTATTACCATGATACACCGTTCCAGCCCTGGATTGTCAGTACCGATGGACTGATTATCTCTTCCCCCAGCACGGTGTTTGTCGGTGAGAATCTGCTTGAGGCCTCACCGCTTCATCAAACTGCGGTAAATTCTCCTGCCCGGAAAATTCTTGCATACACCGACCGAGCCGTACATCTGACGATGTCCGATTCCTCCGAACGGGTTGCCGTCTGGACCTCGGCCTCAGTGAGCGGCAGAGAGATGCGTCTCGTTCTGACTACTGCAGGGATCCAGACCGAGATCCCTCTTTCTCCGGTGAATCCGCATGCCGCCGACCTGTATAATGCGACCAAGGATCTGTATCTGTATGCGGCAGAGCACGGCCAGACACAGACTCTCGCCGAACTTTCCCGTCCTCAGGGCATCTTTTCCAGTGAAACACTGAGATACTTTGCCTATGATCTCAACGGAACGACTCTCTTTGATGGGTTTACCCCGCAGTATGCAGGCGAGAACATGCTCAACTTCCGGGACGCGTATGGTCTTCGCATCGTTGCAACCGAGATACTCCGTGCCCAGCAGGGCGGCGGGTATGTGTATCTGTATGCTCCTGTTCAGTCCGATACCGCGGATCAGGCTGTACTCTGTATTCTTTATGTTCTGCCGGTCGATGATGACTGGCTCATTGCAGTAGTCCAGTCGATTCTGGATCATACGGTGACGGTTGAGCCCTCCAAACGGAACATTGCACTCCGTGCGGTACAGAATGCTTCCAGTTATCTTATGATTCATGGAAAGGAAGCAGTATTACAGGAAATTATGAACCCGGATTCCGTGTATCGGAACGGATATTCCAGTCTGTTTGCCATGGACTACAACGGCACCATTCTTGCCGATTCCTTGTATCCTGATCTGGTCGGTAAAAATGTATTCTTCTTCATTGATATGCATGGTGCATCCACAATGCGGGAGATTGTGACGGTGGCGCGGACAGGCGGCGGTTACTGTTATCTCGGTATTTCGGACTCCGAGATACAGGAGAGTGTGCTCTGTCTGGTGTATGTTGAGCCGATGGGTGATGACTGGTGTATCGGCAGTGCCGTTATTCTGGATCGGATTCCCCTGGAAGGCTGGCAGCAGTCCACCGGAGACATGTATCCCGGTAATGTGAGCATGCTGTATCTTCTTTCGTGAACGATTCATTTCTCTTTTTTCGGGTGTTGACGTGCCCGGATGATTTTTACAGCGTCTGTCCGGGAAGGGGAACTCTTATCCCCCACCCGCGCTAATATATACGGCACGAGGGAATATCACACGTGCCCAAATCATCCGATACAGAATCCTATATCCAGACATTAAAACCCACGATCTGGGTCGGCAAAAACGGCTGTACCGACGATCTCATTGAGGAGACCCGCCGCCAGCTGCAGGCCCGCAAAGTTATCAAGATTAAATGGCTCCAGAGCTGTGACTTAGATGAGGCAGAGATTTTAGAACTGGCCGAGAAGACCTCCGCCGACGTTCTGGACTCACGGGGACGGATGGTCGTCTTCGGCGCGAAGAATCGCGGAAAGCTTCCGGTACAGATGTCTGCGAACGCAAAGAAGCCGGTTCGCAAACCCTCGGCACGCGACAGAATCCGTTCTTTCTATCTGGATAAGAAATAATTCTTTTTTTTGCGTTTGGCGAACGTATATAATCTCTCAGCACTAACTGATACAGACTGTTAATGTCATGTGTTGCAGAGAACATCTCATGCAACCAAATCGTACCGCAAGGTACGGGCTTACAGTGAGGAAAAGTCTATGACTACAGTATTTGACATCCCTGCCAATGCACTCATCGCAAAGGTTGCTGAGGAACTCAAGAACGAGTCCGAAATCAAGGCACCCGAGTGGTCCGAGTACGTGAAAACGGGAGTACACAAACAGATGCCGCCGGAGAATCCAGACTGGTGGTACATCCGTTCCGCAGCAGTGCTGCGTCGTATCTATGTTGATGGCCCGATCGGAGTCGAGCGCATGCGCTCGGTCTACGGTGGTATGCAGGACTGCGGTTCCAGGCCGTCCCATTTCAGAAAGGGCAGCGGCAGCATTGCGCGAAAAGTAATGCAGCAGCTTGAAACAGCCGGCTACATCGAGAAAGTTACCGGCGGCCGCAACGTTTCCGCAAAAGGCCGCAAGTTCCTTGACAACATTGCCCACTCCTTAAAGGAAGACGCAGTCAAGGAAGTTCCGGCCCTGGCAAAGTACTAAAAGAATATCTGACAAAATCAATGGTGACCAGAAATGGGAGACGATGAACTCGCAGAAATCCGCCGGCAGCGCATGATGCAGCTCCAACAGCAGCAGATGGCCGAACAGGAACAAGCCCAGCGCCAGCAGCAGATGCAGGCACAGATTCAGTCTGTTCTGATGCAGGTAATGGATGCTGATGCACGCGAGCGGCTGAACACCATCAGGATTACAAAACCTGAGTTCGCCGCTGCAGTCGAGCAGCAGATTGTCGCTCTCGCCCAGTCGGGACGCCTGCGTCAGAAAATTACCGATGCACAACTCAAGCAACTGCTTTCGCAGATTGTACCGCAGAAAAAGGACTTCAATATCCGCAGGGTCGGATGAAGGCGGGTGTTCTCTACAGCGGCGGCAAAGACAGTACTCTTGCCGCGGTCCTCTTATCACGGGACTATGAGGTAGAGCTGATAACATTCGTATTCGATTCCGGCCACGCAGTTCCAACAATAGAGGCGGCGGCAAAGGCAGCCGGTTTCCCCTGGAAGAAACAGGCCTTTGCGCCAGGTTTCCTTGATGAGGTCATCAACAGAATTGTTGAGGACGGGCATCCTGCAAATGCCATCAATGAAATCCACCGACGGTCTCTCTGTGCCATTGCACAGGAATATGAGGTGGTCGCCGACGGAACCCGTCGTGATGACCGTGTTCCGATGCGGACAAATTCCGAAGTGCAGAGTCTTGAGATGAAGTATGGTGTCAGTTACATGAGACCGCTTCTCGGGATCGGGAAAAAAGAGATTATCCGGCTGTGTGAACGGTCCTTTGAAATCGCCTACGGCGAAACGGGGACAATCGCAAACGGAGATTTCGAAAGTGAAATCAGAGCCGGGATGGTTCGGCGGGGGATCGACTTCGTGCCGCTTTTCCCGAAGAATCATGAACAGTCTCTGGTGATAAGAAAATTGTCTGGTGACAACCATGAGCAAACTTACCAAAAGCCGTAAGATTCGTCTTGCAAAGGCAACCCAGCAGAACCGCCGTGTTCCTGCCTGGGTCATGATCAAAACCAAGCGCAACGTTGTGTCGCATCCGTGCAGACGCAACTGGAGACGCAGCACTCTGAAGGTGTGAAAAAATGGTAGAAGCACAAAAGGAACAGGTATATGTAATTCCGCTCCGTGATGTCAAGCGTGTACCCTGCTACAAGCGTGCAAACGCTGCAATCAAAGACATCCGCGGCTACCTTGAGCATCACATGAAAAGTGATGACGTGAAGCTCGACAAGAGTATTAACGAAGCAGTCTGGGCACGCGGTTCCCAAAAGCCGCCAAGACGCATCCGTGTTCGTGCTATGAAGTTCGAAGACGGACAGGTCCAGGCAGAACTTGCTGAGGAATAAATGGACCACACCCTGTCACTGAATGGCGACCCGAACATCGGTGTCTTTGCCCGTGTCTTTGAGGATGTTGCTTTTGTTCCGACCGACTCCCCGGAGGAGTTCGGAACAAAGATAGCGGAAGCCCTTGATGTGGAAGTGATTCCTACCTTTATTCAGGGATCTTCCGTGATTGGTCTTCTCCTCACGGGAAATTCACGCGGATTTGTAGTTTCCGGTCTCATTCACGATTCTGAACTTGAACTTCTGCAGGAGTACGGCGATGTCCTGCTCCTCGGCGAGGAGATGAATGCGGCAGGGAACGTCATTCTTACCAATGATTCATTTGCGATTGTGCATCCTGATATGTCATCGGAGATGCGCAGGATGGTTGGTGAGTTCCTGAAAGTCGAGACGATCCCCATGTCGTTTGGCGGTGTTGGAACGGTTGGTATGGCAGGCGCCTGCACGAATGCAGGTCTGCTGCTGCCGGCCCGAAGCACGCCCGAAGAGATTGATCATCTCGAAAACAGACTTCCGACGGCGGACGCGTCGATTGGTACCGGATCCGTAAATATGGGATCCGGACTGATCGGGACCGGTTTGCTGGTAAATAGCAAGGGTTATCTGGCAGGAAACGCTACCACGGGTTTTGAACTTGGTAGAATTGAAGATGTATTTGGATTTCTGTGAGGTGAAAAAATATGCCGAAATTCGAGGTTAAGGGTACGTTCAAAAACGATGGACAGATGAAGCCCTACACAAAGACAGTCGATGCACCAAGCGAGCGTCTTGCAGGAGAGTTTACTCTTGCAACGATTGGCAGCAAGCACCGGCTTGAGCGCAAATATATTACCGTTGATTCTGTACAGGCTATCAATGGCGAATAATGCTGAACACATGAGTCCGGACCAGGAGATGCAGAGTCTCCAGTCCTACTTGAATGAGTATTCCCAGCAGTTTGAGCTTCTGTCTCAGCAGATGCGGATGATCGAGACGGCACGCGCAGAGTCCCTTGCTTCTATTGAGGCACTGGAGACTCTTGCCGCAGCGGACGGAGAGGTTTCCACTCTTCTGATGCTCGGCGGCGGCGTTTCAGTCCGTGCAACGGTGACAGATACCCAGAACATGCTTGTTGGAATCGGCGCAGGTGTTACGGTGGAAAAGTCTGCTGAGGATGCGGTTGCATTCCTGCGTGACCGGGTCACCGAGATGGATGCGTCTGGAAAACGGCTTTCCGAGTCTCTCGGGAAGCTGCAGAGTCAGATTGCCGTGGTCCAGAAGCGGATGCAGGAGATTTATGCTTCTGCACAGCAGCAGACCCGCTGACCTCTTTTTTTCTGATACTTTTGCGATACGTATCATCGTTCCGAATCCGGAACGAGTGCGTCAAAAATAGATATATCCTGAGTTTGACACTAGGCTAATTTTTCCCCGTGGTGCATCCACTAGCATCACACCAAATATTGTTTTCTGTCCAAAAATTGGGTGGTTTTATTTCAATATCTAATTTCGAAAAAGAGGGAGATAAGGCAAAGTGTCAAATTCGGGATATATGCGGGTTCGCTCAGCTGCATCCGCCGCCGCTGCCGTCGCCCTTACCGCAGCAGCCGAACTCGCCCTGAACATCCTTCCCCAGCAGTCCTACCGCATCCGCCCGGCACCGCTGACAATGCCGCATCTGCCGCACATACGGAGCACAGAGTTCATGCATATGTGCTTTTTCCGCAGGCGTCGGCGGCACCACATCCTTGAACTTGTACTGGGGAATCAGCGGAATAATATTAAAGTTGAACACTCCCATGGCGCCGACTTTCTTTGCAATCTCCGGGATATGGGAATCGTTTACGCCCGGAATATACACGGTGTTAATCTTCACCAGCATCTTGCGTCTGACGGCCTCTGCAATGCCGGCAAGCTGATGACTGAGCAGCAGCTCTGCCCCTTCGCGTCCGTGATACTTTTTCCCGCCGTACTCAGTGAAACTGTAAATCTTTTCGCCGACTGCCGGATCTATTGCATTCAGCGTTACCGTGATGTTGCGGACACCGTACTTCTCCAGTTCATCGATTTTATCCGGCAGCAGCATACCGTTCGTACTGATACAGAGAATCGTCTCCGGATACTTCTCATGCACCAGCCGCAGCGTCTCAAACGTCTCTGGGTTCGCCAGCGGGTCCCCGGGTCCTGCAATCCCGACAACCTTGATGTGCTTCATCTTGGAAACAACCTCATCAATCCGTTCCAGAGCAGCCCCGGGACTCAGCACCTCACTGGTTACACCCGGGCGTGACTCGTTTACGCAGTCAAAGTCACGGACACAGTAGTTACACTGGATATTACACTTCGGAGCGACCGCTACATGGCAGCGCCCGAATGAATGCCGTGCTTCCGGGCTGTAACAGGGATGCTCATTGATTCTCCGCAGGGTCTCCGGATCGTACGGAAGTTCAGATGCAGGAGTTTCTGTCATACGTATATCTATCGTCACCGGGCTATTTAACTGCAGGTTTTCCGCACCTCTCTCCCCGCTCTATAACAAACATCGTATAGGATGCCCGCCAAAAATAGTATCAGTATGGTTGATATCGGCGGCCTGTTTGGCAAAAATGATAGGCAGAATCCCTGGACGCCCCGTGGTGAACTGTCATTTGAGAAAGGTCTCTACGAAGATGCTGCAAAAAACTTCTCCCGTGCCGTAGAACACGAACCGGAGAACAGCAGTCTCTGGTATCGCCTCGGCGTCTCCCAGAACCGGTCGGGCCAGACTGAGCTTGCCGTCCGGTCATTTCTTCGTGCGACTGAACTAGACCCCCAGAATACCAATGCCTGGATATCCCTCTCTGTCCTGTTTGGTGATGCCCGGAAGTTCGACGAAGCCGTTGCTGCCCTGAGTCACATTACCCTGCCGGACAGTGAACTCTACCTGCAGGAACTCAAGTGCGAGTGGCTCGAACGTATCGGCCGGTATCAGGAAGCCGCCCTCGCCGCCGGTCACCTTGCCTCCCTGAAACCCGACAATCGTCTGTGGCGTATCCGTCAGGCGGAACTTACCATGCGTGCCGGGGAGTTCGCACAGGCAAAAACCCTCTTTGACCAGCTCGGTACCGCGTCCTTCGATGACCGGGGAAAATTTGTATCCTCTGCGGCGTTCTGCTGTGAGATGACCGGTGACCGGGACGGCGCTCTGCAGCGCTATTCTCAGCTTCCCGAAAACGATCCCGCGGGCTGGTACCGCCGCGCCCGTCTGGAGGAAAGTATGGGCAAATACAAAGATGCTGCTGCGTCCTACGGGATGGTGCAGCAGTATGCCTCTGATACCGATATCACCGTCACCGTCCGCCGTGCCCTCTGTCTCTGCTGGGACGGAAGTGAGAAAGAAGCCGCAGTCCAGCTGGAGAAGGTCATCTCCCGTGGCTATGCAAATGCCGATGTCTGGTATCTTCTGGGTATCGCATCGTTTCTTTCCGGAAACATGCAGCGTGCTTCGGATGCGTTTCTGGAACTCCTCCATCTGAATCAGATGAACACCTCGGTCTGGTATCTCAAAGGCTGCGCCGAGTATCTTTCCGGCCGGTACAAAGAAGCAATGGACAGTTTCGGTCACATGGACGGCGGAACTGCCGGGGGCCGGACGCCTGCGAAGATGAAATGGTTCCAGGATGACGAGGGCATGCAGCTGTTCAGCGAGCCGTCCCCCATCGGAAGTGCGGCTGTCACGAAAAAGGAGATCGGCACCATCCGTGAGGCGCTTGCGACGATGCAGTGCGTCGCCCTTGCAACGCTCGGCCGGTATGCCGAGGCAGACAAAACAGCGATGCGTATCCTTGATACGGTTCCCGACCGGCTGGACATCCAGCTTCTGCATGCCCGCTGTCAGGCGGCAATGAATAATTATCAGCCTGCTGCTGATGCGGCGTCCCGGATTCTTGCGAAAGACTCTGAATCCCTTGCCGCCATGGAAGTGTATGCTTCGTCCATGATGCGGGTCGGCCGGTATAAGGAGGCTTCCGGTGCCTGGGAAAAAATTATCCGGGCGTCTCCGGACAATACGCCGGCTTTCTTCGGCGTGGCCGCTGCGTGGGAGGGTATCGGCAAGTATGCCGAGGCCGCAACCGCGTATGCACATCTGCTGGAGATGATGCCTGAGGATATTTCTCTCGTCTTTGGTGCCGCCGAGTGCTCGTTCCGGGACGGTCGGTATGCGGAGGCGGAGGAACAGTACCGTAAGGTCTGCGATATGTCGCCGAATACTCCGGCGGGCTGGATCGGGCTCGGGCAGGCACAGGAGATGCAGGGAAAGTACACGGACGCTGCTGCATCTTTCGCTGCGGCTGAGCAGCTGCTTCCCGGTCATCCGGGTGTTTTGATCGCCCTTGCCCGGGTGCAGGCGGCCGCGGGGGATGCGGAGTCTGCGGTTCTGACGTATACCCGTGTTGCAACCGATTATCCGGAGATGTCCGGTGTCGCGATTCAGATTGCGAAGCTCTGCGTGGCACTGGGCAAAAACGAGGATGCCGCCGATGCGGTTACGCTTGCGCTGGAGACTTCGGAGGGCAGTATTGATCTGCTGATTCTCGGCGGCGATATCTGTACGACACTCGGACGGTATGAGGAAGCCGCCGATTACTACTCGCGGGTTGCAAAAGAGATGCCGGACAATACTCATGTATGGTATGGTATCGGCCATCTGCATCTGATCAGCGGCGACTTCCGGGAAGCGGTCATCGGTATGGACAAGGTCCTTGCCTTGGAACCGGAGAACACCCGTGCCCTGCATGATAAAGCGGATGCTCTGATAGGCCTTGGGAAGCTGGAGGATGCGGCAGCAGTTTTACAGGAGCTGGTGTCTGCTGATGCTTCGGATACGAAGGCCCTGCTGGACCTTGCGTCCGTTTTGGAGCAGACTCAGCAGTATGATGCAGCACTTGAGGCATACGGGAAATATCTGGAGACCGGTACGGAAAATGCTGATGTGATTCGGAAAGTGTCGAACCTGTATCTGATGCGCGGCAACTATGAGGAGGCTCTGACCGGGTATGAGATGCTTCTTGCTGAAAATCCGAAGGATCTGGGAGTTGTGCGGCAGCGTGCGGATGCGCTGATGCAGCTTGGACGCTATCAGGATGCGGCGGTTGCCTACGCGGGACTTCTTGAGATCCGGCGTGATGATCTTTCCTCCCGGTTTTCGTATGCGGAGGCGTTGTCTCTTGCCGGGGAAACTGCTGAGGCGCTGGATGAGTTCCAGGAAATTGTTTCCTGCGATCCGAAGAATACGGCAGCCCTGTTTTCCCTTGGGAGTATGCTGAACCGCGTCGGGAGATATTCAGAGTCGATTCAGTGCTTTGATCAGCTGATTGCGCTGTATCCGAAGAACAGTCTGGTGTATCTGGAAAAAGCACTGGCCTGTGTGCGGACGGGGAGTATCCCTGCTTCTCTGGAGAGTTTTGAGACAGCTGCACGGATTGATCCGAAGAACGGCTATGTGCTGGCATCACTTGGGTTTCTGCAGATGCTGGCCGGTCATCCCGCCGAGGCACTCGCCTCTCTGGAACGTGCAGAGAGTGTGGGATGTGTGGACGCGGATCTGTATTACTGCCGTGCGCTGATTTTCCTGCAGCAGAGCAGGTTTGATCTTGCGGTTGCGGCTGCGGAGCGGATTCTCGGGGATCACCCTGATCACGTGCCGGCCTGGCAGGTGAAAGGACAGGCGCTTGCGTCCGCGGGACATTTTGCGGAGGCAGTTGCATGTTTCCAGAAGGTTGTCGGGTCACAGGCTGATGGTTTGTTCCCTGATTCGGACTGATGTCCCCCCATTTTTTCCGGAGTGAGCTATGCAGATCCAGATTGTTTGTGTCGGCCGGATTAAGGACGGATACCTGAACGCGGGTATTGCTGAGTTTGAGAAACGTCTGCGGCCGTATGCAAAGGTTACGGTTACGGAGCTTGCGGATGTGCGGGTTCCGGACGGTGCGTCCGTTTCCGGAGAGAGTCTGGTGAAGGAAAAGGAGGGGGAGAAGATTCTTGCAGCGGTTAAGGACGGCTTTTTCCGGGTTGTTCTGGATCCCCGGGGTGTTCAGATTACGAGTGAGGAGGTTGCCGGAATGTTCGGTGATGCGGAGATCGGCGGCCGGAATCTTTGTTTTATTATCGGAGGACCGCTGGGTCTGTCTCCCGCGGTGGTTGCGGCTGCGGAGCGGTGTGTGTCGTTTTCCCGGCTGACGTTTACGCATACGATGATCCGGCTGATTTTGTTTGAGCAGCTGTACCGGGGATTCCGGATTCTCCGGAACGAGCCGTATCATAAGTAATGATGATACATCTATCCTTAAGCCTGCCCCGCGCCAACGTTAAACCCACTCAGGAGTCAGGATGTACTGCAAACTCCCCGAATCCGAATCCAGTATCCGTATCAGAAATCTGATCGATGCCGTCAGCCGGCAGGACCCTGCGTGGGACACGATCCTCATCTGCAGCCGGGTAAATCAGTATTATCTTGCAGGTACCATGCAGGATGCTGTCCTTGTTTTACAGAGCAGCGGTGCTGTCCGTCTTTTCGTCCGCCGCAGTTATGACCGTGCGGTCTGTGAATCTCCGCTTGAGCAGGTGTACCCGATACACAGTTACCGCGACATGTGTGATGTGCTTCCCGCCAGCCTTGGGCGGACCTATCTTGAGACCGAACAGATACCGGTTGCCATGCTGAACCGTCTGCAGAAGTACTTCCGGATGGATGCTGTTCTCCCGGTGGACGGCATCCTGTTCCGCTTGCGTTCCGTCAAAAGTCCGTATGAACTTGCATTCATGGAGGAAGCCGGGCGGCAGCATGATCATCTGCTCAACGATATTGTGCCGGGTCTCCTTACTGAAGGCATGACTGAATCTGAACTGTTCGGACGTCTGTATAATGCAATGATGCAGCTCGGTCACCATGGTCTGGTACGCTTTTCCGGATTCGGCAGTGAAATGCAGCTTGGACAGATTGGTTTCGGGACTTCCACCCTTACTCCGACGAACTTCGACGGACCCGGCGGGATGCTCGGGATGTCGGCTTCAGTTCCCTCGGTTGGCGGGCGAGACCGCTGTCTCCGGAACGGAGATCTCGTCTTCGTTGATATCGGTTTTGGCTGCATGGGGTATCACACCGATAAAACACAGCTCTACTCGTTTGGCGGTCGTCTTTCTGATGAGGCACTCACCCTGCATGTCGAATGTCTTGACGTGGAAATGCGTGCAGCTTCACGGCTGAAATGCGGCAGCATACCTTCTGAAATCTATGCCAACACCCTTGCGGAACTGACTCCCGGACTTGCGGAACATTTCATGGGGTACAAAAACCGGCGCGTTCATTTTCTCGGGCATGGTATCGGTCTTGTTGTCAACGAGTATCCGGTCATTGCCCGCGGATTTGATGAACCGCTGGAAGAGAACATGACCATCGCCCTTGAACCGAAATGCGGGGTTGCAGGTGTCGGGACCGTCGGGGTTGAAGACACTTATGTGGTCACCGCGTCCGGCGGCAGGTGTCTCACCGGCGGCGGCCGGTCAGTCCTTGAAATTTAATAGATCATATATACGAGTACCGGAAACAGCAGCAGATATCCGATACCGAACAGGAGGAATACCCATTCGGCTGCATGCAGCGGTCTTGCTGCATAATATGCCGAAGATGCTGCCGAGTATCCTCTGCAGCACATACTGGTGTAGGTCCGCTCTCCCTGATCCAGTGCCCGGACAAACAGAGATCCCGCCGCATTTCCAATGACCGTCAGCCGGTACTTCAGCGGCAGTTTCCGGTTAAACCCGTTGAAACACCGGGCGGCAAACGCACTCTGGATTTTCTGATACACCAGCGCAAACACATACAGATACCGGATTGTCAGACCCATGACAATGACGACCAGTTTTGGCACATGCAGCCGTGCGGCTCCCTCCAGCATCGCCTGCATGGTCGTTGTTGCCGAGAGCAGAATGATAAACGACAGGGAGATGACAAACTTTGCAAACAGGGAGCAGCCGAAGATGATAGATTCCCAGTACATCGGGATACCGAACGGCAGTGTCACTGCTACATGGTAGACGTCATAGTAGGGGTTCGGGAAAAACGGCTGCAGCAGGATAAAAAAGAGACCAAACGGCATAATCAGCAGCAGTCTCACCAGATAGTACCGGATTCTGGCTCCCGAGAGAATATACAGACCCCAGAACAACAGATAAATCACGATAAATGCAAACAGCTCCGGGGTGCCGTACGGCAGAAGTACCGTTACCAGCAGACCAAGCAGGCAGAGAATCAGTTTTATCCGGGCATCGAGTGAATGGATAGGACTCCGATGGTACGCCTCGCGTTCAATGTCAAACAGCTCGTCGATCAGGCTCATGGTTCCTTCTCATAAACATCCTGTCCGGACTTTGACGGCACGCAGCCCGGAGGAATGCATCCAAATGCCCGGAGGAATGCGTCCTCTGCGTCCTGATAGGTGTACGCCAGATCGATGTCAACGCCGTGACTGCGGAGCGACGTGATCAGTCGCGGGAGGGCAGGCAGTTCGAGATGCGCCCGTTTCAACAGGTCTTCCTGTACAAAGATTTCTTCCGGGGTTCCTACACCGGTAATCTGTCCTTTTTCCATCACATACACGAGATCCGCCAGCTCCGGAACCAGTTCAACCTGATGGGTTGAGTATATTATGGTAAATCCGTATTTTTCCGGCAGGGTGTCGAGGAATCCGAACAGTTCATGTACTCCCTGCGGGTCCAGTCCCGCGGTCGGTTCATCGAGTACGATGACCTGTGGTTCCATTGCCAAAACGCCTGCGATTGCGACACGTTTCTTTTCTCCGCCGGAAAGGTGATGCGGTGCGCGGGTCCGGAGGTCTTCCAGTCCCAGCATTGTAATCACTGAATCCACCCGGTGTGCAATCGTTTCTTCGTCCAGACCCAGATTATACGGTCCGAATGCGATGTCCTGTTCTACGGTGGTTGAAAATACCTGATCATCAGGGTTCTGAAACACGAGGCCGATGAACTTGCGCACCTCATGCAGGTTTTCCTTGGTTATCGGTTCGCCGCGAACCAGTATCTCTCCGGATTTCGGCCGGAGTATACCGTTGAAGTGCCGGAACAGTGTGCTTTTTCCGGCACCGTTGGGTCCGAGCACTGCAATCCGCTGTTTGCGTCCGGCGATGAAGTTGATGTTGCTGAGGACGTTTGTGGTGGAGGTGCTGTAGGAGTAGCAGAGGTCCCGGGTTTCAATAAGATGCATTGCTTATCTTACCTTTGTGAAAAAAGAATAAAGAGATGGTGATTCTGTTTTACGCGGATTTCTTTTCCGAGGATGCGTATACAACACGTGCAGCAATCAGGATGACTGCCAGTGCGGCAATGATTCCGATAATCAGTGCAACCAGACCGCCTACGGGTCCTGCATCCTCTCCTCCGAGTGCATAATCAGGCATGGGTGATTCCCATCCGATGGGGTCATGTGCTTCTTCAATTTCCCCATGTGCCGGGGCGAAGATGTCTTTTGCACCACCGCTCACGAGGAGTGTGCTGTCCAGTCCGTCGGGGTCACCCGAGGCGAAGAAGACTGCACATCCGCCGACAATCAGAGCAATGACGAGACCTGCAACGAGGAATTTATTCAGCGGCATACCTGCCTTTTCCGTGTTGCCGGTAAGTTCCGGCCTGGCATTGAAGATGAGGGTTACGACGATCCCAGTGATGATTGCTTCGATGACACCGATGATGGCATGGTAGATGAACATCGTTGGAAGACCGACGGTGATCGGGACTGCGCCGATGACGGCGATTTCCACGGCACATACGCTTGCGGCGATGACGCAGGCAAGCCATCCGGCAACTGCTGCAGAGGGAGCAACTCCGATTTTTTGTTTGAGTCCGGTAAATGTGTAAAATCCGACGAATCCTGCGATGACTCCCATGTTGATGATGTTCGCGCCGAGGGCGAGGACACCGCCGTCACCGAATACCAGCGCCTGGATAACAAGGACAATTGCAAGAACAAAGACTGCGGCAAACGGTGAGCCGAGTACGATTGCGGCGAGCGCGCCGCCTACCAGATGACCGCTGACACCGAATCCGGTCGGCAGATTGAATGCCTGCAGTGCAAAGATACCTGCGGCGATGACGGCGAGAATAGGTATTTTGGATTCATCCAGATTTTCACGTGCCCACTTGATAGCAAGTACGATAAACACCAGGGCAATAATCCAGAGGATGATTCCGATTGGGATCCCTGTGCCACTGTAACCAAATAAGAAATCAGGTATATGCATTGTAACCTCACCTGTATGTTACAATAACACGCGTTTCCTAATAAGTGTTACTGATTGGTTTTGAAGTTTCAACGGGTCATACTTCGTATCATCGATTTCACCCCGAGAATGCCAAATGTGCTGAGAATTTCGGGACGGGTAAGGAGTTTGCGGAAGAGGGCTGAGGGCCGGTCCATGTCTCCTGCATCGGTGATTATTTTCCGCACTTCGTCGGTGTTGAGAGCGTCGATTGCAGCATCGATTTCATCGGATGTGAGGGTGCGTCTCAGGTTCAGGGCTTTCATGCCCGTTTCGAGTTCCCGGCCAAAGTCTGCTTTCCAGGCTTTTTCGTAGGCGGTAAGCTGTGCGTCTGAGTAGTCGCCGGTTTCGCAGGCGAGGATTGCAACGTCTGCTGCGTGGCGCGCTGACCGGATGCCCGTGTAGACACCGCCGCCGGAGGTGGGTTTGGGGAATCCTGCGGCATCCCCGATGATCATGCATCCTGCGCCGAAGGTTCGTTTTCTGACACCTACGGGGATTGTCCCGGTTACTTCGTGGACTGTTCCTGCCGGAAACCGCCGCGCGAATGCGGCAAACCGTTCTGGGATGTTTTTTGTTCCGCAGAGACCGATCCGTGCGCGGGTTGGTGAAACGGGTATGACCCATGCGAAGAAATCGGGTGATGCGTTGGGGTGAAGCTCTACCAGTTCGGTTTGTCCGGTCCAGGGTATTTCGGCCTGCAGCCCTGCGTAGATATAGCGGGAGAGGGGTATGCCGAGACCGCGGGCAATGACACTGCGGGGTCCGTCGGCGGCGATGAGAATTTGGTAGGGGATTTCTTCGCGTCCCCGGATGCCTGTGGTAGTAATTGTTCGTTTCTGCGGATTGATGCCGGTCACACAGGTTTTGAGGGAGAACGCACTGCCGGCATCGGCCGCTCTCGCCGCCATTTCATAGTCCAGCCTGCCGCGGTCGACCACGTAGGCTTTGGTGACTCCTGCATCGAATGTGAGTTCATGACCGGGAGAACCGCAGATGCGGGCACCACGGACGGTGTTGGAGACGGAGCGTGTTGACACCTCGCACTCGGCAAAAGCTGAGGAGGAGAGGAGGCCGGCGCACTGAACCGGGTAGCCGACAGCAGCATGTTCCTCAAGGATCAGGGTGGACAGTCCTGCTGCGGCACAGAGGCGTGCTGCGGTACTGCCCGCAGGTCCTGCTCCGACAACAATTACATCATACATGGACAATACTGACATGTTGTATCGGAAACATGATAAAAACGAAGTGCTGATATGGGGATTCGAACCCCAGTCGTCGGCGTGAGAGGCCGACATGATTGGCCACTACACTATATCAGCAAAAGAAATTGCGTAACTAATGTTATCGTATTGGGTATATATATCTGACGAAATCGTGGGCTCCAGGGTTTGCGGTATGTTTCCGTGCGGACCTGTGCTTCTCCCATATCTTCATCAGAGACGAAGTGTAATAAGTATAGACATATGGGCCTTGAAGATGAGATCCGTTCCATTGAGGACGAGATCAAAAATACCAAATATAACAAGGCAACTTCGCAGCACATCGGGCGCTTAAAGGCAAAACTTGCCAGACTGAAGGACGATGCGGTAACGCGCGCAATGAAGTCTGCCGGCGGGGGCGAAGGGTATGCCGTGAAGAAAAGCGGGGACGGAACGATTGTACTGGTCGGGTTTCCATCAGTGGGTAAATCCACACTGCTGAACAAGCTTACCGGTGCCGATAGTGAAATCGGTGCGTATGCATTTACGACGTTGACGGTTGTCCCCGGTCTGATGGAGTACAAGGGCGCAAAGATTCAGATTCTGGATATTCCCGGACTGATTGCCGGTGCGGCAATGGGAAAAGGTCGCGGAAAAGAGGTTATTGCGGTTGTCAGAACTGCAGATCTGATTGTGATTCTCGGTGACGTGTTCAACGGTGTGCATGTGGATGTTCTCATGCATGAGTTGTATGATGCAGGTATCAGGATTAATAAGCCCAAACCGGATATCACGATTAAGAAGACCGGCTACGGTGGTATCCGACTGAATACGGTCGGAGCGGTGGATCTCGATCTTGAAGAGGTTCGCGCGATTCTTGCGGAAAGCAAAATCATGAATGCGGATGTGCTGGTTCGCGGCAGTAATGTCACGCAGGATGATATTGTGGATGCGATGATGGGGAACCGGATGTACATTCCAGCCTTTATTGCGATTAACAAAGTGGATCTCGTGACGGAAAAGGACCGGCATGAGATTGAGCATGAGATGCGGGAGAAGTACGGCGTTGATCCGATTCTGATCTCTGCGCACGTGGGATACAATATTGACCAACTGCAGGATGCAATTTATGATCATCTCGGTTTTGTGCGTATTTACATGAAGCCGTACGGTGAAGAGGCTGATATGGAGGAACCGATGATTATGCGGAAAGGCAGTACGATTGAGGACATCTGCCGGAGGCTGCATCGTGATTTCGTGGACCAGTTCCGCTATGCGAAGATCTGGGGAACGTCCGTTAAGCATGATGCGGCAAAGGTGGGTCTCCAGCATAAGGTGGCAGATGGTGACATTGTCACTATCGTTACCAAACTCTGAATCGTTTTTATCAAAATATTCCTCCTCCCTTTTTTGCATCAGCAAATTTTGGATTTTGGGGATATTTTCAGGAAAAAGTGGATATTATTTTCTGGTAGTGACGATCGGTCCGTCTTCGGCAACGATCATCGTATGCTCAAACTGTGCAACGAAGCTTCCGGGCACATCTGATAAGCAGTGGTAGACGTAGAGATTCCCCTGGCGGAGCAGGGTGGGCAGCACCAGTTCTGCTTTGGGGACGTTAAGCCAGCGGCGGGCAAAGGGCAGGCCGTGCATAATTTCAGCCCGCTTGAGAATTTTTCGCGCTGTTGGCGAGCGGGCGGGTGCATCACCTACAACCTGATAGATCTCTGCCCGGGTTGCCTCATGTACTGAGCCGGAACCGGTTGTTGCAAACGGCTCTACAGCAATTACGTTGTCTTCCCGGAGGACCGCACTGCCGAAGATACCGGTGTTTGGGATGGACAGTCCGTGATGCAGGCTGTATCGTGCGAGTGCGTGACCCGTCAGGTTTACGATCGGCCTGAAGCCGTAGGAGGTAATTGTTTCTTCGACGGCAGCGCCGATTTCGCGTACGACAACCTCGGGTCTTACTACGCTGATGGCAGCGTCCAGTGCGGCGCGTGCGGCTTCGCAGAGCTTGTCATGGTCTCCAAGGTTGACAGTAACGGCCGTGTCCGCAATATATCCGTCGATATGTGTGCCGATATCCAGTTTTATCAGGTCACCTTCGGCAAAGGTCCGTTCTTCGTCGGGTGAGGCGGTGTCATGCGCGGCGACTTCGTTGAAGGAGATGTTTGGGGGAAATGAGATCATTGCACCTGCTGCATCTATCCGGTCAATCACCATATCAAAGATGTCGGCCATGAATACGCCGGGTTTTATTTCTGCTGCACAGCTGTGGAGGACGTCATGGGCAATTCTCCCTGCTTCAAGATAGTTATCCAGTTCGGTATCGTTCATAGTATCAATTGCTCTTCGAAGTTTGTAAATCTGTCAAATCCGTTTTCTGTAATCATTCCCATGTCTTCGAGCCGGACACCGCCGATGCCGGGATAGTAGAGGCCCGGTTCGATGGTTATGATGTTTCCCGGCTGGAGAATTCCTCCCGATACGGAGAGGGACGGGCCCTCGTGTATCTCCAGGCCGACACCGTGTCCGAGGCTGTGGATGAATCCTGACGCTCCGGCGGTGGTATATCCCTGTTCTTCGAAGAAAGATACCACAGTGTTGTGGACATCTGCTCCGGAGATTCCGGGTCCCAGCATGGAGACTGCCAGTTCTTTTGCGTTCCGGACGGTTTCATACATTCTCTGTATTTCCGGTGACGGATCACCTTTGGAAACCGTTCGGGTCATATCAGCAAAATATCCGGACCTCCGGCTGCGGGGAAAGACGTCCATGACAATCGGCTGGTTTGCGTGAAGCTGACCGGTACCGAGGCAGTGGGGCATGGCTGTATCGGGTCCGCAGGAGATGATCGTGTCTTTTTCCTCGCAGTTCCCGGATCTGAGTTCTGCGGCGATGACATCCCGGATACGTTCGGAGGTTAGGGGCGCGTTGTCTGCAACGAGGCATCCCGTTGCATCCGGCTCCGAGCGTCGGATGAGGTCAATTGCTGCATGGACCGCATCCTCAGTTTTTTTCTGTACGTTGCGGATGTGTGCTGCTTCTTCGACCGTTTTTCTTTCCCGCATTGCGGCAACTGTTCCGCGATCGATACGTACTTCTGCCACGTTCATGAGGGTGTGCGCAAAGCCGACCGGCATGGATGCAGGTACCAGCAGCCGTTTGCCGGTAAGACTACGGATCATGTGTGCCGTTGCCAGCTCCGGGTTTTGATATTCCTGAAGGAGGGCAGGAAGCCCCGCCGCGCTCCTTGTTATCACGTCACATGGTGACTCTTTACGCGCACGTAATTCTTCCATTGAGGAAACAACGATTCTGCCGTTTCCTCCTTTTGATAATATGTAAATATACGGGTCAGATGCCAGAAATCCGGCAAGATATCGCATATCCGCATTCTCTGAGGTGTCATATGCCACGTAGGCATCACAGCCCTCCCGTTCCAGCACCTCGAAAAGCTCCGTCATGTTCTGTATACATTTGGTGTTTCAGAGAGATGTAGTTTTTATTGCTGTGACACCGATGTACATACAATGGACGAGAAAGAACAAATGATATTCAAGGGTAAGTTCACCTTTCTGGTTGTGCTTCTGAATGTCATGATCTTTTCCGCGGCTGCGGCGGTTCTGGTATGGGCAATTGTCCCGGAGGAATACTGGTTCAGACTGCCGGTTGTTGTCTGTGGCCTCATCCTCCTTGCGGTCAGTATTCTGCTCTTTGTTCCCCGCTACAAAGCAACGAAGGCGTGGCTTGATGTTCACGGAACCACCAAAGAAGAACGGGTTGCCCAGGCCAAGAAAGAGCAGGAAGCATATCGTGCACAGATTCGTGCGGAGCTTGAGGAAGAAATGCGTCAGGATGAACAAAAATAAGGGGGTATAAAGCGTTGTTAAGTAAAATTGAGGGGGAGGTGGAGCTGTTGGGGCGCCATCTTTCTGTAATGCGAGTGGTTGCCAGAAGCGGTCCGATCGGTATTATGAAACTTACTGAGGAGCTGAGTCAGCCGCAACACCGTATCCGGTACTCCTTACGTGTTCTGGAGCAGATGCAGTATATCAAGGCGACTCCGGCTGGTGCCGTTGCTACACCGAAGGCCTATGATATGCTCAAAAATTTCGATACTGAACTGGACGGTCTGATCCGGCAGTTATCTACTCTTCATCAGGAGGATCCGTCCTCTAAATCATAATCTTTAATACGATGTATCACACATCTAATTAGGCAACACATCAGTGCCGCCATAACTCAGTTGGTAGAGTGGCTGGCTGTTAACCAGCATGTCACAGGTTCGAGTCCTGTTGGCGGCGTTCGTTTTTCTTTTTGTTTCGTGTTTCTCCATGTCGTGATCAGGTTTTGGTGATATTCATCTTTCTACGGTGTCTTCCATGGATTCTGTATCTGAGATCTTTTACCCTGCGACTATACTCTTTGCGCGGATCTGGAATGGCTGGTCTAAGATTCAGAGAACTCCGCTGTGGTCTGAGTGGGGTCTTTGGACCACAGTATCCCTGCAGTGTTTTCTTTTTTCGCACTGCAACCTTTAAGTATCACCAAGCCAAATAGTATATGTTCTTCTGCAAGGGAACAAATTTCTTTCGAGGAGCAGGACTCCCTGTATCCTCCATTTTCCTGTACTTTTACTTTTGTGAGGGCCTGTAGCTTAGTGGTGGAGCGCCCGGCTCATAACCGGGTGGTCGTGGGTTCGAACCCCTCCGGGCCCATATCCTGAACACATATTCCGGGTTCTATCCTGCTGGGTTTTGTGCCTTCTGTTGCCTGAGGGTCGCAATCATACATGATTTTATCAGGGAAGTGCCCCATTATAATATGGGACTAGTCCGGGTGGCTTGGCGTCACCTGTAACCTGAAACAGCCAATACGCAGGGGACGAAGTTTGAGGACGGCTGTGGCAGTTCTTCTGACATGATGTATTCCGACGTTGATACCTCGTCCTGTGAGGTCAGCGGCCGGGGTGAGTATATCCGGAGGGATGTACCGCCCCCTAATCGTGGGCACCGGTTCAGGCCCGGAAGGGAGCAGACCTACCGTGAACGCATGGCGCCCACAGGGTTGCGGGGCGGAGAAGGGGTGCATCAGAGACGCTGAATGTGCGCTTCCAACCGATAACGTGTCCCATCTCTTGCTTTTCAGAGGTTTTCTTTATGGCAAAAGTGACAATCATTGGAGCAACCGGCCAGGTTGGATCCTATGCAGCTCATGCGGTGTCGCAGTTCCCACATGTGCAGGAGATGTGTCTCTACGGTCGGCCGGGGAATGAGCAGTATCTTGACGGTCTTGCCCATGATATGATGGATTCATTTGCCGCGCGAGGGACAAATACCCGTGTTACGTTCGGGACGCACCCGAAAGAACTGCGGGGGTCAGATATTATTGTGCTGACGTCCGGTGTTCCAAGAAAACCAAATCAGAACCGTCTTGATCTTGCTATGGAAAATGCACGCATCGTGAAGCATTATGCCGAGCAGGTCGGGCGGATGGCACCCGATTCCATTTTGCTGGTCGTGACAAACCCGGTGGATATTATGACAACGGTTGCGCTGAAGTATTCTGGTATGATGCCGCACCGTGTGTTTGGTCTTGGGACCCACCTGGATTCTATGCGCCTGAAGGCATGTCTTGCTGAGTTTTTCAATGTGCATGTGAGTGAAGTGCACACCCGTATTATCGGTGAACACGGGGATACTATGGTGCCCCTGTGGTCTGCTACGACGATTGGGGGTATTCAGATCGATAACATGCGCGGGATTGCAACGCTTCCGCGTGATGAGATGATTGAGCAGGTGAAAAATAGCGGGTCATATATTATTCAGTCACGGGGAGCGACGGTTTATGGTCCGGGAGATGCCATTGCTACGTTAATTCGGACGATTGTTGAGGATGAGAACCGGATGCTGACGGTTTCGACACAGATCCGGCGTGAGATTTTTGGTCACGAGGGTGTGTGCATCAGTGTGCCGACACGGATGACGCGCGGCGGAGTGTTTCCAATTGGGGTGAGGATGTCGGATACGGAGGTGGCACAGTTTGCCGAGTCGGTTAAGGTGATCAAGAAGCTGACTGAGGAGGTGTGTGCGTTTCTGGATACTGAGGGGAAGTCGGCATAATACTGGTTCTAAAAAAAAACTTTTCTGCGCTGCGACGGGGCTTTGGTTTGTGTGTGTCAATATGTTTTTTTGGGATTTTTCATTCGTCTGCTAAATACACGATCTGTTGAGGATGAGGAGAAGAATATCCTGTTGCCATCTGAAATCCCGCACGCAGTTCACTCCACCAGCCGCACAACCCGGCTAATCGACAATCGTTCCTATGGTTTTGGCAAGCTTGCCTCTTCCCGGAATTTTTTCGACATCAACTGCCCGCAGGTATACGGGTTGTTCGCAGACATTTGAGACGTTGTGGTATCCGAGGGCACGTTCAATAGGAACCAAGCGTTATTGAGTGTTCCCGGGAAGCACACCACCACTCACAGAAAAAAAGAGGGAATAATCTCACACAGAATTAAACGTCAGAAGCGCCGCATCGCCGCTCCCGGTCAGAACAAGCTGTCCGTCCACCAGATTATATCCCGTAACCGCACGCAGCGAAGCAAAGAATGCAGTCTCCTCACGCATCTGCTCCTGAGTCCCGGTCATCTTCGTACTCGCAATACCCGTAAGCACCAGACCATCGTTCGCCGAAAATGCAGCAGTACCCGTATACGTATTCACCGGCGCCTGACCGCTGATCGATCCATCACTCTGAATCGTCAGCGTAACATTCACATTCCCGGCAAGACTCCACGTGGTCCCCCGCAGCAGATCCGCCACGTTCACCGAATAGCTAAGCGTCTTCCCATCCGCTGCCGTAATCACCAGGCCCGCAGCATCCAGCTGGTAACTGCTGGCATTCTGCAGAACAGCATAATACTCACTCTCAAATGCATTCACTCCGGAATCTGCACCCAGCATCAGCGTAGTTGCAATATCCCGCACCGAAAGCCCGTCCAGACCCGCAGCTCTCCAGACACCCGAATACATATTCACCGGTGCCTGACCGTGCAGCGTCCCGTCCCTCCCAAACACCAGCGTCACCGTCTGCGCAGCCGCTGGGGGAGCCGTTCCATTGATCTCGGTCAGTATCCAGCTCGTCTCCGTCAGCTGCGGCTGAAACACAAGAATCGTATTTCCTCTCGCATCCGTCACCTGCAGCATACCCATACTAAAGGAGAAACTATTGGCCGCCGGCAGAAGCGCAAAATACGCATCCTCCTGTGCCATCACATTCGGCGTACCCGCCATCTTCGTACTCGCCACCGGTTCAATCACCAGATGCGTCCCGTTCGACCTCCACGTAGACGTATACTGATTAATACCTCCGTTTCCGGAGAGCTTCCCCTCGCGGTCAAACATCAGCGTAATCTGGGCAATACTCTCTGTCGGTACCTGTGAAGCCTGCGGTGTATACGTAACAAGCGTCCAGGACGTATTTTCCAGCGGCGGAACAAACGTCAGAACCGTCTGGCCGCTCGCATTCGTCAGGACAAGCGTATCAGAACTCAGCGTATACCCCGTAACATTCTGCAGAGCCGCAAAATACCGTGACTCCTCAGTCATAAGGGGCTCCGGCCCTGCCATCAGCGTACTAATCATATTCCCGAACGTAATCGTGCCTTTCGCTGCATCCAGCGTATACTCACCACCGTAACTGTTTATCCCGCCGCTGCCGGACACTGACCCGTTGCCGAAGTTCAGCGAAATACTACCGGCCGGTGCCGCCGCCGCACTCCCGGTATCAAACTCAGAAAGCCTCCATGCAGTCCCGTCCGGACTCGGCTGTCCGCCGGAACTCACGCACCCTGCCGTGAGGACAAATGCCCCCACGAAAATCAGGGCCATACAAAAAATACGAATGTGTGTGTTCATGCATCTATCATTACCCCGAATCCGTTAAAAGAGTCCGGATAGTACCAAAAATACCACAAACACCCAAGAGAAAAAATGGATATGATGCGGGAACTCCCGCATCATTACATGATTTTAGATATTCGCGTAAGCCAGGAATGGCTTACGGGCACACACGTCCCAAAGAGTTCAGCGCTTTGCTTTTGCCTTTGCGCCCATCATGGACTTTTTCGACCGGCGGATCCGGCGACGGATACGCTGATCTGCGATCTTCGGTCCGCGGCGGCCCTGCTGTGGAGCATTTGCCATGCGGCTCTCGATCTTTGCCACGATACTGGCTCTCTTAAATCTCTGGTTCGGTCCCGGTTTTTTGACCTCTCCCTCTTTCTGGGGAACGAGTCTGATCTGACCGTTAACACCTTTCACCTGGTGCCAGTTGATGCTACCTGTCTTTCCCATATTGAACTCCTTACCTTGTTTGCGTCCAGCTCACTTAAACATATCTCAATGCAATTACCGGAAATTTTTGGAAAATCGCGCAGCCGTGAGGGCAGTCTCAGAGAATCCTCCCCATTTCATCGTTCAGCACCTCACTGACAACTTTCCCGTCAATGCGGCCGCGTACCTCCTTCATCACAATACCCATAACCGGACCAAGCGCCGTTTTCCCGCGTGATTTAATAAATTCAACCCGATCCTCCACAATCGTATGCACAAGCGACTCCAGCTCCTCACGGGAAAACGCCGGCGCGACCGTCGCAACAGCCTCCTCCAGCGTCATACCCTTTGCACACGCAGAAAGAATATCAGACACCGCCTCCTTCGCTGCATGTCCCGCCTCAACCGCCTTCATCACCGCAATCACCGAATCATCCGGCAGCGCATCCGCCCCGACACCCGCCCGCGACAACTCCTTCAACGACGCAAGAATCGTCCGCGCGGCAAACACCGGACGGATACCCTCCGCCACCGCCCGTTCAAACAGCGGCAGCTTCTCCGAAAATGCCATCTGGTGCGCCAGACCCGCATCAAACCCGTACTCAGACACAAACCGCTCCGCCTTCACCGTCAGCAGCTCAGGCATCACAAGTGAGTTCCAGTACTCGGGAGACACCGGAACCGGCAGAATATCTGTCTCCGGATACATCCGCGCAGCACCCGGCAGCGGGCGCATATACGCAGTCGATCCGCCCTCAAGCATCTTCCGCGTCTCCTCCGGCACCCCTTCCATAGCAAGCTTCGCCCGGCGGAGAATCATCTTCATCGCACATCTGCACTTCTCACCCGTTGCCGCCACAAGCACCACCGCATCCTCCTCCCCCGCACCGAGAGTCTCTTTCAGCAGATCCACCTCAGCCTGGGTAACACCGTATGCCGGCAGCTCATCCGTATGGAACAGACCGCCCACACCGCACTTCTTCGCATAATCCGACATCTCCGATCCCAGTCTGCGGCCCGGCTGAATCTCCATCCCGACTAGCCCCGCAAACCCGTGCAGAACCGTTGCCAGGATAACCTTCGCTTTCTTCAGCACCTGCGACTCCGTCCGGGCAAACACCTGCGTCACATCATACACCTCGCCGTTCACCAGCGCATTGCGTGCCAGCAGTTCATCCCGGATAGCAAGCAGTGACAACTGCCGCTGCACCTCGCGGCGGACAACCTCCGCAATCAGATCCAGCTCCTGAACCCCCTTAATCTCCACGCGGGCACCGTCACGGATGGACACATTCACATCCTGACGAATCGTCCCGAGGCCCCGTTTCACCCGGCCCGTAGACCGCAGCGTCATCCCGATATACTGCGCCACATCATGCACCTGCTCCGGCGTCTTCATACAGGGCGCAGTCGTAATCTCAATCAGCGGAATACCCAGCCGGTCAACCGAAAACGTCGTATCGTTCACCCGCTGGCATGCCTCCTCCTCAACCGCCACCGTCTCAATCCGGCAGGTATGATCAATCGCACCGTTCAGCGCCACAAGCGCAGTCCGCTGGAACCCGCTCGTAGCCGACCCGTCCACGATCATCTTCCGCATCGTGTGAATCTGCGATAGCGGCGTCATCTGAAACATCTTGGCAAGCGTCAGCACAATATCCAGCGCCTCAGGATTCAGCGGCGACGGCGGCTGCTCATCGATCTCCACAAGCCCGGTTGTGTCATACGTATAATACGTAAACAGCCGTGCCTGCATCATCTCCTCCTTTGCAGCCCGGTCCACATCACCCATCTCCGACGTTGCCACGCGCAGATACCGTTTCACCTCACCTGTATGCTCCGCAGAGTCGCGGATAACCGTTGGCGTATGGGAAAACAGCTTTTCCCGGGTATTCAGCTGCTGGTGAATCTCAATACCTGCCTTGAGACCAAGCGTTTCATAATCAAAATCCGTCATCTCAGATCTCCCTCCCCAGATCATAGGCCAGTTCGCCTTTCAGATTCGTCTGCATCATTCGTTTCACATCCGCCGGGCGCGACACATTCGCAAGCACCCACATAAGTTTTACCAGTGCAACCTCAGGCAGCATATCGCCCCCCTCAATAACACCCGCATCCAGCAGATCACGGCCGGTCTCATACACACGGTCGCAGACCACGCCTGCCTGACACTGTGACGTCATCACAACCGTCGTTCCTGCCGCTGCAAGCGCCGCAATTTTGGGAATACAGTCCGTACCGACATGACCAAGTCCGGTTCCTGAAATAACCAGACCCGCATACCCGCAAAACGCATCAAACACGCATGGATTCATTCCCGGATAATACTGAATAAGTCCGCAGTGCGGCTCCAGCCGGTCGGACAACCGGAGTTCACGCGCATCCCGGCGGATCGCATCGGACGCCAGCGTAACATCTCCCTCTGGATAGGCAACACTGCCCACCGGCTCCCGGCCGATACTCCGGAATGCATCCCGGCGTGAAGTGTGATTTTTCCGGACACGCGTTGCCCGGTGCAGGGAACAGACCGTATCACTGGAGGTCTCATGCATACAGATAACCACTTCGCCGAGATCGGACACGCCTGCACGTGCCGAACAGATTGCATTCATCGCATTATCACTGCTCGGCCGGTCAGCCGACCGCTGGGCACCGACAAAGATCACCGGAACCGGCGTATCCAGCATGAATGCAACCGCAGCCGCGCTGTAGAGCATCGTATCCGTACCATGGGTTACGAGAATACCTTTCGAGCCTGCCCGGACTTCATCATAAATCGTGCGTGCCAGCTCCTGCCACATGGCCGGATTCATATTCTCGGACAGAACATTGAACGGCTGCAGCGTCCGGAACCGGGCAATACCGGCGAGTTCCGGTATGGAACGGAGGATATCCTCTGCGGTGAACTTTGAGGATACCGCACCCGTCCGGTAATCAACCGTACTTGCAATCGTTCCGCCGGTGGAGATGATCGAAAGCTGCGGCAGGTTTGCATCCTGCATCAGCGGTTCCTGTGCAGGCTTTTCCGGAAGAACGCTTACCGCCCCCGGAGTACACAGGGATTCCGGGACGCAGATATTGTAGCCGCTGGAAAGTTTCACGATCGCATTCCCCGCGGATGCGGAGATGTAGATTCCATGGAGAACGAGGCCCGCGAACGCAATGTCAACCGGGTCACTATTGGAGAATGTCATGCTGTTAACCTCAGATAATCTGTTTTTATATGTTCATCTGCCGCAGCGAGCGCTGCGGCGAGGGTGTCACGCGTCACCTCATCCCCGGCGAGGGCAAGGGCTGCGGCATCGGCAGCCTGTTTCATCATTGCGGGTTTTGGTGCGCCAAGACTCTGCTTTGCGTCCACCATTCCCACCGGTGAGAGGGCACGGTCAATATGTGCCTGAGTAAGTCCTTTTTCTATGAGTGACCACCCGCATATCTCTTTTCCTGCCTGTTCGACCACATCGAGTGTCAGGCCGCCGAGCTTGACCGCCCGGCCGACGATGTTGTGTGCGGTACGGAACGGCATACCGAACTCCCTGACCATCAGGTCGGCAAGTTCCGTTGCGGTTGAGTTTCCGTGATCCGCTTCGTCTGCCATCCGGCCTGTGTTGAAGATCGCGGTCTGTACCATGTCGGCAAGAATCGGGACAGACTGGGCGGCAGCGTCGATCGCCCGCCAGAGATGTGGGGTGAGATCCTGCATATCGCGGTTATAGCTCATCGGCAGTCCTTTCATGAGTGTGAGTCCGGCCATCAGCTCCCCGACGGCGGTCCCGGATTTTCCGCGCATGATCTCGGCGGTGTCCGGGTTTTTCTTCTGTGGCATGATGGAGCTTGTGGAACAGTATGCATCGTTCAGGTCAACGAACCTGATGAATGCACTGCTCCAGAGCACCAGCTCCTCGCACATGCGGCTGGTGTTGATCATCAGAAGAGAGAGGGCGGACATCGTTTCCAGGATAAAGTCACGGGATGCGACGCCGTCCATGGAGTTTTCCATGGGTTTTGCAAAGCCTAAGTACTCGGCTGTCATCTGCCGGTCGATGGCAAACCCGGTACCGGCAAATGCGGCTGAGCCGAGCGGGCAGATATTGCACCGACGATAGGCATCAACCAGTCGTCCGCAGTCCCGTGCGAGAACTGCTTCATAGGCTAAAAGATAATGGGCAAGTGTGGTTGGCTGGGCATGCTGGAAATGGGTGAATCCGGGCATGATGGTCTCAAGATGAGCCTGAGCTTGCGTAATGAGTGCGCGGCGGAGTGCGAACACAGATGCGAGGATGTCAAGGATATCCTCGCGGGTCCGCATCCGGAGACAGGTGGCAACTTCATCGTTTCTGCTCCGGCCAAGATGCATGCGCCCTCCAGTCTCTGCCCCGGCATCGGCGATCAGCTGTGCTTCGATTCCTGCATGGATATCTTCGTGGGATTCATCAAACACCGTTTCCGGAAGACCGTCTTCGAGATACCGCCAGAGGTGTCTGAGAAGAGTTGCGGCAGAGGCGGTGTCAATCAGCCCCTGTTTTTCCAGCATCAGGATGTGTGCCATATCCACCCTGATGTCTGCGCGGGCAATCCTCCGGTCTGCGGTCATGGATGCGAGGTATTCGGCCACTGCGGCGTTTCTGTCACCGTCAAGCCGCCCTTTGCGTATCTGGTCCTGCTGCATATATTAGGGTACTATTCGTTGTGCGCAGGAATAAATGGTCGCGGTACCGGGGCGGACCCACAGGAAAGCCCAAGTCGAAGACTTGGGCGGGGCACGCAAGCCCAAGCTGGAAACTTGGGCTTTTTGAATGTATGTGGGTAACCACCTGACGTCCAGAGACACACAAGAAAAAATATCGATATACGTCTTGCCCTGTCAACAAAAAAAGGTATTTTCGGGTTGCATCTGGTGACGTGGCCTTTGCGATGTACTGCGGCTACGTCCCTGAAAATGCAGAGCACAATACTCCTTTCAGAAAATCACTCAGTTTTTTCGCACGTATCACTGCATTCATGTGCGGACTCGCTTTTCAGCCGGTCAACAATCCACTGCTGATCAATCGCCGCACACTCCGTCACCGGGGCATCCCAAATAGGACCGCCGGTAACAACGCACGTCTGATACAGCGAATACGGCAGCTCCAGAACGCCCAGATACTTTCCTTCGCGGAACGCCGCAAACAGGATAACCTTCTCCCCCTCCTCCGGATTCTCCTGCTCATCCAGCTTTGTAAACAGCAGATCATCCGGCACCTCCTGTGGATTATCCCCGTACATCTTTGTCAGCGTCAGCATCTTAAACAGCTCAACAACCCGGTCATCAAGCCCCGCCTCAAAGATGAACACCTTCTCTTTCAGAGAGTTTAGATCGGAAACCAACCGCATCGGGCGTTCCCGGTAGATCACCTGATCCGCAAGATCCCCCTCAATACCTACCTCGCGGTCGGTACAGTCCGGTTCCAGATAAATCAGAAATCCGCCATTGGTCTCCTTATCCTCATAGACAAACGGATACCCGGCAAAACCGTGATACCCGCATTTTTCACAGGTAAACAGAAAAATCTCACCGGAAAGTACCTTCTCCCGCATCTCAGGGTCGGTAGTCACATTCGCCGACGGACAGATGGTAATCTTCTGTTCATGTCCGCACTCAGGGCAGATCACAACATCCTCGTCGGTAATCATACCGTTTCCTGCGCTGCACTCTGAATCCAGACGCGATCCACAACCGTATACCCCGACACCTGCCGCTCCCAGATACCGTGCATCAGCATTTTTATCTTTTCATACGTATCAAACGGAATCTTAATCGGCTCCAGATACTCTGTTCCCCTCTTTGGCACAAAAATCAGGGACCGCCCCTCGCACTGGAACATATCCTGCGCATAGAACAGCATATCCGGCATATTCTCCTCTTTTCTCGCCTGCATCTCCCGGAGAATAGAATCCTTCACCGTCTCCACAATCCGGTCATCCAGACAGTCGCGGAAAATGAAAATCTTCTCCCGCAGATCATCCTGCGTATGTACAAGCCGCATCCGCATATCCGGAAGCAGATGGGCAGGCAGCACATTCGGCAGCTCTGCCGATCTGGTATCCGTATCCGGCGCAAAATACACACTGAACTTCTTCTCCAGATCATGATACAGCATCGGATACTCCACCGCACCCGAAAACCCACAGGCCTCGCAGGTCAGCACCGTCAGATTCCCGTCAAGGAACTTTTCGGAAAGTCCGGGATTGGATGAAGCATTGATGCTTGGGTACATCGTAAAATTCTGTTTCTCGCCGCATTTCGGGCACGTAATAATCTTCACAACTGGTTTCATAGTATCACTCTTTTCTCCCTGACGCACCCCGGTGATGATGCGCAAACTCACTGTCCCGGATGATATCTCCGGTAAAGACCGGCCCGTCGCGGCAGACCCGCAGACCTTCATGATCGATACAGCAGGACCCGCAGATCCCCACACCGCATTTCATATACCGGTGGAGGGAGAACTGACCGCGGCTCTCAATACCGAGCGCAACCAGCCGGTCGAGAATTCCTTTCATCATCATCTCCGGGCCGCAGACACAGATCGTATCATATCCGGCAAGATCCATCTGATCCAGAATCCCGGTAACAAACCCGTGGTATCCGCGTGTCCCGTCGTCCGTTGCAATCTTCAGATCCGTAAGACCCGAAAGCTCCTCCGGAAATACCAGCTCCCCGGCAGTCCGGGCGCCAAGCACAAACGTATCCACCTCACCCGTAGCCGCAAGCGTAAAGAGCGGCGTAACACCGATGCCGCCGCCGACCGCAAGCGTCTTTCCCTCAGGGCGGAACCCGTTTCCAAACGGCCCGCGAATACCAATTTTATCTCCGGCAGCGAGCGCAAACAGTGCGGACGTTGCATCGCCCACCTTCATCACCGTAATCGCATTTGCTGCAGAAAATGCCATCGGAATCTCATCCACACCGGGGACCCAGACCATACAGAACTGGCCCGGGCGGAAGTTGAACAGCTCATCAAACACAAACGTCTTGACCGTCGGTGTCTCGTCGATAACCGTAGTGATTGTTACCACCACTGGCATCTGGCCGTCAGGAAGTGATTCAGACATGGGCGCACCCCACAATCTCTGCAGTCGGTATCCCGTCATCCGCATACAGCTCTGCTGCAATATCGGCAAACACGCCGACACCGTCGTAGACCGCACTGCCGATCTCCACCGCACTCGCTCCTGCCATCATCATCTCCAGAACATTGTCGGCTGTGGAAACACCTCCGCAGCCGATGATCGGAATACTGCATGCCTCATACAGATCATACACACTCCGGACCGCAATCGGAAAGATCGCTTTCCCGGAAAGTCCGCCGAAGGTATTTCCAAGCACCGGTCTTTGCATCCCGGTTGAGATACGCATCGCCTTGACCGTATTGATCGCAACAATCGCATCGGCATCTCCCGCCTCAGCGGCTTTTCCAATTACTTTGATGTCCGTTACATTCGGAGTCAGTTTTACCCAGACCGGTTTTCCGAAGGTCTTCACCGCCTCCGTGCACTCACGGACCACCCGCGGATTGGCACCAATGGCAGCCCCATACCCTTCGGCATGCGGGCACGAAAGATTCAGTTCAAACGCGACCGCATCCGGGAACCACTCGGCAACTCTCGCAAACTCAGACGGAGTCCCGCCGAAGATACTCACCACCACCGGCTCCCCTTTCAGGGGCGCGATCTCCTCCGTAAACTCCTTCGACGGATTTGGAAGACCCATGGCATTCATGATGCCGCCTTCCACCGCAACCAGCGCCGGGCCGTGATGACCGGTTTTCGGCTCAGGTCCGATGGACTTGGTGACAACACCTCCGGCACCGAGCCGGAGCATTCGCGCAAGTGATGCTCCGGTTGTTCCGAGAACCCCTGCTGCAAGCAGCATATGATTTTTCAGGGGAACTCCTCCGATAGCTGACCTTGGTTTCTGCAGTCTGATCATATCTGTGGATAGAGTATTTGTTCCCGGGGAATATGATAATGTAGCCCGGGACGGGAAGGGAAGTATGATACAATCATCCGACGAATACTACACAACTATGACGACACTGGCATGTCTTGGCGCCGGCCGTATCGGCGGAGAGGTTGCATTTCTCGCGGCAGCCTTGGGTCTCGCCGATGAAATACTTCTCCACGATATGTATGAACCGGTGCTTACCGCACAGAAACTGGATCTTATTCATGCCATGGACATTCCTGTCTCCACGGACTCCCATGCAATCAGGCACGCGGATTTCTGTGTATTCTCCGCAGGAGCGGCACGAACCCCTGCAATTCAGACGCGTGCCGATCTTTTTGATGCAAATGTCCCGGTGGCTGCGGAAGCCGCCGCACTTCTCGGCAGTTTCGACGGACATCTGATCGTTGTTACCAACCCGATGGATGTCTTTACCTGGTACTTTGCCAAGCATACCCAGCTTTCCGAGGAGCAGGTCCTCGGATTCGGCGGTCTGCTGGACAGCCGGCGCCTTTCGATTGCCGCAGCTGCCAGGGGCATTACCGGGGATGCCCGTGTTTTGGGCGAACACGGCGAACATCAGGTTCCGGTCTTTTCCCGCATGAACCAGGACGTTCCGGTATCCGTCCGGGAGGAGATTCTGACGGAGATCCGGGCATCGTCCATGCCGGTCATTCAGGGAAAGGGAGGAACGATTTTCGGTCCCGCGTATCATATCTGTGCGATGATCCGGGGTATTGCGGAGAACTCCCGGGCGCTTGTTACCTGCTCTCTGCCTGCGAACGGTGCCTATGGCATTGACGGCTGCGCTCTTGGCCTCCCGGCTGTTCTGACCAGCTCCGGCGCGGTAATTGACGAGTCCTGGAAGCTCGACGGCTGGGAACACCATAAACTTGAGGAGGCGGCTGTGTTCCTCGGTTCTCTCTGCGGGAGAGTCTGATGGCGGACGATGTCCCGGTTTCCATTGCGATTAATCAGGCTGAGTATAGTAATGCACCCGGCGGTCCGGTTGTGCATATCTTCGGTCGGACGCTGGACGGAACGCCTCACCAGCTGCAGGTAACCGGATTTCGTCCGTACTTCTGGGTCCGGGAAAATGAAGCCGATCTCCCGCACCCGGATTCTGTGGAGGTAACCGGGGACCGGGCGATTTCCATTAAAGGTGAGCCTCTCCGGAGACTCTATACCCAGAAACCTACCGATGTCCGAATGGTGCGGGACCGGTATCACCACTATGAAGCAGATATTCCGTTTGCGACCAGATTCCTGATTGACACCGGGCTTACCGGGGGTGTTACCGCGCCGGCTGATGTCTGTACGTATACGGACCTCATGCCTGCTGTTGTCAACTCAAAAGCACGCGTATGTATGTGCGATATTGAGTGTGATGACCGGAACGGTTTCCCGGAACCGGAACGGGATCCGGTGACCTGTATCACCTGTCACGACTCCTTTGACGATCACTACACAACTTTTGTTCTGCAGGGAAAAAAACGGGTTGATTTTACGGAAACCCCGGGACTGGTGAACGGCTGTTTTACCCGCGACCGCCACACGATCTGCGTGTATGAAACCGAAAAAGATCTGTTTTCCGGATTTATTCAGTATATCCGGGAAAAGGATCCGGATATCCTCTCCGGCTGGAACTTTGCGGACTTCGATGCTGCCTATCTTCTCAAACGTTGCGAGATGCTTGGGTTTAAGACCGAGGTGTTTGCCCGGCTTCCCGGAACGGTTGACCGGAACGCAATGCGTGGCCGGGTTATTTTTGATCTTCTGACCGCATACAAGAAAATGCAGGGTAGTCAGAAAGAGTCGTACCGGCTGGATGCGATTGCCGAGGAGGAGCTTGGCGAGTGTAAGGTCCGCTACACCGGGACCCTGGGTGATCTGTGGGATAATGATCCTCTGCGGATGGTTGAGTACAACTTTAAGGATGTTGAGCTGTGCGTCGGGATTAACCGAAAAAACAATATCGTGGAGTTTTATCAGGAGGTCGCGCGGTATGTAGGATGTCCGCTGGATAAAACGCTGAACTCCTCGAATGTGATCGATATCTACATTCTTCGGAAAGCTTCCGGGAAGTATGTTCTCCCTTCCAAGGGAAGCTCGACGGGTGAGGAGTTTGAAGGGGCAACGGTTTTTGCACCGAGTAAGGGTGTCCGGGAAAATGTGATTGTGCTGGATCTGAAGTCTCTGTATCCGATGGCCATGATGACCTTGAATGCTTCTCCCGAGACGAAGTCTCCTGAGGGAGAGATTCACGCCCCGAACGGTATCCGGTTCCGGCGTGCTCCGGACGGTCTGACCCGGAGTATTATCAGCGAGCTGATGACCGAGCGGGACGAGAGAAAAAAGTTGCGGAATACCTTTCCCTACGGTTCACAGGAGTATACGCTGTATGACATGCAGCAGAATGTGCTGAAAGTCATTATGAACACATATTACGGGGTCTCGGGATTTTCCAGGTTCCGGCTCTACGACCGCGATATCGGCTCTGCGGTGACCTCCGTCGGCCGGGCAATCATTCAGCATACAAAAACGATCATCACCCGCCGCGGGTATGAGGTCATTTACGGGGATACGGACTCCTGTTTTGTCCAACTGCCGCCTCTCCCTCAGGAACAGACTATGGAGATTGCCCGAAGTCTGGAAAAAGAGCTGAATGCAAGTTACTCCTCTTTTTCCCGCGAGACGCTGGGTGCGGATCAGAACTTCTTTTCCATTAAGTTTGAAAAGATTTACCGGAGATTTTTCCAGGGCGGCGCAAAAAAACGGTATGCGGGACATCTTGTCTGGAAAGAGGGACAGGATGTTGACAAGATTGATATCACCGGCTTTGAGATGAAACGGTCTGACTCGGCACCGATTACCCGCGAGGTGCAGGAGCGCGTGCTTGAGATGATCCTCAAAGGAAACGGTAAAGACGAGGTGAAAGAGTATCTTCCCGAGGTTCTGCGGATGTATCGTGCCGGTCGCTGTCCTCTGGAAAAAGCCGGGATTCCAAGTGGTATCAACAAATCGCTTGATGATTACGTGGTGCTGGATGCCCATGGCCGCGGTGCCCGCTACTCGAATCAGTATCTGGGTACGGATTTTAAACGCGGAAGCAAACCCAAACGCCTCTATGTTAAACGGACCTATGATCCGGAGCGGTATCCTGATACGGATGTGCTCTGCTTTGAGTATCCTGATCAGGTGCCGGTTGACAAGATTGAGATTGACTGGGAGACCATGCTTGAAAAAACCATTCAGGCCCCGCTGAACCGGATCTTCGAAGCGCTGGGATGGGATTGGGACGAGTTTGATCCGACCAAAACCAAGAAAACAACACTGGATATGTTTTTTTAAAATATTTTTTTTCCTGTCACTTTGGGAGGAGAACACTATCGTACCATTATCAGATTCTGTGCGGTGTGCTGCAAACGTGATAATGGTAAATTCCGGTTTGCTGAGGAGCCGCGAAGCGGCTCACTCGGCAGTCACAAGTCGCTTCACGTCTTGCTTTGCTCCCTGCTTCGCAGGTCGCAAACCAAAATTTGTAATTGCAGCAATGTGAAGAATAATGCCGTAGAAAAAAACGGGGGACTGTGGTACGTTTTCCCCTGAGTCCGGTTTATCTCGTATGTATCTATCGGATGGGCGTATGTATCAAGAGTGGGTCGGCAGGACCGGTATCCCGTGCCTGCAATTACGTGGAGAGTAAAGATGTGTTTGTCCGGTGTGTATGCTTTTGGTCTGACTCTATACTATCACGACTCCCGGCGACAGATTCTTCTTTGCCTACTGTTTACACAATTGTTCTGATCGATAATAAACCCTCTGGCATTACCAAAATAGTTTCAAAAAAATCGTGAAAAGTGTTTGGACAGACCAGAGGAAATGTTCCGCCAGTCTGTCTTGCCTCAAAAAATTGTGGCAGACAAATATCCGATATTGTCGGATACGGGTGTCACACGTTATTCAACCGGGGAAATCATACCTGGTCTCCCTTCATAATTCCGGACAAAGAAGTCCCTAGTCCGAAGTCCCAGGGTTAGTTTTTCTTTGCGTGCTTTCCGGCTGCTGCCTTCGGTGCTTCGACTTTTGCGTCTTCAACCGGGGCTGCTGCCTTCTTTGCGTCATTCTTGTGTGACATAATCTTAGATGTGCCGTCCGGGTGTATAAACCTGTCTGTCATGGCTAGAAAAAATCGCCGTATTTCTGGCGAATCTGAAAATAAACAAAAATACAGCTTTAATTGCCCGATGAATCCGCCCCGGATTCATCCCGGTTTCGTCCCGCGCAGCATGCGGATGAATCGTAGCTGTTTCGCGGGAGTTTCCGGCAGGAAACGCGGGGATCGGCTGATGTCTGTCGGGTAGAGAGGGGACGGTTTCCGGCCTAGCGGTATGTTGTTTCCAGACTGCCGTAGGCAAGCGTCTTACCGTCACGCAGTGCCGCAATTACCTCATTCATATCAGCCTCAGCAGAGAGGGACAACGGCTCCGCACGGCCGAACACCTGAAATAACATGCGTTCCTGAGAACCGAGTTTCGGCTCCGGACCATGCCAGCCGTGTTCCCCGAATGCATTCGGTCCCTGAACGGCGGGGAACGGGAATCCGGGTGCCGGTCCGTGTTCATAGCCAGGCGGAATATAGCCGACCGAAGGAATATTCCAGATACTCCAGATACACTCCGTGGGTCCGTCACCGGATTTGTTCTGTACGATCAGCGCCACATACTTCACGTCTTTGGTAACGCCGCTCAGATCAATCTTCGGTGAGATATTCCCTCCGGACAGAGTACTGGAGGGCGTAATCCCGCTGGCTCCAAGATGGATAGTAATCTGTTGCATACAATACACTTTCCCGGCAACATAATAGATGTATAGATAGAGACAACCCGTTCCTCCGCCGATATCCGTATTCATAAATACCCTCGAGGATAACTCATTCTCCATGGATCATCTCACTCTGTATACTGATGGCGCAAGCCGGGGGAATCCCGGCCCTGCCGCTGCCGCATGGCTCATTCTTCGCGGAACGGAGATTCTTGAGTCCGAGGTCCGTGTCCTCGGTACACAGACCAATAATTTTGCCGAATACACTGCCCTTGCCTCAGGTCTGTCCGCGGTAAAAAAATATGGAGACCCGGCTGAAATCGAACTTGACGTATTCTCCGACAGCGAGCTGATGATCTCACAGATGAACGGTGCCTATGCCGTCCGGTCAGCTGCCCTCAAACCCCTGCATGCAGAAGCGGTCCGGCAGGCCTTACAATATGCCAGCGTCGTCTATACCCACGTCCCCCGGGAAAATGCCTATGTCGGTGCCTGTGACTGGCTCTGTAATGACGCCCTCAACACCCTGAAAGCCGCAGAAACTGCAGCAGAGCAAAAGGCCGCCGAGATCCGGTGTGAACCGATCGGTATCGTCAGCTCCCCGTTCCGGGAACGAAGTGACGCACCGAACCAGGGAAAAAATACCCGTGAACTGAGTAAAATTCTGATATATCCCGCGTATCGTGACGGACTGCTTGGACTGTCTGCGGGGGACTCAGTCTTTATCCTCTGCTGGTTCGACCGTGCGGAACGTGATATTTTACAGGTTCACCGTTGGGGAAGTCCCGATTCCCGGCTGTCTGGAGTGTTTGCAACCCGTGCACCCGTCCGGCCCAACCCGATCTCCCTGACACTGGTAAAAATTCTGAAAATTGACGGAACCACCCTGACCGTTCAGGGACTGGAAGCTCTGGATGCAACCCCGGTGCTGGATATTAAGCCGTATTATCCGGGGATCGACACTCCCGAACCGTGAGCGTTCCGCAAAGGCTATACTCTCCACCGTGCAACAGATAGTAGAATAGGTTATATAGACCTACAAATCAGTGATTATTATGACAGACAAACCCGAAGGATGCGATGGGCATTGTGACGGATGTGCACAAAAAACCGACACCTGCCAGCAGCCAAAAAAGGCTGACATCAGTGTACGACACGTAATACTGGTTCTTTCCGGAAAAGGCGGCGTCGGAAAGAGCACCGTCTCCGTGAACCTTGCCTATGCCCTGGCAAACCACGGTTATCAGACCGGCTTGCTTGATCTGGATATCCACGGCCCGAGCATTGCAAAAATGCTGGGTATCGAAGATCTCAAGCTGCAGGCAATCGGCAACAAAATCATGCCGGTCAAAGTAACCGGCTCGCTGAAGGTTATCTCCATGGCTCTCCTTCTGAATACAACCGACAGCCCGATCGTCTGGCGCGGTCCGATGAAGGCAGCAGCAATCCAGCAGTTCCTCGGTGACGTAGACTGGGGAGACCTTGACTATCTGGTTGTCGACCTCCCGCCGGGAACCGGAGATGAAGCACTGAACATCGTCCAGTTCGCACCGAACGTGGAAGGTGCCGTGATTGTTACCACGCCGCAGGATGTGGCGGTTCTCGACTCCACCAAAGCAATCAAGTTCGTGGAAATGATGGAGCTCCCGGTCCTCGGTATCATCGAAAATATGTCCGGCATGGTCTGCCCGCACTGCGGTGAAGTCATCGACCTCTTCGGTAAAGGCGGCGGAGAAAAAGCAGCAACCCAGTATAACGTCCCCTACCTCGGTGCCATCCCGATCGACATTGAGATGCGGAAAGCAGGTGACGAAGGCAGACCCTATATTGTCAAAAAACCGGGAGCAGCACAGAGCCCGACCTGGGATGCGGTTGATATGGTCATGGAAAACCTTATCATTGAAGTGGAAAAACGCGAAGAGTAATCTCTTCCGCCTCTCTTTTTTTCCGACCCGTTTACAGCTGTCTGAGCTTCTGTTCTACTTTCTCGTAGAAACTCCGCCCCACATCCACAAACAGCGCCGGGTCCGGGGATTTCCGGATGATCAGCACAGCATCTTCCCCGATATCAAACTGCAGCTGCCCATCCAGTACCAGCTGTGCCGGTTTACTGCTGGTCAGCCGTACCTCCACCGCACTCCGGGAACTGATCAGATACGGACGCGAAGACAGCATATACGGAGCAAGCGGCACCAGAACCAGTGCCTCAATCGACGGGTCCACAATAGGCCCTCCGGCACTCATCGCATAGGCCGTTGACCCGGTCGGCGTTCCGATGATCAGCCCGTCCGCCCGGAACTCCCCGATCTCCCGCCCATCCACCAGCGGCGTAAACTGCAGCATCTTTGCCGGGCGTGAGGTCACAATCACCGCCTCGTTCAGTGCAGACCCGAGGATTCTCCCCTCATACTCAATGGTAATCCGCATCCTCGGCTCGGTCGGCAGCGGCAGAGACAGACCGGCCAGCTGCTCTGTGGCATGTTCCCGTTCCAGATCCGTCAGAAACCCGACCCGTCCCTGATTCACGCCCACAATCGGAATCTGCTTTTTCAGCATCCGGACCGCCCGCAGCACACTCCCGTCCCCGCCGAGTACGACGACAACGTCCGCAGAAAACTCCGGGGACGCAAGGGACACTCCCGCATAGCCAAGCTCGGCGGCAACGGAATCCTCATAGACCACATCGTGCCCGTAGTCCCGGAGCATCCAGCCAAGAGACTGGGCTGTCTCCACCGCCTCACGTATATCCACACGGGAAACAATGCAAAATCTCATTATGACCTCAGATACTCAATCACTTTCCGGTGGATCACCCGGTTCGTTGCAATCAGGCACCGCCCGCAGGTAACCGTATCCGGAAACTCAACCGGACTGCCGTCCGGAAGCGATACCCGCCCGCCGGCTTCCTGACAAATCAGAATCCCTGCGGCAGCATCCGTCACCCGGAGCGTATTGCGCAGATCCACAAACCCGTCCAGCCGTCCGCAGGCCACGTAACACAGCTCCAGAGCGGATGCGCCGAACAGCCGCCATCGTCGGATTTTGTGGCCAAGCTGCATCATCCTGCTCATATCAAACTTCTTCGCATACACACTCATCGCCGAATGATCCAGCATAATCTGTGTCGACACCTGAATCGGCTTCCCGTTCAGAAATGCCCCTTCACCCCGTATCGCTGTAAACGTCTCACCGTTTGCGAGATTTTTCACAAATCCCGCAACCATCTGCTCGCCGTCCGAGTATCCGATCGACAGCGCATAAAACGGAATTCCGGCAACTGCGTTAAACGTCCCGTCGACCGGGTCCAGATATGCAACTCCCTGATCCCCTCCGATATCCACCATCCCTGCCTCTTCGGACAGCAGTGACCTGCAGGCTTTTGCTTCCCGGAACGCTGTCAGAACGATCTCCTCGGCCACCCGGTCAATACGCTCAGTCGGCGTATTATCCGCTCCAAGGCAGAGTTCCTCCCCGCCGTATGCGGTACCAATCAGCGGGGCAAGGTCCCGTACCATGACATTTCCTATCTCATCACAGAGGGCGAGAAACTGAACCGGAGTGAGCATATGTGCATCTCTATTGGTGCGTCAGGCAGATGAAATCAGCGGTGATGGCAGCATTGTCGGAACACTCATAAGCTAATACCTCACATAATTAGTCAGAGTTTTATGAAAGAACAAACCGAAGTTGGTAAGCTCAAAGAGGGCCGGTACGTCGTCGTGGATGACGAGCCGTGCAAAATCCAGAGCATTGCAATCTCCAAGCCGGGAAAGCATGGAGCAGCAAAAGCAAGACTTGATGTTGTCGGTCTTTTCGACGGACAGAAACGTTCCGTTGTCTCTCCGACCTCTGCAACCGTGTATGCACCGATCGTCGAACGGAAGACCGGACAGATCCTGACCATCGCAGGCAATGTTGTCACCTTTATGGATATGAAGGACTTTAACAACTTTGAGCTTGTTGTGGACGATGATATCGTTGCCACCTTCCAGCCGGCTCAGGAAGTCCCCTACATCGAATCTCTTGGCAAGCGTAAGCTTGACCTCTGAGAAAGACTGCACAATATATTCTATGCAGTCTTTTTCCAACACTCTTTTCGCGGATGCTGAAAGTAGTTACAAAGACGCGGTCTATGTGATTTTCGGCGCTCCGTATGACGGAACAACGTCGTATAAAGCAGGTACCCGAGACGCTCCTGCGGCAATCAGGTCTGCATCCTACAATCTGGAAACATATCTCCCCTATTACGATGTGGAGATGCCCGACATTGCGTTCCATGACATGGGTGACCTCTACTGTGAGTGCCTGCCGGATCTGGTGGTTGATCAGACCGAGGATGTTGTTTCGGATCTGGTGAAGGACGATAAAATACCGGTGATGATCGGCGGCGAGCACTCTGTCACGATTGGTGCGGTTCGTGCCCTGTCTCCGAAATGGTATGTGGTCTGCGATGCCCATCTGGACATGCAGGATGAGTACCGGGGATCCCGGTTCAATCATGACTGCGTGACAGCACGGGTTGCGGAAACAGTGGAACACATCGTCATCATCGGGGCACGGAGCGGGTCCCGGGAAGAGTTTACCAGAGCACGGACGGCGTATCATCTCTATACGGCAGATGTTGTTGCCGAACGCGGGATTGCAGCAGTTCTTGCGGAGATTACTGCATGTATCGGAAGTGATCCTCTCTATCTTTCGATTGATGCCGATGCCATTGACTCATCACTGACCCCGGGGCTTGGGACACCGGAACCGTTTGGTCTGACGCCGTCGGATGTACGGGCAGTTATCCGCCGGCTGAGTGGAAATGCGGTCGGATTTGATTATGTTGAGGTCCTCCCGAACGATGCCGGGCAGACCGCGATCGTCGCGGCGCATCTTATCCGGGAGTTCATCGCAGGACATCACTGTGCCCAGAACTGAACGGTTGCAGATTCTCCCGCTGACCCTTGAGCAGTTTGCCCTTTTGCTGACTGACAAAGGGTGTCTCGAACGGAATCTTGGTCTGCAGCCGTCGGGAATTTCTCTGGACGAACACACGCGTGAGGCGATGTCCGGACTTCTACAGGAGGCTGCGCGTCATCCTGAAAACTCTTTTTGGTACACGTACTGGGTGATCATCTGCACGGCAGACTGCGTCAGTGTCGGTGGTCTGTGTTTCATGGGCGAGCCTGACGCTTCGGGAACTGTTGAGGTCGGATACGGAATTGATGAGCCGTACCGAAATCACGGGTATATGACCGAAGCGCTTTCGGTGGCCTCTGCCTGGGCCAAAGAACAGACCGGGGTCCGGGCCGTTACGGCTGTATGCGAAAGAGATAACACTGCATCAGTCCGTGTTCTGGAAAAGTGCGGCTTTTTTTCGTGCGGCACGGATGAGAAACTGATTCACTGGCAAACATTTCGGTGATTCGCAGGGTATTTATCAGAGCAGATACAATTCTCATTACTACTTTGCATAACAAAGTAGTATGCAATGCAATGCAATGTAGGGGAAACGGTAATGTTTGACAGATCACAGCTGATGAAAGGGACACTGGAGGGGTGTATTCTCCGGATTATCGGACGGGAAACCACCTATGGCTATGAAATTTTGGAAAAACTCATTCAGTACGGGTTTGCCGATGTCCGGGAAGGGACCATTTATCCCCTGCTGGTGCGGCTGGAGAAGAAAAATCTCATCTCCTCTGAGTACCGGACGTCGCCGCTTGGACCGAGCAGAAAATATTATCATCTTACCGAAAGCGGTACTGCAACTGTCGCAGAGTTTGCGGCAGCCTGGACGGAAATATCACATGCAGTTGACCGGATCTTTCAGGAGGAACCATAACCATGTTTGAACTTTCGAGACTTAGAAAAGAAAATAATCATGCAGAAACACAGTTGAGTCGTGAAAATAGTGATCTGATCACCCGGATGTACTCCTATCTGCTTGCGTCAGATCTGACGGTTTTTGAGGTGGAAACGATTCGGAAAGATCTGACCGGTATGGCGATTGAGGCACAGATGCGCGAACGTACCTTTGCAGAAATCGTCGGGGACAATTATAAACAGTTCTGCGATGATCTGATCGAAAACGGCAGGAAAAAGACTCGACTCGTGAAAATTCTCGAAGTGGTAGAGGTCGTACTGTATGCAACGTTGGCCCTTCTGTCCGCCGAATATCTTTTGTCCGGATTGAATCCTGTGATCTTTCTCACTCCTGCATTCGCTGCAAGTGTTACGTTTGGCGTGATCTGCGGGACGACTGTACTCTGGTTCCTTTCCCGGACCATCTACCATATGCCGGATGAGAAACGACGGACGTTCCAGATTCTTTCCGCCTGCTGTGTTCTTGGGATCATCGCCGGATTCGTTCTGCTGTATCGCTATCTCCCTCAAATGGTCATTGCGGCTGTTGACTTCGTGCCCGCAGTCTGTGTGATGATTCTTGTTTTACTGATCGTAGCAATACTGAAAAGGTGGCGGAACTCGTAACTCTTTTTTCCCGCGAAAAAAGAAAAATTGGTGGTGTGTATAGGTTATCCGGGTATTCACTCGAAGGTCAGCACGGTATTCCCGGCTGCATCGGCAAGGAACAGTCTGCCGTCAACAACTTTGTAGCCGGTGACGTTGCCGAGTGCGGTGAAGAATTCTGTTTCCGCTTTCATCTGGTCTTCGGGTCCTGCCATGAGGGTTGCACCGACTGCGCCGAAGGTGAGTTTGCCGTCAGCGGTTTCCGTGTAACTGCCGAAGTAGCGGTTAATCGGGGCCTGACCGTTGAAGGAGCCGTCTGCTGTCAGGTTGAGGGTGACGGTGTCACTGCCTGCAAGGGTCCACTCATTGGTAAGTCCGGTCTTTTCAACACCGGGCAGGGATTTTGCTGCCGGAGCATCCACCGGCTGGACAAAGGTCAACAGTGTATTGCCGTCTTTGTCAAGGAGTTCGAAGGAACCCTGGCCGAGCTTATATCCGGTAGCATTGCTGAGTTTGTCAAAGAATTTCGTCTCTGCTTTCATCTGGTCTTCGGGTCCTGCCATCTTGGTTGACCCGATTGCACCGAAGCTGATCGTGGTACCGGTAATGGTCACGTTTCCGAAGTAGAGGTTCACCGGGGCCTGACCGTTGAACTTGCCGAAGTCATTGAAACCGATTGTTACGTTCTTATCGGTGGAAAGCGTCCAGTTGCCGGTAAGGGTGATGCCGATCTCTGCCATACTCTCTTTGAAGGTCAGAAGCGTCTTACCGTCCTTGTTGGTCAGAGTGAGTTTTCCGTCAGAGATCGTATATCCGGTGACGTTTGCAAGCTTGCCGAAGAATTCCGTCTCTGCTTCCATCTTGTCTTCGGGTCCTGCCATCAGGGTAGAGCCGGTCGGGCCAAAGGCAATGCCGTTCGTACCGGTTACATACCAGCTGCCAAAGTAGAGATTGACCGGCCCCTGGCCGTTGAAGGAACCGTCTGCGCCAAACTCAAGGGTAACGCCTGCGGACTCATCTGCGGTCCATGACGTTCCCGAAAGGGTGGCTTTCGGCATTACTGCAAAGGTCAGGAGGGCATTTCCATCTTTGTCGGTGAGGATAAGGGATCCGTCGGTAATCTTGTATCCGGTAACATTTGCCATCGCGGCAAGATACTTCTGTTCCTGCGTCATCATGTTCTCTGGTCCTGCCATACGGGTAGTTGCCAGCGGACTGAGGGTAAGTTTCCCTGCTGCGGTATCAACAGTGACCGTTCCCATATAGTTGTTCACGCCGCTGTTGCCGGTGACGTTGCCGGAGAGGATATCTAGACTAATGATACCCGTTGGATGTTCGGTGGTCGATCCGGATCCGAACGAGGTAAGGATCCAGTTGCCCTCGGGGGACTGTTCGGTAGCAGAGCCAATACAGCCTGCTGCCAGAACAAGTCCGCCCACGAATACGAGAGCTGTTAACACAAGTCCTGTGCTTTTCATACTAGATGATTATCCGGGATAGGTTATATAGCTGGTCTTAACTACGACTTTTTTCTCAGTTATACGGACGTTATTTCAAGATTTAAGCTATTATATCGAATATTCTTGTTTCCGGGGCAGATATATGATTCAGGCCCGGAGTTTCCGCGAAGCGGCAAAACCGAAAAAACGCGAATAGCGCGAATGAAACGAATAAAAATTGCCAAAGGCGATTTTCCAACCCACAATAATCCTGTATAAAGCGACGCCCGAGCGAAACGGCGATTCTCCATTCTGCCCCTAACGGACATTTTCCGTAGGGGCGGGATGGGGAATCGCCTCTTCCGGCCTTTTGTGTGGTCGCCGCCATTCGCTCCGCTCACTCTCGCAGATCTTCCGGCACTCGTCCTTGTCCCCTGCGGCCACAAACCACACAGGCCTACAGAAGCGATTCCCCATCCGCAGGAACATCCGCGCCGCCCGGCTCAGCCGCTCTCGCGGCTTTGCTCGAGGCGGCGCTTTAGGTCTTACGTATCATTCGGTTTCAGGCTTCGGTGGCACTTTCCGTAGCCCGAAGGGCGAGTAGTCGAAGACGTGCGTTTCTGTAGGGTCTGCTGCTGCCCGCCTCGGGGCAGCAGACCCTATATTAGAAAGGTGCGTGTTCGACCAGCAGCCTTCTCTGAATGGCGCGTATTTTTACCGTACTTCTTCAGCTTCCACCCGCGGGTGCAGGGAGAACACTGCTGTCAGCTCATCGTTTTCCAGGAGGACGCTGTCCGCCATCACATCACATGCCTCACTTTCCGCAATCAGGCTTCCGATCAGGCTGCAGACCGGACAGCCCATCATCGTACAGCATTTTATGGAAACTGCATGCAGAGTCCGGCAGGTCTGCGGTAGAGAAAATCTCTCCAGTACAACCGTAACCGCCGTCTCCGTCCGTGTTGTGGTTACCTGACCGGCAACTTCCAGAGTATCAGTCAGCACCTCACGCAGACAGGTTGCCAGCATCTCCGGATCATGGGTCGGAACCGTAAGACGGTCCGCCTGTTTCAGCCGGTGCAGAAGCGCTGCGGCAACTGCAGGATACTGAACACCGTTCCACTCCCCTGCGGTAACAAACACCACCGACTCCGGCAGGTCCGGGATTGCCCCGCCGGTAACCGGATTGATCTGTACTGCCGACTTCGTTTCCGGCAGGTACCGGTACAGGGTATTGCTGGTAACACCCAGATCCGCCAGCAGCATTGTCATATTCACCGTTCCCTGAACAGGCAGCAGCTCCGTCAGCGTTACCGGCAGCGGATCGCGCTGTACAATCGTCAGCAGAAACACTCCGGTGATCAGCAGCATAAATCCAACCAGTACCAGAACCGCACTGGTCATATCTCCCCGATTCGTTACGGCTGCAACAAGCAGGGTAAGCACTGCGGCAGTAAACAGTACTGCCGGCGCAAAATAGGGTGAACTCACCCGTATCATATTCGTATCCAATTTCATTCAGTCTCCTCCTCAACCGCACACGCCAGTCGGTAGCTTCTGACAAACAGGAAAAATATCCCTGCACAGAGTAAAATCAGTACTATCAGAATCGGGACCAGGATATACAGCTGTGCTGCAAAAATACCGGTGAGGATACCGGCTGCCAGTGAGCCGATGATCCCTTCCCGGTCTGTCTTTCTCCCGGAAACTTCCAGAATCAGAAGTATCAGCAGACATGCCAGCAAACCTGCAACAACCGGATGCCCGGAGGTAAAGATCAGCGGAAAACCGGTTACCGACAGTATCAGTATCTTCGCCCCCTGCTGCAGTGCTTTTGGCACAAATACACATGCAAGAAAGAGTACCGCAAGTACAACCGCAAAGATCCGCTGATCAGGGGCCGCCCCGAGAATGGCCAGGGCCGCTGCCGCCGCCGCACATATCCGGGAAATCATCTCAGATCACCTCCACATAATCCACACCGCTCGCATAGAATACCGACTGAATCTCATCCCGGTGCTGCTTTGCGTACGAACCGGTCAGGGACACATTCACGGTTTTCTTTCTGAGCATCGCCTCAACCGATGCACTGGTCAGGTGGCTCAGATCCCCCCGGCCAAGGGTCACAATATGAACACTCTGGGCCTGATCTGATGTTGCCAGCAGGTTTATCATGGCCTTTTCGTAGGATGTCGGATACCGTTTCATATGGCGCGTGAGAATGTCTTTCACTGCTTCTGAAAACGGTGTCCACTCCCCGTTCATCTTCAGGACCTCGCCCTGCATACTTCCCGGATGCCGCAGGCGGAACTGGGATTCGGACCGTTGTACATGTCCCGCCTGCTGGAGCATCTCATAAATTTCCCGGTCCTGTCGGGCATCCTCAATGTTCAGCAGATTTCCGCCGCAGATAAACACTACCATACCGTCTCCCTCCGAGTTCGCTTTATCGATCAGTGCTGTTGCTGCCCCGGTCAGACAAATCGTCTCTTCGGTTTCACATCCCTCCTCCGGCAGATCCACAAGGATGATCGGATTATCACCGGTTGCATCCGTATATTGCCGGACAAAGACTTCTCCGTGTTTAGCAGTCAGTTTCCAGTCAATATTGCGGAAACTGTCACCCATACGGTATGGTCGGAACATCATCACATCCGTTCCGGCGATGATTGCCATCCGGTCTTTTTCGACGGTGGACCACCGGGAACCCGAAGCCTCATTCAGTGTTGCTGCAATCCCGGTCGGATAGGTGTACAGCTCCGGCTCGGAAGTTCCTTTCGTTACGCGGATTGAGGAGGTGTAAAACAGATCCCTGCAGCTGATCTGTACTCCGCCAAACCTGGATCTGCCCAATGCAGGAATTTGCAGCGTATAGACGGCCTGCTCCCCGGCATAGGTGACTGAGCCGGAAACCGCCCGGGCACTGTCCGGTATCAGATCCTCTGCCTCGATGTCCAGCTCTGTCTGCGTCGGAAATGAGAGGGATGCACTGATATGCACCTCGGCCCCCTGCCGCAGAATTACTCTGTCTGCTTTTCGCACCACCTGCAGACCTTCAATAACAGACCGCACCGCATTCTGAAAATAATAGGCCCGGAAAAACAAAACCGCAAGGATTGCCACCCCGCCCGCCAGAGCTTCAGCTGCACTCATCAGATAGGCATAGCTGACAGATGCCAGTACACAGAACAGAAAAATTCCGGTGAGCGGGGTCGGGCGCATCATCATGGTTTACTGTACCGCAACAGAGTTCAGAATGTCGGTGATTACCTGAGATACCGTAATTCCTCCGAGGACAGACTCACGTTTCAGGGCAATTCTGTGAGCAAGCGCATACAATGCCAGGGATTTCACATCATCCGGAATCACATAGTCCCTCTCCTGCATTGCAGCCTTCGCCTGGGCACCGCGCAGCAGTGCAAGGGATCCACGGGTACTGACACCGAGCTTCACATCCCCGTGTGTTCTCGTTGCCATGATGATGTCACCGATATAGGCAATGATATCCTCACTGGCATAAATCGACCGGACGGTGTTCTGCATATCCAGAATATCTTTTACTGATGTCACCACTCGGGTTGTATCAACGAAATACTTCTCCAGATTCAGTCCGTCCTGCATACCCCGGCGCAGAATTTCATACTCCTCCTCCGATGTCAGGTGAGATACCTGAATACTAAACATAAACCGGTCCTTTTGTGCTTCAATCAGCTGGAATGTCCCATCCATTTCATACGGGTTCTGGGTTGCGACCATCATGAACGGAGTGGGAAGCGGGTAGTTGATGTTATCCACCGTTACCTGCCGCTCTGCCAGTGCCTCAAGCAGTGCAGCCTGGGCCTTCGGTGTCATCCGGTTTACTTCGTCCACCAGAAGAATATTGGAAAATACCGGCCCTTTCTGGAAAACAAACTCATCATTTTCCTTCATATACATCCGGACACCGAGCACATCTGCAGGCTGGATATCCACCGATCCCTGTAGACGGCCAAACTCTCCGGCAATGTTTTTGGCAAACATCTTACAGATACTGGTCTTTGCCGTTCCGGGGACACCTTCCAGAAGAATATTTCCATCGCTCAGAAGGGATGTCGTCATCAGATCAATCAGTGCATCATATCCCACAATGACACGGTGCAGGTCTTCTTTCAGCTGTACATGGAACTGGTGGATTGCGGTGAGACTGGAATTATCTGTCATGGTAGAATCTCCGTATGCCGATACCTCCGGCAACGATACAAAGTATGGTGAGGATTGCAGTACCCAAAACCGGGTATCTGTGCATCTGCTGGAGAAGGCCGGTCAGTCCTCCTCCCTCTGTGGTCAGTGAGATTGTCTGATCAATTATGAGGTCATTTTCCAGCAGAGAACTGAGTACTGCAAGATTTTCCGTATGCTTCCGGACAAGCATACTGTTAATAAACAGCGACGGGTCCGCGATGACTGCAAGTCTGCCGTTACTGATATTTTCCGTTGCAATCAGGGTATACACCTTTAATGATTCATTTGTATCAGGAATCCCATTAACATTTGCGTCAATCCACGATAGATATGACGTTGTGACAAGCGGCTCTCCTCCTGAAACATATCCCGGGTAGTTGAACGTGAGGTCCGTTACACTGGTGTTGTAGATGTTCCCGGAAACTGTTCCCCGAAACAGTCCGGGATCACGGTATTCCATACTCGTGGATCTGACTGGTTCGTCGTGAACGCGAATGCTGCTTCCAAGGTTTTCGAGGAGGATATTTGCATTCTCGCTCTGGTCGGCGATAAGCACCGTATTTCCTGCGTTCAGATATCCGGAAAGTTCCGGAAACTCCTCTTCCTTTGGTGCGATTATCAGGAGTGTCGAGTTTGTTTTGCCGCTGAGGTCTTCCGGTGAGTACAGCAGCTCCTTACCCTCTGTCATCAGAAAAAAATCAGTGGTGCCGTTCCAGCCGATGTTGTACCGGCTGTACTCCTCATCAGTTGTCATGAACTGGGTCAGTACCGCGCCGCAGGCGAGGATGAGCATGATGACCGTGAGGAGTGTGAGTTTGTTCATGAATATTCTTCTGTAACCACTGCTGCAAGGGTGTTCAGTTGTGCAAGATCCGCAGCATTCGTGTTTCGGGAGTACCGGACCCGTTCATAGAGCGTGATAAACTCCTGCAGTGCGGCAGTTGGAGACTCTACTGCGTCGATAAGCTGTCTTGGTGTGTATACCTGGATATTTGCAATATCCCGATTCTTCGCAATGGTTTCTGCAACCAGCGTATAACACTCTCCGGGGGTAAGATTCCGTCTTTCTACCGGCACTGGGTTTGCAGCAGGTTCCACCCGGGGTGTGACTACGGGGACGGGGGGAACCGAGACTTCTTTTGGTACATCCGGCTTTTTCTCCGGGATTACCGGTGTCGGATGCGTTGGTTCCGGTGCCGGTACCTTGGGTACTTCAGCAGGCTCTTTTTGGGAAATCGGAGTTTTAACTGGCTTTTCAGACAGTGTTTTCCCTCTGTACACATAGACTGCTCCCGCTCCAATGATGACGATCAGCAGAATCGCAATAATTGGAAGAGGATTAAACCCGGTTTCCTCACCGGTTCCTGTTTCATTTCCTGTGGGTGTTTTCGTCGGAGTGGGGGTCAGGGTTTTCGTGGATGTTCCGGTTCCGGTACTGGTAGCAGTCGGTTGTGTTGTGGCCTTCGTCGTTACCGGTACGGTGGGAGACGTCGTTGCCACTGTTGTTGATGCCGTTTTGACCCGGGCAAATGTTTCCAGAACTGTGTTTTCTGCGTTCAGTGTCGCAGTACTCATTCCGTATTGGCCGGCAATCGCTGTCAGAGCCTGACTGTTTTGGGAGAAGTCTGCATTTAATGTCTGAATCTGCTTCACTACCGATTCAAGCTGACCCTGTGCCGAGGTATCATCCGGTGTTTTTTTCAGTGCGGACTCCAGATCATTTTTCCACACGACTTTCTTTTTCAGCTGTGCCGTATCTTCTATGAGAGCAGGGCCCCCCTTGAGCAGAACGGCAACATCGTCAATGCTGCTGATGTTTCCTTCATCTGCAGCTGCAGCGATGTTCTGCATCTCACGTTCCAGCGGGAACAGCTGTATATCCACTTCGCCAAACTGCAGGTCACGGATTGCCTCCAGAATCGGCAGCAGCTGGTTCGCTGTTTTCAGGGTCCTGCTGAGAATGTACTCGGTTGCAAGCCGGTCATACTGCGTTGTCTCCTGCTCCAGAGTATAGTTTGCAGTCTGATTCTGGTCGGCAACGATCTGCTGCAGATTCAGCAGTTCTCTATGGTATTGGAGAATGGCATCTTCCACGGCGGTATAATTTTCCTGTGTCAGATTCTTATGGAATACCGCCGATATATTACTCAGTGCCGAGGTATTGAGGACAAATGTTTCATTTTCTGCTGATGTTTCATTTCCCAGGGGGAGGTCTGACGGAAGCGTCGCGTCCTCTGCTGCTGCCGGGAGAATACCTGCGCCCAGTACTGCAATCCCTATGAGGAGGTAGAATAGATAATTACTCTGTAGTTTCATGGTATGCCTCAATGATTTTTTGGGAGAGTCCTCTCATTTTTTCCATCTGTATTTCATCAACCACAACGTTCGCATAATGGAGGTACTCGTAGAGACTTATGAACTCTCTGATATCCTCAGACGGGCCGGGAACGGCACTCAGGAACTCCCGGGGGGTGTAGACATAGATGTTCCGGAGATGGATAGTCTCTGCAATCGTTGCGATTGTTGTTTTGTACAACCTGCGTAACGGATCTGTGTCGGTCTCGGTTTTTTCACGGGTGAAGAATTTCTTCATCATCTTCGGCAGCCTGTTCTGCCGGATAGGTTCCCGCTGCGGAAGCCGTATCGCAGGCTCGTCCGGCGTAAGCCGGTCCTGAACCTTTTTCCTGAACCGGATCAGAAGTATGAGGATGGCACCGGCCGCTGCAATGATGAGTACATAATAGTATACCGGTGTTCCGATGGTGATCTGAACCTCTTCACTTCTGCTCTCTTCCAGAGGATACTGCGGGTCACTGAATGAGGCAAATATGGTGTAGTCTCCGTCAGGAAGTTCAAATGCGGCAGTCCAGATACCTTTGGCATTTGTGGAGGCAGTTGCAATCAGCTCCCCTTCATTTGAGAAGATCTCCACAGGGGCTGAGGTGACCGGTGTTGCATTTGTTGTTGTCAGATATCCGGATACTGTCAGCAGGGTTGCATTCATTCCACTGCTTTGGGTAGTTTCCGAGATGTTCAGATACGTCGGAGAGATCAGGACAGTGAAGCTTTTCAGTGAGGATGAAACGCCGCCTGACAGTACCGACAGGGTATGTTCCCCTGCGGTAATTTTCTGGACCCGGAAACTGAATGCAAAATCCCCGTTGGTTTCCGCGGATACATTTCTCCAGAACGTCCCGTCCTGATACAGGCTCAGCGTGGTCGGGACATACTTCGCGGTACCGTGAGCGGTTAATACATCTCCATAGGAAACTTCTGCGGGAAACAGGCTCAGGGTGATGGAACCCGGTGGTTTCGGCAGTGATGTGGTCGTCTGCTGGATCTTTTCGACCTCAATTCCGCTGTCTTTTTTAATTTCGTTCACGGTTTCAATGCTCTCCTGCAGCTTTGCCGTGTCCCGGTCATACCCGTCCGCCACCGGGATCATCTTTTCCACACTTTTGATATAGCTGTTTGCAGCGCGCTCAATCTCTTTTTTCAGAGCTTCTCCCTCGTATGCAAGTTCATATACTACACCGGGATTATTTTCATCCGCATACTGAATCTGCAGTTTCTGGAGTTCCCGCAGCCGGTCGGTATTATTGAGGAGACTTCTCATCTCTTCTTTGAGTTGTCCTGCCTCTTTTTTGAACTCGTTAATGTCGGTACCGGTAATCTTGACTTTTATAGCGTTGGTATTCAGTCTGCTGAGGGAGTTTTCATATGCTTTGAGGGTCCGGAGAGCAGATTCCTTATCAGTATACCGGATTTCCAGAACCACGTCGTTGGAGAGCTTCATGATGTTCTCCATGAGCGGCAGAATCGTCTCTGACTCCTCGGTGGTCATTGGGCGGACCGTTGAGGCATCCATGTGATCATGAGTGCTGGCATTCCCTTCGGCGGTGTACAGGACAACCTGCCCGCTCATTCCCAGAATCAGCAGCAGGACCGCAGCGAGTCCTGCCAGGATTGTCAGAATCTGTCCTGTTTTCATTTTGCCAGAATCTCAAGAATCTTCAGGATGATGATTATTCCAAAGATGATCACACCCGCAAACGCAATACCTTTCTGGTAGATACTCCAGCGTGGAACCAATGTTGAGACATCAATAAATTCGATGACAATCAGTGTTCCTATCAGCCATAACACAAAAAATATCTCGATATTAATCGTCCGGGAAAGAACCATGAAGAATGCTACAATGAAAAGCCATGCAGCCAGCACTCCTGCTGCAAGACGTGTCTTTCCCAGTCCCATAGATTCTAATGTGTTAGTAGTCACAACATATAATAATTTTGATCAAATATCGGCAGATGCCTTTATTCATATTCCGAGGTTTCCGGAGGATTCTCCTGTCTTTTTCCTCCGGTTATCAGTTTCTTTGCACACATACACAGGACCACTCCTCCCAGACCAAGACCGCAGATTGCAAGAATCTCTGTTACCCCTTTATACACAAAGGATACCGGCAGTCCGGAAAGTACCATTACTGGAATCAGAACTGCGGCCGCTATGGTGAAAAGTCCGGTTATCCGCAGCATGCCGACAGCCCGCCGCTCCGAGAGTTTTTTCGGGAAAAACACCAAAACGAGAATCATTGCCAGCGCGGCTATTGCATATACCCACTCACTTGGAGAGACAAACTCATGAAGAAGCATAGTATCAAAATACGCCGAGTTCACCCCGCCGGTAAGAATCGTACCCAGTCCGAATGCCACCGCGAGCGCAATCAGAAGTCCGGCGGCTATCCCTCCGGATGCGACGGCCATATTCTGTATTTTATCCTCGGATGACAGACGCGGACGCAGGTAGAGATAGAGTGAGGTGAGAACGAATCCGGCGATCGCGATTGCTGTCAGCCAGGTGATGGTGTCCATCAGCATCTGATATCCGCTGTCAATTGGTGTGTATACGGTTCCCTGTTTGAACGGACCCAGCAGAGGCCACAGCCAGTTCTGGAGAGAGTAAAACATGAAATCACCGAACTGATGCAGAAACACGCCGATTGCAATACAAAATACGCCGATCCGTTTTTCGTTCCGGGCCCAGAGAAGAACTCCGATGGTCAGGAGAATAAACAGCAGGGTCAGAGAGTGAAAGTAAATTCTGCCGTCGTTAATGGACTCGGCAAGAATAATGTGGCCGAGTGGTTTGTCGATAATGTCCGGCAGGATCCCGCCGAACCCGCAGTACAATACCGCCTTTCTGTTTGATAGGAGGACTGCGAGAATCACCCCTACGACGAGACCAATAAACAGATGAAAGAAAAGTAACATTGCAGTGTCCGAATCTCTATAGTTCTTGGAAGGCAATCACATTAAATATTCTGGTCCGGGAGAGAAAAATTCGAATAATACGTAAGACCTAAAGCGACGCCCGGGCGTCGCTTTAGGTCTTACGTATCATTCGGTTATCTTGATTTTGCTCCCCGTATCGGGCAGCAAAACCAATTCATATGATTCACCGGAAGGTGTTCGGACTGACCAAATCCTGCTCAGAGAAGACCTTGAAGATCCATCTCAAACGCCGCTGCCGGATGCTCCAGACCAAACGCGATCAAAACATCCGGGGATATCTCACCGAACACTCCAATCTTTTTTCCGTCAACATAGATGTCGCCGCGCCTCCCTTCCAGAAACGCCGGATCCTCTGACTCGTGCACCTCATACGATAATGCCATCATCTGACAGAATGCATCCACAACCGCATAAATCTCCGAGAAATCTGCGGTAGTATGGATAGATACGGCTGCCATCTTTGGTTTTGTTATCAGAGACTCCACCACATCCCCGCAGGCAAAAATTCTCTGCGGCAGCTCGCGGGACCGGTTTATCGACAAAGACTCCATCAGCAGCGGTAGAATATCAGTTCTGATAATCGTCTGATCCTCACTGATCGGGTGCAGAACATGGAGCGCCTCCATATTTTCCGGCCGGTTCATCATCGCATACGACAGCTTGCTGCTGGTCAGCGTAAACGGTGTATTCTCTATGTAGGACAGGCCGACCATTATATTCCTGACAAGGGAGTAGAGTTCCTGTACCGGATGCGGCTTTCCGACGGTAAACGTTGGCGGCAGACTTGCCGGAATCCTGTCATATCCATAGGCAATCGCCACGTCCTCATAGATATCATGGTCATGCATGATGTCCGCACGATAACAGGGAATCGTTACCCGGATAGTGTCAGTACCGGTCACCTCTGCCCCGAACCGCATCTTTTCCAGAAGAGTTTTCATCTCCTCTGCAGTGATGGAAATGCCAACGAGTTTACAGCACTCGCTCACTGAAACCGTACGGACTGAGGGTTTTAGTGACGGTGTATCCACACCATTCACCGTCACCGACTCAACAACCGCCCCCATCTCAACCATTGCAGTACAGATAATATGTACCGCCACTGCCACCGCCCGCGGTTCAATACCGGTTACATCGAGCAGAATATTTCTTGTCTCTTCTGTAACGCGGGTCAGCTCTCCGTTAATGATCGGCGGGAACGAGCAGACATTCCCGTCGGCATCGTGAATCAGCGGAAACATCGGCAGATCCTCCACAATCTTCGCATACGCCTTCCCCTTCGGATGCTCAGCGAGAATCTCCTCAAGCGTCATCGGCCGGTCGTAGTCCAGCGGGATGAACGCAGTGGATCGATCGGCTGCCACATAGGAAAACGGTGCTTTGACCTTGTCCAGATCATGTACTCCGATGGCAACTTTTTTCCGTCCGCGGCCGACAGCCCAGTGAAGAGATTCCTGCAGACCCATCAGCGACTCAATCATCGCAGAATCCATCCGCACATTCCGGATAACCGCCGACCCCAGATACGGACGGATACCCGCAAGCTTCGGATCAATCGAAAACGAAACCCCCGACGGCTTCACCGTATACTCAGGCAGCCCCGTCTCAATACCCAGAAATCCCCGCATCGCACGGGCCGTCCCCTCCGCAGAATACAAATCCGGCCTGTTCGGGAAAAACTGCACATCCGTCTGCTCCGCCTCCTCACGTTCCACCTCCGAACCCATCATAGGCAGATGGCCACGGATAGTCTGAATATCAGCTCTCGTCAAACGTTCCAGATACGCATTATTCAATTTCACAATAGGCATAATTTACCCCCTCCTCACCGGACTCGCACGAATCCAGTCAATATCACTGCGGTACAGCTGCCGCAGATCCTTCAGACCCATCCGAAGCATCGAAACCCGGGAAACCCCGAGACCCCAGGCGAGCACCGGGCAGTCAATACCCCATGGTGCCGTAACCTCTTTTCGGAAAATACCTGCACCGCCAAGCTCAACCCATCCGAGTCCGTCAACCCAGACCTCCGGTTCCACCGAAGGTTCAGTATAGGGGAAGTATCCCGGCCGGAACCTGACCGACTCAAATCCCATTCTGCCGAAAAATTCCTTGAAAAATCCAAGCAGATGACCGAATGTCAGATCCTTATCCATCACAATACCCTCCAGCTGCTCAAACTCAGGAAGATGTGTCGGATCAATCGTCTCCCGCCGGTAGACGCGGGAAATGGAAAACGCCTTCAGAGGAGGATTTGGATTCTGTGCCAGATGCTGAATCGAAAGCGACGTACTGTGGGTCCGGAGCACACATTTTCGTGCAACATCCGGACTCCAGTCTCCTCCCCATCCCGTTGAACCTGTGGCTCCCCCGGTCATATGAATATCGCGGATCTTTTCCCAGCCGCTTGGAAGATCCATCTCCTCTGCCAGATGGAATGTATCCTGCATCTCACGGGCCGGGTGGTCCTGCGGCTGGTAGAGGGAATCAAAGTTCCAGAATGAATTCTGCACAATAGAGCCGTGGAACTCGGTAAATCCCATCTCAAACAACAGTGACCGGATCTCATCCAGGATCTGCTGGTTCGGGTGGACACGACCTCCGTAGATCTTCTTCGGCAGCTTTTCAACACTATATCGGCGCAGAGGCAGATTTTTCCACTCCCCTGATAGAATCTGTTCGCGGGACAGCGTTCCGACCTCCTCACGAAGATCCAGACCCGATGCAACAACGGCCTCACCCTCCGGGGTGATGGAAATATTCCAGACAACATGCTCGGTGATCTGGGCAAGTCCGCGTCTCACCAGCTCCGTACACCCGGGAGTCCCCGCCGTCGGATGCCGCAGAGCGGCCTCATCCTCACCCTCTGCTACATCCTCTGCGGCCCTGACCATACCTTTGTCAATAGTGATCCAGTTTTTCTTCCGCAGCCAGCCGATTGCGATTTTGGACAGCGGATGCTTCGTCAGCTCGCTCATCGGCACACTCCCATGAATACTTGCCAGAACCTGACGTTCGGGAAGTCCTTCTGCAGCGTATTTTTTTCCCTCGTCGGTCAGTTCAACCGTCTCGAAGATCTGTTTCTCCAGATTCACCAGGCCGCGGTCAGCACACAGATGTGCCCACTGGACCACCGCATCTGCGGGAGTTCCGAGTTTTTCTGCCATTGTTCCGGCATCCGCTGCTTTCATTTCCGACAGGGCTGCCAGAATCCTTTTTTCATTTATTGTCAGATCCATCGTTACCACTCTACCATATGGGCAGTTTCATCACGCTTCTCTTTAAACTCCGCAAGGAAAGCACGGACACGCTCCAGTGTTTCCTTCTTACACGTACCGCACATCAGCTCACCCGCCTTACAGGCACGGCACATCTCCGCAAGCTCCACATCGTTCTCCTGCATATGGAACCGGTTCAGTTGATAAACGGAACACTTCTCCGGCTCTCCGCCGAGTTTCTTCTGCTCCTCCAGTGTCTGGCGTCCGCCTGTCATTGCCCCCATGATCTTTTTCTTTACATCCTTCTCGGGATCATCAAACCAGACCAGACTGTCGGGAACACTGGATGACATTTTGCCGCCCTGAAGCCCCTGCAGGAAACTATGATAGGTTGCCGAAGGTATCTGAAAACCGTACCCCCCGAACTCGCGTTCAATTTCCCGGACAACTACATCCGTTTCTGCAACCGTAAGCGGAAGACCTGCCGGCAGATCCACATGGCCCTCATACTTCTTCGCACCGTTGAATCGCTTCGCAACCGCATCAATCGCGTCAGGATCTGCATTTTTGGCACGAATACTGATATGGGTTCCCCGGTCCTCAACGAGAAACATCCGCAGGGAGTTGGAAATATCCCGGGTCAGACGGATATGGGGATCCTGATCAATACCTACCGGCACAACGGTTGGCGCCTCTCCTGCAACCAGCTGAGGATACAAAATGTCTGCAACCTGCATTGACACACTCACCGCATGAGCAAGCTCCGTCTCCGGGCCGAATCCATAAATTGCGGAAAGTTCGGAGAAGTTAATCTTCGTCGCCGCCTCAAACGCCAGATCCTTTAATGCATTATTTCGCCGCTGTGAATAGATCTCCCCACAAAACCCGAGGGCATAGAGACATTCCATGTACTCACGGGCATATTTATCGCAGGTATCCCAGGAAAGCCCACGCACCGCGTGCGCCTCACGGTCTGCCATTGAAATAAACCCACGGCCGCCCTGCTGAATATGCCAGACAACCTCTTTCATCACCATCAGATGGCCGAAGTGCGGATGACCGGACGGCATGAATCCGGTCAGCACGTGAAACGGTCTTTTCTGCAACATGGCATCTACAACCGCATCATATCCACGGTGGCCTGCCACAATGTTCCTCCGGATAAATACCGGAGGATGTTCTATTGTATTTTTCATTGGTCCAAACGGCTCAATACCGAAATCAGCAATCAGCCGGTTTATATCCATCTTGGGCGTACTTGACCAGGGGTTAATCTGTTCTGCCATAATCTCACTATTCTTATAATTTCATTCGGGCAAACTCAATGAAGGTCAGTTCATCATCATTGATCGAGGCAAACAGCATCTTCTTTTTCACACTGTGTGCCAGCCGGACCGATCGGGAGATCATACTCATCGGGAGTGTCAGACTGTGCGGGCATGCATGCACCAGCATCTCAGAATGATTGTTCTGCTCGGTATACACACGGAAATGGTGACCGTATTTGTATCCGGTCCGCGGTGAAAAGCCAAGACTCCGCAAATAACGGTATGTGATCATCTTTTCCGCAAAATCCGGATCATTCTCTGCTGCAAATTTTTGGTATGCTTCAGCGCCCATCTCCGGCTCAAGCTGCAGCTGTTTGTGTTCCAGCATCCATGCGGTCTCAACCGGGGCGAGAAACATATGTTTCCCGTCAAGCAGCGTGCCGAGCCACCTGTTTTTCAGTGTTTCCGTAATCCCGGATCCATCCTCGGTCACATACGCTGAGACACCAGCGAGCCGGGCGGGGATGGACGGGTACTCTGTTGTTTCCTCATCTTTTCTCTGGAGTTTCTGAATCCGGATCTCGTAATAGGTGATCTCATGTTCATCGTCAGCTGCGGCCAGAAGAAACTGTTTTCTCATGTTGGCCGCCGACTGCGCCTCGCTGAGGACCACCGAAAGGTCCACCAGATCACGTTCGGATACCACCCGAAGAAGATACCGCGACTGACCGTGACCGGGTCTTTGGCCGCGCGGGAATATCCGATAGTCCTGCGGTCCGGTCGTAACCACATATCCACGTTCCCGAATGTCACGATACACCGTAAAACTCCGAAGAAATCCCGGAAATTTTGCACATTCTGCAAGAAGCTGATCGAAGCTGAAACCTTCTACCTCAATTTTTCCGCGTGCGATGAGGTACAATGCCTCTACGCAGGCGAGGCGAAGTTTTCCCGTTTTTTCGATACGGCCGTATCCGCTCTGCTCATACAATGCCGCTGCTGCGGGCGGGGCGATAACGTTACCTCCGCCTGCAGGAGAGGAATCTTTGGTCTGAATGAATACTGCCTTCACGCTGGATATAGGTTTGTTTTCCCGCATCATTAAATGGGGTGCATTGAATGTCACCTCTCATCATCCCTAAAGCTACTAATAGAGGAAAGTAAAACATACTATACATGTTCCAATACGGGAAGCACATCGGTGTTCTCTTTCTTGTAGCAGTTATCTGCTGCTGCGGGGTTCAGGGTGCGGTTACAGAGGATCTCAATGTAACCTATCATCTCGGAGGACCGAACAATATCAACTCTTATACGGATATCCAGGCTGTATCTGCCGCTCCGGGCGGAGGATATTATCTTGGTATCCTGCAGGACGCAACGGTTTCTCTGATGAAAACCGATGCAGCAGGCAGTGAAATCTGGCGAAAAACATTCCCCGGGGAAGAAGTACGGACTCTTTTGACTCTGGAGGACGGAGGTGTTCTGCTTGCGACCACAACGATGACCATCGCCAATGATACCACCGGGTATACCTTCGGCGGTAACACGTATCTGATCCGTGCTGACGCTGACGGAAACGCTGTCTGGAACCAGCAGCTGGTCGACACTGGCGCAGGTGACATGCTTGTTACCGGAAACCAGATCAAGTTTGCCGGCTGGTTCTGGGAAAGCATGAGCGGATTCACCCAGAGTTTCCTGCTTGAGTCCGGAGCGCCGGCAAACGATCAGATCCGTCTGGGCAATGAAACTACCGCACGCATTCCGCTGGGAATGGTTCTGGCTGATGACGGGACCCTCGTACTGACCGGCGGGACAACCGCGTCCCTCGCCGAAGAGAGTCAGGAAGCATGGATTGCCAACGTGAAAAATGGTATCACCCTCTGGGATACCGTGATCAGAACCGGCAGCCAGGACCCGATGTATGGCCCTGGGGCCTGCGGTTATGCGCTCTGCAAAACAGCTGACGGTGGATACATGGTGGTCGGGTCCAATCCCCCGTACCGGGTAACGGTAGCGGCAGGTATCGCCTGGGCCGCATCTGTCGACGCCTCCGGGAATGTGGAGTGGGTAAAAGAAATTGAGGGCTGTTATGCTCCCTATGGGATTGTTCCCTTTGGAAAAGAGTACCTCATAGCCGGCATGAGCGGGTATGACTTCCCGGTCTGGCTGACACTGACCTCCGGAGGTGCCACAACCCAGCTCTCCTCACCCGGAGTTCAGGGTAGATTCAATGATATTGCACTGACATCCTCCACAACCGCAGCGGTTGCCGGCTGGAGTTATCTGACCGATGAACCTGACGGTCTTTTCATTACACTCTCCACCACGGAAACCACACCCTCAACGCCGTCAGCATCTTTGGACGGCACTCCAGTGTGGGTTTGGGCCCTTGGCGGCATTATCTGCCTGATTATTGTGGGCGGTATTGTTTACTTCGTGGCTCTCAGAAAACCGGCATCCTCAGAAAAGAAAGGAAAATCATCTGGAAAGAAACGGTAACTTTCCGAGCGTCGACACGCTCAGCCGCTTCCGCGTCTTCACTCAGTCGTCGCTTTATGTCTTCCGTTGCGGGGTTTCCCCCCGCTAGGGGTGACCCTCTCCGAACCCGTAGGGTGAGTAGTCGAAGATATCAGTTCCTGTGCGAGGTCGCTGCTGCCCGCCACGGGGCAGCGACCCCCCCACATTAGGAAGTGGTATGTTCGAATAGCATCTGGAAAGAAACGATAATCGTTCTTTCCTCTTTTTCAATTCAAAAAATAACAGTGAAGTCTTTTTTGATATCTATTGATCTTTGGTCAGTTCTCCGATGTCTGTTCTGCAGTTTCCAACACCATAATCTCAAAACAGCAGGCCGGATATCCTTGAGTCATGCACTCAATCTCTTCGGCAGCCACATCCTGTTTGTAATAGGCCCGAAACACTGCCTGAAGAATTCCTTTGGAGATTACGCAGCATCCTTTTGTACTTTTTGGGAGAACCATGCATTCGTAGCATTTATAGATCTCCAGTCTGAGCGGATGAATCGAACGGATCCGCATCTCGCCAAGACCATAGCGCGCCCAGAAGCGAATAACATTTTCTATTGTTTTCTCCAGAGAATCCGTCACGAGATACAGCGACACTGATTCCCCCAGTATTTCCCCTCCGCGGATCATAATCGGATCAATCTGGACCCCGGCTTCCAGCAGGGCAACCTGAATTATATGGGGAATAATCTGCCGGTAGTCTACGTTGTCATATTTAATATAGCACTGGCAAATCAGTTCGCGGAACTCATTGTTTCCCGTCTGCTGGCAGGGGACAATATCACCGACGTGGGAAGACGTCAGGAAATACTGTTTCTTCCGTGCATCGCCCGGAACCGTTCGTGCAGCAATCAGGCCTGCGTTAATGAGGGAGTTGACATGGACAGAGACCGTGGATTTAGAGAGTCCGGTATACTCCATAATCCGTGCAAACGACACCTCACCTTCATCACGAAGAAGAAACAGAATACTATTTCGAATCGGGCTGCGGATAGCTGTCACTGTTCCTTCACTGGAAAAGAGTCTCAGGGGCTGGTGATGATCAGGTTCTATCATAGAATACGGCGTATCTCGCAATCTCCTCGGGAGTGTTTCTCACTTTTCTGTATATAGGAGTACTTCGATATCAATCTTTGTCAATCGGCATACCGGGGTAATACCTTAACATTTCAAAACATGTATTGCGGGATGCGTGCTCCTGCTGTATCATTCAAAAAAATTATGCAGAGTCCGTGGGATTAACCCTGCGGACCATCAGTTTTACATCGCCGGTACCCAGCAGAATCGGCTGACCGACAATGACGTTCTCAGTAACCCCGGACAGCTCATCGAACTCATGCGCCACTGCGGCGTCAAGCAGATGGTTCACCGTAACTTCGAAGGATGCACGGGAGAGAACCGACTCTTTCTCACCTGCGATTCCATGGCGACCAATCTGTTTGACCTCGCCGTCCATACACATGATATCTGCAACCAGCATAATGTGGCGGAGATCAACCGAGATACCCTGTTCCTTCAGTGTCGAGAATGCTTCGTAAATAATGGCAGACCGTGCAGCTTCAATACCCAGCGTATTGGCAATCTCCGCGATATTGTTGGTACGGGTACGGGTACAGTCCACTCCATCGATCTCAAAGACATCCTTCAGATTCGATCCTTCTGTATGCAGAATATACTCCTCATTCTCTTTTCTGACCACCACACGGCGGATATCATCAATACCCTGGACAATTACCTGACGAACATGTTCGGCCAGCTGGAACAGATTCTGATAGGACTCCTGGTTTTTCGGCAGGAACTTCAGCAGAGCATTCTTCTCGTCCACCTCAACTTCAAAGTCACGGTAGTGCCGCTTATCCTTAATCTTCTGCGGAGCACGTTCCAGAATCTCGGCAATCGAAATCTTCCGTTTCTTACAGACATCACAGTTGATCTGGACAAGCACACACATATCTGCAATATCGGTCTCGATATCACCGAACTCATGCAGCGGGGCCGCTTCAATCTTCCAGGAAACCTCCCGGGCCTTATCACGATCCTCACGGTATCCATTCTCCAGAAAAATGGTCATCGTCGGCGTGGACGGCTCCTTTCGGGCATCCATAATCTCGATAAGACGCGGCAGACCAAGGGTTACGTTAATCTCGGCCACACCCGCGTAGTGGAACGTACGCATCGTCATCTGAGTGCCCGGTTCACCAATGGAATGTGCAGCGTTGATACCCACAGCCTCGCAGGGCTGAACACGGGTACGCTCATACTCTTCATTGATACGCTTCACCATCTCCTCAAACTGCTCATCTGTTACATCATGGTTCTCGTCATGCTTGGAGGCCAGGATCTTCGTCAGTTCCGTCGTTGTCGAGACCGGCATATCCTCATCCACCAGCCGGTGAACACGGGTCTTTAACCGGTCAAGATCAACTGACTCCATCTCATCGGGGGTCTTTCCTTCCAGCCAGACACGGATCTGATCAAAGAGGGTTTTGGGGAGATTCCACGTATGCAGAGTCTTTGCGATCTCGCTTTCTTCAATCACTCCCTCATCGTCATCCGACTTTTTGGATTTCTTGGACTTTGGTTTCTCCTCAGTCTCTTCCTCCTCCGTCAGATCAACATCTTCCACTTCTTCAGGTTCTGCAGCGGATTCGTCCTCCGGAACAGGGATTCCTGCCTCGTACTCGCCAATTATTGCATCTTCAAGGGAATCTCCGAAACGTTCCTCCTCTGCAATAACCGGATCCAGCGGAACATCCTCATCGATAAACTTCGGCTCCGCAAATGGGACGGTCTCTTCCTCTGCTTCTTTCTTTCTCGGGGCCATTTTACACCGCCTCCTTTAACACGGACTCGGCAATACCTTTCACATCAACTGGCAGACCGGACGCAGACTTGGCCGGATCCGTACCATCCTCACCATACTTGAACTGAATGATCTTACCACCCGTACTTCTGACCGTACCATCATACGCAACCTTCAGATCCTGCAGAGCATTGATCATACGGCGCTGGAGATAACCGGACTGGGACGTACGGACTGCAGTATCCACAAGACCTTCACGACCTCCGATAGCATGGAAGAAGAATTCAGTCGGCGTTAATCCTGACTTATAGGAGTTGCGGACGAAACCGTGTGCATCCGAACCCTTATCACCGCGTTTAAAGTGCGGCAGAGTACGGTCCTCATATCCCCGGACGATACGCTCACCACGCACTGCCTGCTGACCGATACAACCGGCCATCTGTGCCATGTTCAGCATAGAACCACGGGCACCGGACACAGCCATCACCACTGCAGAGTTCTCGAAACCTAAGTGGCGGGATGCGATTTCTCCGGTACGGTCACGGGCCTTACCTAACTCCTTCATCACCTGCATTTCCAGAGTTTCCTCCTGCGTTCTGCCCGGCATCGGTTCAAGGTGTCCCTGTTCGTAAATACTGATACGCTGGGCAACATCCTCCTCTGCCTTGTCAAGCACATCACGGATCTGCTTATACTCCTCCTTTCCAAGATCGGTATCGTTGATACCGTACGAGAATCCGTTGATCATAATTGCGCGAATTGCAAGGCGCGTCAGATCATCAATGTACTCCCGGGCACGCTTCATACCGTGCAGACGGATAATACGGTTCAGAATCGCACCATCCATTGCTCCGACAGATTTCTTATCAATCGTTCCGGAGAGCAGCTGACCGTCAACGATTCTGACATAAGCGTCGTTTGGACAAACCGTGTCTTTCGTACACGGATCGCAGTTCCGGCAACAGGTTGCCTTGTAGAACATATTGACGTCTTTTGGGAGAATCATCGAGAATGCCTGTTTGTTACTCCAGTACGGAATGCCGTTCTCCACCTTTCCCGGTTCCGGGAGATGTTCCATATCGGTATATTTCAGGAGATAGAGGAACTGGGACTTGCTGTACCACTTCAGCTGATTGGTCAGCAGGAATATTCCGGAAATGTGGTCGTGCAGACCACCGATAATCGGACCGCCGAAACGCGGTGACAGAATGTTCTCCTGCACTGCGACCAGAAGCTCGGCTTCTGCCCGTGCCTCCTCAGTCTGAGGAACATGCAGGTTCATTTCATCACCATCAAAATCTGCGTTGTACGGAGGACAGACCGCCGGATTCAGGCGGAACGTTCTGCCGTTCATCACTTTGATGTGATGGGACATAATGGACATCCGGTGCAGCGACGGCTGACGGTTGAACAGCACAATATCGCCGTCACGCAGCTGGCGGTCAATCTTCCATCCCGGTTCGATCATCTCGGCAACGGTATCACAGTTGCCGTCTGGACCTGCAATCAGGCGGATACGGCGGCCGTCGGGACGGTTCACATAGTTTGCACCGCAAGGGTCACGCAGTGTCGGTCTGTTCGGACCGATGCGGATCATGCTTCTGATATCTTCAATGTTCTTTTTGGTTACTCGGACCGGCACCGACATCTCATTTGCGATGGCGAGCGGTACACCGACCTCACCGATAGACAGGTTCGGGTCCGGAGAGATAACCGTACGTGCGGAAAAGTTCACACGTTTCCCGGAAAGGGAACCACGGAACCGGCCGTCTTTTCCTTTCAGACGCTGGGACAGCGTCTTCAGGGGACGTCCGGACCGGTGGCGTGCCGGCGGACAACCGGCAACCTCGTTGTCGAGGTACGTGGTTACATGGTACTGCAGAAGCTCCCACAGATCCTCAATGATCAGCTGCGGAGCGCCTGCGTCCTGATTTTCCTTAAACCGCTGATTGATTCTGATGATATCAACCAGCTTATGGGTCAGATCATCCTCGGACCTCTGACCGTTTTCCAGAATAATCGACGGACGGACGGTTACGGGCGGCACCGGCAGAACAGTGAGAATCGTCCACTCGGGCCGTGCCACGGTCGGGTCGATACCAAGCAGACGGAGATCGTCGTCGGTAATCTTCTCAAGCCGTTCACGGATATCTGCAGACGTCAGCTTATGCTCGGTCTTGCGGACCTTGCCGTCCTCACCGGTCTCGGTAACCACTTCTACAAAGCTCGTCGGCTTTTCGAAGTTGATCTTGAACTGCTGATCACCGCAGTACGGGCAGACACGTTCCTTTTTGATATCCTTCTCGCCGATTGTCTCTGCAGAGTAGGGATCATCTTCCAGAGCACTGAACCGCTCAATCTCTTCTTTATCGAGGAGAAGGCGGCCGCACTCCCGGCAGGTAACACGCAGCAGTTTTCTGATGAGTCTCGTGTATCCAACGTGAATCACCGGCTTTGCGAGATCAATGTGGCCGAAGTGGCCGGGGCAGTCACCCTGTTTCTGCCCGCAGGTTTTACAGCGAAGACCCGGATCAATCACCCCAAGGCTCGGATCCATCAGACCTTTCGGGTACGGGAAACCGTCATCATCATAGGTGTCCGGCCAGATGACCTTACAGACACTCATGTCACGGATCGCTTTTGGTGAGAGCAGACCGAACTCAATCTTTCCGATTCTCTTTGGGCTGGTCATGTTACACCATATCCTCAAGTTTCAGTCTGGGAGCAATACCCATACTCTTCATTTCATCCAGCAGGAGCTTGAACGCATAACTCATTTCGACTTCGTAAATATCGGTCTCGGCCCCGCAGGCAAGGCAGCGTGTAGTCTTCTGCTTTGCATCATACATGGCAACCATACCGCAGCGGGCGCAGACATACTGTTTCACCGCATCAGATTCATCCAGGAGACGTTCTTTGAGTGCCATTGCAGCACCGTGACCGATCATCACATCACGTTCCATTTCTCCGAACCTGAGACCTCCTTCACGGGCACGTCCTTCGGTCGGCTGACGGGTCAGAACCTGAACCGGACCGCGGGACCGTGCATGCATCTTTGTGGATACCATGTGGTACAGTTTCTGGTAGTAGATGACACCAACATAGATATCAGCCTGGAACCGGCGGCCGGTGATACCGTCATACATAACTTCTCTGCCGGTGTGGGCAAATCCTGCCTCGGCAAGCTCATGACGGAGAATCTGCTCACGGGTAAGTGTACTGTCTGCAACATCCTTTCCGATCTCCTTATCGGCAAGCAGACGTTTCTGTGCGAACGGGCTGTCGAAGATCTGCCGAACCGGCTTTTTCCGGAACGAAGTTGCGTTCACCCGGGTCCCCATCAGAGAACCTGCTTTTCCTCCGATCATCTCCAGCATATGACCGATGGTCATACGCGACGGAACTGCATGCGGGTTGATAACAAGATCCGGGGCAATACCTGCCTCGGTGAAGGGCATGTTTTCCTGCGGCGTAATCAGACCGCAGACACCCTTCTGACCGTGACGGGATGCGAACTTATCTCCGATCTCCGGTACTCTGAGGTCACGCGTGCGGACCTTTACCAGACGGGACGAGTTTTCGGACTCAGTAATAATGACGGTATCTACAATACCTGCTTCATTACTGCGCATCGTAATGGACGTGTCCCGGCGCTTTTCCACAGAGATCAGTTCTCCGGTCGGTTCCTCAAGGAAACGCGGCGGGGATGTTTTTCCGATCAGTACATCCTTTTCGTGGACGGTGGTCTCCGGATTAATGATTCCGTCGGAATCAAGATTTGCGTAGGAACCTACGCCATGGGAGCCCTGCACATCGTCATCGGGGACCTCGATTCTGTCAACCTGTCCTCCGGGATACCGGCGTTCCTCACCCTCATACGTTCTGAAGAAGTGGGACCGGCCAAGACCGCGTTCAACCGAGGCCTTGTTGAAGATGAGTGCATCTTCAATGTTGTATCCTTCATACGAGATGATAGCCACACAGAAGTTCTGGCCCTGCGGACGGGTGTCGGAACCGATCAGCTCGGCTGCCTGCGTGTGGACCATCGGTACCTGGGCATAGTGGAGCATATGACCACGGGTATCGGGTCGCAGCTTCATGTTTGCCTGGGCAAAACCCAGTGCCTGCTTAATCATACCTGCACCCATCGTAACACGCGGGGATGCGTTGTGCTCCGGGAACGGAACGTGTGCTGCTCCGATTCCGAGGATCAGTGACGGATCAATCTCAAGATGCGTGTGTTCGGGGGTTAAGTCATCCTCGTACACCGCAATGTAGAGGTCGTCCTCCTCCTCTGCATCGATGAACTCAATCTTACCCTGCGAGACAAGCGTCATGAATTCATACTCGCCGGATCGTACCTTCTCAATATCTTCAGGGGTTACTGCGGGAATCCCGTTCTCCACTACAATCAGCGGGCGACGAGCTCGTCCGCGGTCGGTGTTGATGACGATCTCGTTACTGTAGTCTTTGTAGGAGATGTTTACTTCAGTCGGAATCTGACCGTTCCGGCGCATCTGACGGAAATTTTTGGTGAAATCAACTGCATCGTCAACTTTGCCGAAGAGCGCTCCGTCGACAAACACCCGTGCCATTTTCTTTTCCATTTACTCACTCCGGATTGGTTCGATATCCATGCTGCGGATGATATTCAGCATCTCTTCTTCATCTTCAATTCCCTTGCTGATCTCAACCAGCTGGGCGAAGTTTTTCACCAGACCACAGTTCGGTCCTTCCGGAGTTTCCGACGGACAGATTCTGCCCCACTGTGTCGGGTGCAGATCACGGGCCTCGAAGTGGGGCTGGGATCTGGACAGAGGCGAGATTACCCGGCGCAGGTGAGAGATGACGGACATGTGGTCAACACGGTCCATAAGCTGCGAAACACCGGTTCTGCCGCCGACCCAGTTTCCGGTTGCAAGCGGATGAATTAACCGCTCGGTCAGGACGTCTGCACGGACAACGGTGCCGATGGCAAGTTCTCTGTGGCGCATACTGGCGCGTTCCAGCTGATACTTGACATCACGGGTCAGTCTGTTTAAGGAGATCCGGAACAGATCCTCCATTAAGTCGCCCGCAAGTTTCAGGCGTTTGTTGGAGTAGTGATCCTTATCATCGATTCTCCTCTTATTTAAGGCGAGATCGAAACAGGCCTCTGCCATGCGCCCGAGGAACTCGGCCTTGGCAACGCGGACGTTCTTTGCGTAGTCCTCATAGCCTTCGTCTCCGGGTTTTAAATGCGACGGAATGAGGTAGTTTAAGTGCGGCAGCAGGTAGCTGTCAAGTACGAACTCAGCACGTTTTCTCTGGTAGTCTTTGGTCTGGTTCGGCGCGAGCTTTTTCCCGACATACATGATTCCTTCCTCAGAGGTCGCGCATTCCGACTCTTCAAGGTTCTGCATCATGTAGGTTAAGACATCTTCCGAGAGGGAAACCGCAGAAACGATTTCTTCATCAGTCTCAAGGCCGAGCGCGCGCATCAGGTCTGCGAAGCGGAGATGTCCGGCCACCGACGGGAAACTGACGTCAAGGAGATTCTTTTTATTTTTCTCAACGACCACCAGGGCGCGGTATCCCCGGAACTGTGAGAACACTTTGGATACATGAATCTGCTCATTGTACCGCTCGGTGTACTCGGTCATGATCTTGTTGGATGCAAGATCTTCCAGTGTCATTAACACCCGCTCGGTTCCGTTGACGATAAAATATCCTCCGGGATCACTTGGATCCTCTCCCTGTTCGGTCCGCTCGCCCACGGACAGACCGCAGAGGTTACAGACTTTTGAACCGATCATTACCGGCAGCTGACCGATAGTGGTCTCCTGCGGTTCAAATTTCTTATCGCCCTGATGAAGCGTCATGGTGAGGATCATCGGGGCCGCGTAGGTCAGGTTTCTCAGCCGCGCTTCGGTTGGGTATAATTTGCTCTGGGATCCGTCTGCTTCGCGGACGATCGGTTTTTCTACCCGGATATCTCCGAGTTCCACCCATACGGGTTCCTGATTTTTACCCCGGTTGACGATCTCCGTTTCAACGATGCGCTGTTCATTGACAACTTTCTGCAGGTTATATTCCACAAAGTTGTTATATGAGTCAAGCTGGTGGCGGGCCACATGTTCCTGGGAAAAATACGCTCCGGAAAGTACACTTCTGTCTATCAAGATCTATCCACTCTGGTTATTTCTTTGGCCGTCTTACCACGAGACGGTAGGATGTTGCTTCTCCTGCAGTCTGGCTTTTCCGCGTGATGCGAAGTACCATTCCGGGCTTTGCGCCGCAGGCTTTGACCGCCGGGTCATCATGATACATCTTGGGAAGGTGCTCTTCGGTTATGTCATAGTCGGCAAGAAGTTTTGCTACTTCTTCCGGGGGCATGATCTGGTGATCTGGCACCATTTCATGGAGTAATACGTTCAGTCGTGTCATAGAGCTCCTAATATCAGATCCATTGAGGATACGAGTGTCTTTGCTGTGTTCAGAGGTCTCACCACATAAAAGTCTCAGAGTTGTTTTGACGCTTGTTCATCCGCCATTATGCGGGTTTTTGTCCAACGGACGCGTCGTTGCACGCTGCCGGGATAAATAGAGTCTGCCTGAATTGTCATGACGCTAAAAATCCATGGCGACGCGTGAGCGGGCCAGGAGGGAGTTGAACCCCCGACCTGCGGATTAAAAGTCCGACGATCTGCCTGACTGATCTACTGGCCCATGTGTCCTCTGGAGTGATTGTGTGAACGGCATTGTTCACGGTGTTCTCTCCGTGCTGTGCACGCAGAAGATAGCATCATTATAATGATGCGAAAACATATAAAGGTATCGACATCTGCCTTTGTCAATGCCGCGTTTCGGTTTCTGCAGGAATGCAGCCGTTTCAGAACGCTTTTACTACATTAGCAGTAGGCAAATAATAATGTGACGAAATGTGATATGTATTAGTGAGAGTTCCTCTCGTGTTTGGGATATGATATGACTGAAAATTCTGAGCCGTTTCCCCGCCTCCGTCAGCTGCTTGCGAAAGGCTGCGGTGCGGTTACCATCTGTATCTACGTGTTGATCGCAGCGCTTCTGGTGATTGCAGCATTGATGGGCGTTTCCGAGACGATTGCCCTGGTGATTGCAGCACTGGAAAACCCCTCGCAGCATGCACTTGCGAATGTTTTGCAGGCGATTCTTCTGATCATTGTGATCGCAACACTGGTTGATATGGTGGCGTCGTATGTCCGTGCAGGGCGCGTGCTGGTCCGTCCGATACTCATTGCGGGTATTACGACGATGGTCCGCCGGCTGCTGGTAAGTGATCTGACGTTTATTGATATCATCGGTACAACGATTGTGATTCTCGGTCTGACGGTTGCAATGGTCTACGTTGGTCGGGACGAAATGGAGATGCTTGAACATATCCGTGATATGGAGCGGGAGAATACTCCCTGATCCGGATATTTTTCCGGGTGGAGTCGACAGATAGTTAAAGGAGATACATCCAATATGTTTACCACACGGGGCCGTAGGGTAGCCTGGAATCCTAGGAGACTGGGGGTCTTCTGACTCGCGTTCAAATCGCGGCGGCCCCACTATTTTCATGATTTTCGTTCGTTGTCAGGAGTTGTCTGAAGTATGAAACTTGCACCGGAATGTAGGGACTGCCTGCTCTCAAGAGTTGTTGCGGAGGCGCGGCATGCGGCTTCGGATGAGGAGACGGTTCGCACGGCGCTGGATGAGTGTACCCGGCTGTATGATTCCCGGGTGACCGAACCTATTGGCGCTTCGGTGATTGCCGGGGCGGTTCACCGCCGGTGCTATGAGATTATCGGTTCGGATGATCCGTATGCGGATCTGAAACAAAGAGATAACGCGGTGGCGGCCGGTGTTGCCGCAGCGGTGCTGCCGATGCTTTCTACGGTCCATGATTATATTGTGGCGGCCGTCATTGGGAATGCGATGGATTACGGCGTTGCCGGGCATGAGATTGCGCAGGACTTCACCGGATACTTCCGGGATATGTTTGCTCGCGGTCTTGCACTGGACGATACCGAGCAGATACTCGCCTGTTCCGGGCGCGTGGTCTACTTCACCGACAACTGCGGGGAAGTTATTTTTGATCAGCTGCTGTGTGCGGCACTGCGGCGTGCGGGGAGTCATGTAACGATGGTTGTGAAGGATAAGCCGATGCTCAACGATGTGACGATGGCCGAAGCCCGTGATCTTCGTCTGCATGACTCTGTGGATGCGGTGTATCATGCGGGCGGCGGCGCTCAGCTGGGGCTGCATCCCGAACTGTATCCACCGGAAGTGGCCTCGGCCCTTGAAGATGCAACACTGGTTATTGCGAAAGGTCTTGCAAACTATGAGAGTCTGACCGAGTACGAGAATGTGCTGCCGGTTGCGTATCTGATGACGGTAAAATGTGAACCGGTTGCACGGCATGTCGGCGCAAAGAAAGGCGATCTCATTGCTGTGTTCGACTGAGAACAGATGATCTCATCGCCGTTCTCAGGTAGACATTTCTCATATCCATTACCGTTATTCCTTTTGGAAACCTACAGATAGGTATTATGGATGAGTATACGCCGGCTGCGGGTGCCGGAGCGCCGAACTCCGTGCCGCAGGAGTCACCCGGAATCTGGATCGAAAAGTATCGTCCCCGTAATCTCTCTGAGGTTGCCGGGCAGGAGGAGATTGTGGAGAGGCTGCGGTCCTATGTCAGAACCAAAGCACTGCCGCATCTGCTGTTTACCGGGTCGGCCGGTGTCGGCAAGACCACCTGTGCGGTTGCGCTGGCCCGTGAGATGTTCGGTGATACGTGGAGTATGAACTTCCGTGAACTGAACGCATCCGACGAGCGGGGTATTGACGTTGTCCGCAATCAGATCAAACAGTTCGCCCGGACTTCCCCTCTCGGGGATGCGACGTTTAAGATTCTGTTTCTGGACGAGGCGGATGCTCTGACGCAGGATGCCCAGGCCGCCCTTCGCCGGACAATGGAAAATTATGCGGAAACCTGCCGGTTTATCCTTTCCTGTAACTACTCGTCAAAGATCATTGATCCGATTCAGAGCCGGTGTGCAATTTACCGGTTCCGTCCTCTGAGTGATCAGGCGATTACTGCAGAGATGGCACGTATTGCAGCTAATGAAGGCATAACCATTGAGGAGGACGGCTACCTTGCGCTCATCTATATTTCTCAGGGAGATATGCGCAAAGCGATCAATGCGTTGCAGGGGGCGGCGATCGTTTCCCGGACCGTTACTGCGGAGAATGTCTATGCCATTACGTCCAATGCGAAACCCGAGGAGATTGAAGTTCTTGTTTCCGATGCGTTTGCAGGTGACTTTGAGGCTGCGGTCCAGATGCTGCATACTCTGATGTATGACCGGGGAATTGCCCCGAATGAGCTGATCAACCAGTTGTATCGGACGATTTCAGTACGTGATATGGACCGCAGGCAAAAGGTGGCACTGATTGATGTTCTGGGTGAGACTGATTTCCGTCTGAGTGAAGGCGCAGACGCCGATATTCAGATGGATGCCCTGATTGCAAAAATCACAGAGTCCGGCATGCACTAAAAAACCTTTTTTTCAGATTCCCCTCTCTTGAAAAAATACTATGGAAAAGCCGATGGTTCGGCTTTTCCAGGTACAAAAAAAATCACAGCATTTTCAGATCTGAGAGATCTTTGTAGATTTTCTGAACTGCCCGTTTTGCATCCTCCGGGACTTTTCCCCCGGTGATAATCAGTTTTCCGGAGCCGAACAGGAGAACAACTACCTTTGGATCGTCCAGACGGTATACCAGTCCGGGAAACTGTTCCGGTTCATATTCGATCCGGTCCAGATTGAAGCTCATCGCAATTTTATTCAGGTTAATACGGGAACCGAGATCTGCGGAGGTGACAATATTCTGAATGCTGTATGTGGGATTGTCAACAATCTCAATATCCATGTCGCTTAGGAGTTTGATGAGGTATTCCAGACCTTTGTTTAAACTGTCGATACTTTTTGCACCGGTCAGTACAACCTTTCCCGATCCGAAAACCAACGCCGCAATTTTTGGGTTCTCCATCCGGAGAACAACTCCCGGAAACCGTTGTTTATTATATTCTGCACCGGGGATCTGTGCTGCGAGGACGAGAAGATCCAGTTTGTCATTCACCTTTGTGGATGCAACCACATTCTCTATTTTCAAAGAATCTTCGGGCAGGCCTGACATATGTATAACATTACCCAAGTTAGTATATAAATGGTCGGTTCCTTAAAGAAAAAAGTGGTCGGGACGTTCCGACAATATATCCTATTGTATATATTTTCAGTCGTATTCACGCCAGGTGTGCTTACATTTGGTACAGCGGAAGAATCTGACCTCGGATTCATCAGCACTCCTGAGCTGGCGAAGCCACCACTCGGCAATACCATGACCGCAGTTCGGGCATTTGACCGCACATGTGGGTTTTGTCTCGATATCCATATCGTCGTCGACGATCAGAATGTCATTCTCCTGCATGTAGGCAACTTTCTTCATCTGTTCCTTATCACTTTCCGAGATTGCTTCGGTGTACCCGCATTTGGAACAGCAGAGACTGCCGTCTTTCGACTTCATTAACTTCCCACATTTCGGACAGAACATCATAGAGTTAAACATTGGTTTCCAAAGCATATAATCTCATCCCGGCAGGCCCGAATCTTCCCGGAACAAAACACTATTGAACCCGCAGGGCATACCATTGTGTCACTCATGCTGGAAGTTCTCATAGAATATGTTGTCATCCTCTCCTGTGTTGCGTTCCTGCTGTTTCTGATTCCGGGAAAACATCAGAAGTATACTGCAATTGTCGGGTGGGTTGCAATGGAAGCAATCCTTTTCCTAATGTATCCTGATTTCATTGAGGAAGGGAACTTCATGTATCCGCTGATATCCATAGCGGTTCTCCCTTGTGTGTATATTACCGTAAAGCGGCTGCTTGCCGATGATTATTATGTGCGGCGGCTGACGTATGCAGCTTCAATTGCCTATCTGATCTATGCACCGTTTGCATTCATCCCGGCTCTGGGAAACTGGCTTATCGGCATTGTTGTAGATCTGGTCAAAGTTGTTCTCACGGCGATCGGGACAGAGTTTACCATGTATGACTGGAACGTTTTCATGGGAGGTGTTGTCCCGGGTTCTGATATCGGTTTCCGGGTAGAAGTAATTCTTGGCTGTACCGGAATTCAGGCTATCGCAATTCTGCTTGGTGTGGTGGCGATTATTCCCATGTCATGGAAACGAAAAATCGGGATGTTTTTGCTGGTGACGGTTCCGATCTTTGTGGTGAATATCTTCAGGAACACCTATGTGGTTACGGCCTATACGCAGCAGTGGTACCCTTGGTTCCAGGAATGGTTCCCGGGTCCTGATATGTACGGATATGCCAGTTTCTTCTGGGCGCACAATGTGGTCTGCGAACTGCTTGCTATCGTTGTTCTCCTGGTTCTTGCCTATGCACTGTTTAAGCTGAATCCGGCAATGGTGGAAACCCTGCGTTCCATTGCAGAGGTCTATTACGAGGATCTGCAAAAGATCTGGGCAAAACTGACCGGTAAAAAAGAATCAATTCAGGAGTAATCCCTTTTTTATGTCATTCTCCTGTCCGTTCTGCAGTCCGGGCACGCCGGTTCTGGAAAATGCCTTCTGGTATGCCCGGTATGATGCGTTTCCGGTATCTCCCGGGCATCTGCTGATTATTTCCCGCAGGCATACGACCTCATGGTTTGATCTGACGGCAGAGGAACAGGAAGCCATGCTGGCGCTGGTCAGAGCCGGAAAATCTCATCTGGACATCACATATCATCCTGACGGATACAACATCGGTATCAACTGCGGTGTGGCTGCGGGTCAGACGATTCCCCATGTCCATCTCCATCTGATTCCCCGGTATGCGGGAGATACGCCGTTTCCACGCGGCGGTGTCCGCGGCGTGATTCCGGAAAAACAAAACTACTGATTTCTCAAAAAAAAGATTTCGTCCGTAGTATTAACGGACGAGAGCTGCTGCACGATCTGCTGCAGAGCTGACCGATTCGGACTTGATAACTTCGACTCTGCGGATCGGGAAGAGCGGCTTGCATGCCTCGAACATCTTCTTGGAAAGGTCACCCTTTACCATTGCGGACGTGAAGGTTTCAAAGTCTGCTTCCTTTGCGAACTCCTGCACGACCTTGACCATCATTGCACGAATCTCGTGAATCTGGGAAAGTCTTGCATGGTTAATGGTGAATGCAGTGATCGTCAGCTGCAGTTCGCGTGCGCTGCCCAGCGGCAGAACAGTAATCGTGCTATCAATACGGGATGCCCGTCGCTTGACCATTGCACGGATGAAGTCTTTTGTCATCTCGTGGCCGTGGAACTGCGTGTAGGCTGCATCTCCGGCAACATTGACGATCTTGAAAGACATCTTTACATTCTGTTTGGAGTAGTCCTGGATTAACTCGCCAAGACTAATCGACATTACACGACCCGGCATGTTTGCCACGTCGGAGGAGACAATCTCCCCGATAAACTGCTTGCCGAGGAACTCAGGGGCATAGACCTTGAACCAGCCCTTTGCCTTCCATCCCTCAACTTTGCGTCCACCACTCTGCTTTTTTCTTGCCATGGTATCAACCTTACTTCTTGAAATTGGATCTGGTATTTTTCCGTTTTGAAACGATTCTAACACAACCGCTCGGATATCGAGAGATTCATCAGATAATCATCCACTGTCGCAATTACCGACCTGAGGGACTCACCCTCAATTTTTGCAACAACACATCCGTCCCTGACGCTGACCGTCATAAATCCGCCGTTGTCCGGGGAAAGTGACGCCGCGATGTGATCTGCACCCGGATGAACAGTTCTCATTTCACCGGTTATGCGCATACAGCTGTCTCCAGTGTTTTGAGGAACTCTGTCTCGCGGTCTGCAGGAATTTCACCGCCCGCACGGGTACGGTGTCCTCCGCCGGTTCCGCCGCATGCATCTGCTGCGGACCGCATGACAGTCTCGAGATCTGTCGCGGAGTTTCCCGGAGCACGCGCCGATATCCAGAGCGAGTCATCCCGACGTCCGATCACAAAGATCGGACCGTCCGCAGACTCAAGGAGGATATCTGCTGCATCGCTGACAGCTTTCATGTCGTTCACCCGCCAGACCGGGGGTTTATCCCGGATCTGTTCGGCAGATCTGACTGCGGCGATGACTTCCCGGCGATAGGCAACCGCCGTATCCCATGCTTCTTCAAGATAGGATACATCGCCGCAGCAGAGAGCATAGGCAACATCACATTTCCCTGATTTGCCGCAGGCATCCGTCACCGCAGTAAAGGCATGGGCATCGTGAATTACTTCACGTTCCAGATGCCAGGACTCTCCATACAGTTTGAGCAGGGCTTCATACGGGGCGTCCGTTTCTGCGATGATTCGTGAGAGCATACTGGTTGTGTATGCCTCATCCGAAATTTTTCCGGTGCATGCCGTCTCAATTTCTGCCGCTGCAGTATCATTTCCGGAAAGACCCGGAAGATACGGATGCAGGGCTGCGGCAATCTGCTCCCTTGCCGTCCTGCCGGCAAGAAGCGTTCCGTGACCCGGATTGATCAGGTTGTTTTCCACAGCATCGCCGATGATTGCCGCGTTCCGCCCGGTGAGGGCCTGGGAATCACCAATGATGCCGAGCATTACAAGACCTGCCAGATCACGGTTGTCACCAAGGGCGTTTGCCACGATGAATGCACAACCGGCCGCGGAGAGTCCGGTTTCCCCGTCCTCTCCTTCGAGCCGCGGATTGACGTGATAGGGTGATGTATTGTAGGGCACGTGATGATCGATGATCATCGTGTTGTCCGGAAGATCGGTACACGATGCGCCAAAGTCACACAGGAGGGAAATCTCAGGATTTTCCACATCGTCTGCATGAATTCCCGGAAGAATCCGGAGTTTAAAGGCAATGTTTGCCCGTGATAATGCAATCGACAGAATCGCTGCCGCTGCAATGCCGTCTGCATCGTAGTGCGAGTACATTTCCACGTACTCCATTGAACGCAGGCGGTTTGCCAGATTGTCGGCAGCGGTTTCCAGTGACATGGGCGCGGGGAATCTTATCTGGACAGGAGAATCTCTGCAGTCTCCGGCTTGTAGGTCCAGCCTGCCGGGAGGCGTCCGGTGCCGACGTAGTATTTTACCAGTCTGCGGACTTTGGACTCGGTCAGCTGCAGCTGACGCTTGTTGTGGAGATCTTTCTTGTTCTCGTCAAGGTGCTTGCGCATACCGAGTGCTTTGTGCATCAGGTTACGCAGGTCTTCGGGGATGTCAGTGTCAAGGTCGTTTTCACGAACGATTGCATTGACTCTCTTGCCGGTGACGAGTTTTACATTCGGAACACCATATTTGTCTCTGAGAACAAGGCCGATCTGGGCACAGGTAAGACCTGCTTTGCGCAGTTCGATGATCTTCTTCTCAATTTCCTGTACGTCGGTGTTGGACCACTCAGGAACTTCCTGGCGGAATGGTCTGACCGAGGAGGCGATTCCTCTTCTTCTTGCATGTATGCGTGCCATTGTTTTCACCTCCGAAACGACTGTTTCGCCGCCGTACCCGGCGAAATAACTTTTTCCACTGCGGAATCAGTGGAAATAGCCGTAAGTCACGAAAAGAGCAGTTAAGTTGCCTGAACTGACTCGTCGTAATCCCAAAGCCTTGCGGCAGTGTCATGAAGACAGACACGTCGGACTTACTTCAGTCAGCACTATCAAGTGCTCCTTTGATATTGGAGGGAAGATGAGATAAGGATTGCGGGAGAATATATTCTCATGCTGCGGGGCGAGTATGACTGTATTATTCTCGGGGCGGGTCCGGCGGGTCTTTTCTGTGCGGCTCATCTGGCGCCTGTACGGGTTCTGGTTCTGGAAAAGATGATTCTTCCGGGACGAAAACTGCTGATCGCAGGGTCCGGTCAGTGTAATGTGACGCATGCCGGGGATGTGAAGAGTTTTGTTTCGCATTACGGGGATCATGGAATGTTTTTGCGGCCGGCGCTGATGGCCTGTTCCAATATGGCTGTCCGGGATTTTTTTGCATCACATGGTGTAGATCTTGTGGAGAAGGAGCCCGGGAAGATTTTTCCTGCATCGCTTTCTGCGGATGATATTCTGGATGTACTGCTTGATGCCTGCGATGCGGCAGGGGTGGAGATTCTGTGTCAGACACCGGCTGAATCTGTGTCCCGGGAGAACGACCGGTATCTGGTGGAAACGGTCCAGGGAACTTTTTCGGCTCCGGTACTGGTTGTGGCAACCGGCGGGATGTCCTATCCTCAGACCGGGTCGACCGGTGACGGTTTCCAGTTTGCCGGGATGCTTGGTCATGAGGTTTCAGCGCCGTCACCGTCGTTGGCTCCGGTCTATGCAGCAGATCACCGTCTTGCGGAGCTTTCCGGCATTACGATTCCCGATGCTTCCGTGTCTCTGTGGAGATGCGGAAAGAAACTTCTGGACCGCGCCGGGGATCTGCTGATCACCCGGTTTGGTTACTCAGGTCCGGTGATTCTGGATGCATCCCGGTGGATGCGTGCCGGGGATCTGCTGAAGGTATCCTTTTCTCCGTACTCATCTGCAGATCTGGACAAACTGATCCGTGATGCGTGTGCGGCGTCCGGAACGAAACAGGTACAAAATCTGCTTGACGGCAGTGTGTGTCCCGACCGGCTTGTCAGGACGCTGGTTCCGGCATCCGGAATTCCCGAGGGGACAACCGGCTCGCAGCTGACGGCAGGTATGCGCAGCCGGCTTGTTGCAAATCTTACTGCATATCCGGTACTGATTGATCATGTGGGCGACTTCAAAACGGCGATGGCGACCGCAGGCGGTGTGGCGCTGGAACAGATCAATAAGAAGACCTGCGAGTCAAAGATCTCTCCCGGACTGTTTTTTATCGGCGAGATTCTGGATGTCGACGGGGACTGCGGAGGGTATAATCTGCAGGCCTGTTTTTCAACCGCATATCTTGCGGCTTCCCGCATCCGGCAGCTTGTCTGATGCGCGAAATATCCCGTGATTTTTTCGCATCGGGACGGCGCATCCGGAACACAGGCGTATCCGTAACTGCAATATCTCTTCATGTTGCCTTCATTTCGTTCAGATCGATGGTATCTTGGTTTAAATGGCAGATTCCATCGTTCGGGGTGTCTCTGTCGTATCCGGAATAACGGTAATTCCTGCGGATTCAATTCATAATATTTAAATTTCCCAACTACCTACTTTGTTATCACACAAGCGCCTCAGTGGCTTAGTGGTATAGCGCGTCCTTGGTAAGGACGAGGCCGCGAGTTCAACTCTCGCCTGAGGCTTTACATTTTTGTATTTTATTTTTACGATTGTGATTCCTCTTGGGGTATATCCTCAAAAAATATCAGGGATGAGAGATCCCGTTTTTTTCTGTTCAGGTTTCCAGGCCTTTCAGTCTGACTCCCCGATGTACCAGAATACCCCATAACACAGCATAGCCGGCCGCTGCGATCAGGATGCACATCGACAGGCCGACGATAAAGTCCGGCCAGGGCAGTGTCCCCATGATCATACCAATTGTACCGACAACAAAAACCGCCGCGTTCAGGAACGATGACTCCGCTCCGCCGTCTCCATCCTTCTGATTGAGAAGGATGCTGAATCCGAACGGCCGCAGGGTAAAGTTGACTGCGGCGCACGGGATGAAGCACAACAGGCACAGGATTGGATCTAGATGAGCAAAGAGTATCATCAGGATACCGCTGATCAGTCCTGTCAGGAGAAACGGCAGAATCATTCTGCGATTCCCGACGTATCTGGTAACTCTCTGGAGAAGAAGCATTCCGATAAGTCCCAGAAATACATTCATCGCAAGAGTGAGACTGTATGTTGTCCCGCTCAGGCTGAAGTAGTCCTGATAGATGTAGGATGAGACGGAGAGGAACGCCATGTAGGGGAGGGTAAACATGCTGATTACCCCGAGGAACAGCATGAAGCTGTGATTTTTTGCTACCGCACCGAGGCGGGATAATGAACCGGCCACCGTTCCGGTATAGCGTTTTTCCTGCGGCAGACTTTCGGTGAAGGCAAACGCAAAGAACAGGCATACCGCACCAAGGATGCTGGTGAACCAGAAGGTGGACTGCCAGCCGGTGGATTCAGCAAGAAACGCTCCGAGAACCGGTGCCGCCATGGGGCCGATAATACCGATGGCAGATGTTACGGTCAGCACCGTTGCCTGAATCTTTCCGGTGAAACTGTCCTTGATAACTGCAGTAGTTACGACCAGTGCTCCTCCTGCACCTATTGCTTCCAGCATCCGCACGAGAATAAACATCCAGATGTTGTCCATAAAGCTGCAGAGAAAACTCATGACAATATAGAGTGCAAGACTGCAGACTAATACCGGTTTTCTGCCGTACTTTTCGCTGAATGGTCCCAGAATCAGGATACTGACGGCAAGCGCCGCAAAAAATCCGTACAGAGATATATTGAGAACAGCCTCGTTTGTCCCGAAATCGGTTATCATCTCCGGCAGGCTGGACAGGTACATGTCGGTGGAAAACGGTGCAAGGACACTGATGAGGATGATGAATATGATCATCAACGGACGCGTGAGATACTTCTGAGATATCATTTCTCCCCCTCTGCAAGACTTTTTCTCAATCGGATGAGTATGTCGGGAAGATTTTTCCGTTCCTCCTCGGTCAGAACACGCTGCATTTTTGATTCAATTTCTGATGCGGTCACTTTCCCGGAAACATATGCTTCCTCTCCCATTTTTGTCAGGCAAACAGTTTTGCTCATCTTTCCCTCTCTGATGAGGCAGGTTGTTATCATTCCTTTGTCTTCAAGCCGTCGTAAGGTTCCGACCGTTGTGGGGTGCGCGATGGAGAGACAGGTTTCCAGTTCCTTTTGCGTGACCGGCTTTTCCTGATGCAGATACAGGTGTTCGATTATACGCATTTGTGCAATGGTGAGACCGTGCTGTTTCAGAAGCTGATTTGCCTCCTTTTCAATCTGCTCGTTCAGATGTTTTATCAGGATGCCGATATCGTTCTGCATTTTGTGTAGCTCGCTACACTGTTTTCGCAGGGAAACCGATATATACCTTCTGATTTTTCGGGGGCAGACAACCGAGTCATTCTCTTTAAAAATCTATATATGCAAATATTTGCATATAATGATATATGACAAAAATGGAAATCTTTGATCACGACGGATTTTCTGGGAATCCTGATTGCGAGCGGTTTTTCACCATTGTTGAACGACTGAAGGAGCATGGTATCCTCATTGAGTGCCACCGTTCCCGGAATCCTCCGGATGCATTTTCCGCAAATGCTTCGGTCTCCCGGATTCTCGCACAGCAGGGGGAAACTGCCCTGCCGGTTACCACCGTAAACGGTTTTGTGATGATCACCGGGCGGTATCCGGCGAATGAGGAGATTCGGCAGATTCTCAATATTCCCCGGCAGCTCATTGAACCAAAATCGGAGGGGTGCTGCTGTATTCAGGGGTGCGGGTGTACCGGGGGCAGACTATGATCCCGGAACAGGTTCTCAAGGCTCTGGGCGATACAATCCGTCTTCGGATGGTGTCCCTTCTGATGCAGCGTGAACTTTGTGTCTGCGAGATCATCGACTGCCTTGACCTTTCCCAGTCGAATGCCTCACGGCATCTGACCATTCTGAAAAATGCGGGCGTCCTTTCCGGGCGGAAACAGGCCCAGTGGACCTATTACAAAATCAGTGACAGTTTTCCCGAGGAGCTGCGGAGGTATCTTTCCCGCGTGTTTGCGGAGCACTCCGTGTATGCGGAGGATCAGAAACGATTGAAAAACTGCCGTGCGGCAGAGACATGCGGATACAAAACAACGGAGGAGAAATCATGAGTGATACACACGAAAAAACCGGACTGTTCGGAAAACTGAAAAAAGCGCTGGGCGGCAGTGACTGCTGCTGCTGCGGTGTCAAGATTGTTCCGGAAAAACAGGACGAAGAGAACGAGAAATCTGAATGACTCTTACGAACACACTGCTGTCTGCCGGAGAGTATTTTCTGGTTATTACGGCTGAGCTCCTCCTCCTCTTTATCATTGTCAGTCTGCTGGTCGGGATCCTGAATGTCTATGTTCCCAAGGAACGGATGCAGAAGATTCTTGGAAAAACCGGATCGGTTGGCGGTAGTGTTCTGGGGGCAGTTTTTGGAGCACTCACCCCGTTCTGTTCCTGTTCCACTATTCCGATAACACTCGGATTTCTAAGATCCGGTGTGGCGTTTTCCAGTGCCATGTCCTTTCTCTTTGCCTCACCGCTGCTGAATCCGGTAATTCTTGCTATGATGCTGGTTATCTTCGGTCCTGCGGTTACGATTATCTATGCAGCGCTGATGTTTGTCTTTGCCGTCGGTATTGGTCTTGGTCTGGAACGAACCGGCTGCCAAAAGTATGTCAAAGCAGTGGCGGTTGATGGAGAGATTACGCAGTCCGGTACAAAACGTCAGCAGGTTGTCCATTTCGCTCTTTCAATATTCCGTCAGATGGTTCCCTATCTGCTGCTTGGTGCTGCGATCGGTGCGTTCATCTATGGGTTTCTTCCTGCCGACTGGGTATTGGAGGTTGCAGGACCGGATAATCTCTTTGCAATTCCCCTTGCAGCCCTTATCGGTATTCCGCTTTACATCCGTGCGGAGACCATTCTCCCGATCGCCGCAGTACTTCTGGAAAAGGGAATGGGGATGGGAACTGTTGCCGCCCTTCTCATCGGCGGGGCAGGTATGAGTATTCCGGAAATCACGATGCTTTCTGCAATTTTTGAGAAGAGGTTTGTTGCCATATTTGTGCTGATGATCTTTGTCGCGGCGGTGGTCACGGGTTGTCTTCTGCAGATTACTTCTCTCTGATATCGCGGAGTTTTGGGAACAGACTATTATTGCATGAAACGAAATGAGTGAGTCATTGAAACAGTAGGAGATACTCATGACGACAAACACTACAGCCTGCCTTATTTGCGGTGCTCCTCTCCGGTATCAAGATACGGCGGAAGAGATGACCTGCGCCATCTGCGGCAGAACATTTTCCAGTACTGCAGCCTGTGAAAACGGTCATTTCGTCTGTGATGAGTGTCACGCAGCACCTGCCGTTGCGGTCATCCGGCATGCTGGTATGACCATGATCTCCAAAGACCCTGTGGAGATCGCTACAGCGATGATGAACTGCCCGTCGGTTCATATGCATGGACCGGAACATCACATTCTCACGGGTGCGGCACTTCTGGCTGCATACAAAAATGCCGGAGGAACGCTTTACCTCCCCGGTTCTCTCGCGGAAATGATTCGTCGCGGTTCCATGGTTCCCGGGGGATTTTGCGGATTTGCCGGAGCCTGCGGTGCTGCCGTGAGTGCCGGTATCTTCTACTCGATTGTGACAAAGACCAATCCGCTGAGTACGAATTCATGGGGAGAAGCCAATCTCCTGACAGCTGCCTGTCTCACTGCTATCGGAAGTCTCGGTGGTCCCCGCTGTTGTAAACGGGATACGTTTCTTGCCATCCGTACCGCAGTTCCCTATGTCTCCGAACATCTCGGGATTTCGCTGGAGCTGCCGGATCGAGTCTGTTGTACGTTCTCTGCCGGAAACCGTGAATGCCTCAGGGAACGCTGCCCGTTTTTTGACGGACACTGATTTTTCGTACATTCCACGGATATTTATGCGGACCGGACAAAGAATATCCCTGGAACTCTTATGTCTCCCGTACGTAGTATTGAAAAACTCGGCTTTCCGTTTCCCACGGAAAATCCGTTTCTGTTCTGCACCCATCACAATGATGTCTATCCGAGGGGTGCTCCTGATCTTGGTCCTGCCGTTTCCCTTTCCGACAGAAATCTCGGGAATGATTTCATCGTCCGCAACGGGTTTCGTATGTATCACGGGCAGCGTGTTCCCGGTTTTCCCGAACATCCGCATCGCGGCTTTGAGACCGTAACGGTTACCCTTCACGGCTATGTTGATCATTCCGACTCGCTTGGTGCAGCCGGCAGGTACGGGAACGGTGATGTTCAGTGGATGACCGCCGGGAGCGGTTGTCAGCATGCAGAGATGTTCCCTCTGATTCATCAGGACCGGGATAACCCTCTCGAATTATTTCAGATCTGGCTGAATCTCCCGAAAAAAGACAAGTTCACTGTACCCCGATATCACATGTTTTGGGCCGAGGATATTCCTGAGGTTGTCGTCATCGCAGAAAACGGCAGAAAAAGCATTGTCCGGGTGATAACCGGTTCCTATCAACAGATCCAGGTCCCCTCCCCCTCCCCGGCATCATGGGCCGCAGACCCGCAGAATCATGTAAGAATTCTCCTCATCCGCATGGAAGCTGATGCAGATATTCTTCTGCCGGGCGTCTCTGCATCCCTCTCACGGAATCTCTACTTCTATCACGGAGACGAAATCACGGTTTCCGGCATTCCGGTTTCCTCCGGCAGTCGTGTTCAGCTGTCCGGCGATGCCGAAATTCGTATTCATTCCGGGGAAATGGAGTGTTCTCTTCTGCTTCTTGAAGGAGAACCGATCACCGAGCCGGTTGTTCAGTACGGGCCGTTTGTGATGAACACCGAACGGGAAATTCAGGAGGCGTTTCAGGACTATCGAAAAACCGGATTCGGTGGCTGGCCCTGGTCTGTTCCCGATCCCGTGCATGGTCCCGAAGAGTTCAGGTTTGCCAAATATGCAGACGGCCGGGTTGAGAGAAGAGGTCCCTCTTCACCGGTCGTGTTTGCCGAGTGAGCCGCGAAGCGGCTCCTCAGCAAACCGGAATTTGTCACCCCCTCAACAGCGGAGAATACTGTTCCGAATAAAAAAAGATTAGCTGTTGATGAACTCCTGGAGTTTTGCGAGGAGATACTCCTCAACTTTTGCAATCTCGTCCTTTTTTCCACGAAATGCAATCAGCTCCCGTTCATCATTGACCATATTTGCATAGCTCAGCGGTCTCGTTACACGTACCATCTCCACATCAAACTGGAGTGCGATATCTCGGATAATAGACCGGGGAGTTCCCGGCGGGATCACCAGATCCACTTCTTCTGCGTCCGTCATCATTTACCTCCCTATTTTCTGGCGTTTTGCCATAATACATTTTCCGCCGCGAACACCACCGATCGGACACTTCGGATGACCAAGACTATTCATGCATCTGCCCATCAGTGCCGCACCGCGGGCAAGCCCGTCGTCCACAAACACCAGATGGTTTACCGGATCATCATAGAGTTTGCGTTCGGTAACACCTTCCAGAATATACTGGGGTTTGTTTCCCGAGATAATTGCACGACCGGTAAAGCCGATCGAACTGTTTGGCGGGAGAAGATTTCTCTCCATACACAGATCAATGATTTTGAGTGATACCGCCGCACACAGACGGTCAATGACCTCACGGATAACATCTTTGCCTTCGTTCTTCGCAAGTTCCGCGCCGAGCGCCTCAAGTTCCGGAATTTTATCGCCGTCACGGCCTACATCCACACCCAGCAGATAAATACCGGATGCTTTCGCAACGTCTGCACAGACCGGGACCTTGCCGAAATGCTTGCGGTCCGCCGGCACCTCGGTAATATCGAGCAGGGTAAGGGCACGTTCCACATACGGTATCGCCTTTTTGGTTGCACGGTTTGCCGCAGGTTTGCAGGTTTCCCCAAAGAGATCCAGAGCCGTTCCCTTCTTTTTATCCACAAGACCGGTTCCGCGGATGATCGCGTCCGGGATTGCGCCGGCAAGACCGCAGAAGTTACCGATGGTTTTTGCAAACGGGTTTTCCGCATTCGGATCCACATCACTGGTAATTCTGCCGTCCAGTGTTGTACCAAAGTCCATGGAGATACAGGGATTGCGGAAATCCACACCGGTCCACTTTGCCCCCTCTTTGATACCGGCCATCGCAAGCTCACCTTCCATCTCATTTGCCACCATCTCCACACCGGACGCTCCTGCCGGCGGGGTCACACCGGCAACTGCTCCGGTGAAAACCAGACGATCCGCGAAGCTGAACGCACGAAGTTTTGGCGGAAGATTGTCTTTTCCCATCGGTGGAGTCATCTTCTTTGGCGGAACACCCGCATCCAGACAACCATTTGCCAGCGCCACAATAAAGTCTCCCACCTGATCGGGTGAGTCCATAGCAGCCACCACACCAGTGCTGCGGACCACAAAGTCAAGATCGGTTTTAATGCTTAAGTCTGCATCACGATGACACTGTATCAGTGTATCACGAACCAGTTCCGTCACCGACTCCCTGGTCAGTTCGGTTCCGTCCAGTGTTGTACCGAACACCGTCTCACCGGATTTTGGCGGGCGGACGTCCCGGCTCATCGAAACTGTCTTATTGATCACATAGGATCGTCCCTCTTCCAGATCCGTTCCGGTGAGAATGCATTTGGTCGTCGTATTTCCCATTTCTACCGAGGCAACGATGAAATACGGCTTTGATTTGTATTCGGGGACACTCATTCCCGCCCCGTGTCCGGTAACCGGTGGGGGAACACTTTCCACAATCCACGGTTTCTTCGCGGTAAATCGGTCAAAAAAACCTGCCGTCATAGTACAGAGAGTTCTATCGCTGATTCATAAATAGGTTTGCATCTTCGCAGACCTGTCTAGAGAACCGCAAGACCGGTGAGCCAGAGTACGGCAAAAATAACCGGCTGATGAATCAGATATACCGCGAGGGAATGACGCCCCAGAAAACAGAGCGGAGAGAGAGTCTTCGGCATCGGCGGCAGTCGTTTCAGCAGGGGGGACCGGACACCGCCACGATAGAGGAACATCCCGACGGCAAGGCCTACCAGCATCACGCCGAACCAGGGGATCAGCGGTTCGTAGTCCAGTGTCGCAAAACCGACCGGACGAATACCGAACGGTATGAGGAGTGCCGGACCCCGGATGTATGCAAGTAAAGGGGAGATAAGAATACAGATAAGCCCGAATCCGAAGGGAATGAACGGTTTCATCTGCAGAACCGCAAACGGAATCGAAAGAATCGTTGCAGTGCCGATCAGATGCAGAATTCCAAACACAATTATCTGCTGGGGGAACAGCAGCCAGGACACCGCCGTGATCAGCAGGGCAAAACACAGAATATACACCCCCCGGACAAAGAGTTTTCTGGATGCAGCAAGCGTATTTTTTTCTTTTCCGGTCTGCAGTACCAGGGATATCCCGGCAATCGTTACAAAAAGTGCAGCAATCGGCGCTCCGGTCATTGTATACGGATCAAACCAGGGAACCAGTCCGGTCCGGAAAAGACTCAGCTGAAACAGTACATGGTATCCGATCATCAGCAGAATGGCAGTACCGCGTGCTGCATCCAGTTCCCAGTACCGTTCTTTTGCCATGAATGGACTTTATATTTTCCTGATAACCATATCTATTCATCGGAATGGTGAACACAATTGACGGATGAGCATGTTATCGAAGCAGTCGGAATGACCAGAGTCGTTATCCGGCAGGGAAAAGTTGTTGAGACCGGTGAGCCGAGGATTCACTCCTGCCCTCTGGCAAAACGGTTTGCCAATCCGGTTGATCCGATTACGAGCGAAGCTGTTGCGGAAAACATTGAGGCACGTATTCGGAGGTTCGGGATGTGTACCCGTGCCCGAGAAGTCCTGGATACGGAAACATTTGTTCTGTTCGGCGCCTCTGAACTGATGTCCACCGGTCTTCGGACCGGTCTGCTGGATGCAGCGGTGATTGCCTCCGATGGTGCCGGGACGGTCATCGTCCGTTCTCCTGAACTTGTTCAGGGTATCGGGGGAAGAATGTCAGGGCTTGTTTCTACCACACCCTATCCTGAGGTCATTGCCCGCATCGAAGCAGCCGGAGGTATTGTGGTTGACCCGGTTTCTGCGTCGATGGATGCTCTGGCAGGTCTTGCACAGGCACATGCGCGGGGATGGTGTCGTGTTGCGGTTACGATTGCCGGTTTTCAGCATGAACTTGCGGAAACCATCCGGCACGCATATCCGGATGCACTGATCATTGCTGTGCACACATCCTCAGTTGCAAGTCTCGCCGATGCGGAACGGCTGACAACTGCCTGTGATCTGATCTTTGCCTGTGCCTCAAAATATGTGCGCGAGGCTGCAGGTTCCCGTGTTCTCCTTCAGGGCGGTGTGGGAGTGCCGGTGTTTGCCACTTCCCAGGCCGGAAAACGGCTGGTTATGGAACGGCTTCTTGAAACAAATCAGCCGCTTCTCGTGAAAAACATGAAGCTCCCGGTAAGCGATATGGGTGCTGTTCCTGAGCCGCTTCTCTAAAAAAAGGGACCATTTTTTGAAATACTCTTTTTACAGGTATTTCAGTGTTCCTTTTCACCGGCATGCTTCTTTTTCGAGGAAAGGTGACCAAGCACTCCGGAAACAAGCATGGCAATCCCGAGTACTGCGACAAGCAGTCCAATCAGGTCTGCAAGTACTACGATTACCATTTCCCCTGCTTCGATTGTGGTGGCTGTCATGATATACGCATTAAAAGACCGCAGTCCGAATACTGCGAGTATCAGGGCAAATATTCCCCCAAATATGAGACCTGTCGGATTCGCCTCGTATTTCTGGAACATGATGATTGATACTCGTTCCTGTATCTATTTATAAATTTGGATGCCTCCGGCTTTCTGAGAAAACATTCTGAAAAACAGTGCGAGGGATGGGATTCGAACCCAAGAACTACTACTAGACTAGCCCCTCAAGCTAGCGCCGTTGACCTGGCTTGGCTACCCTCGCAACTTTGTCTGTGCGACCTATACATGTGGGTCAAGCAGGTTAATAAATCTACTGATTTATGAAGATTCGCCCATACTGGACCTTCCGTCGTTCCGACACAATGGTATAAATACTGTTATCACAAGACAAAAACGTACAATGTGGCACAAAATACTGGAGTCATTTTCCGATTCTCCCGCACAACAGAAAGTCGTCAGGTTTCTGCTGGAAAACGGTCTTGGTGTTGATACTGCATCCGGTCATATCATGGTAAACAATGTGGAGATATCCGCCTCTGCCCTTGCACGGAAAATCGGGGTGGACCGTCGCGTGGTGGATATCACCGTTCGCAGAATCTGCGAAATGCCGGACATTTTCGGATTTTTCTCTCACATGCGTGTCACTCCTGATTTGACAGAGGTTGCCAGAAATCTCGGTCTGTCGGTCATCACCATTTTTCCCCGGAATGCCGGAGACAAAAATGTGGTGGCATCTGCAGTGGCTGTTCTCGCAGCTCATGATATCCCCCTCCGTCAGATCTTCGTTACCGATCCGTATATAGTGGAAAATCCCCGTCTTGTCCTGATCATCGACGGAACTCTGCCTACCGGGGCAATTGAGGATTTGCGTGCCCTGCCTGCGGTTGCTTCCATCATCTTCTGAAGGATGCTTCCGGGTAGAAACCGCATCTTAATTAGTGTGGCATGCGAATGATATTGATATGGTATCCAGTATTGTCCTTCCCATAAAAAAGGTCAACTCCCTTGTAGACTCCAAGATTTCCGTAGAAATCAAGGATGAGGGCCGCAAATTCGAGGGACGTCTTGTTGCAGTGGATGAGTACCTGAACCTCCACATGGAGGAATCTATCGAGGTCTGCGACGCTGTTCGTCGTAATCTCGGTACGGTTGTCATCCGCGGAAACAATATTCTGAGCATCTCTCCGATCAGCAACTAACCGTATGACCGAATCCGCACTGAATGAATCGGAAATCGCGGCCCTTGCCATCATCCGTGCCAAACCTGAGGGTATTTTACAGAGTGATCTCTGGAAGGTACTGGAGGTGGACAGCCGTGCATGTTCCCGTATTCTCAAAAAACTTGAGGACGGCGGGTTCATTACCCGTACCGACTGTCGTAAGGACGGGTGCCGCACCTATCTGGTACAGCTTGTTCATAAAGAGGTCCGGATTGATCCTCTGCTGCTGATGGCCGGGGACACTATTGTGCCCTGCGTGGCATGTGATGAGGAATGTGATGTTGAACACTGTAAAGTTCTCGAGGACTGGATATATGAACTGGTCTTCGCAGAAATGGAATAACTCCCTCTTTTTCGTTCGGGTGTCCGACCCGATATGTTATTCTGGATTCGCACTAATAATACTAGCATTATGTCGCAGCGTGCCGCAGAAGCGCTTTTTACTGCGTTGTTTTCGTTAACTGATGTTCGTGCCCTTCTCAGGGAAACCGCGCCGTCCCATGAGCTTGATGATGCTCAGAAAGCATTGGCTGCCAAAGCGTTTGCTTCGGTACAGAAACAGCTTGCAATTCTTGAGGAGGAGCTGTTATGAAGTGTGCCGCAAATATTGATACACGGATGGTTGAGGAGACTGCTATTAATCTGGATCCGATTCAGGTTGCCGGACGCCTGACTCCGGAGGCCATGAAGGCGATTATTGCCTGGGGTGACGGGTATTCGGTCTGCGATAACTGCAGGAAACCGTTCCGTCTGGATTATATTGAAAAGCCTCCGTTGAAGGAGTTTCATGCAGAGCTTGCCGAGTGGCTGGGAATGGCTCAGGCACGGACGGTTCCGGGTGCCCGCCGGGCGTTTCAGCAGGTGGCGGGGACCTATGTGGAGAAGGGTGATCCGGTTCTGATCGGGTCGCTTGCTCATTATACGTCGTATCTTTCGGTTGAGATTCAGCAGGGTGTTGTCCGGGAGATTGCGAAAACTGCCGACAATCATATTACTGCGGAGGCTGCGGCTGAGCGGATTGAGGATGTTGTCCGGGAGTTCGGGAAAGCGCCAAAGCTTCTCTATATTGATCATGTGGATTATCAGTTTGGAAATATGCATGATGTGGAGGGGATTGTTAAGGTTGCGCACCAGTATGATGTTCCGGTTTTGTATAACGGGGTGTATACTGTGGGTGTTCTGCCGGTGAACGGAAAGAAGCTGGGTGTGGACTTTGTGGTAGGGTCCGGCCATAAGAGTATGGCGGCTCCTGCTCCTTCGGGGGTTCTTGCGGCGACGGAGGAGCGGGCTGAGGAGGTGTTCCGTACGACGCAGATGACGGGTGATCTGACGGGACGGAAGTTCGGGATTAAGGAGGTGGGTATTGTCGGCTGTTCCCTGATGGGGGCGCCGATTGTCGGTATGCTTGCGTCTTTCCCTGCGGTGAAGGCACGGGTGGAGCGGTTTGAGGAGGAGCTGGCGAATAGCAGGCTGATTGTGGATGCTCTCCGGTCGATTGAGGGGACGAAGATTTTGTCTGAGTATCCGCGGAAGCATACGCTTACCCGGGTTGATACGAGCGGTTCGTTTGATGTTGTGGCACAGACGCATAAGAAGCGGGGTTTCTTTTTGTCCAGTGCGCTTGGGAAGAGGGGGATTACCGGGATTATTCCGGGTGCGACGAAGGTCTGGAAGTTTAATACGTATGGTATGACGAGGAAGCAGGCTGAGTATGTTGCAGATACGTATCTTGCGATTGCTGAGGAGAACGGTCTGCGGGTTGCATGATGTTTTTTCATCTGATCGTTACCGATGATTGTAATCTCTGCTGTTCGTACTGCAGGGGGAAGATGTTTGATGAGGAGGATCCCTGCGGCGGTTCTCCCGGGATGATTGATGAGACGATCGGTGAGACGATTTCGTATCCTCTTGAGGAGCTGTATGCGTTTCTGGCAAAGGATCCTGATTGTGTTCTGACGTTTATCGGTGGTGAGCCGCTGCTGCGGGCTGATCTGGTGATGGAGATTATGGATCATGCTCCGGTGCGGCGGTTTATGCTGCAGACGAACGGAACACGGCTTTTGGATTTGCCGTCTGTGTATACAAACCGGTTTGAGACGATTCTTATTTCGATTGATGGTGATCAGGTGCTGACGGACGGTCACCGGGGTGCGGGGATTTATGATACTGTGCTGAAGACTGCCCGCATTATCCGGGAGAACGGGTTTTCCGGGGAGCTGATTGCCCGGATGACGGTTGCGGAGGATACGGATATTTTTGCGGCGGTGACGCATCTGTCAGGGTTTTTTTCGTCGATTCACTGGCAGATGGATGCGGATTTTACCGGGGATTATTCGCACCGGAGGTTTTCGGAGTGGAAGGATACGTATAATGCGGGAGTCCGCAGGCTTGTTCGTGAGTGGGTTGACCGGATCTGTGCTTTTGGTTGTGTGCCGAAGTGGTATCCGTTTCTTTCGACGATGGAGGATCTGCTTTCCGGTTCTGTGTCGCATCTTCGCTGCGGGTCGGGGTATTCGAATTATAGTATTATGACGAACGGCTGGATTGCGCCCTGTCCGATTATGGTGGGGATGGCGGATTATTATGTGGGTCATATCCGTGATGCGGATCCGCTGGATCTTCCGGAGATTGCGGTGGGTGAACCCTGTCCGTCGTGTGATATCTACGGGTTCTGCGGGGGGAGGTGTCTGTATTCGAATATTGTCCGGCCGTGGCAGGATCGTTATTGTCTGGTCTGTGATACGGTACGGGTGCTTCGTGAGGCGCTGGTTGCGGAGCTTCCCCGGATTCGTGCGGAGATTGCGTCCGGACGGCTGAGTTCTGCGGCGTTTTCCCATACGCGGTATAACGGCTGCGAGATTATTCCCTGAGGGTGCCCGAGATGGAGCCGGTTCTTTTGGTTTTTCTGGTGATTGTCGGTGTTGTTGCCGGTTTTTTGTCGGGTATTCTGGGCGTTGGCGGCGGGTTTATTTTTGCACCGGCGATGTTTTTTGTGCTGCGGGCGTCGGGTGTGCCGCCGGAGACGGCTATTCTGGTGGCGTTCGGGACGAGTCTTGCGGTGGCGTTTCCGACGGTGTTGTCCGGGGCGCTGGGACACAGCCGGAAGGGGAATGTCTGCTGGCATGATGCGGTGGTTATTGGTGTTGCGGGTATTGTTACCGGGTTTGTCGGCGGGACGGTTGCGACGATGCTGCCGGTTGCGGTGCTGACCTTTTTGTTCGGTGCGATGCTGGTTATCGGTGCTGTCCGGATGCTGACTGCTCTGCCGTCGGGGGATACGGTACGGTTGTCTGTGCCGAAGGGTGCGGCGATCGGCGGGACGGCCGGATTTTTTTCTGGTCTCCTTGGCGTTGGCGGCGGGACTGTGGTGGTGCCGCTGCTGAGTATTGTGGGAAGGTATCAGATGCGCCGGGCGGTGGCTACGTCGGCTGCGGCGATTGTGTTTATTACGCTGGGCGGTATTGCGTCGTATCTGCTGAATGGTGTGTCGGCTGGTGCGGATCTGTCGTCCTATGGTTTTTTTCTGGTCGGGTATGTGGATCTGGTGATGTGGGTGATTCTTGTGGTGACGGCGGTGCCGATGGCGCTTGTCGGTGTGCGGTATATCAGCCGGTTTCCGGACCGGCTGCTGCGCCGGCTGTTTGTTGTTCTGATGCTGGTGATTGCTCTGGATATGTTCGGGGTGTTTTCACTGGTTGGGAAGCTGTTTGGGATGGTGTGAGATTTTTTTGGGGGCGGTCTGTGCCGGGTGCAGTTATGTTTAGGTTCTGCACGGGGATGTTCCTGAGACTCGCGTATTACGCTCCCCGATGAAAATGCGGGGAACAGGAATCCCATTTTTACATGAAAACCCTCTATTACGTATTCTATGCTACCCCCGGGAGAGAGATAATTGTTTCATACTCAGGAAATGGGAGGCAAGCAAGGCCGCAGAACTTGTGAGCTGCGTTCGTCTGTTGATACTTTTCCGGAATTTTTCAGATGTACTCGATTTTCACCACGGAAAACACAGAAAACTCGGAATTTCACGAAAAAATGTGAAGCCACGAAATTATTTAGTAGTAGATTACGTATCTCTCGCCAACCTGTACGCGTGGTTTTGAATCAAGATGAGATCATTCAGATCGTCACCATGGTGGTCGACTGGCACTTCCCCGTTTCCCAGGTTGCCACTCTGTATCAGATCACTTGTGAACGTGTCTATCAACTTGTACAATCCTATCGCCAAACTGGCTTGTATCCTGCTCCAAAACGTATTGGGCGGCCACCAAATATCCCCTCGGCACAGACCCGTAAGATGATTCTTGATACGAAATTACGTCTAGGTCTTGGCAGCCGTTCCTTGCACAAGTATTTCCGTTTCAATCTCGGACTTACGATACCAGAACGCATGATTCATCGCGTTCTTTTGGAGGAAAATATGACATTTCACGAACCAAAAAAAGGATTTAGACGACCAGACTGGATTCGTTATGAGCGTGAGGAGAGTTTATCTGCCGTACACATGGATTGGTATCAAAGCAAATATAATCGCAAACAGGTCTGCGTTGTACTAGACGATGCAAGCAGAATGATTCTCGCGGGAGGTGAATTTCCCAGAGCAACAGAAGAAATTTCCATTCAGCTTCTAAAAACAGCGTATGAAACCTATGAGCACATTGCACCCATTCGAGAAGTAATCACTGATCATGGTACGCAGTTTTATGCAAATACTCGTGACTCCAAGGGAAATGCAAACCATGCATTTGAGCAATTCTGCAAAGAATATGAGATAAATCATATTCTTGCGCGAGTAAAACACCCACAGACAAATGGCAAGGTAGAACGATGGTTCGGGACCTACAAGAAATTCAGATCAGACCACACGACATTTGAGGAATTTACTTACTGGTACAATCAGATAAGGCCACATAGAAGCTTACAAGAGGAATCAGGCAGAATGAGGACTCCAAAAGAGGTATTTTGGAAAAGAGCAGAAGGACA